>JAJRYD010000003.1 GCA_024275955.1 Nitrospirota bacterium
CTTTATAGGGGTCACAAAATGATAGTGAATTTGATATACATTATACCTGCTTCGCCGGAGCGTTCCCATCCACTCCTTATATAAGGAATCTCACCCCGCAGCAAGCTGCGAGGAATTACAAGTTAAAAAAATGGGATTATAATAATCACAATCTATCCATTTCGATGATATACGCTTAGGTAGGTCTGTTTTACTTTATGAAATATTGGCTTTTTAAATCCGAAGAATCGGTATTCAACATTTGCGACCTACTAAAATCCCCCAAGAAAACGACCTGCTGGGAAGGGGTGCGAAACTATCAGGCACGAAACTTTCTTAGGGATGAGATTGAAAAAGGGGATATGGTTTTCTTTTATCATTCCAACTGCGAAACACCGGGAATAGCAGGAACTGCCGTCGTTACCAAAGAAGGATATCCCGATAGCTACGCGTGGAACGACAGGTCTAACTACTTTGACGTTAAATCAAACTATAAAAAACCTATCTGGTATATGGTCGACATTCGTCTTAAGCGGAAATTTAAAAATATAATTCCTCTATCGGAATTAAGGAAGCAAACGAAGCTAAAAGATATGAAAATCCTCCAAAAGGGAAGCAGGCTCTCGGTAACTCCGGTTGCAAAGGAGGAATGGAGCTTTATCCTTACGCTGAAGCGGTAAACGCGGCCGCAATCAAAAATTAAACTCTTTATGAAGATAGAAAATTTGGCATAATAGCTGTTATGGTTAAACAGGTTTTCAAGCGATGCGCTTTGCTTATCGTATCGTTTCTGCTTTTTACCTCCTGTGCCACGAACCCAGTTACAGGCAGAAGCGAGCTTAGCTTTGTCAGCGATTCTACCGCCAATAAAATGGGATCCGACGCGTACCCCACCATCAGGCAGGAATGGGGAGGCGATTTTGCCGGCTCTGAACTCCAAGAGTATGTATCGTCCATTGGGCATGAGCTGGCAAAAGTTTCTCACGCGCCAAACCTTCCTTACCAGTTTACCGTTACGAACTCTTCCCAGATAAACGCTGTATGCCTTCCGGGCGGGAAGATATTTATAACCCGCGGCCTGCTTAACGAAATGGATAACGAAGCACAGCTTGCCGCTGTACTCGGCCATGAGGTTGGCCATGCGACGGCAAAGCACGCGCAAAAAGCTATGACAAGGGGGATACTGATGCAGGCGGCCGCCACCGTAGCCTCCATCGCTATAGAATCTAAGACAGATTCCGGCAGTGAGCGTGTTGTCGGGTTCGCGGCTCTACAGGCAGGGCTTTTTGGAGCGCAGGTCGCCAATATGAAATACGGCCGAGATAACGAATATCAGTCGGATGATCTTGGCGTAGTTTACATGATGAAAGCCGGATACAACCCCGAAGGAGCGATAGAGGTGCAGGAGATACTTGCCAGCAAGGAAAAGAAAAAACCGAGCTACTTCGAATCGCTTATGCGCTCTCACCCTGTTAGCGAAGAGAGAGTCCGGCATGTTACAAACTATGCTTACGAAAATGAGGCCGGCTATGCCGCTTTGCGAAAGGGTGACGGAATATTTGCCGACAGATTCAAGAAAAAAACGAAAAGTATCAAAAGAGTAAGCGATGCCTTTGCGCATTACGACAGCGCCGACAAACATTTTAAAGAAGGCAGAACGCGCGATGCCATTGATGAAAACGAAAAGGCGATTTCAATCGCTCCCAAACAGGCAGAATTTTATATACAAAAAGGCGATTTTGCCCTAAAAGCTAAAAAATATGTCGAAGCCGAAACGGCGTACAACAAAGCTAGAGAACTCCAGCCCGGCTATTACAAACCAGAGGAGAGGCTTGGGCATCTTGCGAAAGTACGGAATAAGAATGATAAGGCTATCGAACATCATAAAAGAGCGATGAAGCTTAATGCCAACGCGAGCAGTTCCTACATCGAAAGCGGATACGCCTATATGGAAAAAAAGGATTACAAAAACGCGGTAACTATGCTGAACGCCGGAACAAAAGTAGAGCCTGGCAATGGCGAAGCGTTCACCGCGCTTGGACTTAGCTACGAAAAGATGGGACAGCATCAGGAAGCCTACTCCGCGTATAAAGCGGGGTCATCGAGATCTTTAGACAAAAAGTCGAAAGAGTTTGCGGCTGACCGCGTCCAGCAATACCAAAAACTTATGCGTAAATAAAGCCGGTAGCGATGACAACTGTCATCGTATATGATAACTTTTTATTTTTAGGAAAAGGCGTATGACCAGCTGGTCCGAAGTTATAAAGGAAGCGGCCAGCCTCTTTGCCATTCTAGACCCTATAGGTTCTATAGCTATTTTTCTAAGCCTAACAATAGGGCAAAGCCCTGCGCAGAAAAAACGTACAGCCTTTGTCGCTATTGGGTCGGTTTTTTTAATTCTGTTAGTCTCTATAATCCTCGGCGAAAAGTTACTTTTACTTTTTGGAATCAGTATCGCCTCTTTTCAGGTTGGGGGCGGAATACTTATATTTCTTTTGGCTATTTCGATGTTAAAGGCAGAGATGCCGGAAATAAAAAGAACCAAAGAAGAGGCGAAAGAGGCTAAGGAGATGCATACCGTCGCGGTGGTTCCTCTCGCCATTCCTCTTCTTGCCGGCCCCGGGGCGATATCGACCGTAATAATTCAGAGCCATAACGCCTCTACAGCTATCGAGCAGGTAATACTAGCGGCAATCACTCTTTTTGTATGCCTGCTTACGCTAGCCTCATTCCTGATGGCTGTTCCGATAGAACGGCACCTCGGGAAAACCGGAATGAACGTAATCACACGGCTTATGGGGCTGGTTCTTTCGGCAATAGCTGTAGAAATAATAGCGAAAGGGCTTAAAGGCCTGTTCCCAGCACTTGGCTAGTGGGGGGTGAATATCGGTTCTCTCCGGTTTTTAAAGGGTCATGCTTGTCCTGTCGAGGTGATAGATAGGCGTAATCTTATTAGCCAGTTTCGTAGAACCAACTTCATCTGCCCCTATAGTCAATCATCCCCTTTACAGCTTCAGGGAAAACATTTCTATGGCAAAACACTCAATCTTTAGCTTTTTTGCTTTAGCGAGTCTGTTGCCAAATCCTATAAATTTGATTTTGTTTAAAATTGCCAACCTCTAAAACATCTATTTTGAAAAAGTTAAAAGATGAGTTTTTTCTTGAAGTGTTCCAAGAACTATTTCGGCAACAGCCCGCCAATACCACCGCCAGAGCTACCGCACCTCTACACCGTATTAGAAAAGCGTTTGGGGTGGTAAAATGGGGCTGTTGCCGAATAAGACAATCTTGGTTTTGCTACAAATTGCCAATCTCTAACGGTTCTATTTTAAAGAAGTTAGAAAATAAACTTTCCCTTAAAATGCTCAAAAAACTCTTTTGGAAACAGTCCCAAAATACGGAGCCTTGAAGCAGAGGCTAAGGAGCGCACTGGTGTGGATGAAATAGATACTGCCTTTAAATTAGATGACTGACTGCTTAAAAATACCAAGCCTATGCTAGAAACCGTTCGGTTTTAAAAACTTTTTGCAGTCTGGCATTCCTGAAAGCCAATATAGACCGGCTTATCTCCTCTAGTAACGACTGAGATGGCTTTAGCCTTTCTGCCATTTCGAAATCGGTTATCAAAATTTTGCCAAGAAATTTCGCGGCGCCTTTTGATAGCGGTATGAAACCTGTTTTTTTATCGGAGCAACGCCGGCAAAGCAGACCGCCGGCGAGAGGGTCGAAAAACGGATCTGTATCGCCGGACCATTCCTTTTTGCAAAGCAGGCATCTCTCAAGCATCGGCCGATAGCCAAGCGCGCTTAGAAACTTTAGGTCAAAAAACCTTGTCACCCATTCCAAATCTTTCGAGCCGGTCTGCCGCTCAAGCCAGCTAAGCCCCTTTGCTACGAGATCGAACGCGGTCAAATTAGGATCTCCCTCGCGGAGTCCTGCCTCTACCATCTCCACCATGTAGGAAGCATGGTAGAACTTTTCAAGATCTGCCGATATCCCTGTGCGGGAGGTAGACATCTCGACGGAACTAAGTTTAACAAGGTTTGCGTTCTCCTTGCCGAAGAAAACTATATCTAAAGAATGAAAAGGTTCCAGCCTGCCTGCAAACCTGCTCTTGAGTTTTTTCGCGCCTTTGGCTACTACCCTTATCCTTCCGTAACGCCTGCCGAAAAATGAAACTATCCTGTCGGATTCCGCAAGGTCGTAATGGCGAAGAACCAGCGCTGTATCGTTATAAAGCGGCATTATGGATGCTATTTTACATTAGTGGCATAGGTGTCGATAAACTTTTCGTCTTTCGTCCATTCCTTTCTTGTTTTCACCCTTAGCTCAAGGTAAAATTTCCGGCCGAACCGCTCTTCCAGTTCCTTTCTGGCATCCCACCCTATTCTCTTAATCATCGAACCGCGCTGACCTATCACTATCCCTTTCTGCGATTCCTTCTCGACGTATATGGTGGCAAAAACCACAGAAAGTTTTTTACTGCGTTCCTTGAAATCATCAATAGATACAAGGGAGGAATATGGTATTTCCTGTCTGGTAAACTGAAAAAGTTTTTCTCTTATTATTTCCGATGTAAGAAACCGTTCCGTCTGTTGGGTGAGGGTATCTTCAGGGTAGAGCGGGGGAGATGCCGGAAGTATCGCCGCGATTTCTCTCTCAAGCGCGTCGACCCCATCTCCTTTTAGGGCAGAGACCGGAATAATTTTTTCTATCCCTATTTCCGAAAACCGCTTGATGACAGGAAGAAATCTATCTTTCTCGACAAGGTCTATTTTATTGACAGCTACTATTATCGGTTTTCCGGTTTTTTTGATATTTTCAATCCACTCAATCTCCTTATCTATATCTCTCATGCTTGGGCCAGCTAGAAAAAGCAGAACATCGGCTTCATGGATAGCGCCTATCGCCTCTTTCATCATTTTTCTATTGAGAGGCTTTCCTTGGGAACTATGCAGGCCAGGAGTATCAATAAAAATCATCTGCGCGAAGGCGGTAGTCTTTATGCCTAATATCCTGTCTCTTGTCGTCTGAGGCTTATTGGTGACGATAGAAATTTTTTCTCCGCAAAGGGAGTTAATTAAAGTCGACTTGCCGGCGTTTGGCCGCCCTGCCAAGCAACAGTAGCCAGAGTGAAAAAGGGAATCAGTCGTAGGCTTTTACCAGTTTATCAACATGCAGGTCGTGTTCGTATGGGCTGTTCTTTTCATGGCTTACAGTGCCAGCAAGGGTGATGACTTTTCCGAGGTAGGGAGTAAGTTCGTCTTTTTTCTCGCCGGTAATGTAGTAGCTGTTCTTTTTACCTCTACGAATTTTGACAGGCACAAGCTGATATGCCGCCTGCTTATACCTCATCAGTCTTCCGGTAACGGTTACTTTTTTACCAGCCTTGGTTCTGCTTCTCACTTTTACCATCTTCGCTTCAAGCAAAACAGGTTGCGGCATTTTTTCAACCACGGAGATTGCGTAGTAGATAGATTTTTTGGGAGGTATGCGGTAATTTTTCAGATGGTGCCGGTAAGTAGCGTCAACGATTATAACGTCGTCTTCAAGCTTTATCTTTTTAATGCTCAGCTTATAGTTGTCCATCGGCTGTGAAAGAACCGCGATAATCATATACTTTTCAAAATTAACCGCGTTGAGCTGTTTTTCAAGCTTCTTGATTTTAGAGTACGACGGCCTGTTGTTAAAACTTCGATACTTGCTTAAGAAATGATCTACGCCTCTTTGAGATCTGATTACCTGAACATTGGGAGGAGCTGTCAAGGAGGTGCCAAGTACGTTGGTAGGTATCTGATCCGATATCCTTGTCTTCACTTTTATGTTGGCCGCAAACGCCGGAGAGGCAACGAACAACATCAACAGAAAAATTACAAATCGCTTCAACTTACTTAAACACCTTCCCATAACCAGAGGATTCTACCATAATTATCGACGGTTCTCTTTGAAAAATTTAGCTTTTAAACCATCTCACCCAAATTCTATATTCTTTTTCACCTAAAAATCCTAGCCTAGTCAAAAATCGTATCAAATAAAACCGCTCCTACACAAAACAGGTGCAACCTGCGTGCCACAGATATCTACTTATTTTCCATGTAGTTACATTCTTAGAAAAAAAACATAAGTCTTAAAAACCAGACATTTCTAATATTTTGTTTCACCTGATAGAATACGGGAAGGTTCTTAAACGCATTTTAAAACTTTATGAATAGCAAAAAAAAGGCAAGCTTAAAACTTGCGACAATACTCATAGTTATAGTCGGATGCGTAGTTCTTATACGCGAGACAGGTCTTATGGGAAAAATTTCCCTCACCGAGATTCGTAGCCTAGTAGATTCACTAGGAGTGTGGGGGTCTGTAGGTTTCGTTATCGTCTATGCCGTTACCACCTCGTTTGGTCTGCCAGGCACCATTATCACCGTTGCCGGAGGGTTGATTTTTGGTAGATGGCTCGGCACCGTTTTAAATATCATAGGCGCAACGCTTGGAGCGTCCGGCGCGTTTTGGATTGCAAGACTTGTAGCAAGAGATACATTAAGTGAAAAATTCCAAGGACAGAAGTGGTTCGAGAAATTTAACGCAGGAATGGAAAAGGACGGTTTCAATTATCTTCTCTTTGTAAGACTTGTTCCGGTTTTTCCATATAACGGAATAAACTTTGGAGCCGGTCTTACTAAAATATCGTTTAAAGACTACATCACGGCAACCGCAATCGGCATAATACCTGGAAGCTTTGTATTTACCAATGCGGCGGCAGAAATCGGAGAATCTGCCTCTGGCGGCGGAATATTCAGCCCGGGAGTTATGCTGGCATTTGTTCTTCTTGGGCTATTCGCGCTGATACCTGTATTACATAGAAAGTTTAAGGCAAAAAAAACAGACGAAGAAAAAAACGGTTAGCCGTTCAGCATAGCGGTAACACGCTCGACATCTTCTCTGCTTCCGATAACGAGCGGAACCCTCATATGAAGACCGTCCGGCTGAATATCCATTATGCGGTTCTTGCCGTCCGTGGCGGTGCCGCCGGCGTTCTCGACGATAAACGCAAGAGGGTTTGCTTCGTAAAGAAGCCTTAGTTTTCCTTTTGGGCTTTTACTGTCTCTTGGATAGATAAACAGACCGCCATAGAGAAGGTTGCGGTGAAAATCCGCGACAAGAGAGCCTATATAACGAGCTGTGTACGGACGCTTTGTCGCTTCGTCTTTTTCCTTAAAATAGTCTATCGCTCTTTTTGTCTTTTCATCCCAATACTGGTAGTTGCCTTCGTTTACGCTGTATATCTTCCCTTTGGAGGGGGTCTTGATATCTTTATGCGACAAGATAAACTCGCCGACATTCGGATCTAGCGTGAAGCCGTTTACGCCGTGTCCGGTAGAGATAACAAGCATAGTGGAGGAGCCGTATATAACATACCCTGCAGCGACAAGCTCCCTGCCCGGCAGTAAAAAATCATCTTCACCGCACTTTCCGGTGCCGCCGCCTTTCCTGTATATTCCGAATATAGTTCCTATGCTCACGTTCGCGTCGATGTTCGACGAGCCGTCAAGCGGGTCGAATACCAAGAGATACTTTCCTTTAGGGTAGGCATCTGGGATTTCTATAACTTTTTCGTTTTCCTCCGAAGCCATCCCGCAAAGATAGCCGGTATACTCCATCGTTCTTATGATTGTCTCGTTCGCCATGACGTCAAGCTTTTGTTGCTCTTCGTCCTGCACGTTTCTGCCGCCGGCTTTTCCAAGCACGTTAAGAAGGCCGGCTTTATTTACTTCGTAGGAAATCTGTTTAAGCGCTACGGTAAGCTCCACAAACAGTGAAGAAAACTCCCCCGATGCTTGCGGATATTCGCGTTGCTCACCGAGTATAAGCTTCGTTACTGTTGTTCCGATATCTCCATGAACCACCCTAAACCGCTTCGCTCCCTCTTTCGCCTGTTCTTATTCTTACTACATCTTCAACAGGCATCACGAATATTTTACCGTCGCCTATCGAGCCGGTACGGGCTGTTTCGGTTATCGCCTCAACCGCCTTTTCGACAAGGTCATCGGTAAGCACAAGGCTTATCAATATTTTAGGTATGAAATCTATATGATATTCTGCGCCTCTGTATATCTCTTTGTGTCCCCTTTGACGGCCAAAGCCTTTCACCTCGGTAATCGTCATACCTGTAACGCCGATGTCGTTCAGCTTGGATTTAACGCTATCCAGCTTATGGGGTTTTATTATCGCTTCAATTCTCTTCATCTCCACTAGCCTCCTATACTTTCTTCAGGGTAAGCGTCGATCCTGTGTATGGCAAGATCAGACCCGATAAACTCTTCTTCTTCAGTCAGCCTTATTCCCACCGCTGATTTTACAACATAGTAAACGGTAAACCCAGCTGTTAAGGCAAATAAAAGGCCGATAATGGTGCCGATAAACTGCGAAAGCAAGGTCACTCCGCCTAGCCCGCCCAGAGCCTTTTGTCCAAAAATACCGCACGCAATCCCTCCCCATGTACCGCAAAGACCATGAAGCGGCCAAACTCCAAGTACATCGTCGATTTTTAGTACCTGTTGCTCCCAAATAAAGCATTTAACGAAAATAACAGCCGCTACGGCACCAACAACAAAAGCTCCCAACGGATGAAAAAGATCGGAACCGGCACATACCGCCACAAGGCCGGCGAGCGCGCCGTTGTGTATGAACCCCGGGTCGTTTTTAGATACTACCAACGCCGCTATAATTCCGCCAGCCATAGACATCAGCGAATTGACCGCCACAAGGCCGGAAATTCCATCCACCGACTGAGCGCTCATAACATTAAAGCCGAACCAGCCTACGCAAAGCATCCAGCTTCCAAGCGCCAGCATCGGAATATTGCTGACAGGTATCGGGTTAGACCGTCCGTTAGTCCACCGGCCAACCCGAGGGCCTAGCAGTATAACCCCGACAACCGCCAGCCAGCCTCCCATCGAATGGACTACAACCGACCCAGCATAGTCGTGAAAAGGAGCGCCGCCAAAACCGGCGAGCCATGAATCTTCCTGCCCTAAAAAGTTAATCTGTCCCCATACCATCCCTTCAAACACCGGATAGACCAACCCGACAAAAACCGCGGCGATAGCGACCTGCGGCCAAAAACGGGCCCTTTCTGCAATGCCGCCAGAGATGATTGCCGGAATAGCCGCCGCGAAGGTCAACAAAAAGAAAAACCTCACAAGCTCCAGCCCGCTATCGGCAGAGGAAATCGTCTCGGCCGACCCGAAAAAAGAAAGACCGTAAGCGATAGGGAAACCGATAGAAAAGTATATAACCGTTGATACCGCGAAATCGCAAAGAATTTTTACAAGAGCGTTTACCTGATTTTTCTTTCTTACTGTCCCGACTTCGAGAAAGGCAAAACCGCCATGCATCGCAAAAACCATTACAGCCCCAAGCATTAAAAAAAGAACATCGCCTGAATTTTTAAACGCGTCTAACCGACCGTCCATCTCATGTACCCCCAAAATCAGAATAGTTCGGAGTATCAAAACATATTAAAGATTTAGGCGCAACCAGATCGCATCGTGGGGTAGCGTCTCAGCTTGAATTCCAGCGGCTTTCCCTACTTTCTCAAAGGAGGGGACTATAAGGGGGCTGTTGGTTTAATTGTTCTACAAATTACCAATTTCTAAAGGCTCTATTTTAAAGAAGTTAGGAAATGAACTTCTCCTTAAAATGCTCAAAAAAACTCTTTTGGAAACAGGCTCATAAGGGGTAGTAGCCCTTTTAAGGGTAACCGCTCCGTCCAGCACTCCGCGCGCGGGGGCGGGGGGGAGTTTCCCTTCCGATTTGCAGGGGAAGGATAAAGAGACTGTAATTTTTAAACTGACACACTGCCTCCACGCCTCTGCGTGATTAGAACTGCATCGCGACCGAAAGCATTAACACCTCATCGCCTTTTACATCATCTGTTTGGAGTATGTTTCCCGTTTTCCCGAAAGCTGGGTCATTATTCATTGTGTACAGAAAGGCGAACGTGACACCTGGCCTAAAGTCATGTTTTACCGCCAGCACTGTCCTTTGCTTCGCCTTTTGTAAAACAGAGTCGTTCGACTTGCCGTCTGGGTCGTAATACTCGTACATCACCCCGTAGACTGTCTTGCCGTCGAACCCGTATGTAAGCTCCCCAAACGATGAAAACCCTTTTTTAAAGCTTTCTATCTCCAGTGTTACCGCGTCGCTATATTGGTAGAGTGCCACAAGGTCGGCGATAGTGGTGTTACTGCTCACATCGGCATTGGTAAACCCGCCTTCAAGGTAAGTAAACTGTCCTTTAAACGAAAACTTGGAGTAGTCGGCCTTAAAATCTACTGCATAGTGGTTGTTCTTTACTTTTATCGGCGTTGTATATTTATTCCCGACATAACCGCTAAGCCCGACGTTCCATACAAACTCTCCGTTTGGATTGGCATTAACCGGATTAGGGTAGTTCGTTACCTGCGCTGTTTCCCTATAGTTATCTCCATCTCCATTTGCCGGAAAAGAAAGCCTAAGAGCTACCGATTTGGAACTGTTCGAATCTGTTCCTTCTCTTCCTTCACCGTTTACCACCGCTAGAGAAAGGTCGGTAAACGCGAAACTTCTGTCGTATCTTATTCCGTAATCCCACTCCCGCCATCTTTTCATAGATACCGGCCTGTTTCTGTCCTCTATCGCAAGGGTGTTAAAAAGCCCAAAAGGAACCTTAACGACACCAAACCTTAATGTAGCTCTCGCATCCATGAAACCGCTAAACTGCATATAAGCATCTTCCGGGTTGCCCTCTCTTCTATCGAAAGATGCCGGGGCCCTCGCGTGGTCGTTTACCGTTGGGCTGTATTCACCGCGAAACCTTATAAGCACATCGTCATACACAGCGTGCTGAACATCGAGTTTAAGGTGTCCGGTAAAGGTAGTCTCTGCGCCGCTCCACCCTATTCCTCTGTCGTCGTAGAATACGAAATCGAGATAGCCGTTTATGCTGGTTTCGCCCTTTGAAAGCTTTCCCTCGCCGGCAAAAGATGGAAAAACCGAAAGAGCTACAAAAAGGGAAGCGACCGATACGATAATTCTAAAAAACTTCATTTATTTATTTCCTCAAAAATTTTTCTTGCCGATATATTTTCCATACACCGGAAATCTACCGGACACTCACGTTTAAAACATGGGGCGCAATCGGCCTTTACTTTTATCACTTTCACGTTCGGCAAGCGTGGCGCTGTCCTTTTCGGGTCTGTAGAGCCAAAAAGCGCAATCACTCTTTTACCAACTGCGGCGGCAATATGCAAAGGCCCGGAATCATTTGCCACTATACAGTCGCAAATATCAATTACCGCCGCCATCTGGCCTATTGATGTTTTCCCCGCGAGGTTTACTATCCCCGGGTCTATAGACGATAGCTCGTCTCCAAGCTCCTTTTCTGAAGCTGTGCCGAACAGTACCGCGTTTCTTTTGTCCGCGGCTATTAATTTCAGTAACTCTTTCAGTTTTTCTGTCGGCCAGCATTTTGCGGAACCGTATTTCGCGCCGAGAGGGATACCGACAACTCTGTTTAATTTTCCAAGCTCGGCCGCGAACTGTCGCTCCTCTTCCAGAATTGGAAAGCCAATAACAGCAGACCTAGCCTTGCCATCGCCCCGAAACTTTAAAAGCTCCAGATAAAAATCGGTCATATGAAGACGGTAATCCCCTTCCACCGGATCGGTGAGAAAGAGAGACCGAAAGTTGCCGGAATAACCGAGACGCATAGGCGCTTTTGTTTTCAGCCCGTTCCACGCCGACCTAAGCGAGTTAGTAAACAGTATAAGCGCGTCTATACCGGCTGACGCCAGCATAGCGTGGGCAGAACCTTCGCTAGCCCTTGAAAAAGCCGATACCTCGTCTACAAAATTATACCGGAGCCAAAAATCTTTTAGCTCTGAGCGCGCTAGAACTGTAAGTTTTTCCGGCTTAAAAATTTCGTTAACAGCTTTGACGGCAGGCGCGCACATCACCGCGTCGCCGAGCCAGTTGGGAGACCTTACCGCGACATGCTTGATTTTTGAAATATCGACACGCTTCAAACAATACCTCCCTATTTTATCCCGGAGAGGTCGGTTTTCATCCGCGCTTCTTCGGCAAATCTTTCCGATTCCGATATCTCTTTTTCATTCGGCTGTACAGACCATTTTCTATGCATCCATAACCATATCTCTGGATGTTTGCGCACAAACTCCGACTGAAGATCGGCTATCTTTTGCGTGAGAAGAAAGATATCCCGTTTGCTTTCTCCGGTCTGCTTAAACTCCAGCTCCGGAAGTATGTAGGCGTGGTGCGTGCCGTCGCCTTTTGGAAATGAGAATATCGGCACTATCGGCGCGCCTGTGCGGAAATGCAGAACCGCGGGAGATTTATGGTTAGACGACCACCGCCCCAAAAACTTCACCCATACGCCGTTTGTAGATGCTTTTTGATCGGCGGTAAACGCTAGAATTTCGCCGTCTCTAAGCGCCTTTATCATCGAGTGCATCGCCTTTTCTTTTTTTACGATTTTAAGCCCGCAACTTTCGCGAATGCCGTCCATCTTTTTATCGAGAAACCTGTTGTCTACCTCGCGGATTACCCAGTGTACCGGCATACCTCTGGCGGCGATAGAGCCGGAGACCAGTTCGCCGTTGTATATATGCATCGAGGTAAGCATTGCCCCTTTTCCCTGTTTTAACGCTCTCTCTAGGTTTTCCCATCCTTCAACGGTAGCGTAGCTGTCGACGTTGCCTTTGTTCATGCCGCCCATCCAGCAAAACTCGACATACATCCATACCATACTGATGACAGAGCGAACGCCTATATCTTCCATACGTTCCTCCGGCATACTTTTAAAAACGGAGCGAAGGTTATCAAGAGCTATACGGCGTCTTCTTTTATTTAGTTTCCAGAAAAGTTTTGCGAGTAACTCCCAGAGGGTATAGACCATCTTTCTTGGGGCGAAACGGTTAAACTCCATAACCGGAGCGGCGGCTATGTAAATGATGAACTCTTTTAGCGCGGAGCGTTTCCTGCTCACTGTCCGTTTATTCTCCCCGTAAAATTTTTGAGCATACGCAGTCCCACATCTTGGCTTTTTTCCGGGTGAAACTGCGTCGCAAAAATATTTCCCTTCCCGATAGAGGAAACAAACATACCGCCGTAGTCTGTTCTCGAAGTGATTATAGCTTCTTCCTCCGGCTCTACATAATACGAGTGTACAAAATAGAAGTTCGCGTTATTTTCTATTCCTTTAAACATCGGAGATTCTTTTTCGACGACCGCTCCGTTCCATCCGATGTGCGGCACCTTAAGCGTTCCTTTGGGGAACTTTTTCACTTTGCCTTTAACGATACCGAGTCCTTTGCACCCGCCAAACTCCACGCTCTCTTCAAAAAGAAGCTGAAGGCCAAGACAGATGCCGAAAAACGGTTTACCGCTTTCGACAAATTTATGAATAGGCTCTATCAGCCGATACTTTTGGAGGTTCTCCATGCAGACGGCAAAAGCACCGACACCGGGCAAGACTACGGCACAAGCGGAGGTTATCTCCCGAGGGTCGCGCGTAATGACCGCGCTTGAGCCTACCTTTTCAAAAGCTTTTTGGACACTTCTAAGGTTGCCCATATCGTAATCAATTATAGCTATCATCGGTTTGCCGAATTTAGTTTCGGGTGTTAAACGTGGTTGAAGTTATAAACTGCCTTTGGTGGAAACAGGAACTCCGACAGCCCTTGTTTCCGGCATTGTCGCTATGTCAAGCGCCCTTGCCAACGCCTTAAAAATCGTCTCGGCGATATGGTGCAGGTTACTGCCATACAGCACGTTGACATGCAGTGTTATTCCGGCGTTATTTGAAAAGGCATGAAAAAATTCTTCGATAAGCTCCGCGTCGAACTCGCCTATCTTTCCTTTAAGGCTGTGCGAATTGAAAACAAGAAACGGTCTGCCGGAAAAATCTACCGTAACGGACGAAAGCGCTTCATTAAGCGGAATCACGGCGTTGCCGTATCTTTTGATGCCTTTCTTCTCGCCAAGAGCTTTGGCAAACGCCTGCCCAAGAGCTATGCCGCAATCTTCCACCGTGTGATGAAAGTCTACCTCGGTATCGCCGTCCGCCTTGAGTTCTATATCAAAAAAACCATGTACCGATATCTGGTTCAGCATATGATCGAAAAACGGTATAGATGTCTCTATTTCCGATTTGCCGGTACCGTTTATGACAAGACTGACGGAAATTTCTGTCTCTTTTGTTTTTCTCTCTACTGTTGCTTTTCCCATAGCCACACATAATATCGCTTTTCCGGCCTATTTAGAAGAACAAAGGCTTTTAGGTAGTGTATCAGTTTGAATTGCCAAAGATTTCCCCTCCTTGCCATAGCGGGGCTGTTGCCGAATGGCACAAATTCGATTTTGCTACAAATCGACAATCTCTAAAGGGGCTGTTGCCGAATGAGATAAATTTGATTTTTCCACAAATCGCCAATCTCTAAAACCTCTCTTTTAAAGAAGTTAGAAAATAAATTTCCCTTTTCAATGCTCAAAAAAACTCTTTTGGGAACAGTCCCTTTATCTATTTTAACCAAAAGCTAAAAAAAAGGAGCTGGCGTTTAGCTCCCTGTAGTAAAGCTCCATGCTATGCGGGAAAGGCTGTTGCCTGCCCTATCGGTGATAGTATCGCTAAGCGTTGCGGTATAAGTTGTGTTCGCCGTTAGGTTAGAGTCGATGGTGAATACCGCTTTCTTTTCGTCGGAGCTATACGAAACGGTTCCGGTCACGCCGTTATTTAGGCTAAACGAAGCGGCGGAAACTGTGGCGGCATCGAGCTGTTCCGAAAAGGTGGCGGTAATATCGAGACTAAGCGCCGTACCTGTTGCCAGATTTTCCGGAAATGTAGAAACAACGCTAGGGCTTTTAGTGTCGGAGCTTACGGTCAAGGTAAAGTTTCCGCATGAAACGGCAGTTAAAACAGAGAAAACCCCGAACAAAACAAGTTTACGCATCACAAAATGGGGCTGTTGCCGAATGGGATAAATTCGATTTTTCCGCAAATCGCCAATCTCTAAAACCTCTCTTTTAAAGAAGTTAGAAAATAAATTTCCCTTTTCAATGCTCAAAAAACTCTTTTGGAAACAGTCCCAAAATATACTTTCGTTTTATTTTTTTTAAAGAGGTAAAATTTTATCGTCTCTTTACAGTTGTTCTTTTGGCAGATAAAGTTTTATCGTTTCTCTTCCGCTTTTTCCGGTTACAGCTATCGAAGCCGAGCCGCTCTTTTTAAACTTTTTCATATTTGAACCGCTAAAGATTTTTTTTATTCTTCTTTTACCGTGCCATATCTTCGAGTCGTTTTTCCCTTTATGAAAAACGATAAGATGGGCGCTAAGCAGATTAGGCAGTTTACCTACATCGACACCGGCTCTGGCAAGCTCGGCCCTAAACGCCGGGTACACAACACGAGGAGCTGTAGAAAGCCGTGAAAGAACTACAACGGTTCCTTTTTTAAGCTTTCCTATTTCTCCGCTCAGCTTTTTACTGCCTGCCATGTTTTGGTTTTCATCAGGATAAAATCGTCCGTTCACCTCGTCGTTTTCCGCGAAAAGCGCCAGATAGCCTTCCTCTGTATGCGCATTTTTAGAAAAATTCTTGCGCCATACAATACGGCTCTCCGCCTCTATATGGCTTTCCAGATATACGTTTTCGTAAATAACCTGATGCAGTTTTGGCGACGACTCGGCTATGAGGGTTTCACCCTCGTCAACCTTCCATTTTTGAAAATCGGCTGGATGAAAAAATCCGACTCCACCTTCTTTTAAAAGAGCGCCTATTTCATAATATGTAAACTGCGGAAGCTCCGCTAGAAGCTCCGGCTCGAGCAGTTGCGAGAGTTTTATCTTTTTTCTTTTTTTAAGTTTTTCTATGCTTTTGTCAAACTGTTTCGTCTGCTCGAAGATGTTTTTATAAACATCATACGCCTCCCTATACATTTCGGCATTTACAAGCCCCCTTGCCAGCAGAATGGCGGTTTTCTTTTTTAGCTTTTTACACTGTTTGCAGTTTAAGCTCAAAAACTGCTTCGGCAAGCCGGCCTTGCTCTTTACGATGGAGGATATTTCCAGCAGGCGGACGTAGTACTTCACCGCTTTTTGCAGATCGCCAGCTTTTATAGATGCAGAAACAACTCCAGAGAGAGCCTCCTTACTGCCGGGGTTGATACCATGCGCGCCGATGTAGCTCTTACTCGCCGCTTTATAATCGCCTGCCACTTCGTACCAGTGGGCGGTTTTCATGTAAGAGGTGTACCAGCCGGTGTATGTCCGCCTGCCGAGAAGCGCTCTATCTATATGCTTTAGAGACAAACCATTATCGTCAATTTTCTTTTCGCGGATTTTGAGCGCCGCGTTGTAAGGGTCTATCACCAACGCTCTTTCTATAAGCTGATGTTTGATTGATTCGTCTTCGAACTGTTCTACCTTTTCAAGGTACGACTCGGCTAGTTCTTTAAGGTTTACGCTGTATCGAAACTCTGGAATGTAGCTTCTAGCTTCTGCTCTTTGCTCCGCGCCGGAGAGATGCACAAGGTATCTAATATCCCACTCCAAAGCCCATACCCCGTCAACTTTTCTCCAAAACTCTTCCTGTATGGAGCTTATCGTTACCTGAGGCATCGGAGGCGGAAGAGGCTGTACAACTTCGGATGAGACTTCTGCGAAGTTTCTGCCGGCGTTAAGCTTTATGTTTATTATCTTGTAGGCAAGATGAGTCGGCACATACCGTTTATTTAACAGTTCCTCCATAGCTCCGCCTCTTGTAGTCTCTGGAAGAAGAACGCCGTTGGGAAGATGCGGCTGAAGGATAAACTGCTTTAATGAAATTATTGATTTCAGCCTCGGTGAGAGGAAAGAGTATATTTTTTCCCAATCGTTGGCTATCTTAGCTTCAAAAAAATCTCTCTGCCTTTCAACAAGCTTTAAAACTTCCCTTCTCTCCTTTTTGGTGAGCTCCACAGCTAAGACCAGAGGAGAGGCTAAGTGGAAAAACAGCAGAAATAAAACAACGCTCTTTTTTATCATTTAAGCTTCCATATTTGATAATAGGCAATATTATCTGAATAACTATAATTTTTCGTAACCCAGTTTATCAGCAAAGGGGCGTAATGCTTTAAAGAACGTTCTTTTTTATTGTCTATTTCTATATCGACAAGAACGACTATTCGCGGCAGTGCCTCGCTTAGCTGTTTTACCAGCTCCTTTTCCTGCGTAGAATCCTTCAGTGTGCCGGGCAGTATCCAGTCGTAATAGGTCGGGTTGTCTATACCGGCAAGGTAGTAAAAAATAGGGCCAAGAGGCGCGACGAATATCGTTTCACCTTCTTTTGTTTCGTTTTCCAGCCTAGAGGTCAGCTCCGAAACAATTCGCGCGTCCAACTCGGTAAGGTGTATCGCTTTGGCTTTGCCGTCGTTCATTCTCGCTGTCGTCTGCTTTACCGCCCCTACAGAGCCGACATAGAACCCCTTTACCATATTAAAATCTGCCAAATACAAGACGAAAACAGCCAGAAATACTGTTTCTGCCAAAGCCTTTAGGTGAGTTTTTTCGATTTTCTCTAGTACGCGGTAGGCAAGAAACGGGGCGACAATAAAAAAAAGCGGAAGGCACCGCACCAAGTTGTCGAAGCCGGCCCTTGTGGTGACAAGCGCCATGGCGCAAAACTGCAGGTACGAGAGTATCATGAGTCCCGTCCGCTTAACCCCCTCGTCCATTTTAAACGCTACGGCAAAGACTATAGGGGCCGAGATAAACGGCAGGTAAAAAAGGATATTCTCCAGAAACGCAAAAAAATCGAACTCCCTTCCCTGATAACCTTCAAAAATGGGCGGGAAACTATTCCCCCAGAGAAAAAGATCGTTCCGCATATGGAAAATAAGCTGGTCGCCATGCTTGCCGAAAAGAAAGAGACCTAATCCTACAGCGGCAAACAGTGTTATCGCCGGCAATTTCCATCTTCCGCCGTAATCCCGCCAGACAAGATAGGCATAGACCGGCAAAAAGAAGATTAGCGTTTCGGTGCGAAAGAGATAAGCGATAAACGCCCCTGCCAAAACCAAGCCGATGTTGCGCCTGCTTTCAAGAAATGCCAGAACCGCCCAGATGTTAAAGAGAAAAACAAAGCCGTAGAACCTTTGGTAGTAGACAGCCGGAGCTGAAAGGATAAGAAGTGTCGCGGCGACAGCGAATGGAGCCGGCATTAACCTTCTTGAAATCTGAAAAGCAAGCAGAGGGAAAAAAGCTGTCAAGACTGCCAGCGACCTTCTAACGTCGACCATGTCGGAACCGACAAACCTATATATCAGTTCCACCAGCAGGTAGCGCCCTTGCGTGTACCCGAAGAAATCTGTCATTACCGATTGGCCGTTGAGGTACCTGACACCTCCGTAATAAATACCACCCTCGTCCCAAAGGTTGATACCGTAGCGGCAAAATGAAAGATAATAGACGGCAGATAGAAAAAAGATTACCGTTCCGATAAAAAACGGCCTGCGGTAAATCATCCGGCCTTTTTCCGGTTCAGTTTTTCAATAACTTTTTTGCCTTTTTCCCGGATTCTGAATCGGGAGAAAGCTTTACCGTGGTCTCATACTCTTTGCGGGCTTCTTTCTTGTTGCCTTTCTTTGAGAGTATATTTCCTTTAAGGAGGTGTAGGTCTACAAGGCCCTCTACCGCCGACTGGTCGAGCATCGCCATAGCTTTTTCGGTAAACTCTATGGAGGCCTCAAGGTCGCCTTTCGCGTAGTGTACCTTTGCTAGGTAGTAATAGTAGCTCGGCTTTTCTGCCGGCGCTTTTTTAACCCCGTCGTTGAGTACTTTAACCGCCTCGGCGTAGTTAGAGGAAGATTGCATGCTTGCATCGGCAAAGCCAGCCCTCGCTTTTGAAAAGGCAGGATTGATCTTAAACGACTTGCCAAAATGCTCAAACGCTTTTTCGTAGTTTCCCTTCTTCAGGTAATACTCTCCAAACCAGAAATGGGTAAACTCGTTTTCGGCATTCATCTGGTTTGATTTTTCAAGGTAAGGAAAGGCATCGTCCAGTCTGCCTGTAATCATCATCAGCTGGCCCAGGCTCAGATATACATAAGGGTTTTCTTTATCTAGCGATATTGATTTAAGGTAGCTTTGCTCCGCCATATCCCATATTTTCTGCTCATCAGCCCACCGGCCGTAATAGTTGTAAGCCATAGCACTCTTAGGGTTTATCGCGAGTGCTTTATCTAACGCTTCTTTTGCCTCCGGGTAATTCTCGTTTCTTGTAAGAATAACCGCGAGGCTTTCCCATGCCTGCCCAGAGCCGGACTGAAGCTCTGTCCATCTTGTCGCGCGGTTGACAGCCTTTTCCAGCAGACCGATTTTCGGATATATGTCGGAAAGTATTTTATAGTTTAAAGCGAAGTTCGGCTCCTTTTTAGCAGAAAGTTCAAAAAGCTCTACCGCCTTTTTAAGGTCTTTTTTGTGATAATAAATAACCGCTTTCCAGTGATCCAACAGGTATCTGTCACTCTTCGAGATTATCGGCTCCAGCTGGTTTAGGACGGTGAAAGCTCCGTCAAACTTTTCGAGCCGTGCCAGTGTTTCGGCCTTTAGAAAATGAGCCGGTAAATTCCGCTCAAATAGTTCTATCGCCGTTTCGGCCTCCTTGAGAGCTTTTCCCATCTGGCCGGCGTTTAGATACTCTTTGGCTATTTCAAAATGAATCTCGGAATCGAACTGTTTTTTCTCTAAAGAACCTGTACAGCCCAAAAAAAAGAGCGGGAGCAAAAGGGCAAGAATCATCCTTAACTTCATACTGTCTAGGATAATACAAAAAAACCCCCGGCTTTTACAAGCCGGGGGCCTAATATCGAACTAAACTATACGATAGCTTTAGTTGGTACTTTCTCCATGAGAGAAGTTAAACCCGCCACTATATGTAGACTCGAAAAGAGTAGTAAAACCACGAACCGTCGTAGGTTTAATATCTACCCAGCCACGTCTGTTATTGGTGTCGGTGGTATCGTCGCCGCCGGTAGTACCATTAAAGACTGTGGAAGCTACGTTACCGAGATTACCGAGGTTGAAAAACCAACCGCCGTTACTCACGATAGTCTTGGTGGTAGAGCCTAATGCTGTACCGTCCCACCTGTAAAAAGTTACTGTAGTAGCCACACTTCCGCCAGAATCGTTGTTTACCCATACATAGGTATTCCAAGTGGTAGCTGTACTACCGCACGAACCACAACCAAACCAGTAGCCTTTGTCCGCGTGGGCACTCCCCGCAGAAACGAGTAGCATCGCAACAGTTGCTAAAAGAAATTTTTTCATACTAAATCCTCCTTCCTTAATAATATTTTTTTGTTCAATTTTATAAAAATCGGTCAATCGCAACAAAGATAAGCCTCCCCTCTTTTTTTGATATCTGGTCTAAATCGGTAGCCTCCGTCTAATATTTTACATCTCCAAAGCAAATTCATATCTTCGTATCGTCAAATAAGATTATTTCTTTAGTCAAAAAACCTTTTTCAAATAGACAAATTAACAGTTATCAGCTTATTGGAGCAAAGACCGTGCCGTAATATCTTAAAAAGGCTTATATGCTAAAAGAAAAAGCTAAAGCGATAATGCCTTTAAAAACAAAATAATAGAACTGGCTATTTATCTAAAACCACAGCTTTTCCTTTTTGAATAGATATCATTCTATTCCTTTCCTCTGTTTCTACCGCTAGATGCCAGAAATCTGCAATACGTTTGTACCAAGTAAGGAAAAATTTTCCAAAAAAATATGCCGGTTAGGTATCGGTTACTCGCCTTCGCCGTATACCTGCTGACTTTTGAGGCATTTTAAGAGTTTATCTATAGGGTTCCTCTAAAAATAAGTGATCTTCTTCATCGGTTTCGGCAATAGTACTAAATCCCCATCTATAATTCGACCAACCAAAAGTCAGAACTTTAAAAATAGATTTTTAGAGGTTCCCTGTAGTAATTTGTTTTTTTAAGATTTTCCCATTTTCTTGAAATGGGGCCTTAGTTGCGTCATACTATCTGCTCTCTTGGTGGGCGTAGCTCAGTTGGTAGAGCTCTGGATTGTGGCTCCAGTGGCCGTGGGTTCAAATCCCATCGCTCACCCCATTTAACTAGTTGCTAAAAAGCAGAAGACCGCCTGCTATTCTCCAGTTTACATTGGTACCTACAAACATGTAGAATGTAGGTCGCGCTATGTATATAAATTTTGTTTTGCACTTTAGAGGTGAATGATGGGTGATATTGATCCAAACTTGCGGGTTCTTGTTGTTGACGATTTTGCTACTATGCGCAAGATCGAGAGAAATATTCTTGGACAGCTTGGCGTCAAAAACGTTGACGAAGCTGATGATGGATCTACAGCTCTTCCCAAGCTAAAGGCAAACCCTTACGACATAGTTCTTCTTGACTGGAACATGCCTACAATGACAGGTCTTGAGTTGCTTAAAACAATGCGGGCCGATGACGAGCTTAAAGAGACACCTGTTATCATGGTCACGGCGGAAGCACTGAAAGACAATATAGTTGCCGCCGCGCAAGCCGGAGTAAACGACTATATCGTAAAACCGTTCACCGCCGGAGCTTTAGAAGAAAAAATCAAGAAAGTCTTAAAGCTTTAAGAACTGCTCTTTTTTTTCTACACCGCACTTTTTTCTTAAATCTGCAGGCTGTCTGTTTGGGGCGTGCCGTAAACTTTGTTTGCCCTATCCTGTAGAGGGGGCTGTTGCCGAATGGCATAAATTTGATTTTGTTACAAATTGCAATCTCTAAAGCCTCTATTTTTACGAAGTTAGAAAATGAACTTCTCCTTAAAACGCTTAAAAACTCTTTTGGAAACAGTCCCGTAGAGTCGAGTAGCTTTACCTGTTTTCAAGTAGCTGTAGGTAAGCCTTTGCTTCCTTAAAATCAGAATTAATATCCAACGCCTTTTTTATATAGATTGCCGCCTCTTCCTCTTTACCCCATTCCTTATAGGCCCGTGATAAATTGTAGTAGAGTACTTCGTCTTTTGGGTCTATCTTCAACGCCTTGGTATAGTTCCGTACCGCCTCTTCGAAAAGCTTGTTCTGTCTTAACTCGATACCTAGCTGGTTGAAGGTATGTTTGTTTTCTTCTGTGTATAAATCGGCGTTGTCCGCCATAGCATCGAAATGTTCAAGAGCTTTATCAGTTTCGCCAAGAGCCATATGGGCCTTGCCTTTTCCGAGGTGGGCCTGAAGGTTTTCACTATCCTCCTTTAACACCCTTCCAAGCTCAAAAGTAGCGGAGCTGAATTCTTCGTTTTCGAGATGCTTAAGCCCCACCTCCACCATCTTGGCCACCTGCTCCGCCTTTTTTTCTGCCGCGCTTTTTTTCTTAAACTTGCAGGCTGTATGCTCGGAGCATGCGGTAAACCTTGCCTGAAAGTCATCCATAGAAATTGTTTCCGACGATATCCCTGTCGTAGTGCCGTCGTTTTTAGGAAACTGAAGGTCTACTCCGCCGCCTCTTTCCTTGACGTAGTAGTGAAGGGCGTCAGCCGATGAACCAGAAGCAGGTTTTTCAAAATAGAGACCTTCAACCATATCTAATTATTCCCCTCTAAAAATCACGGACTCTGTATTAGCGATTCGCCCTTTTTTGGGCGCCGGTGAATTTTTTTAACTGAATTTTAAACCACCTGTCGTTCGGACTAAGCTCTAGAGCCTTATTAATCCACTCAATCGCCCCGTCAAAATCACCTTTATTGTAATAAACCTCCGAGAGGGTATCCATATACCCTGGTAAATCTTTGAAGTACTTCATGGAGGCAAGCGAAAGCTGTTCCGCCTCATCAAGGTTTTTTCCGCCAACCGCGTATGCCCATGCCAGCCTGTTTTGTGCCGGAGCGTTTGTCGGGTCTATCTCAAGAATTTTTTTGCAGTACTCTTCGGTCTTTTCATTGTCTCCCATCCGGCTGTAGGATGTAGCCAGCCCAAGATAGGAACGTATGTTATTAGCACTTTTTGACAAGGCAAGGTTAAAATATTCTATCGCTTTTTTAGTATCGCCGTTAGAGAGAAAACCAAAAGCACTGTTGTTAATATTCTCCACATGGCCAGAATCCATTCTGCCGACAACACGAAACTCTTTGGCGGCAAGCTGTTCCTGCCCAGACTTGTGAAGAACATAGGCTAGGGCAAGCCGGTTCTCCATATTTTCCGGATCAAGCTCCAAAACCTGCCTATAGGTATTAATCGCCTTTTGCATCATCTCCATGCTCCGCTGAAGGTCGGCAATCACTATAAGGTCTTCACGCGATGGGGGAGTGGAGACCAGCCTCTCATTAAAAAGTGCTAGCGCTTTATCTGTGCTTTTGTCAGACTTATAAAGCCTAAACAGACGCTCCACCGACAGCCGGCCGCTTCCTGCTCTGTTTACTATCGCCTCTTGTATTCTTATCTGCCCTTCCTTATCCCCTTTCGAGGAATAGTACTCGAAAAGTATCGCTCCAACCTCTTCACTTTCAGGTTTCATATCAAAATAGGTTTCATAATATGGAATCGACTCTTCTGTCTTGCCGAGGTTTTCCAGAGTG
Source organism: Nitrospirota bacterium (assembly GCA_024275955.1). Taxonomy (GTDB): domain Bacteria; phylum Nitrospinota_A; class UBA7883; order JACRGQ01; family JACRGQ01; genus JAJRYD01. The sequence continues at coordinate 23,590 of JAJRYD010000003.1, forward strand.
GTGGCAAGCTTCATTATCACCGCTAAATCTTTCGACTCGGCCTTGCCGGAACTTTTATAGTATTCAAACGCTTTTTTATAATTTCCTTCACGGTAAAAGGTGTCGCCCATTTTTAAAATCCTGTCTGGGTTTTCCTTCGAGAAGTAAAGATAAATATCTCTCGATATTTTATGTTCGAGGATTTCATTTTTCGATTTATAAACAAAAAATCCGCCGCCGCCCAAAGCGCCAAGAAAGAGCAGAGTGAAAAGGATAGATAGAAACCCCATCCCTCCTTTTTTCTTCTTTGGAAAACTATTTTTACCGATTGTCTCTGCGTAGTTGTTGCCCAGTATTTCGCTTAAATCTTCGTCGTTACCGTTTGAAGCTGTTTTCTGAGTGCCAGAAGGCATAACACAGCTTCCCTGAAGGATGGCGCCCTCTTCCGCGACGAGAACAGGAGTGTCGATACTCCCGTTAAGATAACTTTTGTCAAAAATGGAAATTTTTCTTTCGGCTTTGACGTCGCCCATAATTCTTCCCATATTAAAGAGATTACCGGCATTCACCATAGCCTCGACTTTGCCCAGATTGCCGACGATAAGGGTTCCTTCCGTCTGTATCTCCCCTTGAAAATCGCCATCAAAGCGAAGGGCACCCTTAAACTTAAGAACGCCGTTCATCCTTATTCCATCCCCAAAGTAGGAATTTAACTCCTCTCTCATCATATCAGCCTATTAGGTGTAAAATTTTAAGTCAAGAGCTGACTTTGACAGCGCAACTCATTATTTTATTGTAGGTTTTTCAACGTAATCTCAAACCTGCCAAGCTGGCCCGAACGCTTCTTTTCAAGCAGAGTGAACTCTCTTGAACTTAGAAACCCAAATAGAATCAATACGATAACTACAAGTATGCATGCTTTTCCGGCACTCTTTTTCTCTGGGCCGACCCCTTTTAAAAGAGCTACCACACCTGTTGAAAGCACCATATAGAAAAAAGGCAAGAAGGGGTAGACCATCCGTGAGAGGGCATAAAAAATAATCGACACGAAAAACGGAATAAGAAGAAGCAGGAGAGGAAGGTATCTTATCGCTCCTTTATCTTTCATCTTTGTCAGCTGGTAAAAGCCGTAGAGAAAGAGGAGAAGAGCGAGCGAGAGCGCTACCTTGTTTTTTGGCACGAAAGAATCGGCCTTATTTGGGATTTCGCCTTCCAGCCCCGCCGGAAAGTTATTCAGAAAAAACCCGTTAGAAAAACCGTTTAGAAATATGCCGGCTTTTTTAGGTAATAGCGATAGTTCCATCGGAAGATTCTCTTTGATATGCTTCCACCCCAGCCTGTAACCATCCCTCACCATAGCCAGATGCGACCCGTTGTCTGGCGTAAGGTTTAGGACAGCGCCATCTTCTAGTCTCTCTGAAAAATAAGGGGCGTAGGTGCCGGTCGCTTTTTGGTGGTGCCCTTCAAGAAAGTTAAACGGCCCATTGAGTGCCACAGGAACAAAGGTAGGCAGGTTCGCCTGTGGGTAAGCTTTGTTAAGCTCTTTCATAAAAAAATAGTTCCTTACCGTCCATGGCGTAATCAAAAGAATAAATCCTAAAAATGCCGCGGTGAAAATTTTTATCTTCCTCGCGGGGACCCACTCTTTTTTAAACAGCCCAAACATAAAAAAAATAAAGACAGCCAAAAGAAACTCCGACCGTGAGAGGACGGCGATGGCGGCTGTACAGCCGAAGAAAAATGAAAAAATGATATAGTGCCGGGCCGCTATCGACCTTTCTCTGTAGAGAAATATAAAACAGAATGTGGAAAGCGAAGAGGTGAATAGATAAATATTCTCGGTATTAAGACCGCCGGTAATGAAAATAAGCGTAAAAGATACAGAACATAAGAAGGCGGTTATTAAAGCTGTTTTTTTGTCTAGCAGTTCTCTTGCGGTAAGGTAGATAAAAAGAATGGAAAGAGAGCCGATAACCGCGTAGCAGATTTTTAAGATAAATATATCGTGGCCGAACAGCGATTGAAACGCTATCAGTGCCCATATCGTAAACGGCGGCGGGAATGGGATGTTCATCCCTTTTCCGCTTAGAAAATCATCTGCTATCAGCGCGTAATAATCTGCGTCTGAAAAATGCAGGACCGACCCGCTAAAAAACCGCATGCCGAGGATGGAGCTTTTTCCCGCCTCCTCCCAGCCAAGAGAGCCGAGATGCCAATACCTGTAGAGGAAAGAAAGAATAATTATGGAGAGCAGGCAAGCTATCTCACCGCCTTTAACACCTTTGGGAAAATTCATCTATTTCAGCTTGGATGGTTCCTATCGTAGCTACTTTAAAAAAATTCGATTTCCTCTTTATCCTACCGTTAAAAATGGTATAAACACAGACTCTTTATAAATTGGATAAGGCGAGGCAGATGAAAGACAACGACATACTTGACCCACGTAAAGGAAATTTTGTGTGCGAAAACCTTGCGATTGAAATGAGCTATCCAAAAACCAAGCCCGACATAGAGGCTTTTCTCTACTACCTCTACCACGAGGATGTAGAGCTGTTTGTCGACAACTACTACGACTGGTTTCTTTTGCTAAAAGGAAAATGCTCTAAGCTTGCCAAAAACGGCAACTGTAAAATAAAAGATAGGCAGGCGGACGAATGCACGCAACATGGGCACGAAGTGGAAAGCCTAGAAGATACTGCCAAGTATCATTTTCGTAACGAATGGGAGCTGGTTCGCTACCTGAAAGAGAACAGACCGGCTCTTTTTAAAAAACTTTATCCAGAGACAAGAAAAATTGCCGCCCTAAAAAAAGCTCCAAAGCTTAAAAAGCAGAAACAAAAAGCACTTACCCCAGCTCTTGACGATGACCATAAATGCTCAAGCTGTATTTCTTGCTGTAATTACCTAAACCTCATCATCGACAAGCCGACAGGAGAAAGCAGGCTCAACTCGATCCTCTGGTACATCTACAGGGAGGGGGTTCATGTTTACCTCGATGTCGATGGAGACTGGAGCCTCTACCTAGAGCTCCCCTGTCTGCAACTGGATAAAAACGGCCTATGCCAAATCTACGATCGCCGGTCGTCAATCTGCCGCCAATTTTCCAGTAGCCACTGCCATGGCAACCAGATGGAAGACTCCATCAGGGAATCGTTTCCCAATGACAGTAAGTTATTGAACTTTATAGCCAAGAAGAGAAAACCGCTTTTTAAAAGATTGAACACAAGTCTAAAAAAGCTTGCATCGAGATAGAGCTGACCAGTAAGTCAGACCGATTACAGCTATTGCATATTTCAGCTTATTCTAACCTATTGCTTTATCTTTACACCCAAATATGTTAGATTCTCTAAAGTGATTTTGAGAACTAGGCGATAAGAATCTTACTAGGCCGATTCTTTTACCGTCTGTTTTTTGGGGGTGTTGTTATTATGGCACGGTTTTCTTCAGTAGCTTTGGTTCTGGTATTTTTAATAACCGCTTGCGGCGGCGGTGGGGGAGACAGCACCGGCAGTGATAGCGGCGGGGTAACCGACGCTTCCAGTACGGTAAAAATAACAAGCACAAACCCTGAGGATGGCGCGACCGCCGTAGCGCTTACCGTATCCGGTAGCCGCACGCATGTTTATGTCTGGTTTGACGACCTTATCGACACGACTACTCTGACATCTAGTACAGGGTTTACTTTGGACGGCGGGTCAGGCTCTATCGCCGGAGCAGTTACCACTACAACTGTATCTGGTTCCAAGACCGAGATGCTTTATATACCGACCAGCACGCTTTCAACCTCGACACTGCATACAGCGACAGTAGCCAGCACAGTTAAAGATACCGGCGGAGCATCGAGAACTGCCGCCTATTCTTGGACATTTACAACCGAATAAGAACAGCACGAAAAAACGGCAGACAGCCGGTTGTTTTTAAACTTCACGAAACCTTAAAGTGAACAGAAAATAGATTCGATTATTTTCTTGATTGGTGCTGACTTCTAATATTCTGCGGCGAGAGTGGTCTGCCGGCTTGAGAGCCATTGAAAATCTTTCTCTTTCCCCTCTGGAAGCTTGGTTTTGGCATAGCTCCTCTCGCCAGCCGGAAATGGCCCTTCTATCTCCATTACATACGGCTTAAATCCACTCTTTATCGGCTTTCCGAATGAAATTCCCTCGATGTCCATTGTGCCGCCGTCCTTGTAGTTAGCGGCACGTATCTCTACTCTGAATCTCGATATATCACGGTCTCCTCTATTATTAAAACTACAGCCAAGCATATAGCCTTGGCTAAAAGAGCAGACCTGCCTTGTATATTTTTTGACATATTCGAGTGCCGTGAGGCTTTCAGCCGAGCTGTCGGTTGTAGAGAACTCTTCATCCACAACTATAGGAGGTTCATCGGGATAGCTGTTAGGCACATCGTACTGCTGTTTCAAAAGCTGTTCGGAACTTCTTGCGCTATTATTATCGGGGGTGGAGGTAGAGCTAACTCTGCCGGCAAGCTTGTAGGCTATCGTCAGCGCAATTAGGCAAACAAATAATATTCGTATCATCAGCTATCCTCTCAGAGATAATTTGGTTTGCAGTATCTAACCCGCCCTTTACATCATTACTGAGTCAGCAACACTCGGCGCCTATCGGCTATGTTGTTCTCACTATGTAGATATTACCAAGTTTACTGAAGAATATGAAACCAGTGCCTCGCCCACGCTACTTGCGTGCAGGCGACAGCGATGCGCAAGCAAACTTTTAGGAAATTTTAAGCAGTTTTATTTTCCACCAGTGAGTACCGCCCCCACCGGCAAGGTGGTGCGCACTGCCGGTCTGCTGTTTATCGTAGCTAGTGTCCCACCGAAGGTGGCAACGGTGCATTGATGCTAAGTTTGGGAACTTTTAGGAAACGATATCTACCACCAGTGAGTACCGCCCCCACCGGCAAGGTGGCCGCGTGCTACGGCTTGAAACGGTTTTTAAGTTCAGTCAGTATTTTTTCTGGCGGGATATCGTGCGCGGTGAGCGCGACCATCATATGGAAAAGGAGGTCGGCCGCTTCGTAGACTATCTCTTTCTCATCGTTATTTTTGCAGGCCATTACAAGTTCGACTGCTTCCTCGCCTATTTTTTTTAGGTAGGCATTTTCCCCTTTTTTGAAAAGGGAAGCGGTATAGGAACCTTCCGGCAAATCTTTTTTCCTCTGCTGTAGCACCTGATAAAGGCGTGCAAGCAGTTCTTCGCTGTCTGCCGGCGCCGGCTTTGTAAGCTCGTCACCATCAGCTATTTCCCTAAACCAGCAGGTTTCACTACCTGTGTGGCATGCCGGCCCTTTAGCCTCTACGGTTATCAAAAGGGTATCGGCATCGCAGTCGTATTCCATCTTTGCTACTTTTTGCGTGTTGCCACTTTCTTCGCCTTTCTTCCATACCTTGCCACGCGAGCGTGAGAAAAAATGCGTGAAGCCTGTTTTCCTTGTCATCTCTATCGTTTCCGGGGTCATCCATGCCATCATAAGAACTTTTTTCGACTTTGAATCCTGCACGATAGCGGGGATCAATCCCTTTCCGTTGAATTTCAGTTCTATTTCGCTCATATTCTTACAGGTACCCCTTTGTCTGCCAGATAGCTTTTCACTTCGCCGATTGTATGCTCACCGAAATGGAATATGGAAGCGGCCAGAGCGGCATCTGCTTTCGCCTCGTTAAACCCTTCGTAAAAATGCTTGAGCGCTCCCACGCCTCCAGAGGCGATGACAGGTATATCGACCGCTTCACAAACGGCCCGTGTCAGTTTAATATCGTACCCTTCTTTAGTGCCGTCCCTATCCATGCTTGTAAGAAGTATTTCGCCGGCGCCGAAATCGCGCATTTTTTTACACCAGCCTATAGCCTCGATGCCTGTACCGTTTCTCCCTCCGTGAGTATAAACCTCAAACTGCTCGCCAGACCATTTCGCGTCAACCGCCACTACTATACATTGCGTGCCGAATTTGAGAGCGGCCTGTTTTACAAATTCGGGGTCTTTGATGGCGGCGGTATTTATCCCTACCTTGTCGGCACCGGCTTTTAGAAGGCTACGGATATCATCAAGAGTCCGTACGCCACCGCCAACGGTAAGCGGCATAAAAATCTGCTCGGCGGTTCTCTCTACGACATCTATGATGGTGTTTCGGTTGTCGCTGGAGGCGGTAATATCGAGAAACGTAAGCTCGTCCGCGCCCTGCTTATCGTAGATTGCCGCCTGCTCGACAGGGTCGCCGGCATCTATAAGGTTAAGAAAGTTTATCCCTTTTACCACTCTGCCGTCCTTAACGTCGAGACATGGAATTATTCTTTTTGTCAGCACTGAAACTCTTTCACCGCCGCCGCGAGATCTATAGCTTTTGTGTAAAGCGCTTTGCCTATAATAGCTCCGCTTACTCCCTCTATTTTGGAAAGAGCCAAAAGGTCATCGCTGGAAGATACTCCGCCGGATGCTATTAACGGAAATGGAGAAGCGAGGGCCATCTCTTTTATCGCGTCGATGTTTACTCCCTGCATCATTCCGTCGCGCGATATGTCGGTGAAGACTACCGCGGCAAGGGGCCAGCTTTTTAGTTTTCCCATAAGCTCTTTGCCTGTAAGCGTGGATGATGTTACCCATCCGTCGCCTGTTGCCATATTTTCTTTCACATCAATACCGGCTACTACCTTGTGTCGATATTTTTCGGCAATAGCGCGCGCGCTGTCTGAGTCTTTTAACAAAAGCGAGCCGATAACAATCCTGCTTACCCCCGCGTCGAAATAAGCGGCGGCGGTAGAGATGTTTCTTATCCCTCCTCCAAGCTGTATAGGAGTTTTGACCGCCTTACAGATATCTTTTACCAGCTCCCCGTTTTTCGGCAGACCTTCAAACGCTCCGTCTAGGTCTACTATATGAATAAGCTCGGCCCCGCCCTCTTCCCACTTTTTTGCCTGCTCGACAGGGTTGTCGGAAAATACGGTTTCCCTCTCCATATCACCTTGAATAAGACGGACGCAACGCCCGCCTTTTAAATCTATTGCCGGTATTATTTGCATCGCAAGATTCTACACCTCTGGATGCAGGTTTACCAGTACGGTATGCGCTATAACAGCCAAAGGGCTCTCCGAACGGTTAGCCGGCATACTAAGCTGAAAAAATTTAGAAAATAGATTACGACGATTATTTAGCGTTTTTGAGAATCTGGCATAGATGCTCCGTGCAAAGAAAGAACGAGTGCATAAACTCATGTCTAGGTATAACCTTTGCTTCCAAATTAGTTTTATCGCCTTTAGCATTCAGGTACGCAAGACGAACCTTATCTTTCCCCTCTACCTCCTCTGCCCAGTAGCAGTTTTCGCCGCCGCCGATAACATTTACCTTTTCGTGGTACTGCCCGTTTATCTTGCCGTCCACAAGAGTAGCGGTCGGCTCGTCGCTTAAAACCTTCGCGCCGGCAGTGCTGGAATGAAAAGATGCTCCGCCGCCGGCACCTTTTGCAAGGTTTTCCTTAGAAACAGTAACTACCTTCTGTGGCTTTTCCGGTTCGGCAGGTTTAGACGATTCGTTTACCAGCTTTTCCAACGCCTTTAGCTCGGCCGGGGAGCGCTTTGTTTGTTTCTTTTCCACGACTGTCTGCATCTCAAACGGGTTTGACCCGCCTCCCATGCTAAAGCTTTGGATAATCGGCTCAGCTTTTCCCGATAACGCTATAGCTATTTTTTCTTTAAAGTCGGACTGTTTGAACGGTTTTATAAGGTAGGCGGTCGTCCCTGCTTTTGAGGCCATCATAAAACGGGGCTGGTGCTTGGGGTCAGCTATAACAAGAATGCCGTACCTGCCGGAATATCTCTGTTTAAAACTTTTTATAAACGGCAGGTAGCCTTTAGAAGGGGTGTCCCAATCTATAATTAAAAGATCGATCCCGAGCCTCGGCGTAGCCGGCCCAAACGCCATTGCCGATTTATCTACATTCTTCGATACCTCGGCGTCAAACTCTGCTTTAAGGCCTACGGAAATGACATCGGCATACCCCGACTTTCTGCACATAATATCGACAATATGGCGAACCTTTTCATCATCAATAAAAACCAGAATTTTTTTGTTGCTAATCTCTCAGCTCCTTAAAGGATTGCCGTAGAAGAAGCCAAGATAGCCAAAACCTTTTTCCGGTCATCTTCCTGTTGACTTAGTGTCAATGTTAACCTCAAACGAGACGAGCCTTCAGGAACCGTCGGAGGACGTATAGCCTGAACATAGACCGCTTCGCTCCAAAAACTGTTCTCAAGTTCCAATGCCGTACCAGCATTACCTGTAACTATAGGTATTATATAACTTTTTGACCCGCTAGCAATATTTAACTCTGCCATTTTTGAATTAAAGTCTTTCACTATTTCCAAAAACCGCTCTCTTTCTTTGGTAAAACTGCCAAGAATATCAACAGCGGTAACAGCTCCCATCGCTATTGCCGGGGGGATGGCGGTAGAATAAATAAAGCTTCTTGCATGGTTTATAAGATAGCTGTAAAGCTCTGCCGAGCCGCACGCGAAAGCACCGGAAACACCAGCCGCCTTACCTAACGTGCCGACCAAAACATCAATTTTACCTTCATTTTCAAATAGTTCTGGTGTCCCCCTGCCGTTTGCCCCAAGCACGCCAAAAGCATGGGCATCGTCTAGGTATATTCTGGCATCGTACTTTTTGGCTAGTCCGCAGATATCCGGCAAAGGTGCTATATCTCCATCCATGCTAAAAAGGCCATCGGTGATAATCCACCTCTCTCTGGCGAAACGATACTTTACGAGAAGCTTCTCCAGCGCCTCCATATCGAGGTGCCGGTACCGCCTGAATTCGGCTTTGGAAAGGAGACATCCATCAACCAGCGAGGCATGGTTAAGCTTGTCGCAAAGCAAAATATCGCCTTTGCCGGTGATTGCCGGAATAATGCCGATGTTTGCCGCGTAGCCGGAATTAAAGAGAAGCACCGCCTCTGCCTGCATAAAATTTTTGAGCTTTTCTTCCAGAATAGAGTGCGCCGATGTTGAACCAGAAACAAGCCTCGACGCGCAGGCACCAGCGCCGAACCTTTCGACAGCACCGCGCATCGCGTTTTTCAGTTCAGGGTGCTGGGAAAGCCCCAAATAATCGTTGGAACAAAAAACAAGATATTCCCTGCCGGCAAGCTTCGCTCTGCCGCCGCGCGACCCTTCAAAAACTTTTATCTCTCTAAAAAGGTTTTCGCTTTTTAGTTTTTCGATTTTGTCCGTAATTCTTTTTTTAAACATAAAAAGAGACTGCCCGAAAAATGCCGTAGACGCTTTACAGCTTTAAAAAATCAGGAACCAACCTCAAGCCCGAGGTCTTCGACCATTTTGATATCGTCCTCCGCTTTTCTGCCTCTGGTGGTAAGGTAGTTGCCAAGCATCGTCGAATTCGCCCCCGCAAAGAAAATGAACGATTGAACATCGCGAAGGTTTACTTCCCTTCCGCCTGCCACTTTTAAATCTCTCTCCGGCAGAAAAAGGCGATAGACGGCGATGATAGAAAGAATTTCGAGAGGAGTAAGCGGTTTCGCATTTTCCAGCTTGGTGCCTTCTATCGGGTTAAGAAAATTTAGCGGTATCGACCCGACTTCCAGCCTTCTTAGCTCAACAGCCATCTCTATCCTTTGCTCGTTATTTTCGCCCATGCCGAAAATACCTCCACTGCATAGGCGCAGTCCGGCGTTTCTTGCCGCCTCTATCGTGGCGACATTCTCGTCGTAGGAACGGGTGGAACATATATTGGGATAAAAGCTTCTTGCTGTTTCAAGGTTATGGTGAAACTCCTGCAGTCCCGCCTCCTTTAAGGCGACCGCCTCTTCCTCGTTAATAACGCCAAGCGACGCACAGCGGTGAATGCCTACCTTGCCTTTCATCTCTCTTATAGATTCGAGAATCAGTTCAAAATCTCCAGCCCTGTCGTTGGGCCCTTTGCCGCTGGTAACGATGCCGAATTTCATCGCGCCATTGCCTATCGCCTCATTGGCGGCCTTAACTATCTCTCCGCTTTTCATCAATCCGTACTCCGGCACATCGGCATCATGGCCGGAATACTGCGGGCAAAAAGCGCAATCCTCCGAACAAAGCCCCGACCTTGCGTTGACGATGGAGCAGAGTGAAATGCTGGCTCCTTTATGCTTTCTGCGCACGGCATCGGCGGCGGCGATAAGATCCATTATATTTTCCGGCGGAAGTTCGAGTAACTCTATAGCCTCCTGCTCGGAAACAGGGTCAAGCCTCAACGCTTTTTCCCTGCACTCTTCGATAAGCCTGCGGCCGGTAGAGACCGCTACACCAGAACCGCTCATCCGCTTTCCGTGGCTACTTTTACACGGACATAGTCCGGCCCCGGCCTTGTATCTTTGCGCATTTTTATTGTTAAGACTCCATTTATAAAAGTAGCCGATATATCATCTTCCATCACGGAAGACGGCAGACGAAAGGTTCTTTGAAAAGGGCCGTAGCTTCTCTCTACTCTTAAAAACTTTTCACCCTCTTTTTTGTTAAATTTTCTTTGCCCCTGTATCGTTATGAAATTATTGTGTACCTCTATTTTTATATCGTCTAGGTCTACGCCGGGTATATCTGAGTGGAGGTTAATGCTGTCGGATGTTTCGTATAGATCTACATGGGGCGCCCATGTGCGGGCGATTGCCGGTATCGACGAATTCTCGCTCTCAAAAAAACTTCTGACGCTATCCTGCAGATGTATAATCTCCTTGAGCGTTCCCTTTTTTCTCTGCCCCAAAATCTCCTCCAAAAACCACAAATGATGAACCACCATTATAAACCGACTTGGCCCCTACCTGTCGACCAGCGTTATATGGATAATATCAGCTCGGCCGCCTTTATATCGCCGTCGCCCGCATCAGTTTTCATACCTTTTCTAAATTTCATATCTGCCCTCAGGCACTTTTCCAGCCCAGAGCCGGAGAAAAGCTCTTTGTGGGAAATATATCTTGTTGGGATGTAACCGCTTAAATCCTCTGCAAGCGGAGCATATTCGGCAAATTTCCCGCGAGAGGTGTACAAAAGTGGCCTGCGGTTAAAAATGGTTTCGCAGGCGATACCGTACCCCGGCTTTGAAAAAACAATATCGCTAGCTTTAACAAGGTCGGCATGATCTACCTGCTTATTGCTAAAAGTTAAGAGGTTTCCGCTTCTCCGGGCTTTCTCGGCCAAAAACAGAAACTGAAAATCTTTAAGCTTTTCGAGCCTCAAATTTTTCATATCTCCAAACCCGAACCCGCCGAATGAAAACATTACGGCAGGTCTATCGTCTATTTTCAGCTCCTCCCGTATCTCCCCTGTTTCGCGCGACGACCTCTTGCCTATTAACGGCACCAACTCCTTTTTCGCAAAATCGCCGATGCCGTAGGTGAAAGGCGTATTGATAACAAGGTCGGCTGACCGATAATATTCGCCTACCGTTTTAGAGAGTTCGGCGAAACGCAGGTCGTCATCTTTGTAAAAATCTAGTATCCAATCCCATGTAAAGGTAGCTACAAGTATCGACGGCAAAGAGGCAAGTTTTGCCAGACGAACGGCGAACGGAACTATGTCGGAAACGACGGCAAAAGGTTTTAACATGGAAACAATATTGAGATGTTCATCCATCCATCTTTTTTCATCGCCGAGAAGAAGGCTCCACTGCTCGAAAGTTTTCTCCAAATCGTTTGTAAGAGAGTTTTCCTGCACCACTCCTATATCGACAAGGCAGTTACGATAGCCGAACTCTATTCCTTTTAAATTGCATTCGAAAATATATTTGGGGGCGGATGAAACTATCTCTGTCCTCACACCTTTCGCGTAAAGTTTTCTTATAATCATAGCCGAGCGGACAGCATGGCCGAACCCATGCCCGCTAATGTAGTAAAGAACCGTTTTCATATCATCGGCACCGCTAATGTTGCTTGCGCCGTTGCCGGAGGTTCAGTCTTATATTGTCGGTCAAGCGTTTTCCGCCAACAAAGGCGGCAACGAAAACTAATGCCTCTTTCGATTTACCCCAAAGAGGTTCAAGCGTTTTCGCGTCGGCTATTTCCGCGTAATCAAGCTGTACTGCCGGAGCCTCCTTTTTAAGCATTTTCTTCATTCCGGCAAGTGCCGACGTTGCCGACTTTGCGCCGTTCTTTTTCATTTCTGTCTTTGCGAAAACAAGAGCGCGGTATATCGCCTTTGCCGCTTTTTTCTCTTGGCCGCTTAAAAGGGCGTTGCGCGAAGAGAGCGCCAGCCGGTCTCTCCCTCTGACAGTCGGGCATCCGCATATTTTTACCTGCATATTAAAATCGTCAACCATCTTTTTTATAAGAGCAAACTGGTGCGGGTCTTTAAGGCCAAAATAGGCGCGTGTAGGGTTTACGATATTGAAAAGCTTCATCACCACTATCAACACGCCTTTATAGTGCCACGAGAGTTTTTGAGATTTAAGCGCCTTGAAGAGATTCGGCAAAACTACCTGCGCCGAAAAACCATTAGGGTAAATCTGCTTTTCGGAAGGAGCAAACAGGATATCGGCTCCCGCCTTTTTTGCTATTGCGGCATCGCCTTTAAGGTTTCTTGGGTAATTCAGGAATGCCATCTTCCTGAACTGAAGCCTATTTACAAAAACAGAAACAACTACTATGTCGTTTTCCTTTTTTGCTTTTTTTATAAGAGATAGATGTCCATCATGGAGTGCGCCGAGCGTCGGAACAAACCCTATTGATTTGCCGGAATGTTTAAGGGAAGATACGGTTTTCAGCATTACGGAAACCGATGAAACTTTTTTGAACCGGAACACTTATAAAAAAGGCAACTTGCGGATTAGTTGCTCTCTATCCCTTTTATTTTTTGGTTGAGGCGCAGGTTGTCTTTTTTGAGCTTTCCCAGTTCGTCCTGCAAAAACGCTCTTTCGTAATTTATTTCAGTCGCGGCCTTCTCTTTATCGTCCTTAAGGGAAAGAAGCGCGGTGTAAGCCGCTTCCAGCCCCTCGGTTTTTTTAAGTAACTCTCTGTCAGTTTCCCGTTCCCGCAATACCCGCTCCACCTTGGCTTTAAGCTCTTCCACGCTAAAAGGCTTTGTTATAAAATCTACGGCACCTGCCTCAATAACATCTATAAACGAATATTGTGAGGTATGCGCAGTCATTATGATTACATCAATGCCGTGCAGGTTTCTCTGGACATGCTTTAAAAGCTGAATGCCGTCCATATTCGGCATGCGGACATCCGCTATAACTACTTGGAACCGGCCGGAACCAAGCTTCTCTATCGCATCAAGGCCGTCAACCGCAGGTTCGGATTCAATACCCATTGATTTCAGGATACGCGCGACCATATGCCGCAACACCTCTTCGTCATCAACAACGAGCGCTTTTATACTTTCCTCCATAACATAGCCTCAAACCTATCACAATAAGTAGATAAATGTCGATACATGCCTATTGTTTAGATTTTTTAAAAAAATAGGTTTTGTTCTCCTCTCCTCTTAAGAGTCTTCTAATATTGGACCTGTGGGTTATTATAATAACAACCGCCAAAAGAGTCACTACAAGATATATTTCCAACGAATATACGATGCCGAAGCTGTAGTACGAAATAAGGCAAATCAGTGGAAGCGAAACTGCCGCTCCGATAGAACCCAACGAGACATAATGAGTTATGGAAGTAATCAAAACATAGAGAGCTATCGCCAAAAGGAGTGGAACCGGAATGAGCGCCAGCATCACCCCAGCGGCCGAGGCAACCCCTTTGCCTCCCTTGAACCGAGCAAAGAGAGTGAATATATGACCGGCAACAGCCGAAAAACCGCATAGAATCATTATCTGCTCTGCTGAAAAAGTATCTGAAAATAAATTTTGTGAAATCCATTTTGTCGCCGCAAATCCTTTCAAAATATCAAACCCGAGAACAGCTATATACAGCTTTAAGCCGGCAACACGGTATAGGTTTGTCGCTCCGGCATTTCTGCTCCCTGTTGTTCTAATGTCGATACCGGCAATCAACCGGCCGGCAATAAGCGCTGTCGGTATAGAGCCGAGTATGTACGCGGCAACTATCCCGACGTATAACGGCACCATATTTTAAAACCTCATCTAAGGGAACAAAACATCTCTATTAAGCGATAGATTATACCTTGTAGGCACCGGCTAAGAGCATACCAAATAGGTACTGCCGTACAGCTTCAAAAATATATTGCTAACAACGGCAAAACCTGTTACTTTTCCCCATGAAAAGTGAGTGATACGAAGATGGGGGTCTATGAAAAAATATTTGTTACTTTTGCTGTTAGCTGTTTTCGGTCTCTCTTTCCAATCGCCTGTTTACGCGCAAGAGGCTGAGGAACTAGAAGAATTTGTTGAAATCGAGGGAATTGACTACTGGGTCCTCAACATGAACCTGCTTAGCGGCAACAAGGCATTCACAAGCGGTAGCCTTTGGGGAGATGGACATGCCAAAGTTACTCAGGCGTGGGATATAAGCATCGACATGGGAAGAGACAGCTGGCCGTTAAGACTTTTGTTTGGAGCAACCAGATCTGCCTCTAAAAAACGGGTCGTTGTCGGCGGCACAAACTACAGAACCGAAGTTTCCGAGGTATACGCCGGAGTTAGAAAATATCTTGGAAAAAGAGCATTGAGGCTCTATTTTGGCGCCGGAGTGGCAGGGATCGGCGGCCTAATCGAAACAGAAACCACCACAAGCAAAACCAGATACAGCGAGACGGCGCTGGGGCCTTTTGTGAATGGCGGAATGTTGATTGATATGAGCGATACCTATCACATCGGTGTTGACGTACGGCAAATATATGGAACAAAAGTAACTATAGATGGCAAAGAAGGCTCTCTCGATTACCTTCAAGCGGGGTTGCTGATAGGAGTTCATTGGTAACAGACCGGCCTTAATAGCCTCCCTATGCTTAGAAATTTCTGCATACTTAGCGATTACGGTTTTCACGCAGTTGGCCGTCTCCGGTAGGGCTTCTTTGCTACAGATAATTTTTCGGCTTTTTTTCGGCTTTAGATAGTGTAGAGTAGGCGGTATGGGAAGTGTAAGGGCGTTTATTGCCGTAAAGATTTACAAAAAAACCTGCGAAAGCTTTGCCGAAATCATACAAAAATTTAAAGATTCGCATGCCGATGTCAGCTGGGTTCATCTGGAAAATCTCCATATAACCTTAAAATTTCTCGGGAATATAGATTCCGGAAATATCACCCCGATTAACAAAACCCTTTCAAAGCTTGCCGAAAATTTTAAAGCTTTCGAGCTTCGGATAAAGGGAATAGGCGCTATACCTAACCCCAGCTATCCCCGAGTGGTCATTGCCGGCCTTGCCGGTGAAAACAAAACACTCAACAAACTTGCCGCGGTAATCGAATCTGCCCTTGAACCGCTTGGAATAAAGAGGGAGGAGCGCTTGTTTCTGCCGCACCTAACACTCGGTAGGGTAAAATCGTTCAAGTCGAAAACTATGCTGATGAATAAAATAAGAGAATATCACGACAGAGAAATTGTAAGAATGCTGGTAGATAAATTTCATTTTATGAAAAGCGAATTGATGCCGGGTAGGCCTGTTTATTCGGACATATCCGAAATGCCTTTAAAAATTGGAGAGGGAAAATGACTGAAATAAACTCGGAAAAGAAAAAAGCTCTTGATATCGCTTTCTCGCAGATAGAAAAGAATTTTGGAAAAGGCTCCGTAATGCTGATGGGAGACTCCACGCCGAAGATAGCGGCAGATAACGTAATATCTACCGGAGCGCTTTCGATAGATTCGGCTCTCGGGATAGGAGGCATTCCACGAGGCAGGGTGGTAGAAATTTTCGGGCCGGAGTCGTCCGGCAAAACCACACTTACACTGCATATCATAGCCAACGCGCAAAAAAACGGCGGTATTGCCGCCTTTGTCGATGCCGAGCATGCTCTAGACCCTCTCTACGCCGGAAAACTTGGAGTAGACATAGATAACCTTGTAATATCCCAGCCCGATACAGGCGAGCAGGCTTTGGAAATAGTCGAAACGCTCGTACGCTCGGGCGCGTGCGATGTCGTGGTGGTCGATTCCGTAGCCGCCCTTACCCCAAGCGCGGAAATAGAGGGCGACATGGGCGACGCTCAGATGGGCCTGCAGGCAAGGCTTATGAGCCAAGCCTTGAGAAAGCTTACCGCTATAATATCCAAGTCTGGTACCTGCGTTATTTTTATAAACCAAATAAGAATGAAGATAGGCGTTATGTTTGGAAGCCCCGAAACGACGACAGGCGGTAACGCGCTTAAGTTCTACTCAAGTATCAGGATAGACATAAGAAGAATCGCCGCTATCAAAGATAAAGGAGAGGTTATAGGAAACCGTACGCGCGTAAAAATAGTCAAAAATAAACTTGCTCCTCCGTTCCGTCAATCGGAGTGCGATATCATTTTCGGGCAAGGCGTATCGTGGGAAGGAGACCTTATAGACCTCGGCGTTGAAAACGGGATAATAGAAAAATCTGGCTCGTGGTACTCGTACAAGAAGGAAAAAATAGGACAGGGACGCGAACAGGCAAAACAGTTTATGAAAGAGAACCCGGGTACCGCCGCCAAAATAGACGGCGTCTTGCGTGAAAAGCTAGGCCTGAAACCAAAAACAGGGCTAAAAGCCGATGCGGCGGAAACTTCCGGCGAAAAGAAAAACGGCAAAGGAGCAAAAGTTAAAAGCTGACAATGTCCTCTCATCTTAAAAGAGGGATGAATGCCGCCTACAGGATGTTGGCGTATCGCGACAGGTCTATCCTCGAAATCCGCTCGGCACTTAAAAAAAAGGATTTCGAACCGGCCACGATTGAAGAGGTTATTGGCGAGCTTACCCGCAAAGGGTACTTAGACGACAAAAAGTTCGCGTCTGTTTACGGACAATCGCTGGCACGAAGAAAAAATGTGGGGCCGAACTATGTGAATATGCGCCTTCTCGAAAAAGGTGTCGCCGGCGGTACCGCGCTTGAAGCTACCGATAAAATTTTCGAGAACCATAAAGCGATGGACGAAACTATTAACAGGTGGATAGAAAAAAAGGTTGGGAAAACCAAAAAGAATATCACCCCTGTACAAAAGAAAAAAAAGGTCTATGATTTTCTTTTGAGAAAAGGTTTTTCCCATAGCGATATTTTTAGGGCGCTGGACAGATGGAATTTTTGACCCCCTTCTTGTTTTACTCAATTTACTTCTTTGGAGTGGGGGCATGCGTAGGCTCATTCCTCAACGTCGTCATCTACAGGGTTCCCAAAGGCGAGTCTATAGTCAGGCCAGGCTCTAGGTGCGGTTCCTGCGGAAAACCTGTCAAACCGTGGAACAATATCCCTATCGTCAGCTATATTCTTTTAGGCGGGAGATGCGCTAAGTGCGGCAAAAAATATTCCGCCCGCTACATGGCGGTAGAGTTTATAACCGCCGTTCTTTTTACCGCCTGTTTTGTAAAATTCGGCCTCACGGTAGACGCGGTAATCTATATGGCGCTCACCGCCTCACTCGTAGCTGTTACCTTTATAGACCTTGACCATATGATAATCCCCGATTCGATAACGCTTCCCGGCATACCTCTTGGCTTCCTCTCGTCATGGTTCTTCTTGCCTACTACGCCGCAGGATGCCTTTCTCGCCTTTCTGATAGGCGGCGGTTTTTTCTACCTTATCGCGGTATTGGTTCCGCATGGAATGGGAGGAGGAGATATAAAGCTGGTAGCGATGCTCGGTGCGTTTCTGGGGCTAAAAGCGGTCTTCATTACTATCTTTCTAGGCTCGGTCATCGGCTCTATCGGCGGCGGTATAGGGATAGCGTTTGCCGGAAAAGGCAGAGCGTCTAAAATACCTTTCGGCCCTTACCTAGTAGCCGGAGCGTTAATCGCCGTCTTTTGGGAAAGAGAGCTGATAAACCTATATCTCGATATTTTCGTTTTCTAGCCGGCAGAAAACGGGGGACGAACCTCCAGTTTTCCAAGCCGATGCCAGAGTATCTTCCGACAGACCCAGAGCGGAGCAAAGATACCGCAGGTTGCGCCACCCTATACTCTCTTGCTACTATTTTAGGACAAATGGAAAAAAAGTTATTGCTCGCAACCTTTCTATCAATCGTAACAATATCTGCCACATCCTTTGCCGAAATAAGACCGCGCCACAGGTTTGTAGATCTGCATATCGCCGGCTTTAGGGCAGGAGTAGACGAAGAAGCTAAGGTAATAGAGCTTTACGGCGAGGGGACAACAGACTACCTCGCTCTCGACGTGGAAAACGGCTTTCGTTATTTTTTATCCCACTGCTATTTCTTTGAAAAGGAAAGCTCATACCTGAAAGTGACAAGCGATATGGAAACCAAGAAAATAACCAAAATAGAGCTTTCCTACCATAACAACGGTGAGCGATGCGAGAAGATAACCTACTCAAAAAAACTGCTCAAAACAGGAAAGGGAATATATCTTGGAATGAGGTTAAAACAGATACTATTTGCGTATGGACTGCCTCAGCAAATGTATATAGAAAAACTGACCCCGGAAGAACTGCTTATATTCGCAAAAAAAAGAGCTATACCGGAAGGGATGAGCGCAAAAGAGTTTGCCGATATACTGACAGCAAAAAGAGAAACACCAGTAGGCTTAAGTAAGGGGGAGTTTATCATAGCTTTTGAAAACCCAGAACAGATCCTAGGAATCTACAAAACCGCCGTCTACGAATGGCGCACCAACAGCCGCCGCGACCCGGACGTAAGCGGAGACTACTTTGTGGAAGTATACCTTAACAGGGGAAGGCTTATAAAAATCAGCATTCAAGACGACCCCGAAAGATAAACAAAAACAGTTAAAAGCCGGTTTCAGAAAAGCGAAGGTGGCGTTAATCCGAAAAGATAATAAAAGCTGGCAAGGTATCTCCGAGGGTTGGTCGCTAGGATAAGTTGTACAATTAATCAACGGGAGATTGCTTCGTCACTTCGCTTCTCGCAATGACACGTTTTGGAACTGAAAGGACACCTATATAGGAGCGGCTCCACGCCCAGCGTGAGGGCTAAGCGTTCACACGGAAGTAGATAACATCGCCGTCTTTTACAATATACTCTTTGCCTTCGACGCGCATCTTTCCTTTATCTTTCGCGCCTTGCTCTCCGCCACAGGCTACATAATCATCGTACGCGGTAACTTCGGCGCGGATAAAACCTTTTATAAAATCGGTATGTATTACCCCTGCCGCTGTCGGCGCCGGCGAATTTTGTACAACTGTCCATGCCCTTACCTCTTTTACCCCCGCGGTAAAAAACGTTACAAGCCCAAGAAGCTCGTAGCCTTTGTGTATCATCAGGTCAAGGCCGGTATCGGAAAGCCCCATCTCTTTTCTATATTCGTTTCTCTCTTCGGGAGAGAGTTCGGCTATCTCTGCTTCTACCTGCGCGACGATAGCGATAAAACCTGCGCCCGACTTTTCTGCATGTTCCCGCACCGCCTTTACATGAGGCCCATCCACGTCGGACGCGTCCATCATGTTCGCCACATACATTATTTTTTTCGCGGTCAGTAGCGGCATCTCCTTTGCCACATCCTCGCCGCCGGTTTCGATAGCGAGCTTTCCCTCTTCCAAGCCTTTTGCTATCGGCTCAAGTTTCGCCAAAAGTTTTATATCGTCCTTGTTGCCGGATTTCGCTGTTTTCCTTAATGACCTGATTTTCTTTTCCACGCTGTCAAGGTCGGCCAGCATCAGCTCGGCCTCTATAATTTCGATATCGCGCAAAGGATTTATTGAACCCATTACATGAGTAATATCGCCAGATTCAAAACAGCGCACCAGATGCGCCACGGCATCTACCTGCCGTATATGGCTGAGAAACTTATTGCCAAGACCTTCGCCCTTGCTCGCCCCCTCCACAAGCCCTGCTATATCTACAAACTCTATCTGGGTCGGCAATATTCTTTCGGGCTTTACAAACTCAGCAAGCTTTAAGAGCCGTTTATCCGGCACCGGAACTCTGCCGACATTAGGCTCCACGGTACAAAAAGCAAAGTTGCTCGCCGCCGCGCCGGCAGATGTAAGAGCGTTAAAGAGTGTCGACTTGCCGACGTTTGGAAGGCCGATTATTCCGCAGTTAAATCCCATTTAAGTTTTTATGCCTCTACTTGTTTGTGTCGAGAATACTTAAACCGTTAAAAGGCGGAGAGCCGCTCGGCAAAAGCGATTGTTTGCGCTTTTAAAGGCCCACCGATATCCGATGAAAGCCCTTTTATGACCACTGCTTGAGATTTTAGCTGGCTTGTGAGGATAGAGCTCTCCACTCCGGCAACCTTGCTCGAAAGCCCGCTCACCGCCTCTTTGAGGCTATCGACACCAGCCGTATTGGTCGAAATCTTTACACCAAGTTTTTCGACCGACAGCTTAGCCGAATCTAGCCCAGCACCGAGGCTTGCTATCTGCGCCTTCTCGGCAATTACCTGCTGGTTAAGCATGCCTACTTTGGCCGCAAGAGCTAAAACAAGAATAATGGCAAACCCAGCAACCACAGTACTCGCTTCGGGCCATTTCCAACCGCCTTTTTCATTTTTGGAATCATTTTTCTTTTTGGCTTGCGGCTTTTTTTGGGCGGCCTCCTCTTTTTTCATACGCGCCGCCAAAACCTTCTCTGGCGAACTTTCTCTTACCGGCTCCAGCTTAACCGCCTCGGCCAACGCCCCCTGGTGGCTCGGCGCGGTCGAGATGTGGGCCACCTTTACTCCCGGTTTGGCCGGTTTGCTGGTAGCCGCAATAGGTTTGGAAACCCCGATAATGCCTGGGTCTACATATGTAATAGCTCTAACCTTTTTAAGCCCTTTTTTCTCTAAAAGCTTTATCAGCTCCTTTGTTGTTATTTTTCTGGCTTTTGCCAGTTCAAACACTCTTATTTTTTTCATTACGAGACTTATACTATTCTACAAGCAAGCCGATTGGCAAGTGATAGAGGCAAAGCGACAGCTTCATTTGCACGCAGACGCTTCGTTTCCCGCTTGCGCGCTCTTTTTTTGGCTAAAACATGGTATTCGGGTATAATACGCTGATGCTCAAATTATTGCCATCTGCGCTCGTGGCGGTTGTTATTTTATCTGGTCCGGCAGTTGCCGGCAAAAGAACTATCGGCGAAGTGGGGCTAGGCAAAAGCCATCTACAGGTTCCCTTACTTGGCGAGGTAAAAAAAACCGACATCCCTGAATCTATGTTCTACGAACAGGTCGACGATATAGTTCTGGAAGAAAAGCTTCTTACCGCAGGCTACATCAGCAAAAGCGACCAGCCGTACGGCCGGATTATCGACACCAACCACAAAGGGAAAGAGCTTTTTGACGGCGATATCGCATATATAAATCGAGGAAGCTCCGATAAGCTGAAAAAAGGAGATACTTTTTTTGTGTACCGGCGGATGAAAGAGATAATGGCAACTAATGACAAAAAAAAGAAAATTGGAAATCTTATTTCCATAAGAGGCAAGCTTAAGGTAATTGATGTCGGCAATGCCACCTCGGCCAAATGTATCGTCACAAAAGCCTACGGCCCGATATTCACCGATGACTTCATAATCCCTCAGTTCAGCATCACTATACCTACGATGGATGAAGATAGACCTCTTGAAGATAAATCAATCACCGGAACGATCCTCGCCATAAACGCCACGAACAGGGAGGGGATGGTCGGCGATGTCGTTTACCTCGACGTAGGCAGAGATGCCGGCGTGGATGAAGGAGATATATTCGGGCTTTATGACATACCTGCCAAAAAAAGCGCGGCAGATAGGCTTGGCTACCGCAAACAGGTAGGCAAAGCGAGGGTGATTACCGTAAGAGGCGCCACCGCTACCGCAATCATCACATACTGCGTCGAAGAGATTCTCGTAGGGCAAAATGTTGCCTACATACAGGAACGCTAGCCCATACCAGCCGCGCAGGTTTTAATGCCTGATTCCCAAAAAATCCAAACGGCAAGAATAGTTACCGTCGGCAATGAAATCGTTACAGGAAAAATAACCGATTCCAATTCTGCTTTCCTCGCGCGCTTCCTCGTCCGCAGAGGGTACAGTGTTGCCGATATAGTTTCCGTACCCGATAGCGCGAAGGCTATAAGGTCTGCCGTTAGAAACGCTCTTAAAAAATCAGAGATAGTAATCGTTACCGGCGGGCTTGGGCCGACACATGACGATATAACCAAAGAGGTTATCTGCCGTATCTTTAAATGCGAAACAAAATTCGACCCTAAAGTTCGTAAAGAACTTGAAATGATTTTCAAAAAAGCTGGAAAAAAGTTCCCTCAAGCAAGCGCTGATTATGCATGGATACCGACAGCGGCTAAACCTGTAAAGAACCGGCTCGGCATAGCTCCGGGGCTTCTTTTTGGAAAAAAACTTCTGCTCCTTCCGGGCGTGCCGTCAGAAATGAAAGATATGATAAACCTCTCTGGCGATAAACTGGTTCCTCATGGCGGAACTTTTTTTATGGAAAAAGTTCT
Source organism: Nitrospirota bacterium (assembly GCA_024275955.1). Taxonomy (GTDB): domain Bacteria; phylum Nitrospinota_A; class UBA7883; order JACRGQ01; family JACRGQ01; genus JAJRYD01. The sequence goes on from JAJRYD010000003.1 coordinate 46,052, forward strand.
GCATACCGGCGGAATAGGCGAAACCTCGCTGATGGAAAAGATGACCAGCCTAAAAGAAGCGCTCAAAACGGTAGATGTAGCTTTTCTTCCCCATACCGGAAGAGTAGACATACAGGTTATCGCGTCAGATAAGAAAAAGCGCGAAACATCGGACAAACTACGCAAAGCGGTACAGCTTTTAAAAAAAGATATCAAAGAATATATCTGGGGAAATGACGACGAAACTATCGAAGAGGCACTAGGAAAACTTCTTTCCTCTAAACAAAAAACTCTCTCTACCGCGGAGTCGTGTACAGGCGGCGGCATCGGCTCTGCCGTCACCTCCGTTTCCGGCAGTAGCAGATATTTTATCGGCGGCGCTATCACATACTCCGATAAGGCAAAAGAAAAGGCGCTTCGCGTTTCACCGGCTGTTATCAGAAAGTATGGCGCGGTAAGCAAAGAGGTCGCCCTTGCTATGGCAAAAGGCGCGAGGAAAAAATTTAAAACCGACTTTGCCGTTTCAGCCACAGGTGTTGCCGGCCCTAAAGGCGGAACAAAAGATAAACCTGTAGGGCTTGTCTACATAGCTATCGCCTCATCCAGATGGAATCTATGCAGGGAACTAAGGCTTGGAAACAACCGTGAAATGAACCGGCGGAGAACAGTTTTTGAAGCGCTGTACCTGCTTTACAAAAAACTGGCTTAAAGCCTGCATCTTTACAGACGGGAACCGTCAGCCCTTTTTTAATAGCTTGGCAAGCTCAAGGATAAATCTTTTATTATCTTCCTTGCGCCCTATGGTAACCCTTATACAGCCCGGCAAACCGTATACATCCATCGGTCTCACGACAACACCTTTGGCCATAAGCTGGTTAAACACTTTTCGGCCTTTGCCCACCTTGACGAGTATAAAGTTAGCCTCTGTCGGGTAAAATTCGATTCCTCTTTTAGCAAGCTCCCTGTAGAGCTGTTTTTTTCCCTGCTGGTTTATCTTTTGCGATTTTTTTATATGACCAACGTCGCCAAGCGCGGCAAGAGCGCCTGCCTGCGCCAGCATATTTACATTAAACGGCTGACGCACGCGGTTAAGATAATCTATCAGCTCCGGGTTGCCGACAGCATAGCCGATCCTCAGCCCTGCCAGGCCATACGCTTTTGAAAAAGTTCTTAAGGTTATAATGTTTGAGAACTTTTTTCTCATAGCAATCGTGTCTGGGTAGTCGCGCGCTTCCACGTATTCGTAGTACGCTTCGTCCATAACCACGGGAACCTTTGGGATGGAGGTGAGGAATGCGGTCAACTGCTCTTTATTTAAATATGTGCCTGTGGGGTTATTCGGGTTGGCTATAAACAGTAGCTTGGTTCTCCGGTTAATTAGCTTTGCCATCGCGTTAAGGTCGTGTCCGTAGCCTATAGATTTTGCTTCGCGCACCTCAACGCCCATCCCCAGAGCGGCTATCTTATACATTAAAAACGCTTGTTGCGAAATTACGATATTGTCTCCCTGCCTTAAGAGAACACGAAACAAAAGCTCTATCATTTCGTTTGAGCCGTTACCTATGACAAGTTCGTTTGGACGTATGCTAAGCTTTTTCGCAAGCTTCTCGTGGAGGTAAAAGCACCCTCCTTCCGGGTAAAAGTTTACCTTTGCCGCCGCTTTCCTTACGGCGGCAAGCGCTTTTGGAGAAGGGCCAAGCGGGTTCTCGTTGCTTGCCATCTTCACGGAACGCCTGATGCCAAGCTCCCGCTCCACTTCATCAAGCGGTTTGCCCGGCTCATACGGTTTAAGCGAGCGTATGTAGTCGGGTACCGATTTTCCTAAAAATTCTTTCACGGTTTTAAGACTCTATCGGGTACGAACCAAACACCCTTAGCCCTTCAGAATTTTTTTTAGCCTCCTCAAGCGCCGATTCGACTTTTTTGTCCTTGCGGTGTCCCTCGAAATCTATATAAAAAAGGTACGACCATGCCGAGCGCGGAATCGGTCTTGACGCTATTTTCGTCAGGTTAATCTTTCGTTTATGAAAAATAGATAAAAGGGAATGCAAAGTACCCGGCTTATTATTAAGCGTGATGGCTGTAGAAGTTTTGTACCTTACTTTCGGGCTTCGCTTTGCATCGCTTTTTGAAAGCACCATGAACCTTGTCATGTTATTCGAAAAATCCTGCACATTCTGCGCGAGAACATTAAGGCTGTATATTCTCGCCGCCGACAGGCCGGCAATGGCGGCTGTGGTTTTGGATTTTCCAGCCATCTTGGCCGCCTCTGCCGTACTCGATGTTTCGACAACTTTGACGCCATGAAGGTTTTTGGCAAGATACCTGCGGCACTGCGCCAAAGGCTGTGGATGCGAATAAATCTTTTTTATTGAAGAAATTTTTCCAGCGTTGGAAAGTAGGTTCTGGTTGGCCGCTATTGTTTTTTCCGCACATATATGAAGTGACGATTCCGACAAAAGGTCGAGCGACAGGTTTACACTTCCCTCTATGGAGTTTTCGATAGGAAGAACGCCGAAGTTCGCGAGTCCTTTTTCAACGTTTTCAAAAACCGCCTCCCATCCCGACGCTGGGGAGTAGTCGCACGAAGCTCCAAATTGCGACAGAGCCGCCTCGTGCGTAAATGTTCCCTCTGGGCCGAGGTACGATATAACCGGCCTCGATTCAAGCGAACGCGAGGCAGAAATAATTTCGGTAAAAATCGCTTTGAGAGAGCTGTCTGGAAGCAGTTTGTTTACCTTTCGCAGTTTTTCTAAAATAGCTTCTTCTCTTGTCGGGTCGTAAACAGCCTTGCCCGATTTCGACTTGAGCTTGCCGATGTCGATAGCCTCCCGCGCCCGTTTATTAAGAAGCTCTACTATCTTCCGGTCGATGTCGTCTATTTTTCCGCGACACTGGTCTATCTTTTTCAATTCTCATCTCTCCACAAACAATAGAGGCTAGTCTATTTTAATAAATCACCGCTTGCAAGCCTTTGCGTGCCGGATGCCGAGAGGTTGCCACCATTCTTGCTGGTTGATAATATACCTGTCTGTCTGCGGGCTTAATCTGCGGGGGAAGGAAACTCTTTAATGCCTGAAAAGTTTACGAAAGTCCTTATTGTCGGCTCTACTGAAGATCGCTTGCGGGAAATTCTTGAGATATTTGAAAGAATGGAGAACGGGCGGTACAACATCGACACCAGCCTAGACGAAAACTGCTCTACCCAAGGTTCGCTGGAAGGTATCAATTACGACGTTGTCATTTGCGACCACGAAACGCCAAGCATGAACAGCTTGGGGTATCTCAAATACCTTAGGTCTATCGGGTTTACCGCCCCGATACTTATGATTGTGGGTAAGCAGGACCAAAAGCTCGAATTAAAGGCAAGACAAGCCGGTGTTGACGACTTTCTGGTGAGAGATCAGGTAGAGCCGTTGCTTCTTGACCGTTCTATACGGTTTGCGATGGAGGCAAAACGGAGCAATGCCGCGCTACTCGCAAGCCATGAGCTTTATAAGGCTCTTGCCAAGTCCAGCCCTATCGGCACATGGCATACAGACAAGGGCGGCGAAACACTTTTTATGAACCATATAATGTGCCGGATGCTCCAGATAGAAAGCCAGCAGGAAATAAGCGGGAAAACCTATCACCAGTTTTTTACAAAAGAGACTCAGAAAAAAATAGAACAAGAAAGCCGCACGCGGGCGGCAGGCACGGTGTCGAGCTATGAAGGTAAGCTGATAGGAAAAAAGGGAAGAAACCTAGATGTGCTTATTGCCGGCGGGCCTTTTATAACTTCTGACGGACAGTTCAACGGCATTATCGGAACTTTTACAGACATCACCAAAATAAAAGAAGAGGAGCTTCTCTTATCGGAGGCAAAAGAGCGGGCGGAAGAGGCCACAAAATTAAAGGATAAGTTTGTCTCTCTTGTCGCGCACGACTTGCGCGGCCCGCTTAGCACGATGCTTTCATATCTACGCCTTGTCCGCAAAGAGCAAGATTTCGATCGCTCCAAAAAAAGCGCCGAGTATATGAAAACCGCCATCAAAACAGGTCACGGCATGTTGGAGCTTATAAAAAAACTGCTCGATATCAGCCGGTTGAAAACCGGAAAGCTCCAACCGCAGATGAAATTTTTCAATCTCCGGCTACCGATGATTAAGGTAGCTTCGGGGCTTGACTATTCGGCAGAAAAAAAAGGAATAACAATTACTAGGGAGATAGCGAAGCATTCCCGAGTGTTTGGCGACCCTGTCCTTATCGAACAGGTATTGCAAAACCTGCTTTCCAACGCGGTAAAATTCTGCGGCGATGGCGACAACGTTACGATAAACGTTCGGGAAACCGATGTTATAACCATCTCCGTTACCGATACCGGAATAGGCATAGAGCCGGAAAGACAAAACACTATCTTTGACTACGAAGCAAAGACTTCCACTACGGGAACGGCGGGAGAGGTGGGAACCGGCCTGGGCCTTCCACTTTGCAGAGACATAATGCAGGCGCATGACGGAGAGCTGACAATGAAGTCGTCGCCCGGCAATGGCAGTAGTTTTTGCCTGACACTCCCGATTCGACATCCGCTTGTAATGGTTGTCGAAAGCGATGACGCGCACAGAAAGCTTATCGCGGCATATCTTAAAAAAATAAAGGCCGATGTAATCGAAGCAGTATCAGGTGATGAGGCGATAAGGATAATGGAAACCGATTCGCCAAGCCTTATTATTCTCGACCAGCATCTTATAGCGTCAGAGGAAGACCGCTTCATGGAAGAGGTGAGAAAAAACCCTAGCTACAGAAAAATTCCGATAGTAGCTATGACAGGGGGGGATGAAGCCGAAGCGAAAGAAAAAGACTATGTAGCAGGCGCGAGCGACTTTATCAAAAAACCATTTGAAGAAAGTGACCTGATTCCGCTGGTACGCCTATATATAGGCTGATAAAAACAGGTCGCTTACGCTCACTGCTACCGAATTATAGTTTCCTCTGTTAGGGCTGTTGCCCAATGAGATAAATTTGATTTTTCTACAAATTACCAATCCCTAAAGGCTCTATTTTTAAGAAGTAAGAAAATGAACTTCTCTTTAAAACGCTCGAAAAACTATTTTGAAAACAGCCTCCTGTTTGGTTAAAGCTGTTTGACATCAGCCGGTTCTAACGGGGAGGGACTGCTTGCCTGTTATTAAGACAAGTCAAAACCTGTAAACACTTTCCCCGATGCTTAAGCTCTATGGAACGCTAGTCGAGCGAGATTCCGTATTTTCTAAGCCAACCTTCGGTATCGAATTTATCTGAAAGATAGTCGAGGAATTTTTTTTCGCTTTTAGAGACCGCCCTTCCGTCTATAACCTCCGGGCTTTCCAGCTTTCTGCGTACCTTGCGTCGTTTCAACTTTTCCTGCCTAAACTCCTCCGTCTCCTCAATTTCCCCGTCACGGAATTCCGATATTTCGGCACTCTTAATTTCCGAGAGAGAATCAAGTTTCAAAACAAAAACCATCAAGGTTTTGGCGGTTCTTTCGTCAACATTTTGGATTAGCTCGAGAGCTTGCTTAACATCCTTTGAACCAAGGATAGCCTCGACGATAGCTCTGGAAAGCTTTTCCATATCTCTATCATGGTTCTCAGGCATCACTAATAAACCCTCAATAAAAAAAATATGTCCGATTCACATATAAGCCAAGCTCCCCACCGACTGCTTACGAAGTAGTATAGCACCTTAAACGCAAAATGCGACTTGCTTAAAAGATTAAAATGCTTTTTCCGCGTTAAAAATTATATGAGGGGGCTGTTGCCAAATCCGATAAATTTGATTTTGTTTAAAATTGCCAATCTCTAAAACATCTATTTTGAAGAAGTTAAAAGATGAGTCTTTCCTTCAAATACTTCAAAACCTGTTTCGGCAACAGGCCGATGAGGTAGACGTAAAAACTAAACCTAATGCAGGAAACCTCATTAGCCTCTCCAAAGCTTTAGCATATCTGCCTGTCGTGAAGAGCTAAGAGTAACCGCTTGTTTTTAATGCCGAAAAGGAACGGATAAAAACTAGCCTATTTGATACCTTTTCCGGTGAGGTACGGGCCGTATTCCTTGTCGGTTTCGGCTATATGAAATTTCAGCCAGTCGAGCAAACAGTCTATGATTTCAGAATTCAAAATTACGGCACCTGCGTTGAAATTCTTCCAATACTTTTTTACTTTTAGCGCAAGCTCCTTATGCTTCTTTTTATGCTCCTCGTAACCGGGATAGCCTGTCTCAAGCATCAGCTTTTCCTCGGCCGAGAAATGAGTGGCGGTATAGTCAAAAAGCTCGCCTAGCAGTTTGCTTTTCAGCTCTCCGCTTTTTTTATCTCTAATTGAATTAACAACTTCACCCAATAAAACAAAAAGTTTTTTGTGCTGTGCGTCCAACGAAGGTACGCCGACCTTGTAGGAGTCGTTCCACTTTACTACCATAATTCCGCCTCCTCGGTTTCAAGCAACATTTGGCCATGCTAGCATACCTCAATACAGTCAACGAGCCGTTCAAGAATAAACTTTATTTACTCAATCTCTTGGGCTTCGCGGCTTATACGCCGGCGAGAAAAATAATTATATTTCAAACCTTTGTAGCTCTAAAATCGGTTAGCATGGGACTGTTTTCAAAAGAGTGTTTTTAAGCGTTTTAAAGAGAATTTCATTTTCTAACTTCGCAAGAACAGAGGCTTTAGAGATTGGCAATTTTAAACAAAATCAAATTTATACCATTCAGCAACAGCCCCAGCATGTAAAACTGCTATGGAAAACATCGGAATAGGGAAAACATTCGGAAAAAGCAAACCGTTGCTTGGCACCATTATCATCGGGCTTGTGCTTACCGCCTCTTTTTTCTTTTACGAAACCGGCGCGACAGCCCGCCTAAGGCTGATACTGCTTGATGCCGCCGCGAAACAGGTAAGACTTGATAAAAAAACAGCAGATAATATCGCTATTGTACTTATAGACGAAACCTCTCTACAGGCTCTAAACCCGATACTTGGAAGATGGCCCTGGCCTCGGGCCGCCTACTCCGACCTGATGGAATTCTTCAAAATGGCGCCCCCGAAAATGGTACTCTACGATATCCTTTTCACCGAAACACAAGACCCCCGAACCGATGGACTGCTCGGTGCCAACGATAACGCGCTTGTTTTGACCACCTTGGAGTCCGGTTTTGGTTATCACGCTATTCAGATTCTGGAGGATACCGAAGATGAATATAACAAAACCGACCTGAACCGCCCTTTGCCGGACGATTTCATAAAAAAGTTTGCGGTACCTCTCGAAGGTTCCTCCAACTGGCTAGACTCTACAAACAACAAATACTACCTGCCGTTTAAGGAGCTTTACAACGCTTCCGCCGGTATAGGGGTGGTAGAGTTTTCGCCGGATATAGACGGCGTGTTCCGCCACACTATACCGCTTAGAAGCTATCTCGGCTCCGCTTTTCCTGTACTTGGGCTTTCTCCTTTCATTAACGGCCAAAAAGTCTCTATAAAGAAAAAGGCAGTAACGATAGGAGATAGGGAAATACCTCTGGACGATGAGGGAAAGCTTCTTATAAATGTTTACGGAAAATTCAATACCTATTCAATCAGCGGCATATTCGCTTCTTACCAAAAAATTATGAAAGGGGAATTTGAAGATCTTATAGTCGACCCTTTGGAATTTGAAGATAAAATTGTCTATATCGGCTCCAGCGCTGTCGGCGTTGAAGATTTAAAGGCAACCTCTATGTCGCCGAACACTCCGGGAGTATTTCTGCATGCCGCTCTTTCGAGCAACTTTATTTTGGACGATTTTCTTACACCGCCGAACAAGAGTATTACCAGAATGCTTATCGTTATCTTCGCGTTAATCTGCGTTCCCCTCCTTCTTTATCTGCCGGGATACCGCAACAAATATGGGTTCCTAATCGTGCTTTCTTTTGGTTTTTTTCTATTTTGCTATCAAAACTTTACGCAAGGCAAGGTTTACGATTTTATATCTCCTTTTTCAGCAATCTTTTTTTCCAGCCTGTTTAGTTTTGGCTACCTTCTTGTGACAGAAGGAGTGGAAAGAAGGCGGGTTAAAAAGATGTTTTCACAATATGTCTCGCCGGAGGTTCTTGACGCGGTAGCGGAGAACTACGAGAAATACGGCTCTCTGCTTTCGGGAGGCGAAGAAGATATTACGATACTTTTTACCGACATCAGAAGTTTTACATCTTTCTCTGACAGCCACTCCGCGGACACCGTGGTAAAGATGCTCAATATCTATTTCTCGCGGATGTCGGAAATTATTTTTAAAGGGAAAGGAACCATAGATAAATTTATAGGCGACGCGATAATGGCGTTCTGGGGGGCGCCTATAAAAATGGAAAATCACCCCGATATGGCGGTCAAAACCGCTATTAATATGATAAAAGAGCTGGAGAAAATCAATGAGGAGATACAGAGCAAAGGGATAAACCACACCATCAAGATAGGATTCGGCATAAACAGCGGCTCGGCGATAGTCGGCAATATCGGCTCTGAAAGAAGGCTTAGCTACACTGTTATAGGTGACGCGGTAAACCTGGCGGCACGGCTGGAAAGCATAACGAAGAACTGGGGGGCCGAGATAATCATCTCGGAATTTACGAGAGAAAAACTCGACCCGAAAATCCCGTGTAGAGTGATCGATAGGGTAGAAGTAAGAGGCAAAAAAGATAAAATTAAAATTTTTCAGGTATTTGTAGAGGACGATGACGAATCGAGCAGGCTGGTTAAAATAACCAACGAGGCGTATCAATTATTTGAAAATGGAGACTTTCAAAAAGCACTTGGCCTTTATGAATCAATAGATGATGGAATAATCAAAGAAGTTTTCGTCGAGAAATGCAGAAAAAAACTAAATCTGTTATAGAATACCGGCATGATGTGTCATCGCTCAGACAGCTCGGTTAGGCCTGTTTCTAGCTTTGCCTTATCGCTTATCGCTTTTATCCTTGTTTTTGCGTACAACCTTCACGCGGCGGAAATTCTTTACGTTCAAAGCGCTAAAGCAAAATTAATGTCGGACAAAAACTTCAAGTCCGACCTCAAGGAAACCCTTAAGAGGGGGGATAGACTGGAGGCGCTCGAAAACTCTGGCGGCTGGTATAAAGTTTCAGCCGGCACCACGAAAGGGTGGGTTCACCGGCTGTCAGTATCTACAAACCCTGTAATGGAAAAACTAACTCTTATCAGCGCCGACGCGCCCGACATATCGAGAGGCGCCAGAAAAAGGGCATCCGCCATAACCTCCGCGGCGGCGGCGAGAGGGCTTTCCGATACAGACAGAAAAAGGCTAAACGAACAGGGCCGTGCCGACTACCGTTCGCTTGAAAAACTCGAGAAAGATGCCGGTGGAATTTCAGAAAACGAAGTGGAAGAGTTTGCGAAGTAGTGGCAAGCGTGGGGGGGAAAGTCGGCAGGTTTTATATCGCTGTAACAATCTTTGCCGCTGCTGCTTTTGCTACTCCGGCAGATAGCGCAGACCGCAGGAGGGCGCATCAGGAAACGCAATATATCACCACTGACGATGTTCAGGCTGAAGTCGACTTCGGCAGGGAGGTAGCGGCAAGGATTATCGGCAAATATTCGCTTTACGAAAATAAAAAACTTACGAGATATCTGAACCTTCTGGGAAAAGCATTAGCCGGCAATACCAACAGACCGGAGCTGAACTTTACCTTCGGGGTTCTCGATACCGACATAATAAACGCTTTCTCGGCACCGGGCGGCTATATTTTCATCACCAAGGGGGCTATAAACTCTATGGAGGATGAAGCGGAGCTGGCAGGGGTAATCGCCCATGAGCTTATACATGTTACGGAAAAGCATATAGTAAAGGAACTCGGCATAAAAGGTTCCGAGTCATCCGCGGTCGCCGGTATAGGCAGGCTGATAGGAGGCGCGACCGATGTGGCAAAAGTCGCCTTTTCGCAGGCGGTCGATAAGGCGGAGAATATTCTTTTTAACCGCGGCTACCAGCAAAAAGATGAAATAGAAGCCGACAGGCTTGGAACCCTTTTGATATATTCGATGAACTACAACCCGACAAGCCTTATAGGGTACTTTAAAAAGATAAAGGGAATAGAGGGGGAGCCGACAGGTTCCATTAAAAAACTGCACCCTCCTTTTGACGAAAGGATTAAATCTATTTTTTCCATTATCGCGGAGGATGGGCTTAAACAAGATGGAACATTAAGAAAAAAGGAGAGATTCGATGCCAATATATAGTAAGGGAAAATATTTTCATCTACTGACAGTGCTACTTCTCGGGTCTTTGGCCAATCCTCTTTTCGCCGATGATTTTCACTACACAAACCTTCTGGTCGGCGAGCGTGCCGCCGGACTGGGCGGTGCCTACACAGGGGTGTCCGACGACCCTTCCGGCCTTTACTACAACCCAGCCGGAATAGTTTACTCGCAAGGGCAAAAACTATCTGCAAGCGTAAATTCCTATACCAATGGGGAGCTAAAATATAAAAACGTATTCAGCGGTCAAGACTATGTAAGAAAAACTTCTTCCATCCTCCCAAACTTTTTCGGCATCGTCCAGCCCATGGGAAGCGGAATGTTCGGCCTTTCCTATGCCGTTCCCGACTCAATAAATGAAGATCAAGACCAGAGTTTCAGCAATGTAACAATCTCCGGCATTCCTATCGACAGGTTCATAATAAACAAAAAAAAGGAAGATACTACCTATCTCTTTGGGCCGTCTTACGCGAGAGAATTTTCCAACGGCCTGTCGCTTGGGGTTACCCTTTATTATTACCAGAGGAAAGTAAAAACAATAAACAACCAGTACATTGATTACGACGATACATGGATAAGCACCGCCTGTAGCGGGGCGGCGTGCGACTCGGATAAAAGAATAGTAAACATTGTCGAGGAGCATTCGGAATCCGGCTGGAAGCCGGTGCTTGGGCTAATGTACTCCCCCGAAGCGGCAAAGTACTCGCTTGGTCTCACCATTTCACAAACATCAATAACTTCTAACTACTTTTACAAACAGAAAACCGTAAAGAGATACAGCGATAACGCAACCTCGGTAACGACAGTTGACCCTATAGCCAAAAGGAAGCATCCTACGGAAGTGAAAATAGGGGTTGCCTATTTCCCATCCAATAAGCTGATGTTTACAGGCGACATCCAGCATTACACCGCGGTAGAAAACTCAATAGATAACGGAATAAAAGACAAAAGAAAATCGGTTACCAACTTTGCGGGCGGGTTTGAGTATTACCCCACTTCGAGGCGGGCTTACCGTGGCGGATTTTTTACTAGCTACGCGAATACCCCCGCCCTCTCCGATGCCGATTCGCTAAGCTACGACCACTTGGATATAAAAGGATTGTCCGGCAGCGCCAGCTTCTTCACAAAAAACACCTCTCTTACAATCGGAGCAGTCTATAGCATCGGTAGCGGTGACGGGCAAGCAACCACGGAAGCGGTAACACAGAGCCTTGAATATAAATCACTCGCGCTCTACCTAGCTTCCTCTTATTCCTTTTAGCCAAGCGTACCGCTGGAGGCAATAACCTACATGCGGTAGATACGGTTTTGGCCCTGTGCGCCTTTAGCATACTTACTAAAACTCGTATTGCTGGAAGGATTAGGGGGGCTGTTGCCCAATGAGATAAATTTGATTTTTCTACAAATTACCAATTCCTAAAGACTCTATTTTTAAGAAGTTAGAAAATTAACTTCTCCTTAAAATGCTTTAAAAACTCTTTTGGAAATAGTCGCATTAGAGGAAACTCGTTTTCCGCTTTGCGGTAGAGCAGGCGCCTCTTGGCTGTTAATCATGCGGAGCATCCGTTTCCATTTCCGTGTAGAAAAACGCTATCTTTTTGATGTAACATCTAGTGGATGGAAAATGAGAGTGGAAATGTCAGGTATCGTGAAGTTCCGCCCGAGGGTGCGAGCGGAAGAGATAACCCGCCAAAAGAGGATAAGCCTAACCCGCCTGTGGACAGACCTGTTTACGCCGTGCCGAAAAAGGATACAGGTAGCTCCAGTAGCTCCGCCGATACGGCTGGCAGGCTTAATTTTAAACCTCTGCTGGTAGCCGGAATGATAATTCTGGCGATTGTCGGAACATATATATACAGCCGCAATATGGTACAGCTACCTGTCCATTCTGCTCCTGCAGAAATTTCGACAAACAGGGACAACAGCCTAAAGGTGGAAACGCTTCGAACCATCGGCATTCTTAGCCAGATAGAAGCCGCCTACACCGATAACCCTGAAAAGCTTGAAGAGGTGAAAAGCCTGAAAGACGACGCTGAAAAAATTCTGGAACTGCTTGAAAACGAAATACGGGAGGAATAAACGCGGTCTTATGTGGAGTGATTTAAAAAAAATCGGTAATAGCCTGCTGGAGCAGACCATAGACCAAAAGGAGCTTATCCTATTTAACTTAAGAGTTAAAAGCCTCTCGGAAAAACAAGAGTCTGCCTTTGCCCGTCTAGGTTCTCTTGTTTACACTCCGCTTAAGGGCGGCAACACCATATCGCCTGATGATGAGGAGCTTAAAAGCCTTCTGGCGGAAATTGAGGGTATTGAGAAAGAGGTCGAAGAAACCGGCCTTGTAATGAAAAAAATAAAAACCGAATCGGCATCGGGTAGAGACAGAATGGTAGACGACATTGAAAAAGCATGGAACAAAACCAGAACAGCTTTTAACGAACTGGTAAGCGATGGTGAACCGAAAAAGGAAGCAGATAAACCGGAAGTAGAGGCAGTAAATTCCGACTCGGAGACGGCAGAAAAAACAGTAAAAAAAGTTAGCACAGATAAGAAAACCTGATAAGCTGTTTTAAGTAGATGGTGGTAAGTTGGTTGCTTTAAAATTTCTTTTCGGACTAGCTATTCTGATCGTTCTAGTAGTCTTTTCCCTTAATAACCTAGAACCGCAGGTGGAAATCAAATATTATATCGACAAAACTCTTGGCCCTATGCCTCTCTCGTTCGCACTGCTTGGGGCGGCGGCGATCGGGTCTATCGTTGCCGCGCTGGTTACGCTTATTGAGCAGATTAAACTTCGGCATACAGTAAAAAAACAGGCAAAAGAAATAGCACAGCTCGAAAGCCAAATCTTAGAGTTTGAAAGTATGCCGCCGGAGCCGATTCCCGATAACTTAGCAGACAGAGACGAAACCGCACTCCCCCCCGCCCTGCCTCCAAAACCTGACGAGAGCTAAAAAACTCCCTGCCCCAGCCTTCTCCCCGCAGATACGAATAGGTTTGTCAAAGAGTTTGGGGAGGTGTATATTAAGACGTTACATATTTAAACATCGGTTCATTTGCACAAATACGGCTAAAGGAGATGCAATAGTGGAGCTTTACGATCTTGTCATAATCGGCGGCGGCCCCGGCGGTATAGCGTCGGCGATTTACGCAATAAGAGCAAGGATGAAAGTTCTGATGATAGAGAAGGCTGGAATCGGAGGACAGATTGCCGTTTCCGACATTATAGAAAATTACCCCGGTTTCCCATCCGTTTCGGGGCCTGAACTTATGCAGGCGTTTGAAGATCATGCCAAAGGGATAGGGCTGGAGATTAAATACGCGACAGTTAAAAAAATTCAAAAGACAGACAGCCTCTTTGCCATAGAGATTGGCGAGGGGAGCTTAAAATCGAAGTCGATAATAATGGCGACAGGCGCGGAGCCTGCTCGTATCGGCATTCCGGGCGAGACGGAGTTTATAGGGCGTGGTGTCTCCACATGCGCTACCTGCGATGGTCCTTTTTACCGCGACAAGGAAATAGCGGTAGTCGGCGGCGGCGATACGGCGGTAAAAGAGTCTATCTACTTAAGCAAGCTTGTAAAGAAAATTTATCATATCCATAGACGCGGTAGCTTCCGAGCCGAAAAGGTTTTACAGGAAAGGGTATTTGAAAAGGACAATATAGAATTTCTCTGGTTTCACTCACCTCTAGAGATAAAGGGAGACCAGTCTGGAGTTACACAGCTTGTGGTAGAGAATTCTAAAGATGGAAGCCAAAAGACGATAGACCTGCTGGGAGTTTTTATGTTTGTCGGCATAGTGCCAAGCACTTCATTTGTAGATTGCGAAAAAGATGACAGCGGGTTTATAAAAACCGATGAGAAGATGGAGTCTTCCGTCAAAGGACTGTTTGCCATCGGCGATTGCCGGGTTACACCGCTTAGACAGGTTGCTACGGCGGTTGGCGACGGTGCTATAGCGGCTACTAAGGCCGAGGAGTATGTATCCGAACTCGAAGGTACATCGTACGAAGGTAAGCAAAAAAACTGAGAAGCAGGTAGCCGGTGGTGAGGCTGTCTGGTTTTTGTTTTTATCTATAGCGGCGAGGGGCCAAACGAAGGTGGGTAGTGACGAGAGATGATTAACGAAAGAGTGCTTACGGCGAATCTTAACGCGTTTGTTAAGTGCAACACCCAGCGTATCGACAAAGCTCTTCAGATTGCGCCTGCCGCTTCCGGCATAGGGTTATTGGTTATTCCGGTTCTTTTTGAAAACAATCATAAGGAACTTCCGGGCTTTGTGGATGGCGCTAAAAAGCAGAGCGTAATCCCTTTTCTTGAAGTTACCGAACAGATGAAAAATGCCGGCGAAGCGGTTATAAGGCATTTCAAGCAGGTTCTTTCTGAGATAGACGGCAGTAGCGCGGCCGACCCTATGGCTATATACGGCGGAGGCGCTGGAGGAATCGTTTCGAAGACGCTTATACACTCGCTTTTTATTATGGGAAGCGTAGGTACCGCGGCGCAGAACGAAAAATCCGATTTCGATTACTGGGTAGTTTACGACAAAACGAAACTCGAGAAAGAGGAGATCGATTTCCTCAAGGAAAAAATACGCCTCTTGGAGCAGTGGGGCGATAAAAAAGGGGTAGAGCTTCACTTCTTTCTTACAGATGTAAATGACGCGAGGAACAATATCTATGGAAGCGCGGATGAAGAGAGTGCCGGCACATCCCAAGCTAGTCTCTTGAAAGAGGAGTTTTACCGCACAGCGTTACTGGTAGCCGGCCGGTACCCGGTATGGTGGGCCACTCCTCCAAGCATAACAGACAAACAATATGCCGAAGCTATGGAAGTGCTTTCCGGCTCGGCACAGCTCGACCCGACGAGGTTCGTGAATCTTGGCAACATCGAGTCTATCCCTATATCGGAGCTTTTCGGCGCCGCTTTGTGGCAGATGAACAAAGCTATTGATTCGCCTTATAAATCTGTCCTTAAAATGGGAATGCTGGAAGAGCTTATTTTTTCCAAAAAGTCCACGCTTCTTTGCGAGGAGCTAAAAGAAAAGGCGATAGCCTCCAATGGCGAGCCTAACCCCGATCCATACCTTATTCTCATAGAGCGGCTTTTAGGCTACTACAATGGACGAAAGAGGGATGATGTGACAGATCTCTTGAAAAAATGTTTTTACAATAAGGTTCATATAAAGATAAACGACAAAACGGTTAAAAAAAGCAAATTGAGCTACAAAGAAGAGCTGATGATTAAATACACTGCTGATTGGGGCTGGGACAGCCGGATGGTAGACGACATGAACGGGTACGATGACTGGCCTTTCGACAGAATGCTAAAGCTTGGGAACGAGCTTCATAAATTTTTGCTGGAAACATACAGAAACCTTACGGACAACCTGAAAAAACAGAAACAGAGCGATAAGCTGATTTCCAAGGAAGACCTCACGGTGCTTGGCAACAAGCTTTTTGCTTTTTACAACGTCAAGAAAAAGGGAAAGGTGGAGCTTATAAGAAGGGCCACCGATACCGCTTTGCGACAAGAGTCGGCGACGTTCAACCCGATAATCACGCGGGGCAAAAAAACTATTTGGGCGGTTCTAAAGGGAAACGTCACGACCCTTATAGCAAGAAAAGAGGTTGTGGCCCACGCGGAAATTAAAAGAAACTACAACCTTACCGAGCTGGTTGTATGGCTTTGGATTAACAAAGTGATAGACCTTAAAAGTTTTCTGCACTTGGTTTCCAGCCCGCTTCCGGTTTCCCTGCAGGAGATACAAGGGCTAATGAAAGCTATAAGCGAATTTATGCCGTTCCAGTCGATTGCCAGTATAGACAGCGGACTGCTTTTGCACCGCCCCAAAACGGTCAAGCTTATGGTTATTGCCAACTTTAATTCACAGGCATGGGCCAAAAAGGTAGAGGAAGTTACGATACTTTACAAAAATAGCCACGGCGAAACATTCGTGGAAACGCTTGAAGGGAAGGCTGGTCTGCAAAGGGCGGCAGTTGTATACGGCACAGCTTTAGGTGAGGGAATAGAACATCAGCAAAATTTCTTTACTGTCTATATACCGCGTGCCGAAAATTCGCTAAAGCTGGAAAAGCAGATAAGAAGTTTCCTCCTCTCCGCCTCACAAAGTGTCAAAACAGCCAAAGAGAGTTGAGCAGTCGGCTTGTATCGGTAATCATTCCCGCCTACAGGGAGACGGCCGCTCTGGCTAATATTTTATCAAGCTTGAAAGGTAGAGAAAATCTTGAAATCATAGTTTCTATTCCATACGGAGATGAGATATCGAAGGAATCGGCAAAACCTTTCTTACCCTATATAAAAATAGTGGAAGGGGAGGCAGGTAGAGGAAGCCAGCTTCATAGCGGTGCCTTGCTCGCCTCGGGCGACATACTCATTTTCTGCCATGCCGACACGCTACTGCCGGATAGCTGGGAAGAGATGGTTGCCAGAGCTATCAAAGATGGTGCTGTAGGCGGCGCGTTTAGGCTCAGGTTCGGTTCAGATAGGTTTGTCTTTAGAATTATAGAGCTGTTTGCCGGCATAAGGGCGTATGTTCTCGGCTACGTTTACGGCGATCAGGCTATCTTCGCAGAGAGTAATGCGTATCACTCTGCTGGCGGTTTTGAGCCGTTGCCGATAATGGAAGATTTAGACTTTTTCAAACGGCTCAAAAGGCATGGGAAAGTGACGATACTAGACGTGGAGGTGATAACCTCCGCCAGACGCTACGAAAAATCCGGCATCATTGCAGGCGTGCTTCGGAACACAGTAATAGCGTTCCTCTATTTTCTGGGTGTTTCGCCAGGCCGCATAGCAGGCCAGCGAGCCGCTGGACGCAATAGCCGCACGCGGTAGGCAGGAGAAACAGCGGCACATTTTATAAAATCTTATGAGTCTTGAAAGGTAGTATTTTCCAGGTGCGAAAGCGAGGGGCCAGCCTTTTTTAATTGGTCTAAAGTCTTCCACAAGCCTTTGATTAAAATCTAAAAGTATGCGTGGCGGGTGCGGGCAGACCAAAATGAGCTGTATCCCTATAGAGGAAATTTTGGCTCTATCCCTGCAAGTTTGACGGTTTTTTACAGCCTACAATTACTAAATACTTGAAAAATAAGGTGCTGTCTCTGGCATTGATGTTGCTTATATCTGGGGATATGGGAATAATAGGCAGATTGTTATTTAGCGATAACGCACCAAAAGTTGTCCGCAAGGCGGTTGATTTTAATGCCGAGAAGGTGGCGCTTACAGCGGCAAATATAGCAAATGCCGAAACGCCCGGCTATAAGTCTTCACACCTAAAGTTCGAGTCTATGCTACAAAATGCCACCTCCCGCAACAAGCTAAAAATGAAAACTACAAATTCAAAACATTTCTCTATGCAAAGCCCAAATTTTAAGTCTATGCGGCCCGATATAGAGATTGACAGTTCAAGAGGCCGGATTGACGGCAATAACGTAAACCTTGAAACAGAAATGACTAACCTGGCAGAGGCGAAAATAGCGTACGACGCCAATATGACGGCGATGTCGAAACGCGGAAGCATAATAAAAAGCGCGATAGTGGAAACAAGATGAGGGAAGTAAGCGATGAATAATTTAAAAATAGATTCTTTTAAACCGCTTGGCGAGTCTTTTAAACTGCCGAACCAGAACAGCCTTGGCAGTGACGGCGGTTCATTTGCCAAAACTCTCGGCGAATCAATACAAGAAGTAAACAGCCTACAGCTAAAGGCCGATCAGTCGGTTGAAAGTATGGCATCTGGAGAAAATAAAAACATACACGAAACTATGCTCGATATTTCCAAAGCCGATATGGCGTTCCGTATGACCTTAGCGGTAAGGAACAAAGTTATAGAAGCGTATCAGGAAGTAATGAGGATGAGCATCTAGCCGTTACTATTGGAGACAGCTTAAGGCCCCTCGCCTTTTTTCCCAGTTCAAACTGCGGTTTTTCTGGTAGTATCATCCTGTATACGCTTATTAACCTCTTAACGCTTTACCATTATGAAAAAAACCGTATCTATTAGGGTTGCTTGGTATGGACTGATTACATTTCTCGTCATTCTTCCTGTGCTGACAATTTTCCCGTTCATCTGGGCTAAAGCCCATTCCATTCTGCTCAAAAACGCCCTTCTCGCAAAATACCAATATACTCACAAGCTCGAAAGTGCTATGCGTAGCGAGCTGGAAAGGCTTCTTACCCTTTTGGAAAACAAAAGCGACCCGATAGCCTACACTCTCCAAAAAGATAGAGACAAGGAACTGCTGGAAACACTTCTTAAAGTGATAATTCTCCGCGAAAAAGCTGTCCAGACGCTCCTTATAGTAAGCCCCGAAGGAAAAATTCTGACAGGGGCAGACAGACATTCCGCTCTTCAAGGCAACATGTTAAAAAGCCAAATTCTTCGTGCCTCTATGCCAAAAACCTTTGATGACGATATAGCAAAAATAACCACGCCGGTGAAATGGAAAAATTTTATCGGCACCACATTCAGGCACAATGGGCTTACAGGCTTTTATATCAGCGTGCCTATAGACTCCAAAAATTCACCCTCGAATATTCTACTTGCCGTTATTGATGTTAGAAAGTTCTGGAACAAAATAAAGCCGGCTGTACCAACAGACAATACCACTACCTACTTGATAGACTCTAACGGCGTTCTGCTTGCATCGCCAGACTCTTCTATCTTTAAGAAAGGCGACTCTCTGACCGATTTAAAAATCGTATCGAAGTTTGTTTCTGGAGAAAAGTTTTTGGACTCGGAAACCTACACAGGCTTAAGCGGAGAACCTGTATTCGGCATTGTGCTTAAAGCAACATATCTCGGATGGGGTATCGTATCGGAAGTAGAAGAAAGCCTGCTGATGGCGCCGATACGAAACCTGCTGTTAGGCGTTACGGTGATATGTCTTCTGGTTGTTATTATAATCGGGTGGGCAGGCTTTTGGTTTACAAGAAAAATGCTTTCCTCTATTACCGTGCTTTCGGACTCTTTCCATCGAGCCAGCATTGGCGACTATTCGCGGACTGGGACAGTCTCATCGGTAACGGAGATAAACCAGCTTGTAACAGGCTTCAATAATATGGTCGAGTACATTCAGGAAAGAGAGAGAGAGCTGAGCCGTAGCGAACAAAAGATTAAAGCTATTATCACCTCAGTAGGCGAAGGCATTATCTCTATCAATGCCGCGGGGGTTATTACTTTTGTCAACCATGAGTTGTGCAAAATTTTTGGATACAAAGAAGACGAACTGTTGAGACAAAATGTTGAGATCCTTATGCCGAAAAATTTTAGAGAAGCGCATGGCAGGGCGATGAATCGGCATTTGAAAACCGGCAAGACCAATATTCTCGGGAAAAAGCTGGAACTAGAGGGACTCCATAAAGATGGAACCTCTTTCCCTATCGAGATAAAAATAGAAAAAACCTTCATCGAATCCGGCAGTTTTTTCTTTACTGCCGCTATTGAAAACATCTCCAAACGCAAAAAAGCAGAGGAGACTGTTGAAAAAAGTAAAAACAGCCTGATGAAAGCCCAACAGATAGCGAGCCTTGGAAGCTGGGATTGGAACATAGAAAAAAGTAGCTTGGCATGGTCGGACGAAGTATATCGGATTTTTGGGCTGGAGCCGCAAAAGCTTGAAGCTACTTATGAGGCTTTCCGAAGTTTCATACATTTCGACGACCGTGACAAGGTAACGCAGGCTATCGAGGAAGCACTAAACAAGAAAGAAGACTATAGCATTGAACATCGAATCGTCCTTAAAGACGGCACCGAAAAAATTGTCCATGAACAGGGTGAAGTTACTTTTAACGATTCGGGAGTGCCGGTAATGATGTTTGGAACGGTACAGGACATAACCGGAAGAAAAGCGGCAGAGAAAGAGCTAAGGCGGCTTTCTACCGCCATCGAACAGTCTGCCGAAACGATAGTAATTACCGACAAGGAAGGAATAGTTGAGTATGTAAATCCGGCTTTCGAAAAGCTTACCGGCTACAGCGGTGAGGAGGCGTTGGGAAACACCCCGAACATTCTTAAAAGCGGAAAACACGATAACGCGTTCTACGAAGAGCTGTGGCAAACCATAAAGGCCGGAAAAGTGTGGACAGGAAACTTTTTCAACAAAAAGAAAGATGGAACGCTGTTTGAGGAGAGCGCCACTATCTCTCCTGTGTTTGGCTCCGATGGTGAAATAGTCAATTTTGTCGCCGCTAAGCGCGATATTACAAGAGAGTGGATGCTTCAAAAAGCGAGGGAGTATTTCACTATAGTAACATCCCATGAGCTGAATACTCCGCTTACTCATCTACAGTTAGTCAAAACTCTTCTGCGAGGCTTTGCTCAAAAATACGCTGACGATAAGGAGCTTGGCGATATCACGATAGCGATGGAAAAATCATACGATGAACTAAGCAAGATAGTCGAAACAACCGCTATGCTCGCGATGCTGAGCAGCCCGCAAAAGGAACAATCTTTCTCTACTGTTTATTTACGGATGGAAACAGACGCGGTTATAGACAAAATCAGATCCGCGGTTGAAGAAGAAAAAAGAGATGTCGCCATTATGTCGGATATCGAAAGTATACCTATCGGTGTCGAGATTCGCGGCAAACAGGATATGGTTTCCGAGGCGATAAAAAACATTCTTTCTAATGCCGTAAAATATACGCCCGACAAAGGCAGAGTGTTTATCAACGGGTACTGTGAAAACGAGAACGCGGTCATTATGATAGAAGACGAGGGGATAGGCATACCGGAGGAAAAAAGTGATGATGTGTTTGAGCCTTATTACTCACTGGAAAACGTGGCATTGCATTCAACCGGCAAATACAAGTTTAAGGGAGGCGGCATGGGGCTTGGCCTTACAATTTCGAAAATGATAGTAGACTATCATGGAGGCGGGATAAGCATACTGAGCAGAGAGGGCGCAGGCACCAGGGTTACTATCACCTTTCCGTTAAAAAAGAAAACAGGTTAATCTTCTCGGCCTTTTTTGGGAGAGCTGTCGCTAGAAGCTTCTTTGTCGCTTGCTGGAATAGTGACGGCGCCCGACGTTGGCGTATTAAGGCTTGTAAACCCTGCCAACTTTTCATACGCCACAAAAACCGCTATGTTGGTAAATGGAACGGTAAATAAAAGAGCTGTCACCATAAATAAAATCCCTAAAAGTACCGCCTGCGCTATCGGCAAAAGCGTCTTGCCCAAATCGGCCCCGCCTCCAGACGCTATTTCGCGCCCAGCTTCCATCACTTCGCCTAAAGCCGAAACATCTATAAACGGCAGGGAGACAAGTATTCCGGCGAAGAACGAAAGAAGCCCCATCGCGTTTATGCCGGCAAGTACCAGATAAAATATTGTCATGCCGACTATATCCTTAAAAGCGATGTTGCGGCTAGCTTCCATCGCGTCCCAAAAGTTAAGCCCCCTATCAATAATAAAAATGTATGTAAGGAGGTACCAACCGCCGACAATAAGACCTGGAATTACAAGAAGAAAAAAACCGATGGTAGTGAAAACGGTAATCAACAGGTACGAAAGAAACGCAGGTACGAAAAAGGTAAACCCCTGAAAAACCCGCGCAGGCCTTTGTTTCACGCCGGTTACGATATCGCCTATCACAAGGAAAAAACCTGCGGTAAGAGGCCCCATAAAAAGTAGGTTCCCCCCGTATGGGATAGCTTGGGCCAATAGCAGTACGACACCGCATATGACCGTCGTAACGGCAAGCGAAAACCAGCCTTTTTTGTAAATCGACCAGCTCTCGGCAAGCCAAGATACAATATCTACCGGCTGGCTCTCTAAAGCTTCACCTTTCCCTGTTTCCATAATCAACCTCTGTCGTTTTAAATTCGGCGGTTCCATACCCTTATTAGGCTATTTAAGCATATCTTTTCAAAAAAAAATCCCAAATTCTGCCCAACTTCGCCGTAAAAAAAGAGAATTTATATGGTATAATGAATGCATCATTTGTAAAAACTTCTACAATTCCCTCATACCTGTGCAATTCTAGATGGATGAAGCTCTTTATCACCGGCGGAACCGGATTTGTAGGATCCTACCTTGTAAGGCAACTCATTGAAAATAAACACGAAATATCTCTACTGGTTAGAAACCGGAAGACTATTGGCAGGTTGCCGGCAGGTGTTAGAGTTATCGAAGGAGATATTCTAGATAAGTCGTCCTATATCGACAGCCTTGCAAGCTTTGACGCGGTAATCAACCTTGTCGGCATTATTCGGGAGTTTAGCTCCAAAGCTGTCACTTTCCAAAAGCTCCATTTTGACGCGACGCGCGAGCTTGCCGAGGCGGCTGTAAAGGCCGGAATAGACAGATGGATACAGATGAGCGCCAACGGAGTGGACCAAAAGCCGGTATCCATGTATCAGACGACAAAGCTGGAAGCCGAGAAGTTTTTAAGGGAATCGGGACTTCGGCTCACCATATTCCGCCCGTCGCTGATATTCGGCGAACCGCCGGACGGGAAAACCGAGTTCTGTACCGATATTTTTAGGATATTAAAATTTCCTTTTCCGTTTGTTCCGGTTTTTGGAGACGGGCTTTACCGTTTTCAGCCTATCCATGCTACCGACGTGGCAAGAGCGTTTGCCGCCGCGCTTGAGGAGCCAAGCAAAACCGAAGGAAAAACTTTTCATCTTGGCGGTGAGAGACTGCTTACCTACCGTGAACTGCTTGACGCCATCTGCGATGGAAGCGGCATCCGGCGCAAAATAAAAATTGCTGTCCCATACCGCCCGCTAATGCCTCTGATAAAAATTCTAGAGAGCTTTCCTTTCTTCCCCGTCACTTCCGACCAGATAAGCATGCTGATGCAGGGCAGTATCACTCCAGAAGATTTTCGATGGGAAGATTTTGGAATAGACCGTTTAAAGTTTATTCCGGACAACCTCTCATATCTCCGGTAGGCAGGCTAGAGGATATCTGGGATATTGCTCCCCGAACCGTTGCACTTGGGGCAGTTTGACGCAAGGTGGAACCTGTTTTCGACTACGCCGTAGCCATTACAGTTTTTGCACATTCTCTTATCTGACACTACTTTTGGAACCCTAAACATATATATATTTTTTCCTGCAGGCTTTTTTCTAACAGTTGCCTTGACAAAAAAGAGATCATGCTTAGCAAGGTTTGCCGGCTGTTTATAAGCCTCTTTGCCTGCTTTTCTTTTGGCTGGAAAAACAGGCTGGGAGGCCTGTTTTATAAGCTCGTCGTAAGCTTTTTGCACCACGAAAAAGAGATCGCCTTTCTCTTTATTGCGGTCTGGATGAAAGTGGAACGCAAATTTTTTGTATGCCTTTTTTATTTCCTCAATGCTAGCCCCCTGTTTTAGCCTAAGGAGCTTGTAAAAATCAGCCATTTTCAAAAACCTCCGTAGGGACTGTTGCCAAATCCGATAAATTTGATTTTGTTTAAAATTGCCAACCGCTCAAATATCTGTTTTGAAAAAGTTAAAGGATGAGCCTTTCCTTTTAGATGCTCAAAAACTATTTCGGCAACAGCCCTCTAATAGGCTACTGCCGGAATTCCGCATGGTTGATAAATAACTTTCTATTCTCGTTGAGAATAGCTTTATCTACTACCTGCATATATATTCCACTCGGCTCGGCTGAACTCGCCGCGGACGGTGCCGCTTGGTGGCACCGTCTTAAAATGCAAGGCAAAAACTATCGGCTTTTTTTAACATCTTTTTTTCCGCAAAACTTTTCTATTTTGCACTGCGAGCAGTGCGGTGAAACAGGCACGCAGAGGTTTTGGCCGTACGCTACGAGGATATCGTTAATTTCAATCCAATGACTCTTTGGTAAAATCTCCCTTAGCTTGAATTCTGTCTCCTGAGGGTTTTTGGTATTAACGTAGCCCCACCTATTGGTAATTCTATGTACATGGATATCGACGCAAATACCCGGCTTGTTGAAAGCAAGAGTAATAACCAGATTTGCCGTTTTTCTGCCGACACCTTTTATTTTAAGCAGTTCATCCAGATCGTCCGGTACTTTGCCGCGATACTCGTCGATTAGAACTTGGCTGACATGCTTTAGGGTGACAGCTTTGTTGCGGTAAAACCCTACCGGAAAAATGAGCTTTTCCAGCTTTGACAGCGGGAGAACCGCGATTTTTTTCGGGCTATCGGCTACGGCAAAAAGCCTTCCAGATGCCTCTAGCGTTGTCTTATCTTTTGTGCGCAGTGATAAAAGGGTGGAAATAAGAACAAGGAACGGCGCGTTTTGCCTTGCGTAAATTCCGACAATCGGCTCTTTAAACCTCTTAACCTCTTTTCGCAAAATTGCCACCACTCTGCTTATCGGGAACGATTTTTGCCCTATTGCCATGCCTACTTTATACCGCTTTACCAAACCTGCCGCTACTAGTAGAATGGTTATCTGAAACCTATCGGCAAGAGAGGCTGTAGGAGTCTATAGATATGATGCCTAAGTATAAACAATACTTTTTTCTTCTGATCGTTTTTGTCCTCCTTTTTGGGGTAGGCGCGATATCTTTCTTTTTTTCTAAACATGCAGGCGATACCGAACAGTTTATCATCGAAAAGTTCGGTAACCAGCAGGTAAACTTTGCTAATAATATAAAAGGCAGGATAGAAAACGATTTTGAGCATATCGCTTTCTATCTTAAATTCCTTTTAATGGATAAAGCTGTTTACCATGCTCTTGCCGATATCGCGTCAGGCCGGTCTAAAGAAAAAATAACCTCTAACGCCGATAGCCAAAATGATATTGCCGAAATGATTACCGAAATACTAGAGCATCCTTACTATCTTTATCTCGTTATCAGCGACCGTGAGGGAAATCCCAAAGCTATCGCTTTCATGCAAGATGGCAGGCTTGTAGTTTCTGCTACAGATAATGCCCCACCGCTTCCGCTTGCTAAACTTACACCGATGGAGAATGAGGCGGTTACTCTTCAACTCCGACAAAACTCGCTGTTGCCGGAAAGTGAAATAGCAGACCGGCTAGAGGTAATAGAGACTGTTGTGCCGCTTTACGGCAATGGCCGGCATTTAGGGTGGGCCGGAATTGGAGTCGACTTCAGCCTTGTGACAGAAATAATTTCCAATCAGTCTGACGAAGAGAATAACCATAACTGGATTTTTGACTGGGACGGCAGTTTTATTTACTGTAGCTTTATCCCCTCCAGCGACTACCACTCTGGTGAAATGAAACTGCTGAAAAACCTCACAGTCGGCTCTCACGAAGCTTCCACACACGAGGAAAACGGCAACGACCTGCTTTCATTTGTAAAGCTTAAGGTAGGCGAGAACCGCTGGAACATAGTAGTAGAAACAGAGCTTGAATATATGACGGGATATGTAAGAGCTTCCATCCATGTAGGGATGGCGCTTCTAATCGTTATCCTTCTTACAGCTGTAATGGGGGTTTTCCTTCTATACAGATCGGCTATCAACCGCGATGTTGCCGAAAAAACGACACTAATACTAAACAAGGTTCAGGAATCTAAAGAGAAATACAGATCTATTTTTAACTCTACCCCTAATCCTGTTTTTCTTTTAGACGAGAGCTTTATCATTATTGATAAAAACGCGGGCGCCGCGAAAACCTTTCACCACAAAGCACAAGATCTTGCCGGTAAACCTGTTGATAAAATAATTCCAGAAATCGAAAGATACGCGGAGAATATAGGCAACGCCTCACCTCGCGTTAAAAGCACGAGATGGGATACCAGCCTTGTAAACCATTCCGGCGAGCTGATGTATTTCAGCAACTCGCTGACTATTGTTAAGGAAAACTCTGGTATCGGCAAACTATACCTTTTGTATATGCACAATATAACCGAGCTAAAGACACTTCAAAACCAGCTTGCACAATCTGAAAAGTTGGCCTCTATAGGCGAGTTTATTGCCGGCATCGCCCATGAAATCAACAACCCGATGACCGGAATTCTTGGTTATTCAGAACTTCTTATGACAGAGGCGAAAGACTCCAGTGTTAGAGATGATGCCGGTAAGATTCATAAAGAAGCATTGAGATGCTCTCGTATAGTATCCGGCCTACTAACATTTGCCAGACAGCAAAGGGAAGAAAAAAGTATTGTCAGCATTCTTGACGCGGTAGATGCGAGCTTGGAAACAATCGGCTACGACATCGAATCCAGCAACATACAGGTTGAGAAAAAGATAGAGACTAATTTAAAACCTGTTTACGGAAATATATTCGAGCTGGAGCAGGTAATCTTAAATATTATAAACAATGCTGTCTTCTTTCTGGAGCCGATGGACGGCGGCAAAAAAATCTGGATTACGGCACGCAGTGGTGAAGGGACGGTGGAGCTAAAGATAGAGAACAACGGTCCGCCTATAGATGATGACAAACTTGGAAAAATCTTCGACCCGTTTTTTACTACAAAAGCTACCGGCAGAGGTACCGGCCTTGGACTCTCTATATCTTACGGAATTATACATTCGCACAAAGGAGAGCTATACGCGAAAAACGGCGACAGGGGTGTGGAGTTTAGTATCGTACTTCCGGCTGTCCGGGAAGAAACTATAAGCTAATCCCGAATATCGTCGTCTGTATCTATGTACTTGAGCAGTTTGCCGCGCATCCGCATAACCGCTCTGGTATGAAGCTGTGAGACGCGTGACTCCGTAATGCCTAGTATCTCCCCTATCTCTTTCATGGTAAGTTCTTCGTAGTAATAGAGAGAAACCAACAGCCTTTCCTTTTCCGGAAGTTTGTCGATAGTATCGGCGATAATGGTGCGCACCTCGCTGACCCTCGCGGTAACTTGCGGATCATCATCGCTGGAGCCTGCGAGTACCTCCATAATATCCCGCTTTTCGCCATCTTTACTTACTCCGCCAAGATCTTCGACCGAAAGGATGGGAGAACTTTGTGCGCTGGCCAAAACCTTGTGAAAACCATCAAGGTCTACTCCAAGCTCCTTCGCGACCTCTTCGTCCTCTGCCGGACGGCCCTCTCTTTGTTCGACAGCGGCGTACACCGACGCAATCTCGACAGACTTTTGGCGGACAGAACGGGGAACCCAATCCATAGAACGCAGTTCGTCAAGAATCGCCCCTCTTATCCTTATTTCGGCGTAAGTCTTGAACATCGTCTGCCGGCCCGAATCGAACTTTTCGACCGCGTCGATTAAGCCCATAACTCCGGCACTCATAAGGTCGTCAATCTCTATATGGGGAGGGAGGCGTACAGCTATTCTGTGGGAAATAAACTTGATTAAAGGTGCATACTCTTCAATCAGGCGGTCTGCTTCGGGTGTGCCGATTTTCATCCCCGGAGTCGGCTCGGAATATATCTTTTTCAAATAACCCTCTAGTTTTTAGCAGTATAAGCTGTAAGTTCAGTAGTGTAAAGCGGTTTTGACGCGATTCTAACTGGAACAAATTAGCACTTCCCCGCCGTTTGAGTACGCATGATGTAAGCTGGAAAACTATAGGATGAGCCAGCTTAGAACATAGTGCTAGGCAAATAGAAGATAACTGTTGCTCTTGGTAACGGCTCTGATAAAGATTGACAAAGGCTATCGAAAATCAAACTAAAAATAGGTACAGTTCCATTCACTTTTGGGCTACTACTAGATGATGCGTTGACTCTAATTGCTATTAGACAAACCTCATAAATTTGATTTTGTTTAAAACTGCCAACCGCTAAAATATCTACTTTAAAGAAGTTAAGAGATAAGTCTTTCCTTCAAATGCTCCAAAAACCATTTCGGCAACAGCCACGATATAAACTCTCCGCTTCACAAGAGTTAGGAAGCAAAGCAAACGCCCATCCCAAAGCTTTGTAGAAAGGCTCCGACCAAAGCACGGAGCGCTAGTTCCTACAGCCTGAGTATCTGATACAAAGCAACAATACAAATGTAAACGCGATAATTAAAAAATCCACACAGCTCCCTTCAAAATAAAGACCATAAAAATTTGCGGCCTAGTCAAAATCTATACAAAAGTAGAGCGCAACATACATGCCAACAGTTCAAAGCCTCAATACATTGAATATTAAGTAACTATAGCTGTGCTACATCTCTAAGCAGTTAAACAGCCTCGTGGTGTACGATAAACAATACTATTGAAACATGTTTTTGTCATATTTTTTCTAATCGGTTATGGAAAGCTGAAACTATAGCTTTTAATAGTTTTTGGCATATTGCCAGCTAAAAAAGTGAAACGAAAATTGACACCAACTCAAAGATAATATATTGTAAGAATTAGCGATGTAGCTTATTCAACTTGTGCAAAATTAATTGGATCGCAAGAGGCCCTGTTCGTGCGTCTATCGCTATATCGTTTTATTCTGCTGATGAGAGGATTTGCTGAATGGTATCTGGTTTTTACGCCACGATTAAGCCTAATGCAACTATTGGAAAACTCCGATAGATAAAAAGTAGTTAGAGATTATTTATATGAAACATCCGCTAGAGGAGCTGAAAAAGATGAGCATAGAGCTTGGAATCGCTACTGCCGAGCCTAAAAATTACGGCCCGCATTCTAAAGTTCTCTCCTCTTTTAGCGATTGGGTTGCCAACCTTCAGATGGAGGGAAGAATGATTACTCCAAGCAGGGGCGACCTTGCCGACTGGCTGAGTAAAAACTACCCAAGCTCTAAAAGCATGCTAAGAGAGATTTGGGAGCTTTACAACCTGCGCCGCTCCAGATAGCTGTCGGCTAAATTCCGGCACTATCTGCTGGTCGCTAACCTTAGTGCCTCAAGTTTTTTATAAGCAGATCCGGTATTAACCGACTCAGTAGCTTTTTTAAGGCCGCCGCCGATATCATCAGCTTTCTCTCCAGCGACTATCGCAAGAGCGGCATTGAGTAGAGAAATATTAAGTTTTGGCCCTTTGTCTTCCCCTTTAAGGATTGCTAATGTAATCTCGGCATTTCTCTTTGGGTCGCCTCCTTTTAAATCTTCCGCCTTGCAAAGGCTAAGACCGTAATCTTTAGGGTTAAGACTCCATGTTTTTACCGCCCCGTTTTTAAGCTCCGATACTTTCGTTTTGCCGGTAAGGGTAACTTCGTCAAGCCCGTCCGAACCATGAACCACGAATAGATGTTCACTGCCAAGTTTTCTAAGTACATCGGCAAGCGGTTCTGTCAGCTTATCGTCATAAACCCCTATCACCTGACGCTTCGCCCCAGCGGGGTTCGTTAGAGGCCCAAGAAGGTTAAAAATTGTCCTAATGCCTATCTCCCTTCGAGGGCCGATAGCATGCTTCATCGCAGAGTGCATGAGAGGCGCGAACAAAAAGGCTATTCCATGCCGGTCTAGACACTTTTCCACAATATCTATTTTGACCTCTATATCGACCCCAAGCGCTTTAAGCAGATCTGCAGAGCCAGACTTGCTCGATACCGACCTGTTTCCATGCTTTGCCACCTGCACGCCTGCTCCGGCAACAATGAAAGCGGCTGTAGTGGAGATATTGAATGTTCCAGAACCGTCTCCGCCTGTTCCGCAGGTATCGACAACCGACGGATAAGAATGTTTGATTTTTACCGCTTTGTCGCGCATCACCTGCGCGGCGCCTGTTATTTCGTCAACTGTTTCCCCTTTAAGCCTTAACGCCGTAAGAAAAGCGCCTATCTGCGCTCCGGTAGCATCGCCGGACATAATCTGGTTCATTACATCGAGCATTTCGCCTTGGGAAAGATTCCCGCCGCCACTTGCGAACCGGGCAATCGCCTCTTGAATCTTCATCTCCCCGCCCCCTCTTCTAAGCTGTAATCAAGAATCATCGAGACCCCAACAAACCGGCAGATAAGTTCCATGACAGCGATTCTCCGCCTCACTTTGGGGCGTAATATTTGACAAAGTTCTTCAATATCACCTTCCCCTCGGATGTTAGTATCGACTCTGGGTGAAATTGCATCCCTTCTATTGCAAGCTCCTTATGACGCACTGCCATCACTATTTCTCCGCTTAAATCCGTAGCGGTTATGTCAAGTATGTCTGGGATTGAATCGGATCTTACTACTAATGAATGGTATCTTGTGGCGGTGAACGGGTTTTTTATCCTGTCAAAAATCGTTTTCCCGTCATGTTTTATCTCCGAGGTCTTGCCGTGCATCAGCTTATCCGCTTTTACTATTTCGGCCCCAAACGCCTGGCATATTGACTGGTGTCCAAGGCAAACCCCAAGTATAGGAATCAGCCCCTGTAACTCCTTCACCAGATTAATTGATATACCTGCCTCATTTGGGGTGCATGGCCCGGGCGAGATGACAATATAGTCTGGATTAATCTTCTTTATCTCATTTGGGGTGGTCGCGTCGTTTCGAAAAATCTTTACCTCCTGCCCTATCTCCAAAAAATATTGGACGAGGTTATAGGTAAAAGAGTCGTAGTTGTCGATCATCAAAATCATGCTCGGTATTATACCTCTCTAAAACAAGAGTCTTATGAAAACCTGTAAAAAAATGAAGCTAACAAACTGGAAGCATGGGGGAAGATATTACGGGTCTGGTACCGAAATGGTTTTTGAACTATTTAAAGGAAAGACTCATCTTTTAACTTCTTCAAAATAGATGTTTGAACGAACAACCATTATTAAGCAAAATCAAATTTATCGGGTTTGGCAATAGCCCTATTATCGGCCCTGCTGGTGCCAGACGAAGCTACAAGAGAATAAACTACCTGCCGAGTTCGCGGACATAGGCTACAAGGTCTTCGATTTCACCTTCGTTAAGGGTATCGTGCCAGCTTGGCATGTAGTCGCCTTTTCCTTCGCTAATAATTCTGGCAAGCTCTTTATCGGTTATCTTTTGTGCCTGACCAAGTTTCTCGAAATGAATCATGTTGATTCCGATAAGGCTAGCCATCACGCCGTTCCCTTTGCCATGCTGGCCGTGACAAGCGACGCATGCCGTTTTGTATATCATTCTTCCTCTTCTCGCATCGCCCTTAAAGCTTATTCTGTGCTGGTTCAACCTTGTCAGGTAGGCGGCCAGATGGTCTATATTCGCCTTTGGAAGAGCTTCGTTCCATTGCGGCATTTTAGAGCCTTCCATTCTTCCATACCCGCCTATTATCTTGGCAATCTCTTCCGCGCTCTTTTTGCCATACTTGTTAGTAGCCAGTTTAGCCGGCTCGACTCTCATTTTCTTCGCGAGCGGTCCTGTTGTGTTGCCGTCTTTCCCGTGGCATATCTGACAATAAGAGCGGTAAAGATGTTTGCCTATATTCGGGTCGGCGGTTCGTTTCGCGAAGGAGTTCGATGGCAAAAACATTATTGCCGCAAACAGGGTAGACAACAGAATAGATTTAACCGATAACGTCTTCATCTTTCTCTCCCATGAGAACCGAGTAATCATTTACTTCCCCTGTAGTTTACGAAGGTACGCGGTTATTTGCCACGTTTCCTCGTCGGTCAGTTCGTTTCTGTAGTTCGGCATGCCGCCCTCTCCTTCGCTGGCGAGAATCTTTACAAAAATTTCCCCGTCCGTAAGCTCAACCGTGCTGGATTCAGTAAGGTCAAACGGCATCGTTTCCATCTTTTGGGCAACAAGCGTATCGGACCTTCCGGTCATGCCGTGGCAAATAGCGCAGTAAACATCGTAAAGAGGCTTGCCTGCCGCTTTTGCGTCGTTAGTAAACTCAAACGGAGAGCTAAGGGTAACGCCCTCTATCTCCCTGTAATTTTCGATAAGGCCGGTTATAGGAACCGAGCGGGCAGGCTTCCATTTGCGTGGAGCTTCCTGAGTTTTAAACGAAGACTGCTCCCAAAGATCTCTATCGTAGTTTTCGCACCCAGTGCCGAGAAATGCTATCGCGAGAACTATTAGTATGCGCCTCAATAGTCTCCCCTCCCGTTCTTTATTCCTATCGCCCCGTGGCTGTTGAATATATCTTCCACCTTACTTGCCTGCGAGCTGTCTTCGCACTGCACAAGAACCCCTATCCTCCCGTTGCTTATCTCTTCGTCGTAAGCAAGGTCTGTCCAGTTAGGAAGCCTTGCAAACCAGAAAAGGCTTAAAAAAGAACCAAGCACTATTCCAAGGTTGGTTGTTTCATAACAGATAAGCGCGACGACCGGAAAGGAAACAGGATCTTTTCCGCCGACGTTGAGGTTTATAATCCACTGCGTCCAGCCGGCAATAAACAGGCCGGCGCAAAGCCCAAGCAGGCCGCCGACAAACGCCACCTTCCATATGGGCGGATGAAAATCCTCGTGGAAGTAGGCACCGTCCGGGTAAGGGCCGGCGGTAAGCAGGCTTATATCTTTTTTCTCTATCGAAAGGTCGAGAATCGGGCCGGCAGTTTTGGCCGTTTTCTCGATGCTGTCAAAAAGACCGAGTACTGTAGGCTTCATCAGTGCGCCTCCGGATTTCCGTACACGCGTACATGAGTGTTTCCAACTGCCATATCGGCGGTAAGCACCTTGCCTTCCCTAACATCGGCAATGGTAACTATAGGCATTAGTTTTATAAAGACAGCGTAGAGCAGGAAGAAATATGCGAACGCTCCGCACGCTATCGAAATTTCTACAAACGATGGAGTATAGTCTGTCCATGTGAACGGGTTGTCGCGGTGGCTGAGTACCGGAACGACTATAAGGTAGCGCTCTATATACATAGCCAAGTTTACCCACGCTGTAATTCCAAAAAGCATTACAGGGCTGTTTCTTATCCTATTCCACGAAAGACCGCAGATAGTGATAACAGAGCAACTAAGCATCAGCCATGCGTGTACCCCGAACCTGTGATGCTCCCAGCTTCTGACAGCCTGCTCGGCAGGATTATTAGCATACCAAGCAACAAGGAAATCGGTAAAGTAAAAGTATGTCCAGATAATCGACATAAGTAAAAGCATTTTTGAAAGGTTCGCAAGATGCACAACTTTTATTATTTTATCAAGACCAAAAACCCACCTAAGAAGTATCATCAAGGTAATAACACCAGCGACGCCGGAATAGATGGCACCGACAACAAAGTAAGGACCGAATATGGTGGTGTGCCAGATAGGCGTAATCGACATCGCGAAATCCCACGATACGATAGTATGAACGGAAGGCGCTATAAGCAAAACGAATACCGCCAAGAGCATCGAAACCTTTTCGTAAACCAGCCATTGCCTGTGGGTGCCTCTCCAGCCAAGCGCTAGAACTCTAAAATATATTTTACGCCAATGGTTCTTTGGGCAGAGGTCGCGCGCGAGAGCTATATCGGGCAAAAGGCCGACGTAAAGAAATATAGACGAAGCGGTAAGGTAAACGGTAATCGCCGTCATATCCCACGCAAGCGGGCTTCTAAGGTTGGGCCAAAGCTCCCGCTGGTTTGGAAGCGGAAACATATAATAAACACGCCACAGCCTACCAACATGGATAAGCGGAAACATGCCGGCAACAAGCAGTGAGAAGGTGGTCATCGCTTCCGCGCCCCTTAGTATCGGCCTTCTCCAGTTTGCCTTTACAAGCCTTAGTATGGAAGAGACCATAGTGCCGGAATGGGAAACACCAACCCAGAATACAAAGGTAGCTATATACATACCCCAAAAAACCGGATGGTTAAGATTCGCGACACCCATGCCGGTAATAATCTGGAAACCCCATGCAGCGGCGCCAAAAGCAACGATAGAAGCAAGCGAAAGGGTAAAGATAAACCATGCCTTAGTGGTAAGGAACATCGGCAAAAGCGACTGCTGGTTAAGGCTGTCTTCCGAGATGCTAAGGTCGACATCCGGGCCGTTAGCGACATTCGCGTCTACCGACCTTTTAAGACCATCCTCAAAATTGGGGAGATGTTTTACATCAACGTCTTCGTTTGAAGCCATCTGCTATGCC
This sequence comes from Nitrospirota bacterium, assembly GCA_024275955.1. Taxonomy (GTDB): domain Bacteria; phylum Nitrospinota_A; class UBA7883; order JACRGQ01; family JACRGQ01; genus JAJRYD01. Next base: position 80,084 of record JAJRYD010000003.1, read on the forward strand.
CCCCCTTTAAGATATATTACCGAAGTTTCAAGACCATGCGACTCAAGAAGCCTGTGGCGGCGTTTGCTTTTGGCAAGCGAATGAACCTTGCTGTCAGGGTCGTTCACGTTGCCAAAGGTAATCGCGCCGGTAGGACAGCTCTGCCCACATGCCGGCATAATGTCGCCGTCCTTGACAACCCTTCCCTCATCTTTGGCATTATCTTTGCCGCGCCTTATACGCTGAATACAAAAGGTACATTTTTCCATGATGCCTTTTTCGCGTATCGATACATCAGGGTTCAACTGCTCATCAAGCGGCTTTCTAAACACATAATCCTTTTTTCTAAAAGCAGGTATGTAGCCGTAATAATCTTTCTCATCAAAGAAATCGAACCAGTTGAACTTTCTTACCCCGTAAGGGCAGTTATTTCCGCAAAACCGTGTGCCTATACAACGGTTGTAGATCATCGCGTTGAGCCCTTCAGGGTTATGGTAGGTGGCAAAGACAGGGCAGACAGGCTCGCATGGAGCGTTGCCGCAATGCTGGCACATCATCGGAAGAAATACTGTTCTTATATTCGGCCATTCGCCTTCAAAGTAGCGCTCTATTCTGAGCCAAGACATTCTTCTGCTCTGGAGAGCTATTTTCTCTCCCACAACCGCCACATTGTTTTCCGCCTGACAACTAACGGCGCAAGCACCGCAACCGTTGCATTTGTCCAGATCTATAACCATTACCCATTTGTAATCGTTGTCGCGATGCGTGTTAAACGACCAAGATATACCCACCTATGTAATCTCCCAGCTACAGTTGGAACACTTCAGTTTCATATTGACCTTCAGGATGACCTTCTCGAACCATCTTCTTTTTCCGGCCGGTTTTAGTAATCTTTACCCGGATGCCTCTGTACGCAGGTTCATCCATGCCGTTTATGGCAAAGTCGCCGATAAGGTTCATCGGGTTGGCACCCCTGCCGCTAGCTTCATGCCCAAAAGAGCTATGCCCATACCCAAAAGGCACCGCAATGGTATCGGGACCGATACCGGGATATATGTAAGCTGGAGCTTCTATCGAACCAAAAGGCGATTCAACTTTTAAAATATCGCCGTCATGTATACCTTCTTTCAAAGCGGCCTTCGGGTTTATCTCTACCCATGATGTCCAACAAAGCGTAGTCATAGGCTCCGGCATTTCCTGAAGCCACGGAAGGTTGGCGCTACTGCCGTCACCGATATTAACCGTACGGTATGGATGCAGATAAAAAGAGAACTCGGTACCGCCGGCAAAACCGGCGTTGCTTATAGCAACCGGCTCAACAGTTTCCGACATGTAAGAACGCTTATCGGCATCCCCGTTTTTAGCATCGTCCCACCAGCCGCCGTTTTGCAAAAGCTTTTCCCATACTTTATTTTCGTTATGCCCCTCAAGCCCGATGTCGAGCTGTAACGACCTTATCATCTCTCTTATAAGCTCCTCTGTGTTCGCCACGCCGATACCGGCACCCGCCTTTGCCGATGCTTTTATCAAAACATCGCCAGACTGAATGATTCCGGCGTCAGGGTTCACGACAGGCTGTATCGTGTTCAGCACAGGAACGCCGTGAGGATAATCGACAACCTGAGCCGACCATGATTCCAGAAAATGAAGATCCGGCAGTACAAGGTCGGCATACAGGGAGGTGCTGTTAAGGAAACAGCCGAACTGCGCAACAAACCGAGTCTCAGACAACGCCTCTTTCATCTTCAGCTGAGGAGGCGTGGTATGAACAGGATCGGAATTTATAATTATTCCAAGCGCCGCGGTTTTAGCCTTTGCCGCCACCTTTTTTAACGCGCTGTATTCCATCACGCTTGGAGAAACACCGATAAAGTTTTTAATCTTTTCGTAAAGAGCGGTATCTGTGGCTGGCATCGAAGAATGGATACCCTGCTCAGCCGCAATCCTTACAAGAAGGAAATTAAGAAAGTTCACCGCTTTAAGCGAGTCAACTCCGTTTGTGTGCGAAGCAAGGTCTTCGCCCGGTATAACGACGGAAGGAAGATGCTCGACAAGTGTCTTTGCGATACGCGCGACATCTTTGCCCGCGACACCTGTAATTCTTGTAGCCGCTTCCGGCGTATCGTTTTGGAGTGCCTCCACCCACGCAGATTTTTCAACGGCAGGGATGTTCTTTAAGAAGCTATACTTGTTAACCATATTCAGCACTTCATGCGCTACCGCGTTTGCGAGGTTGCCAAGAGTTCCCTGTTTAGCGGCTATAAAGTGATCGGCGTTTGCCGCAGTCATAGAAAGCCTTGAGCCGGCATAAATCAGCTGGCCTCTTCTTGTTATATCTTTGTTACCGCGCATCTGCCCGTAAGCCCAGCTAAAGTGAACAGGCGAAAACCCGCTCTCAAAAATATCGGCACCAAGGAGAAGCACCGAACCGGCATCGGCCATCTGGTAGTACGGAGCGCCGCTACCGGTGCGCGACGCGGCGACATGGCTAGCTGTGCCGTTAATGCCGGGAACAGCAAAACTATCTGAACCGAGATTGGCAAGAACCTTGCCGGCAATCGCCGCGTTCATGTCGGTACTGCTTCCGGCTAAAACGTAGGAACCTTTTTCTTTGCCTTTTTTCATATTCGCGGTAAGAAGCGCTATCGCTTCATCCCATGTGACAGGCTTAAAGCTGTTGGAGCCTTTCGCGCCGTCTCTTACCATTGGGGTTTTTATTCTTTCCGGGTGGTAAAGCTGTTGGACAGCCGCCTGCCCGCGCGCGCAGACACCGCCGTTATTGACAGGATGGTTTGGGTTGCCTTCTATCTTCTTTGCCCTGCCTTCGACGATTCTTACCTTAACCCCGCAACCGGCATCGCACATACCGCAGGTAGTGTTGTACCACCAACCTTCAACAGGGTTGATGCCTTCGTCGGGCGGAATCGCGAATGGAATTATCTTTTGCGCAATCTGTCCGCAAGAGCCTGTAAGCCCCGCCACCGCGGTGGCAGAACCAAGTTTTATAAAAGATCGCCTATCCATATTTTTTCCTTAACCTCTTTATGAGTGGCATGTATAACAATCGGTCGGTGCTTTGTTGTCCTGATGACAATTAAGACAAAAACCCATTTTATGCTCATTTACCTTCCCGACAACTTCCATCGTCTCAACAGGGCCATGACATTCCTGACATGCGAACCCCTTTTTAATATGCCGCTTATGGCTAAACCATACATGATCCGGAAGATCGTAAACCCTGTTCCACTCTATTGGAGTGTTTGTTTCTATATTCTTTTTAAGAGCGGTTATCGCGGGAGACTGTTTGGTTAGGTTTGCGTGGCAGTTGTCGCAGGTCTTAAGCGAAGGAACGCCGGCCATCTCCGAGCGTCTCGCGTAAGTGTGACAATACTGACACGGCACCTTCATATCGCCGGCATGGAGCTTGTGAGAAAAAGCTATCGGCTGTTCTGGAGTAAATGTAGATAAAGAAAGAATAGGCCCGTTGTAGAAATAGACAACCTTATAGGTAAGCACTCCGCCAATAAATATCACCAAGACCATGATAAGCCTGGCTGTTATTGATGTCGGTATCAGCGATGCGGTAGTTCTTGAATACCCCATAATCTCCTGCTACTAAATTCACCCCACAAATTTAAATACGCCGCTCCTCCAGTATATCAGCCACCCCCCGATTCCGAAAACTGGAAAAACGAAAGACAGTCTAAACGAAAGAAAAGACGAATGGAAGGGGTAAAACAAAAAAAAACTGATTTTATGCAAAAAATTTTTATGAAATGCGGATGGAAAAACAAGAAATTAAGAAATTTGCTGGAGATTTTAGGTTAGATATAGGCATATTCCCATTTACCGGCATGCTTTATAAAACTGGCCCAGCCGCACCTGCAAAAACAACCTTTAGGGGGCTGTTGCCGAATGGCATAAATTCGATTTTTCCACAAATCGCCAATCTCTAAAACCTCTCTTTTAAAGAAGTTAGAAAATAAATTTCCCTTTTCAATGCTCAAAAAACTCTTTTGGAAACAGTCCCTTTAGATAGAATCATTCCAAATGTTCTACCGCCAGCACTCCGCCGCTGTTTGCGATAACTTCTTGAAATATCTGAACATTGCCTGCTTTTACGGCGAAATGCCTGTAAATAAGATATCTTTGTATGGGGCGGTCTAAATATCGCTTACTTTTATACCGCAACATGCCGGCTTTCGCTTAATTTTGCTATCAATTTATGGTAGAATGCACCGAGTTGGCTTTGGATTTTGTGGAGTTTAAAAAGTAAAAAAACTGGAGTTTTTGGGTAGCTTTATGGTGGAGTTGCTCTTGATAGGCATCGGTAGAATAGCTTTCTGCTTAGAAGCACGGTGTAGCTTGGTAAATTCTGATTAAAAATTTTCTTACATGGGGATTTGTTATGAAAAGACAAACAGGCAAAAAGTTCTTATTTAGTATGTTTCTAGCAGTAGGGGTAGCGTTTATGCTCTCTGCCTGCGGTTCCGGCGGAGGAACTTCCAGTAGCAGTAGTAGTGGCACTACCTCTGACGGTGTTGCCGGAAGCTCTTCTACCGAAACGGCGACGGTAACAGCTGTCTCTAGCCTCGCTTCCACATCAGGCGGCGGTGCAGACGCGTCAGGCGGCACCGCTTCCACATCACTTACCGTAGCCGATAAAGTAAGTGTCGTAGAGGCAGATTCTAGTAGCATCGCGTCACCTGTTATGAGAGCTTCTTCCGATATGTTCATGGCTCTTGGTGTCGACGCGGCGACCAACCACACAACCCTTTCGGCCATTAGCGGTTCCGACTACGCCACCGATCCACAGTCGGTTTACATATCCGAAAGGTCTACAGAGGCGTTTGGTGTTATTAACGACATCCTTTGTATAATAAGCAACACCAAGGCCGACGACACTACCCTTATGAACAGCGGAACATACACCGCGCAGGTAAACGAAAAAACATGCAGTAGCGACAGAGACAATGCCGGCGGGCAGAGCAGTGACGGCGCAAGCGCAAGCCAGGCAACCAACTATCAGTACTGGACTGTCAATTCCTACAGGGCAGACGACAGCTCCGCGCAGATTATAGCTGTTTGGGGTCATATGGAAATGTATGGAGGAACCGACACAACTACCGGCAAGGAGAGCAAGGTCAAGACTGTCGTGGTTGGGAGAGTGGTCGTAAGCGAATCTGCTTCCACCACTAACCCTTACGGTAAATTTATATTCACATTTAGAATCTGGCCCGAAGGGACGGACGGCCATGCCGACCTTTCTGGAGGCGAGACCACCGCTATAATGAAAGGTTTCCTTGCCGCTGTTGACGATGGGTCTGGCCAGATAGTACTCAAGTTCGGCATTAAGTCCAATTCATCAGGCGCGGCATTTACCGAAAGCAAGCTTGCCACTCTTTACAGAGCTAGCGACGGCTCATCCGGTTCCGGTACTGTCGAGCTTATCGAGGGCTTCAACAAAGATGCCGGAGCCAAGAAATTCAGCTTTGACTTTAATTCAACCGCCTTCCTCAGAGGTATCGCCGGCGATTCCACCTCGGAAAAATGTCTCGACAGGGCATCTTTCGATGAAACAGTATGGCGCTACAACATTTACGACAGCGCCGGCAAAAGGATTCCTGTTAATTCCGGCTACCCTATCAAATACACCGACACCTCAAGTGTCAACCACTTCGGCTGGATGGGCTACTGGGGGCTTTGGCTGGAAGGTATAACAGCATCTAACATTAGCGGCAAAACCGTTAATAAAGTCGACTGGAGCGGCGGCACCGAAGCGCTTACCCCCCGTGTCGCGTTTGTTTCCAACGGTAAGCTTGTAAAACATACCAACGCTAGTATGGCTCTTAGTAGCATGCACGGCGTGCCGTTCGAGTGGGGTACATGGGATAGTACCGCAAGCAAATGGATTCAGTACCAGCTTGAGTGGAACGCCACCGACCAGCTGTTCTACAAAACCGCCCAGATGGACTCGAGTAGCTGGACATGGGATGCTCTTGCAACACCTGTCGCTATTACCACAGCGACAGCAGAGCTGAACAACGAATGGGAGCTTTGGTTCTGGTCGCAGTCGCTCGGCGGTAGCGGACGGATAAAGCTTAAAAGCGACGCTGGCACCTTCTCTTACCCGACCAATTCCACGCTGGTGAAGTACCAGACCGAATCTACTATATATCCGGGAGACACAACCGTACCAGCTACGCTTATGTGCTTCGAAAACTGCCCCGACGCAAGCGCGATGGCGACAACATCGCCTTATTATTCCAATACCAACTGGGAATCCGGTGGCGCCACGATTAGCTCGTCAAACAACACTGTCTCTACGACAACCGTCAAGGCGGGAGCCGGCACCTACTATTACGAATACGCCTACAACACCAGCACTATGGTACTGACCGACTCCAATAGAGGCACGGCGGTAGTGCAGAACAGTGCCCCCACAGGCGACAACAATGGTTACGGCGTCCATTCCGGCCAGCTTATAGACCCTGCCGATTTCACCGACGCAAACTTCGGTTGTCCGTGGAGTACCACTACAACAACCTGCTCGTGGAGAATGTACGAAACAGTGACCAGCTACTACACCTACCAGACAGGCCCACAGCCTTGGAGCAGGTTTACCGGCCTTTATGCCGATAACGACAGTAGCGGCACCCTTACTACCGGCGATGAGTTCGACACTTTCAGCCCTCCTGTTCAGGTTGCCTATACCAAAACGAATACCGACAGCACCACTACCAAGTATTTCCTTGAGTATGGCGGTTACGGCGACCTTTGGGGCATCCCCGGCAAATGCGTAGACGAAGCAGGAGCTGATACCGACTGCTACGACTCCACCGGCACAACCTTCATAAGATGGGTGCCGGAGTTCTCTATCCCCGATGGCGGTGAAGTTGATAATAGCGGAACTACCAACTATGTAAAATCGCTTGAAAAAGAGCAGAGGATGAAAGAGAACACTTCGGCATGTAGCGCTCTTTCGCTTACCGCGTACACGCTTCCCGACCCTGTAGATTTCTTCGTAGATCCTTCCGATTCGACCAAGGTCTACTATGTGGGAGTAGAGCCTAGCTTGGCAGACGCTCCTATAAAAGTTATCGACGGAGTGGTGCAGTAAGGCAAGAACCTTAAGAGAGCTTTTACGAAGGGCCGGGCTTTAAAACCCCGGCCCTTTTTTATTTCTCCATGCTTTAAATGAAGCTCCCCGCGGCAAGCCGCGAGGTATCAGGGGTCAGGGCTTGAAGAGCCTCAATTGACCGGCTTCGCTCCGCTCCTTCTTCCCTTGCCCTGCAACATATTTCAAAATCACATCTCGACTGCCGCCCTCTCCTA
>JAJRYD010000038.1 GCA_024275955.1 Nitrospirota bacterium
TATGGAACTGAAAAAAGAAGAAGAGCCGGCAGGAACAGTGATATTGGTTTATATATTCCTTGCTGTTTTTGCGCTCTACTATTACTTTAACTGGAAATTTCTCGGCGCGCTCTGGCATGTTAGCTAGACAGCTAATCGAATAATTTTCAGGCCGGCCTTGTCACTACGACAGGGCCGGCTTTTTTTTTACTTTTTGAACCGGAATTGCGAATGACTAGATTTTTTATATGCACCATGCTTGCCGTCTCGCTTTCTTTTGCTTCTAGCGTTTTAGCGGAAAAGTCGGTTCTTGAGATATCGGAAAAATCGGTAGGCAAGGTTGTTGCTAATTACCGGCTGATAGACCAGCAAGGGCAACATATCCCTTTTAATACATTTAGGGGAAAAGCGGTACTGCTGAGCTTTATGTATATAGATTGCCCTGATATGTGCATAACGACGAACAATAGTCTTGGAGATTTTCTGGATAATATAAGCCCGGAGCTGTCCGAGAACTTTGTTGTTGTTTCGATAAGCCTAGACCCGACAAACGATACTCCAGAGAGGCTCAATGAGTATAGTCTCGACTTTTCCAGCAACCATAAAAACTGGTATTTTACAACCACAGACAAGGGGACGTTATCCAGAATTGTCGCCGACCTCGGTTTTACATACAACGACCTCGGTGACGGCGTTATGGAGCATCTCGGCCGATTAACTTTAATCAACAGCAAAGGTGTCGTTGTCCACCATATTTACGGAGCCGAGTTCGGGCTGTCAGAGCTAGAGGGGTCGGTAAGGGAGCTGGTTGAAGGCCGTGATATATCAGACAGGCTGGCAGGGGTTCTCTTTAACGAAGTGTTGGCTTACTGCTCTATCTACGACCCTGATTCAAAAACATACAAGCTCGATAAAGGCCTGATTTTTGCCGCGTTCGCAAACTGGATGCTGGTTATGGCGACAGCTGTCTATTTTGCGAGAAATAAGATTAAAAGCCTCTATTTGAAAGTGAAGAGTCTTCTGGGCAAGTGAAGAGTCTTCTGGGCATCGGAAGCTGATATGACTTATATCATTCCTATTTCCTGAAAAGGCCGCTAGACTGTGCCAACTGCTTCAGACTGTACACTGGTTAAAGGGGAAAATGTATGGCTCAAGACAAGATTCCTGTAGTACTAAGACTGGGAAACTCTGTTCTTGTATTCGTTCAGGAGTTATTGAACAAGGTCTTTGCGCCTTCGATGAACCCGATGTACTACCTTGGGGCTATAACGTTCTTTCTTTTTTGGATAATTCTCATTTCCGGCGCCTACCTTCTTCTTTTTTATGAGATAAACCCTGTCGGTGCGTACGAATCTATCGAGTATATTATGAATGAGCAGAAATATTACGGCGGAATAATGCGCTCACTCCACAGGTACGCCTCCGATGGTCTTATGGTAGTGGTAGTCCTTCATATCTTCCAGACTGTTTTTTCCGACAGGTTCAGAAATTACCGCTGGGTTGCGTGGGTAACTGGAGTCATCATTCTTATTTTAATTTGGCTCGACGGTATTACCGGCTATTTTCTTGTTTGGGATATGAAAGCTCAGATGCTTTCTAAATCATTATCGGAGCTTCTCGACGCGTTGCCGTTTTTCTCCCAGCCGATTTCCAGAAATTTTATCTACAACACTTCTGTCAGCCCGACGCTCTTTTTTGTTATCACTTTTTTACATATAACAATTCCATCCGCGCTTGGGGTAATGGCGTGGGTACACTGCATGAGAATTTCAAAACCGCTGATAAATCCTCCAAGACAGGTTGCTGTTGCGATAGTTGCGTTGCTTGTAGGCATTTCACTTGTTAAACCGGCCAGCAGTGTGGCTCCTCTTGATATGATGTCGATGCCTGGCAAAATGGAGATAGACTGGTTTTACCTTTTCCCTTTTCCTCTAGTCGATATGATTAACATCCCCGCTTCTTGGGTATGGATACTGCTTACGGCTGGGTTTACATTGTTTGTCCTGTTGCCGTGGCTTATTAAAAGCCCGCCAAAACCGCCTGCAAGTGAGGTGGAAAAACCACATATCATCCCTATGGGAATCCCTCAGCTGGAGGTTGATAAATGCACAGGGTGCAACCTTTGCCTCGAGTCATGCCCGTTTGAAGCTATAAACGTAATTCCAAGGACAGACAGCTCGGATTATGAAACTCAAATAGAAATAGTAGACGAACGATGCGCCCAAAGCGGTTTTTGTGTCGCGGCATGCCCTACGCATGCCCTCACGATTGGAGACTTCTCTAAAACGACATTCGGTCAAAAAGTGCACGAGATATTTGCCGCTAAAGGTACAGGAGAAGAGGCTGACGATGAAGACAGGCCGGAGATAATGGTCTACTTCTGTGAACGCAGTATGGATCTTTCCGCAGTCTTGACGCCCGACCTGTCACGCTTTGCGGAAAATGACGCAGTTGCCGTAACGGTTATACCTTGCATAGGTTTTCTAAACATAGCGATTATAGAATCGACACTTGAATCCGGTGCCAAGGGGGTTATCGGCGTTGGATGCAGGTCGCTTGACTGTCATCATAGGGAAGGAAGATGCAGGACCGAAGGCGGTTTCAGCACGGAACAGGTAAGGTTTCCCGTAGAGGAGATGGGAAGAGAAGATGTAAAAGTTCTGCTGGTTTCAAGGTTTGGTGTTACTAAACTGTTGGAAGATATCGATGAGTTTATCGACTCACTAAAGGAAGAAAGCTGACAGAATGAGAAAAAGGCGGAAGATAAAAAGCCTCGGCATCGGAGGGATTATAGTTTTGGCTCTTCCGGTTATCTTAGTCCTTTTTCTTTCCTCAAAACCTTTTTACGAGTTTCGCGGCAGTGAAGGCTCCGGCCTTATAGTCGCCTTTAAAGCGATAACCGATAAATCCCACATCTGCACCAAGGAAGAGGTGGAGGCATTTCTTGAGGTGCAGTCGCACAATGAACGAAAACACTTAAGAAGAAGAGCCAACGCCTGTGGGAGCCGTGATAGAGTTCCTTTGGGACTGCTCGTACGGCTTGACGGCAAGGTTTTGATGGACAGGGTTTATTTCCCGTCGGGGCTTCGCAGAGACGGCAACACCTTTGTCTTTAAAAAGTTTTTTGTGTCTGCCGGAGAGCATAAACTGGAAGTCGCCATACGCGACACTAAAAAGGGGCTAACGGAATACGACCATACCTTAAGCAAAACTGTAGATTTTAAAAAGCTAAAGTTTGTAGTGCTTGATTTCGATCCGGTGACAAAAGAGTTTCGGCTCTGAGTTTTTCTTAGACCCTTTTGAGTTCGAGAACTCTGTTTTGTATCTATAACCTCTTAAATCTGCTGTAGAGATATTTTTCCACCTATATTGCGGCAGGTTATCTTTTTTTGGCTATTTTTTATTTTATCTAATCCAAATCGGTTAAAGTGTAGTATGCCAAAAATGAAAAGACTAAAAAAACGGTTAATAGTAATCGGTGGCGGGTTTGGCGGTCTTTATACCGCCAAGCAGATGAGCCATGCCGATTTTGAGATAACGGTAATAGATAAAACCAACCACCATCTTTTTCAGCCGCTTTTGTATCAGGTTGCTACCGCCGCCCTTTCTCCCGCCGATATAGGCACCCCGATAAGAAAGATATTGAGCGATCAAGAGGACACTCTTGTCCTTATGAGCAGGGTGACAAAAATAGACAAAATTAACAGAGTGGTACATCTTCATAACCACGAACCGCTTTCGTACGATATTCTGGTAGTCGCCACCGGAGCGCGGCATTCCTACTTCGGCCATGATGAATGGGAGCAGTTCGCGCCAGGGCTAAAAACTCTCAATGACGCGCTTACCATAAGAGATAAGCTTCTCTTCAACTTCGAAAAAGCAGAGCTTTGCGACCGCTATTCCGAGGCGCAGAAATATCTCAGCTTTATAGTCGTAGGCGGCGGCCCGACAGGCGTGGAGCTTGCCGGAGCTATAGCAGAAGTGGCCAACCATACGATGCTCGAAAATTTTAAAAGAATAGATCCGACAAAGACAAAAGTATACTTAATAGAGGCGGCGGATAAAATTCTTCCATCAATGAAGGGAAAGCTTGGCGATAGAGCTAAGAGAGATTTGGAGCATCTTGGGGTAGAGGTAATTACCGGAGAGGCTGTTACGGAGATAAACGAGAAAGGAGTCTACCTCGGCGGGCGTTTTATAAGCTCTACAAATATCATATGGGCCGCTGGTAACGAGGCATCGTCTCTTTTAAAAACGCTTGATGTCGCTCTGGACAGACAGGGCCGCGTGATAGTAGAGCCGGACTTAAGCATTCCAAAAAACCCGGAGGTCTTTGTTATCGGCGACGCGGCGCATTGTAAAGGCGAAGACGGCAAGCCGTTGCCGGCTATGGCGCCTGTGGTGATACAGCAGGCTGGTTATGTAGCGAAACTGATAAAAGGTAAAAAGATAGGCGACAGCAAAAAACCATTCGTATATCGGGACAGAGGTTCAATGGCAACTATCGGCAGAAGCCGAGCCGTGGCACAGGTAGGAAGATTTCATTTTGGCGGTCACTTTGCGTGGTTCTTATGGTCTGCCATCCACCTTATGTATATAATTCTTTACCGCAACAGGTTAAAGGTGTTCGGCGATTGGTTGCATGGTTACGCTACTGGGCATCGCGGAGCGAGGCTAATACGAAACGCATCAGAAGAAGATTAAAAAGGATAAACTGCTTCATACAGCCAAAAGATACAGCACCTCCCCCTCCCCAAAAAAAGTTTGCCTGTTGAGTACCACTGGCTGAATTACAACAGCCTATCTAGTCGTCCCTTGATAAAGTAGGTTTTTAGCGTGGCAAGGTTTTGTAACTGACCTTCCTGTTTAGTTTTCTGCCGATAAATCTTCGTAAAACCGCCAGCCAAAAAGAAAAAATAAGAAAGCCCGTAGTAGCTTTCTCATATTATGCCCAGCACCGCA
>JAJRYD010000039.1 GCA_024275955.1 Nitrospirota bacterium
TATTAGTATGGATGTTGAGCTTCATGTTCCTATCGCTTGCGAAAAGGAGCTAAGGTTCGCTATCCGTGAAGGCGGCCACACTATCGGTGCCGGCGTCGTAACGGAGATAGTTGAGTAATTTATGGCAAGAGAGATAGTAGGATTGCAGTGCGACCCATGCAAACAGAGAAATTACACAACGACCCGCAATAAAAAACAGCAGACTGAGAAGTTTGAGATAAAGAAGTATTGTCGTTTTTGCAGAAAACATACGATGCACAAGGAATACAAGGTCTGACCTAATCCGTTTTTGGTCGGAGGCCAGTAGCTCTAATGGTTAGAGCACCGGACTCCAAATCCGGGTGTTGGGGGTTCGACTCCCTCCTGGCCTGCCAATTTTGGGTTGTTTTGGTTTTAGAGGTAGAGAAATTGAGTACGTTGAAAAAAGGTAATCTTCTGTCTAACGGCATGGAGTATGTGCAAGGCTCCCGCAAAGAGCTAAAGAAGGTAACATGGCCCGGGCGCAAAGAGGTAACTGCTGTTACTACTGTCGTCATTGTGCTTACATTTGTGGCAGGTTTTTACCTTGCTATTGTTGATTGGTTTTTGTCTCAAATTGTTAAATACTTGATTGGATAAAAAATTGGATTTGAAGTGGTATGTAATTCACACCTACTCGGGGTACGAGGATAAGGTGAAAGCGGCGTTGATAGAGAGATTTTCACAGCTGAAGATTTCTGAATATCTTGGCGAGATTCTGGTGCCTATGGAGGACGTAAAAGAGTTCCGCGGAGGAAAGCAGAAGGTAACTTCCAGAAAGTTTTTCCCCGGTTATGTTCTCATTCAGCTTGCTCTCGACGAGAAAGTTCTATCCACCATCAAGGATCAGCCGCGCGTTACCGGCTTTTTGGGCGATTCCAACCCGACAGCACTTTCAGATAAGGAAGTGAAAAGGATACGGGAACAGCTTGCCGGCACAGTCGAGAAACCTCGCCTAAAAGTCCAGTTTCAGGCTGGAGATAATGTTCGGGTTATAGATGGGCCGTTCACGCACTTCTCCGGTAAGATAGAAGATGTAAATACAGAGCGCGGCAAGGTAAAACTTATGGTTTCGATGTTCGGGCGTGCCACACCGGTTGAGCTCGATTTCCCGCAGATAGAAAAAGTTTAAAAGAAAAAAGGAATTTGAAAAGATGGCAACAAAGGAAGTTAAAGGGCTTATTAAACTGCAGGTGCCTGCCGGTCAGGCGAATCCTTCTCCGCCTGTCGGTCCTGCGCTTGGTCAGCATGGTGTAAATATAATGGATTTCTGCAAGGCCTTTAACGCTAAAACGCAAGGCCAGGAAGGGCTCATAATCCCCGTCGTCATTACAGTATACGCCGACAGAAGTTTTACATTCATAACCAAATCGCCACCTGCCGCGATACTTCTCAAAAGAGCGGCCGGCGTAGTGAAAGGCTCGCCGGAGCCAAACAAGAAAAAAGTCGGCAAGGTAACGAAGGAACAGCTTCTCGAGATTTATAACACAAAGAAAAAAGATTTGAATGCCGCGAGCGATGAAGCAGGCATGAAGATTATCGAAGGCACTGCTCGTAGTATGGGCCTTACGGTAGGGGGTTAAAAGAGATGTCAAAACTAAGCAAGAACCTTAAATCAGCAAACGAAAAACTGGAAAAGGAAAAAAGATATTCCGTCAAGGACGCGGTTGAGCTGGCAAAGAGCGCGAAGTTTGCCAAGTTCGACGAGTCTCTTGATATAGCGGTGAATCTTGGAGTAGATCCAACCAAAGCGGATCAGATGGTGCGCGGCTCGGTGGTACTGCCCGCAGGTACCGGCAAGAAAATGCGGATACTTGTTTTTGCCAAGGGCGAAAAGGAGATAGAGGCCAAGAATGCCGGAGCAGATATTATAGGCAACGACGAGCTTATCGAAAAGATTAAAGGCGGATGGCTCGAATTCGACGTAGCAATAGCTACACCGGATATGATGGGTTCCATAGGCAAGGTGGCGAGAGTTCTTGGGCCTAGAGGTCTTATGCCGAACCCTAAATCAGGCACGGTTACTTTGGATATTGTCAAGGCTATCGACGAAGTGCGAAAAGGCAAGGTTGAGTTCAGGGTAGACAAAGGCGGCGTTATACACGCCCCTATAGGAAGGGTAAGCTTTGATGAAGCAAAACTGGCGGAGAATGCTAACGCCTTGCTGGATGCCGTTATAAGGCTTAAGCCTTCCACAGCAAAAGGAACATATATAACAGGAATAACTCTTTCAACGACAATGGGACCTGGAATAAAGGTTGATGAGGCCGCGGCGGTGAGCGCTTTATAGCAATCATAATTAATAAAGGAAATTAAAGGTGGCTACAGCAGAAAAAAAAGAACAGGTTGCCGAGCTTAACGAAAAGTTCAGCCGTGCCGTTGGCGTGGTTCATGCCGAATACCGCGGCATAAAGGGTGCAAGCATGACTAGCCTTCGCGCCTCGCTAAGAGATGGTAGCGTGGAATTTAAGGTAGTGAAGAACCGTCTCGCGAAAATCGCGGCCAAAGGCACTCCTGTAGAGTCGCTTAGTGAAAACTTTACAGGGCCGACATCTCTCGCTATCTGTTACGAGAACCCGACTATCGCGGCGAAACTGATATCGGATTTCTCAAAGGAAGAAAAGGCTCTAAAAGTTATCTCCGGCATGGCGGAGGGCGAGGTGTTCGATGCGGCCGGCGTAAAGGCTATCGGCTCTTTGCCAAGTAAAGATGTGTTGCAGTCGATGTTCCTCAGTACCCTGCAGGGGGGGCCGAGGTCATTTTTGTATCTGTTAAATGGCGCGCTTAGCAAGTTTGTTTTATTGTTGAGCGCTTTAAAAACTGAAAGAGAAAATAATCCCGATTTTAAAGGAGGAGAAGAAATGGCGGAGATGACAACTGAAGATGTAAAAAAATACCTGAGTGGTTTATCTGTTCTTAAGCTCGTTGAGCTTACTAAGGACTTAGAGGATGAGTGGGGCGTAAGCGCCGCCGCTCCTGTTGCCGCTGTTGCCGCGCCTGCCGCTGGCGGCTCAGATGCCGCCACGGAAGAAAAAACCGAGTTTAACGTAGAACTCGTAACTGTTGGCGACAAGAAGATACAGGTGATTAAAGCTGTAAGAGAAATCACAGGACTGGGGCTAAAAGAGGCTAAAGCGATAGTTGACGGCGCTCCTAAAGCGGTTAAGGAAAAGGTTACCAAGGAAGAAGCTGAGCAGGTAAAGGCAAAACTAGAGGGAGCAGGCGCTTCAGTTGAACTCAAGTAGAGTCGATTGCTGTTTGTTCCGAGGCTTTACGCATAGCACCGAATGGTCGGTGTGCCAGCATTTAGCTTAGTTTTTTTGACCTTTTAGTGCCGGAGGCATCTGTTTTATGGCTATGAAAACCAAGGAGTACTCTCCAGGAAAGTCCACGATAGATAGAAAGAGCTTTGCCAAGATAGGCAAGGTATTGGAGTTGCCGAACCTCTTGGAAACCCAGCTCAAGTCTTTTGAATCGCTTGTCCAGTTTGAGGTCAGGCCGGGGGAGCGCGAGAGCAAGGGCTTCGAGGAAGTTTTTCGTTCTATCTATCCAATGACCAACTATAAGGGCGATGCCACGCTCGAATATGTCGGCTATGAGCTTGGAACATGGAACTGCAAATGCGGTGAGTACAAGGGCCTTGGGGGGCCGGGTATTATTTGCGATAAGTGTAAAAAAGAAGTTGTGCATAAACCAAAGTACTCTATGCAGGACTGCCGTGAGCGTGGTGTAAGTTACGCCGACCCTTTAAAAGTGATAGTCCGTCTTATCCTAAGAGAAAGGGACGAGGAAGATACAGAAGCGGAGATGGAGATTCGGGAAATCAAGGAACAGAAAATATACCTTGGCGAAATTCCGTTAATGACCCCGTTTGGAACTTTTATCATAAACGGCACGGAGAGAGTGGTTGTTAATCAGCTTCACAGATCTCCTGGTGTTTTCTTCATAAAAGAAAAAGGTAAAGGTGTAAATCTTGGCAGAACCATCAACTCTTCGCGCGTTATACCGCACAGAGGTTCGTGGCTGGACTTCGAGTTCGATACCAAGGAAATCTGCCATGTAAGAATAGATAGGCGGAAAAAATTTCCCTGCACCATTCTCCTCAAAGCTCTTGGATTCGAAGCCAATGAGCTGATTCAAAAATTCTACGATTTTCAGCATATTGAATACGATTCAAAAGCGAACGAATTTTTCGCATATCTAAACGAGCAGTCGTACATGCTCGGCTTTAAACCGCTTGAAGATGTTTCATCTAAGGGCGGTGTGATATTAAAGGCCGACCGCAAGATTACAAAAGGCTCGCAGAGAAAAGCGATTGCCGCGAACATTAAAAAGTTCAAGATAGACAGGGAAAGGCTGGTTGGCGAATTTATAGCGCAGGACATCATCAACGAAGAAACCGGCGAAGTATTACTTGAAGTAAACAGCCCTGTCACGGAAGAGCTTATAGAGACTCTTATCGAGAACAAGATAGGCAGTTTCGAAGTTCTCGCTATACGCGAACAGCTTAAGGACACATCTTTTAGAGACACTCTTGCCGTAGATAAGGTCGAAACCGAGGCCGAGGCGCTCAGAGAGATATACAGAAGGATGCGCCCGGGAGACCCTCCTACACCGGAGTCGATAAAGACATTTTTCAATAACCTTTTCTTTAACGAAAAGCGTTACGACCTTAGTGAAGTCGGACGAAAAAAGATAAACGAAAAACTTGGATTAGAGATACCGCCGGATGTAAGAGTGCTTACAAGAGAGGATGTTCTCGCTACCGTGGAATATCTTTTTAAGCTTAAGGCAGGTACCGGAGTAAGGGACGACATAGACCACTTGGGAAACAGAAGGGTTCGCTCCGTAGGCGAGCAGGTCGCATCGCAGTTCCGAATCGGTATGGTAAGAATGGAAAAAACCATTCTTGAGCGGATGAACATAATGGATCTTGCCACGGCAATGCCGCATGACCTTATCAATTCAAAGCCGATAACAGCGGCGATAAAAGAGTTTTACGCCGCTTCACAGCTTTCACAGTTTATGGATGAGACAAACCCTCTCTCGGCGCTTACTCATAAGAGGAGGCTTTCTTCTCTTGGACCCGGAGGCCTTGTGCGCGAGCGGGCCGGCTTCGAGGTGCGTGACGTTCATCCAACGCACTACGGAAGAGTCTGCCCTGTAGAGACACCCGAAGGCCCGAACATCGGGCTTATTTCATCTCTCACCACATACGCAAAAGTAAACAAGTACGGGTTTATCGAAACTCCGTACCGCAAGGTAAATAACAAAAAGGTGACAACCGAGATAGATTATCTTACTGCCGCCCAAGAGTATAAGTACCGTATAGCGCAGGGCAACGCCCCGCTCCTTGATGACAACAGTTTCCAAAACCCGCATGTAATATCCAGATACGAGGGTGAGGTAAGCTCTACTCCAGCTGAGCAGGTGCAGTATATGGATGTCTCGCCTTCGCAGATTTTTTCCGTCGCGGCATGTCTTGTTCCGTTCCTTGAAAATGATGACGCGAACAGAGCCCTTATGGGATCAAACATGCAGCGTCAAGCTGTTCCGCCGATAAGAACCGACGCGCCAATCGTCGGTACCGGAATGGAAAAAGTCGCCGCGCAATATGCCGGAACAATGGTAATAGCTAAAAATGACGGCACAGTAATCAATGTCGATTCAAAAAGAATGGTTGTAAGGTGCAATGCTTCGCGTAAAGATAGCGATAGCCCGCAGGTTGATATCTATCCGCTTATAAAATTCGGACGATCGAACCAGAATACCTGCATCAACCAGAAACCTCTTGTAGTTCCCGGCCAGCAGGTAAAGAAGGGCGATATTCTCGCGGACGGTCAGGCTACCGATAGGGGCGACTTGGCACTTGGAAGAAACGTTCTTGTAGGCTTTATGCCGTGGCACGGATACAACTTTGAGGATGCGATAATCCTTAGCGAATCGTTAATCAAAAAAGGGGTATTTACATCAATCCATATTGAACAGTTTGAAGTTGAAACCCGTGATACAAAATATGGCAAAGAAGAGGTTACGAGGGATGTTCCGGGCTTGAGCGAAGAAGCTTTGTCGGATATAGACGAAAGCGGAATCGTGCGTATCGGCGCGAAAGTAGGCCCGTCCGACATACTTGTATGCAAGCTCACACCAAAGGGCGAAACCCTTCTTTCACCTGAAGAAAAACTGCTTAAAGCTATTTTTGGCGAAAAAGCCGGAAACGTTATGGATACTTCTTTCAGAATTCCGCCTAGCGTGCGGGGAACCGTGGTAAACGTGAAAATATTCTCCCGTAGCGGAACCGAAAAGGACACACGCGCTCAGGCAATAGAAGAAGACGAAAGAGCCAGAATCGAAAGCAACTATCAAGAAGAGATACAAATAATCAGAGACGACCGTGATAAAAGGATGCGGCAGTTGCTTACCGGCAAGACGGCCGCTTCGGACATTCTTGTTTCAGGCTCTGAGGAAGTAGCTGTGCCTGCCAAGAGTAAAATTGCCGAAAACGAGCTTGACTTAGTTGCCGGCAAAGATCTTCTGAAAATAGCTGTTTTAGAGAAGGCCGGACTTAATGAGGCGATAGCCGAAGTAGAAGATTCTGCCAACGAGCATATCAAAAAGCTCAAATCAGATATGAATGAGGAGATGCTAAAGCTTGATAAAGGCGATGAGCTGGCTCCCGGAGTAATCAAGCTAATCAAAATTTACGTCGCGGTAAAACGCAAAATGCAGGTTGGAGATAAAATGGCCGGCCGGCATGGCAACAAAGGTGTTGTTTCTGTGATAGTACCCGAAGAGGATATGCCGAGAATGGAAGACGGCACGCCGCTCGAAATTCTTCTTAATCCTCTTGGTGTTCCTTCAAGGATGAATGTGGGACAGCTTCTTGAGACTTCGCTTGGAATGGCTGGGCTTGCGAATGGTGTGCATTACGAGACTCCTGTTTTTGACGGAGCCAAAGAGAAAGATATACGCGCGCTTCTCAAAGAGGCTGGTCTTCCGGAAAATGGAATGACGAAACTGGTAGACGGCCGAACAGGCGATCCTTTCACGCAAAGGGTTTTCGTAGGCATTATCTATATGCTTAAACTGCACCACCTTATCGAAGACAAAATGCATGCAAGGTCTACCGGACCATACTCGCTGGTTACGCAACAGCCGCTTGGCGGTAAGGCCCAGTTTGGAGGCCAGAGGCTTGGAGAGATGGAGGTATGGGCGCTGGAGGCATACGGAGCGGCCCATACACTGCAAGAGATGCTCACAGTCAAGTCCGATGATGTGGAAGGACGCAAACGGATGTACGAGGCGATAGTCAAAGGTGACAACACCTTACAGCCTGGGCTTCCAGAATCATTCAATGTTCTCGTCAAGGAACTTCAAGCGCTTTGTCTTGATATTTCTCTCGATGAGATGAGTAAAAAACCAACTTTATAGGGAAGGAGAACGAAATTGGAAAAATCATTTCGATTGCTCGATAAAACGAAAGACCCTCTTTCCTTTGATTCGGTACTAATACGGCTTGCTTCGCCGGAGAAGATAAGGTCGTGGTCGTTTGGCGAGGTTAAGAAACCGGAAACTATCAACTACAGAACCTTCAAACCGGAAAGAGACGGCCTCTTTTGCGCGAAAATTTTCGGGCCGGTAAAAGACTGGGAATGTCTTTGCGGCAAGTATAAGAGAATGAAGTTCAAAGGCACCGTCTGCGAAAAGTGCGGCGTAGAGGTAACGCTTTCCAAAGTTCGCCGTGAAAGAATGGGCCATATAGAGCTTGCCGCACCTGTCGCGCATGTATGGTTCTTTAAAGGTCTGCCGAGCAAGATAGGCAATTTCCTAGATATGACTATGTCCGAACTCGAAGCGGTTATCTACTTTGAAAAGTATGTGGTCATTGATGCCGGCGAGACCAAACTGAAATACAAACAGCTTCTTACCGAAGACGAATATAACGAAGCGGTGGAAGAGAATGGCGAAGATGCCTTTGAAGCAGGCATGGGAGCGGAGGCGATACGGGAACTTCTCGCCGGAGTTGATATGGACGAGACATCGCTGGAATTGCGGGAAGCGCTTTTGACAACGACTGCCGTACAGACGAAGAGAAAAATTTCCAAACAGCTTAAGATTACCGAAGCGTTTAGAAAGTCTGGAAACCAGCCGGAGTGGATGGTGCCGTCGATAGTGCCGGTAATACCGCCGGATCTTCGCCCGCTTGTACCGTTGGATGGAGGCAGGTTCGCTACTTCGGATCTTAACGATCTTTACCGCAGGGTAATTAATAGAAATAACAGGCTTAAACGGCTTATGGAACTTCGCGCGCCAGAAATAATAGTAAGGAACGAAAAAAGAATGCTACAGGAGGCGGTATCGGCGCTCTTCGACAACGGCCGAAGAGGCAGAGTTTTAAAAGGGCCAAGTAAACGGCCTCTAAAATCGCTTACCGATATGCTAAAAGGAAAGCAAGGGCGTTTCCGGCAGAACCTGCTTGGTAAACGTGTCGATTATTCCGGCCGTTCGGTTATTGTCGTAGGGCCTGATTTAAAGTTTTACCAGTGCGGCCTTCCAAAGAAGATGGCGATAGAGCTTTTTAAGCCCTTCATCTACCACAAGCTGGAGGTAAAAGGCTACGCCGCTACTATAAAAGCGGCCAAGAAGATGGTCGAAACCGAGCAGGACGAAGTTTGGGAAGTTCTTGATGAAGTGGTAAAGGGCCATCCGGTTCTTCTTAACCGCGCGCCTACGCTTCACAGGCTTTCGATGCAGGCATTTGAGCCGGTTTTAATCGAAGGCAAAGCTATCCAGCTTCACCCTCTCGTTTGCGCCGCTTTTAACGCCGACTTCGATGGAGATCAGATGGCGGTACATGTACCGCTTTCGCTTGAAGCTCAGGTCGAAACCCGTATGTTGATGCTTTCGATCAACAACATCCTCTCGCCGTCGAACGGAAGACCGATAGCAGTTCCTTCTCAGGATATTGTTTTGGGATGTTACTTCCTTACAAAAGAGCGTGGAGGAGTAAAAGGCGAGGGTAAAGCTTTTTCCAATATAGACGAGGTACGCTCCGCGTACGATCAGGGGAGAATAAACCTGCAGGCTAAAATTCGCGTAAGAGTCGACGGCGACATCTTCGATACGACAACCGGAAGAGTTTTGCTTGCTGATATCGTTCCAAAAGAGATTTCATTTGGACGCGTAAATAAGCTTATGAACAAAGGCGCCCTGCTTGGCATCGTCAACGACTGTTACATAGAAGTGGGACGCGACAGGACAGTCAAGTTTCTTGACGACCTAAAAGATATCGGGTTTGCCCATGCGACAAAGGCCGGAATATCTATATGCCTTGAGCATATGATAATACCGGATAAGAAAAGCGAGCTTGTAAACAAAGCGAGAAAAGAGGTAGAGAAGGTTCAAGAGCAGTATCACAACGGCCTTATTACCAAAGGTGAAAGCTACAATAAGGTTGTCGATGTATGGGCGCAGGTAACCGACCATGTAACGGAGCATGTTTTCGCGGAACTCAAGAATCAGGATGACCGTCTCATCGATGGGACAGCAGATAAGCTGGATGATTTTAACGGGATGTACATAATGGCCGATTCGGGCGCGAGGGGAAGTAAGGCCCAGATAGCCCAGCTTGCTGGAATGCGCGGTCTTATGGCAAAACCTTCCGGCGAAATTATCGAAACGCCTATTATAGCCAACTTCCGCGAAGGCCTTACCGTGGCGCAGTACTTTATCTCTACTCACGGAGCTCATAAAGGGCTGGCAGATACAGCCCTCAAAACTGCCAACTCCGGTTACCTTACCAGAAGACTTGTTGATGTCGCGCAAGATGTAATCACAACAATCGAAGATTGCGGAACTCTAAACGGCATCGAGATGGTAGCGCTTGTGGAAAGTGGAGATATTATCCAACGGCTTGGCGAGCGGATACTTGGAAGGGTTACACTAGAAACGATAATAGATCCATTTACCAAGGCTACCCTGCTTGAAGCAGGCGAACTGATTGATGAAGAGGCTGTAGCCAGAATTGAAAATGCCGGCGTAGAGCAGGTAAAGCTTCGCTCTGTTCTTACATGCGAGACGGCGGAAGGTATTTGCGGAAAATGCTACGGGCGAAACCTTGCCACAGGTAAACCTGTGGAGATAGGCGAGGCTGTCGGCGTTATCGCGGCCCAGTCTATCGGTGAGCCGGGTACCCAGCTTACTATGCGTACCTTCCACATAGGCGGTGTCGCAAGCAAGGTTGCCGAGCAGACGAAACTGCAGACCGTTAAGGGAGGCCTTGTAAAGTTTGTAGAGCTTAAAACGGTTGCTCTAAAGAGCGGCGAACTGATTGTCATGAACAGAAACGGCGGACTGATAATACAGGACGAAGATGGCAGAGATAGGGAGAGGTACAAGGTTGTTTACGGTGCCAGAATGAAAGTGAGCAACGGCCAGAGGGTTTCGGAGGGTGAAACCTTAGCAGAATGGGATCCGTACACCATGTCGATACTCACCGAGTTCTCAGGAAAAGTCGCTTTTGGCGATATTATTGAAAATGTAACGATGCGCGAAGAGCTGGATGAGGTAACAGGCCATGCCGAAAAGGTTATCCTTGACCACAGGGAAGAGAAAAAACATCCACGCATCTCCATAAAGGACGACAACGGTAAAACCAAGGGCAGGTATATGTTGCCCGCGAGCGCCCATATCAACGTAAAAGAGGGCCACCCTGTGGAGGTTGGCGATATCATAGCCAAAATACCGCGCGAAACTACCAAGACGAAAGATATTACTGGTGGTTTGCCTCGTGTCGCGGAACTTTTTGAAGCTAGAAAACCGCACGAACAGGCGACTATTGCAGAGGTCAGCGGTCGTGTAAGGTATGGCGGGTTTGTCAAAAGAACGCGCGAACTGTTTATTATCACCGAGGATGGACAGGAGCATAAATATTCGGTACCGCGCGGCAAGCATGTCAACGTACACGAAGGCGACTATGTCGAGGCTGGAGAACCTCTGGTCGACGGAGCTTCAAACCCGCATGATATCCTCAATATCATGGGTGAGAAGGAACTGCAAAAGTATCTCGTAAACGAAATTCAGGAGGTCTACCGGCTACAGGGCGTTACCATTAACGATAAGCATATCGAAACGATAGTCCGGCAGATGCTCAAGCACCTTATTATAGAGGAGCCGGGAGATACTGACCTGCTGGAAGGGGAACAGGTTACCAAGAGAAAGTTTCAAGAAAAAAATATGGCTGTTATCGCCGCCGGCGGAATACCTGCCAAGGGTAAGCCGGTACTTCTTGGAATTACTAAAGCCTCCCTTGCTACCGACAGCTTTATATCGGCCGCCTCCTTCCAGGAGACAACAAGGGTGCTTACCGATGTTTCTATCTCCGGCAAGGTGGATGAACTAAAAGGGCTAAAAGAGAACGTAATAATGGGCCGGCTGGTACCGGCAGGTACAGGGGCGCAACGTTATCAGGGTATAAGCATAGGTGTCGCGAAACTGCCTGGTTTTGATCACCTCACTCAGGAAGAAGCTACCGTAGATGCCGAAAAGGAAGAGGAAGTAGCCGAACAGCCAGAATAAACTTTATATTATAGTTTCCCCGGTAGCACTATCGTTACCGGGGGTTTTTTTAACTTTTCTTTTTAAGCCGGAACCTGATTGAGCAATTTTCAGCAGATTTCAGACTACTTGTCCCGATCATGGGAGCGGTTTTCCCGCATTCTCCGCCAAGAACATATTTTCATGGTCGGTATCGCCTGCGTTACCGGCTATCTTGTCGGGGTAGCGGCAGTCTGGTTCAAATGGCTGATATTATCCCTCCACCAGTTTTTTTATTACGGTATTCCTCACAACGGTGAGGGAGGCTGGTCGTTTTCGCTTCTTCTTATTCCTCTCGTCGTAGGTTTTGGAGGTCTGCTCGTAGGTATTTTAAACCATTACTTCAATCCGTCCAGAGAGTCGGCGGCGGTTTCTGAGGCGATGAAGTGGGCCGCTGTGGAAGAAAAAGTTTCTCCGCGTGTAATCTGGTTTCGCCCGCTTGTTTCGGCGATAACTATAGGTAGTGGAGGTTCTGCCGGCAGGGAAGGGCCTATAGTGCAGGTGGGAGCGGCACTCGGTTCATGGGTCAGTACCATTATCAAGGCATCGTCGGAACGAAGGAGGCTTCTCATAGGTTGCGGGTCGGCGGCGGCGATAGCCGCGGCGTTCAATGCCCCGCTCGCTGGCCTTATTTTCGCTATCGAAGTTATTATGGGCGACTTCAATATAAAGGTATTTTCCCCCATCATATTTTCCTCGGTTATAGCTACTGTAACCGCCCGCAGTATGGAAGGCAACGTGCCTGCGTTCGAGATACCGGCATACACTCTTGTTTCAACATGGGAGATGGTATTTTTCGTAATTCTTGGGTTGATTTGCGGGCTTTTGGCCGCTCTTTTCTACAAGTTTTACTTTAAAGCGTTCGATTATTTCGAAAAAATGCCGGTACACCCGATACTGCTTCCGGCAATAGGCGGTGTTATCGTCGGGTTTATAGGAATTATTTTTCCAGACATTCTGGGGAACGGCTATGAATCTATGAGCAAAGTGTTGACAGGCAAAGTAGGTTTGTCGCTTGCCGTAGGGTTGGTTTTTATGAAGATTCTCGCAACTTCGATAACTATAGGCTCTCGTGGATCTGGCGGAATGTTTGCTCCCGCTCTATTTATAGGCAGTATGGCTGGGGGTGCTTTCGGAGTTTTTCTTAACGAATTTTTTCCCGGCACTACCGGTCCGTCAGGAGTATACGCGCTCGTCGGGATGGGAGCTGTAATGTCGGCGGCGGCGCATTCACCGCTTACCAACATATTAATGGCGTTTGAGCTTACAAATAACTATCAGGTTATTGTACCGATAATGCTCGCCTGCATTTCCGCCACTTTTGTATATTCATACTTCATCCCGAACTCGGTCTATCACGAAAAGCTTAGGAGAGTCGGCATAAATATCTGGCAGGGACGCGAGTCGAGTATTATGGGTTCCATAAAAGTAAAAGAAGTAATGACGCAGGATTACGAAACGATACCTGAAAATCTTCCTTTCAAAAAAATAGTCGCCCTTATAAGCAACTCCAAATCGTTATACTTTCCCACAGTCGACGAAAAGGGGCTGATGACCGGCATCCTTTCTATGCAGGATGTAAGGGAGTTTATGTTCGAGTCGGCATTGGCCGACCTCGTGGTAGCTAAAGAGCTTGCGAAGTCGAACGTCATTACACTTTTATCGGAAGATACTCTAAACGATGCTATGGAGAAGTTCTCTATTAGAGACCTTGATGAACTGCCTGTCGTTACGAAAAGGTCAAAAAGAGAGATAATCGGTATCGTAAAGAGAAAAGATGTTATAGCGGCATACAAAAAAGCGGTACTCGAAACCTCGATGTAGAAATATCTACCGCAATATATATAAAATTGGCGTGCCGTATGGGAATGTTTCCAAAAGAGTTTTTTGAGAATTTTAAGAAGAAGTTCATTTCCCAACTTCTTTAAAATAGAACCTTTAGAGATTGGTAATTTGTAGAAAAACCAAATTTATCTCATTCGGCAACAGCCCCTGCATAGGCTCTTTTTATGTTGTATTTTGTTTAAAAAATTTCAACATCGGTTTGACGGCATAGCGATAGCTCTCTATTTGGAAGAAGGTCTAAAAGAGGAGACCTCTCCGGTAAGCATAAAGAGGTTGAACTGCGGTGTCTTAAGCAGTTAGAATGGAGGTTCACGGCTATTGCAAGCTTGAGGCGGAGAGTTTTTTTAAGTCTATCATTATGAACGATGCTGGCGGCAACGATTTGCGCTAAATAATCAAAGCCGAATACAAGGTGGATTAAAATGAAGCATGATGTAGTTATTATAGGATCGGGACTCGCGGGTCTTAGTGCCGCGATGGAGCTAGTCGGTAATCTAGATGTCGCGATAGTCACAAAAGTTTATCCATCGCGTTCCCACTCCGGCGCCGCTCAGGGCGGCGTTGCCGCCGCTGTTGCTAACCACGAAAAGGACGATACCCCAGATCTTCATATGTACGATACCGTAAAAGGTTCCGATTTTCTCGCCGACCAAGACGCTGTCGAATATATGGTCAATGCCGCTCCCGATACGATAATTAAGATGGAAAAGCTCGGTTGTGTTTTTTCCCGCGACGGAGAGCAGAAGATAGCGCAAAGGGCATTTGGCGGTCATTCGAGAAAACGTTCCTGCTACGCGGCCGACAGAACGGGACATGCCTTACTGCATGTTCTCTTTGAGCAGTCGATGAAACATAAAAAGAACCTTACTCTCTACAACGAGTATTACCTTCTTTCGCTTATCTACAAAGATGGAGTGGCAAAAGGCGTTGTGGTGATGGACTCGAAGACAGGCAAAATAGATATTATATATGCCAAGGCGGTAATGTTTGGAACCGGCGGTTACGGCAGAGCGTATAATATCACCTCCAACGCGTTTTCCTGCACCGGCGACGGCATAGTCGCCGCGTATAGGGCCGGCCTGCCGCTTGAAGATATGGAATTTGTACAGTTTCACCCGACAGGTCTTTACCAGCAGGGGATATTGGTATCCGAAGCGGCGCGCGGCGACGGAGGGTATCTTATCAACGGCAAGGGCGAAAGATTTATGGAAAAATACGCGCCTTCCGTTATGGAACTCGCGCCGAGAGATATCGTTTCGCGCGCGGAACAGACCGAGATAAACGAAGGCCGCGGAATTGACGGAAAAGATTACGTTTATATAGACCTGCGTCATCTCGGCAAGGAAAAAATACTAGAAAGATTGCCGCAGATACGACAGCTTGGGATAGATTTCGTCGGTGTAGATTGCATTGATAATCCGGTGCCTATTCAGCCGACAGCCCATTATAGTATGGGCGGCATCCCTACTACTTTGGATTGCCGTGTTCTTGCCGATGTCGATGGAACGATAGTAAAAGGTTTCTACGCTGGCGGCGAGTGCGCTTGCGTATCTGTTCATGGGGCCAATAGGCTTGGCACCAATTCATTGCTTGAGGCTTGCGTGTTCGGTGAGAAAGCTGGCAGAACGATACTCGAAGATATAGCCAGTCTTAGCCACGAAGATATAAATGAAGAAGATGAGAAAAGCGTAGTCAAAAAAAGGATTGACAATATATTTGCTTCGCCCGGGACAGAATCTACAAATGCGATAAGAAACGAGTTGAAGATTAACATGACAAATAACTGCGGTGTCTACCGTGAAAAGAGCAAGCTGGAAACTGCGCTTTCGACGGTTAAGGAACTTCAGGAAAAGTTTAAAAACTCCAAGATAGCCGATAAAAGCAAGCTGTTTAATACCGAGCTTCAAGAAGCGTTGGAACTACAGAACATGCTGGAGTTCAGCGAACTTATAGTAAAAGGTGCGTTGGAAAGAACCGAAAGCAGGGGCGGGCATTCCCGCACCGATTATCCTAAAAGAGACGACGACAACTGGCTCAAGCATACATTTGTTTCTAAACAGCCTGATGGTTCGATAGAGCTTAAATATAAGCCTGTCACAATCACGAAGCATCAGCCTGTAGAGAGGAAATACTAATGGCAGTAAAATTTGTCATTCAGCGTTTCGATTCCGAGAAAGATTCCGCGCCAAGAATGGAGGAGTTTAATTTAGAAATTCCAAAAGGAGCCACTCTTCTCGACTGTATCAACCTCATAAAATGGGAGCAGGATGGAACGCTTACGCTCAGGATGTCGTGCCGTTCCGCTATATGCGGTTCTTGCGCCATGAGAGTAAACGGCCACGCGAGGCTCGCGTGCAAAACGCAGGCGGTAGATGTTGTTACAGATAATAAGGTAGTTATAGCTCCGCTTGGAAACTTTCCTGTCATTAAAGATTTAGTGGTAGATCTCGAACCGTTCTGGGCTTCACTCGAAAGAATAGACCCATGGCTCAAGCCTAACGAGTCGGTAAAATGGGAAAGAGAGAGGCTCCAGACGCACGATGACGAAAAGCTTATAGACGACGCGTCTACATGTATCCTTTGTGCCTCCTGTTATTCCGACTGCAATGTGATGGAGGTTGACAAAAACTATATGGGGCCGGCCACTCTGGCAAAAGCGCAGAGGTTTGTCTTTGATACCAGAGATGTAAAAACAAAAGAACGGCTGGACCAGCTTAACGAGTTGACAGGTATTTGGGATTGCACCCACTGCGCGGAATGTTCCACAAGGTGTCCCACCGACACAAAACCGCTTGCTAGAATTACCGAGCTAAAGGCAAGGTCTATGGAACATGGCTATAGTAATAGCGCCGGCTCTAGGCATGTACTTGCTTTCCGCGAGTCTATACCGGGCAAATATCCCGGTACGGGCGGTGGGCTTATAAACGAAAACTATATCCCGCCGAGGTCTTTAGGCTTTTTCAACATTCCGGCCCTCATCGGCATACTGCCTGTCGGGATAAGAATGATGATACGCGGCAAAATGCCGCCTTTGCTACCGCATACGATAGAAAAGTTTGACGAAATTAAAAGAATGTTTGGCCGGTTTAAGGAGTACCTTAAATGAAATACGCGTTATTTACAGGTTGTGTCGCTAAGGGAGCCGGAAGAGAACTTCTAACCGCCACCATGATAGTCGCCGATAAACTCGGCATAGAGCTGATAGATATGAAAGACGCGTCATGTTGCGGCGCTGGAGTAGTACACGAAGATAATCCAAGACTGGCTGATGCTATAAACATGCGCACCTTCTCGCTGGCCGAGGAGCAGGGGCTCGACATAATTACAATATGCGGAACCTGTCAGGGGGTTATGAGAAGAGTTCAGATAAGATGCGAGCAAAAACCGGATTACATGAAAGAGGTAAATGCCGAGCTTAAAAAAGATACCGGAAGAGAGTATCAGGGCAAGGTGAAGGTAAAGCATCTTTACGAGGTAATCGCCGAAGAATACGGGTTCGATAAACTTGCCGAAAAAGTTACCAAAAAACTCACAGGGCTGAAAGTAGGCCCGTATTACGGATGCTACGCTCTTAGGCCACACGAATCTTCCGATGTAAGCGTGCCGGACAGGCCGGAGATGTTAGAAAAAGCTATAGAGGCTGTAGGTGCCACGGTGGTCAAGTGGGAAAGCATGCAAAAATGTTGCGGTTTTCCTATACTGATGCCGAACAAGACAAACTCGCTCGCTCTGGCCGGCAATGTACTCAACGGTGCCGTAGAAGAAGGGGCAGACTGTCTTGTTACCCCATGCCCGCTCTGCCATTTGAACCTTGATTCATACCAGCCGGAGATAGATAGCCTTAAGGCGGAGATACCTGTGCTACATTACCCGCAGATGTTAGCTCTTGCTCTGGGCGCAAGCCCAAGCCAGCTCAATCTCGATAGCCATATAGTGCAGGCGGCAAAAATAATGGAGTCGGTGAAAGCCTGACCCCTAGTACTAATCGGGACACGGCTGAAAAATCGGAGCGTTTTTTGAGTTTCCTTCCCTTTCTGGTTTCCGTAGTTTAGACAGTTTTTTGGTAGCACCAGCGAGCAAGCTTTTTTATTTCTTTTATATTGTCTTCGGTGTTTTTAGAATAATTTATCTTAAAGAAAAAATAAGATTTTGTTGTGTCACCGATATTCCCAATAAAGTCTTCTAAGAACTCAGGGAATTTATTTTTAAAACGCATACCCTCATAAGGGCTTTCAAGAAATACTGTTGATTCTCGCATCGCATTTAACTTGCTACTAACGACGCTCCCCTGATGGCAGGTTGCCCTAATTCTAAAAAAGGTATTTTTGGGTGATACTCCAAATCCATAATATGGTTTTCGTTATATGGTTTTCGTTCTCCGCTGAGTAAAGATTCTTTTTCAAATTCTGACTCAATAGCACCTACTGGGGCTGTTGCCGAATGGCATAAATTAAATTTCGCTGTAAATCGCCAAGCTCTAAAGCCTCTGTTTTTACGAAGTTAGAAAATGAACTTTCCTTTAAAACGCTTAAAAACTCTTTTGGAAACAGCCCCCTACTATCCATTATGACAAGAACAAACTTTACTCCCTTCATGCGCCTGAGGTCGAGTGCATCTCGAAGGGAAAAGCGCATAAGAAATATGAGTTTGGGTGCAAGGTTGGAATCACAACAACTTCCAAAGATAACTTCGTTGTTGGCGCGATGGCGTTTCATGGCAACCCGTATGACGGCCATACCTTAAACGATTCTGTAAAGCAGGCGGAGCGGTTGGGCGATTTCAAATCGAAAGAGATTTATGTTGATATGGGATACCGCAAACATTATTACGATGGCAAGGCGGCTGTTCACCTTGCGAGGCGTGGGTTGAAGAGAGTGAAACGGAGTTTGCGGAAGTGCTTGAAGCGCAGGTCGGCTATCGAGCCGGTGATCGGACATATGAAAAACGATGGACGGCTTGGACGGAACTATCTGCTTGGCAAAGTAGGTGACAGGATAAACGCCGTTTTATGCGGTGCTGGGCATAATATGAGAAAGCTACTACGGGCTTTCCTATTTTTTCTTTTTGGCTGGCGGTTTTACGAAGATTTATCGGCAGAAAACTAAACAGGAAGGCCGGTAGCAAAACCTTGCCACGCTAAAAACCTACTTTATCAGGGTGACTAAGATACTGTTTTTCCAGCATCTAAAAAGCGCAATGGCTATTTTGTCCAGTCTCAAGGCCTGCCCCATCTCTGCTCTCCGACCCAATTTTCCTACCCTTGCGTTAGCGGAAGGGCAGGTCGCCTGCAAGGCCGGAGGGGCTACCTGAATAAAGTGATCTGATCGAGAAAGGGAAGATGTTAACCCTTCCGTCTTTCGCTTTGCTCAAGCCACCTTCCCTTCTGGTAAGGGAATGATTTCAGGAAAGGGAGGTTTGTCCAGTGGGACAATCCCTCACAATGGGTCTGTTGCCAAAAGAGTTTTTTGAGCATTTTAAGGGAAAGTTTATTTTCTAACTTCTTAAAAAGAGAGGTTTTAGAGATTGGCGATTTGTGAAAAAATCGAATTTATGCCATTCGGCAACAGCCCCACAATAGGTTCCATCGCAGAGCGGTAAACTGATTTTTTCACCTCCAGATTCTAGCTCAATAATTTTCGGCAAACTTTCGCCAGAACTATTTGAAAACATTTCACTTTTCTATTGACCATATTCTGTTGATATGTGAAGATGTGTAGCAATGTGTAATAAAGTGGTAAAAAATGTATAGACGGCTTTCTGGCAGTTATCAGGCAACCCTTGATGAGAAAGGGAGGCTTCACATTCCATCTATTCTTGGCAAGCAGTTGGGCGATGACGCTACCTTATGGGTGTCGCCCTGGGGCAACTCTCTTGCCGCCTTTCCGACACCTCATTACGACCATCTCACAGAACAGCTTTTCGAACTGAGAAAAGACCCTGCAAACAGGGAGCAGGTCTCACGGGTTGTCGAAAATTTTTATCAAGGCACTTTTAAAAACGGAAAATTGCTTATCCCTCAAGAGCTTAGGGAAATTTGTGATTCCGAAAAAAAGATACAGGTTGTCGGGCAGTTGGACCATCTGGAGATATGGAGCCAGGCTGTTTGGCAAAACAGGAAAACATTACAGGAGCGGCGGGAAAAATCTTCTCAGGATGATTTAAGTGATCTCGGCCTTATCTGATGGCGGGAGTCTCCATCATCCGGTTTTACTCGAGGAGGTTTTGGAAGCTCTGGTTTTAAAACAGGGCGGACTTTTTGTTGATTGTACATTAGGCGGCGGGGGACATGCCGTTGCGATACTGGACAAAGGCGGCAATGATGCGCGGTTGATAGGCATTGATAGAGATGCCGAAGCAATTCTGCGTAACCAGAAACGGTTTGAACTCTATGGGGGTAGGGTCGAATTGATTGA
Source organism: Nitrospirota bacterium (assembly GCA_024275955.1). GTDB lineage: Bacteria > Nitrospinota_A > UBA7883 > JACRGQ01 > JACRGQ01 > JAJRYD01. The sequence goes on from JAJRYD010000039.1 coordinate 19,872, forward strand.
TGACAGGTACGAAGAGATAAGAAATATTGTCGGCGGCCGTAAGGCGGACGGCATACTTCTAGACCTAGGGGTTTCCTCGTTCATGCTCGACGATTCTTCTAGAGGGTTTTCATTTCAAAAGGACGGGCCTCTTGATATGCGGATGGATAGGAGCCAAAAACTTTCAGCGAAAGATATTGTCAACCGCTGGAGCGGTAAAGATTTAGCATCTATTTTTAAAAAATACGGAGAGGAGCCGATGGCAGGCAGAGTCGCGTCGGCTATAGAACAAGCGAGAGCAAAAGAGGAGATAACCAGAACCATTCAACTTGCGGAAATAATAAAGTCGGCGCTTCCGTACAAACATTCCAGAGTTCATCCCGCTACCAAAGTTTTTCAGGCTATAAGGATTGCGGTAAACGGCGAGCTTGACAACCTTGAAGAGACATTAAGGGACGCTGTCTCTGTTTTGAAAACCGGCGGCAGGCTGGCGGTTATCTCTTTTCACTCACTTGAAGACAGAATAGTAAAACAGACATTTGCGGCATTATCAAAAGGCTGTGAATGTCCGCCAGGTTTTCCAAAATGTATCTGCGGTAAAACACCACTGGTAAAACGGATTAACAAAAAACCTTTAAAGGCTAAAGGGGAAGAGGTTGATAAAAACCGACGCGCAAGGTCGGCATTGCTTAGAGTAGTGGAGAAGCTGGCCGCATGAGCGCGACATTTTCAAGAACGAAAATCGTACTCGGTAGAGCGGAGAAGGCATACTACGCCGGCAGTGTCGGGCTGGTACTCTTTTCGATACTCTCCTACACCTATCCTTCCATCCATATGGTTCATCAGGTTTATTTTAAACAGAAGATTAAGGCGGAGATAAGAGAACTTACGGCAGAGCAGAATAGGCTGAAAGTGGAACACGAGGTGCTTCTCTCGCATGTAGAGATGGAAAGATTGGCAAGATACTCTGGCTTCATTGAGCCGGAAGACAAACAGTTAATTTATGTTCAGAAGGCAAGATGAAAGAGCAAACTGAAAAACATAAAAAGCTAAGGCTCACTACCATAGCTTTCTTTTTATTCGGGTTTTTTCTGGCCGCCATAGGAAGGCTTTATTTCCTTCAGGTAGTAGAGCACGAGCGTTACACCGATTATTCAAAAAAACAGTATTACCAGAAAGTTCAGATAGGCCAAACGAGGGGGAAAATACTTGATAGGAATAAAATGCCGATGGCGATTACGGTTCCCGTAAAGTCGGTCTTTGCCCATCCTTACAAAGTAGAAAATCTGCTGGAAACCGCCGCGATAATAGCCAGCGAGCTGAAGCTTGGCCGAAAGGCGGTACTAAACAAAATATCTGGCGACAAGAACTTTGTATGGCTCAAGAGGAAAATTACAGACGAGGAATATGTTTCTCTTAAGGCAAAAAGGCTGGAGGGGATATTTTTCCTCAGTGAAGATAAAAGATTCTACCCACATGAGACGCTAGCCTCCAGAGCGATAGGCTTTACCGGCATCGATAATCAGGGGCTTGCAGGGCTTGAGTATCGGTACGATAAACTTCTCTTAGGAGAGAAAGCTACCTACATAGCAAAGAAAGACGCGCTTGGAAGGATTTACGGCTATACCGACGGGCAAGGCCCAAACAACAGCTTTGAGATGATAACCACTATAGATTCACGCATACAGTACGCTGTTGAAAAAGCTCTAAGAGCCAGTTTCGAAAAGTATCAGGCTAAATCGGCGGTGGTAATCGTTATGGATACAAAAACAGGGGAGATATTGGCCCTTGCGGAAGAGCCGGAGTTTAATCCTAATAAGTTTTCTGATTACGGAGTAGAGAGGTACAAGGCTATATCGGTAACGGAAAGTTTTGAACCAGGTTCCACGTTCAAAGTTTTCCTTGCCGCCGCCGCTCTCGATAGCGGGGCCGCTTCCCCTGACGAGATATTCAACTGCGAAAATGGAAAGCTGAGTATGGGCGAGTACTCCATAAGGGAGGCTGACAATAACAGCTACGGAGAGCTTACCTTCAAAGAGATTATCAGCAAGTCGAGCAATATAGGTTCTATAAAAATAGGATGGAAAATCGGTGAGGAACGTTTTTACGATTATATAACCAGATTCGGGTTTGGAAGCAAAACAGGGGTAGATCTTCCCGGCGAAGCACCGGGCCTTTTTCAGAGCGTGAAAAACTGGTCAGAAACCTCTCTCCCGTCTATGTCGTTTGGACAGGAGGTAATGGTAACGCCAATCCAGCTGGTAACGGCACTATCTGTTATAGGTAATAGCGGCATGAGTGTTCACCCCCATTTTATGAAGGAAATTACACAAAACGGAAAAACGATTAGGAAGTATAAAGCTCCCCCTTCACGCCGAATCATCTCGGAAAAAGCGGCAAGGCAGACAGTCGAGATGATGCGGCTTTCAGTTACAGATGGAACTAGCAGAAGAGCTTTTACCCCCGGTTACGATCTGGCGGGGAAAACAGGTACCGCGCAGAAATATGATGTCGAAGCGAAGCAGTATTCGAAGGATAAACATCTTGCTTCCTTCATAGCGCTCTTTCCGGCATCGGATCCTAAAATTTCGATACTTGTGATGATGGATGAGCCTACAGGTAAAGGGTGGGGCGGTCATGTGGCGGCTCCGATAGGCAAGGAAGTGGCGATATCTACCGCCAGAACTCTTGGGATGCCTTCCAGCAACGATACGCGGTATGTAGTCGATTGGAACGAGCTTGAGAGAAAATATCTGGAAAAGAGAAAATTAAAGGTTCAAAAGCGCGCGGGACTGCTTGAAGATATTGAAAATTTTATTGCCAGCAAGGCTACCGCGTACGAGGGTGATTGATGAGTGTAGCGATTTTGGCCAAAGAACTTTTTAATGGAGATTTGCCGTTGGTGTCGGATATTTCGATAAGCTCTATCGAGTTTGACTCCCGCAAGGTGAAACAGGGAAGCTGTTTCGTGGCGGTAAAAGGTTTTACCGTTGATGGGCATGACTTTGTAAAGGAAGCAGTAGAAAACGGAGCGTCGATTATTGTCGCTCAAAAAGACAGCCGAACCGAACCTTCCGGCGTGCCTGTTATTAAAGTCGCAGATAGCCACGCGGAGCTTGCAAGGCTTGCCGATAGGTTTTACGGCCATCCATCGTCAAAACTTGGCGTTATTGGTGTAACTGGAACCAACGGCAAAACTACAGTTTCTCACATGATACAAGCTGTTCTTAGTTCGGCAGGTTTTAGCGCGTCATGTTTAGGAACTATTGAATACAGATTCCCAGACGAAACATTTCCAGCGCCGAATACCACGCCGGAGTCTTTGGAGCTTCAAAAACTCTTTTCAAAAGCTGGCGGTTACAAGAACCCCAGATGCGTAATGGAAGTTAGCTCTCACGGCATAAAGCTTGGGCGGTTGAAGCATAGCTCTTTTAAAGGAGGGGTCTTTACCAATCTCACGCAGGATCATCTAGACTTTCATTCTTCGATGCAGGATTACAGTAAGACTAAACAAAAGTTTTTCAAAAGCTATAATCTGGAATACTCGGTAATAAATATCGACGATGCTACCGGAGAAAAGTGGGTCAAGGAAGGCATGGAGCATAAGGTGATAACTTATGGTTTTTCGGAAGATGCGGATATCCGCCTCTTACATAACGAAAGCGACTGGAGCGGCAACCGGCTTACTCTTTCCACTCCTGTTGGCGAGATAAAAGTGGAAACGCCGATGGCGGGAGTCTATAACAGCTTTAATGTTATGGCGGCCGTCGGCGTTGCTGTTGCCGAAGAGATAGAGCTAAGCCCCACGGTTGATGCTATACGGTCGTTAAAATCTGTTCCTGGAAGGTTCGAGCGTCTCGACAGAGGCCAGCCCTTTGCCGTAGTTATAGATTACGCCCACACCGACAACGCGTTGGCGAGCCTTCTGTCCGGCGCGCGAAAGATTACCAGTGGAAAAATAATCTGCATGTTCGGTTGCGGCGGTGACCGTGATAGGCAAAAAAGAAAAATGATGGGACAGGTTGCCGATGAGATGGCCGATATAGTTGTCATCACATCCGATAATCCAAGAACAGAAGATCCCAAAAAGATAATCGACGAGATACTCGAAGGAGTAAAGAACAGAGAAAGTAAAAGACTGATGGTAATAGAATCCCGCGAAGAGGCGATAAAGCAGGCGATTATTCTGGCTCAGCCTGATGATACGGTTATTCTGGCAGGTAAAGGGCATGAAGATTACCAGATTATAGGCAAAAAGAGAATTCACTTTGACGATAGGGAAGTAGCTATCGAAGTTTTAGAGGAGATTGCCTGATGCTGTATCAATTCCTTTATTCTTTGAGCGATCAGTTCTCGGCTCTCAATGTTTTTAAATATATAACTTTTCGCACCTCTTTATCGCTATTGATGGCACTGACCATTTCGTTTTTACTAGGGCCTGTCTTTATCGACTACTTGAAGAGAAAAAATTTTGGTGAAAGGATACGGGAAGATGCCCCCGACCACCATAACGAAAAAGCCGGTACGCCGACTATGGGCGGGCTTCTTATTATAGTAGCTACAATTATTCCTGTCTTTCTCTGGCTTGATATCACAAATAGGCTGGTGCTTGCCTCCGTACTTACAATCATTTTGTTTGGTGGTATAGGAATTTACGATGACGTGACGAAACTGCGTGACGGTTATGGTCTTCCTGCCAAAAGCCATTTTCTTTTACAGTTTCTTGCCACGATACCGATTCTTTATATAATATCGACAGACCCCGGCTTGGAAGCCAATCTTACAAAAGTCTACCTTCCGTTTTTTAAAAATTTCCAGCCGGATCTTTCTTTCGGCTACTATTTTTTCGCGATGTTGGTGATAGTGGGAGCGTCTAATGCCGTGAATCTTACCGATGGGCTGGATGGGCTTGCAATAGGGCCGATAATAATAGCGTTCTCGGCATACACGGTAATCGCCTATATCTCGGGACACGCAGGCTTTGCGAAATATCTTCAGATACCGTTTATACAAAACGCAGGTGAGCTTACGATACTTTGCGGCGCGGTAGTCGGTTCGTCGCTTGGTTTTCTTTGGTATAACTCGTATCCGGCGCAGGTATTTATGGGGAATACAGGTTCTGTTTCCACAGGCGCTCTTCTTGGAGTGATTGCGATAGTGACAAAGCATGAATTGATTCTCATACTTATCGGCGGCATATTCGTAGTGGAAGCTTTGTCGGTTATCATACAGGTCGGCTATTACAAAATGACAAAGAAAAGATTCTTTCTGATGGCTCCTATACATCATCACTTCGAAAAGAAAGGATGGTCCGAGCCGAAAGTTATTATCCGTTTCTGGATTATCGCAATACTGTTGGCTTTTATTTCCTTAACTACACTAAAACTGAGGTAAAGAAAATGAATGTTCTCGTTGCTGGCGCGGGGAAAACAGGTATAGCTACCGCTAACCGGCTTTGCGGGTGGGGCGAGGCGGTTACTTTAACCGACAGCAAAAGCATAGATAAAATTGATAAGGGAAACCTTGAACAACTAAACGAAAAAGTAAAACTGGAAGCCGATGGCTATGAGAATGTTATCGGTATAGATTTTGACATGGTTGTAACCTCTCCCGGAATACCGTGGGACTCTGAATTGCTCACCTCTTTTAGGGGGAGGGATATTCCGGTAGTAAGCGAGGTGGAGCTTGCTTTTAGAAATCTGGAAGGAGACTGGATAGCGGTTACCGGAACAAACGGAAAAAGCACCACTACCTTAATGGTAGGCGAGATGCTCAAAGCGGCTGGAATCCCCTCAGTTGTCTGTGGAAATATAGGCAATCCAGTTATCGGCGAGGAAACTCTTTTTCAATCTAAAAAGTTGGTAGTCGCGGAATTGAGTTCCTTTCAGCTTGAGGGTGTCGAAAGTTTTGCTCCTAAGGTGGCGGCAATACTTAATATCACTCCCGATCATCTGGACCGCCACTATGATATGAAAAATTACCGCGAAATCAAAAGCAGAATTTTCCAAAAACAGGGCGCGGGTGACTACTGCGTTCTTAATTACGACGATAGGACAGCCGCCTCGCTTGCTGATGAAGTTCCCTCTAAGGTTTTCTGGTTCTCAATTAAAAAGAGTCTCAAAGACGGCTTTTGCATAAAGTCTGGAGATATCGTCCTTATGGCTGGAGGGGAAGAGACCAGAATCGGAGCAAGTTCAGAAATGAAACTGCTGGGAAGGGCAAACCTCGAAAACGGTCTTGCCGCGTCTTCTATCGCGTACTGTGCCGGCGCTTCACTGGACGCGTTAAGGAAAGTGCTTTTTAGTTTTGAGGGGTTGCCTCACCGGATGGAGCTGGTTGGTGAAATAGATTCGGTTCGCTATATAAACGATTCTAAAGCGACTAATGTTAATGCTTCCATCAAAGGTTTAGCAGGGATAGATAATTCTCTTTTTGTAATACTTGGAGGTAGAGACAAAAATGGAGATTTCCTTTTACTATCCGAATTAATAAAAGAAAAAAGAGCGACTGCCATACTGGTCGGCGAAGCAACGGCAAAGATATTTCGGTTCTTTGCTGGGTATGACAAAGTTTTTAAGGTTGGTTCGCTTGAAGAAGCGGTAGAGTTTGCCTTTTTAAAGGCTACCCCTGGAAGCAGTGTCGTTCTTTCTCCAGCATGTGCCAGCTTTGATATGTTTCGGAATTTTGAGGAGCGTGGAGAAGCATTTCGGCAGATAGTCGCCAATTTTTCTGGTAGACGTAAAGGAGGGGGTGTGAATGCCTAAACAGCGTGAAATTGATTATAAAATAGTTTTCTGCGTGGGATCCCTCATTATTGTTGGTCTTGGAATGATATATTCTTCCAGCGGCACCGTCGCCGGTTACCGCTACGACGACCCAGCTCACTTTCTTAAAAGACAGTCTATCTGGGCGATAATCGGAAGTATAGGGATGATAGCGGCGATGAAATTTGATTACCGCAGATTGCAACCGCTCGCCCCATGGTTATATATTACCTCTATTATCCTTTTGCTTGCCGTACTTATTCCTGAGTTTAGCAAGGAAGTCGGCGGCGCGAGAAGATGGCTGGTGGTTGGGTCATTTACTTTTCAGCCATCAGAGTTGGCAAAACTTGCCATGATAATTTTCTTTTCAGCCTTTCTGGTAAAAAAAGAGAAGAGCGGCAGGCTGAAAGATTTCTTTACAGGTTATCTCCCAAGTATCCTCGCCCTCGGTGCGTGCTTTGTCCTAATTCTAAAACAGCCGGATCTTGGAACATCGCTTATTATAGCGGCAGTAGTATTTTCTCTTTTCTTTATTTCTGGAATGCGCCCAAGCTTCATGCTGGGAACTTTTTTACTACTCCTACCTTTTCTTTATGTCGCTATTCTTAACGTAGAGTATCGAAGGAAAAGGATTATGGCATTTCTGGACCCGTGGTCTGATCCTTTCGACAGCGGCTTTCAAATTATCCAGTCGTACATAGCTCTTGGTAACGGGCATTTTTTTGGGCTAGGTCTTGGGGAGGGCAGGCAGAAGAATTTTTATCTGCCGGACGCTCATACCGATTTTATTTTTTCAATCATAGGAGAAGAGCTTGGGTTTGTAGGATGCGTTGTAATCGTATTCCTTTTTACATGGCTTATCTACCTCGGTCTAAAGGTTTCCTTTAGAGCGCCAGACTCCTTTGGGATGTATCTTGCCGCAGGGATAACCCTGAGTATCGGTATACAGGCGGCAATAAATATCGGTGTCGCTACAGGGCTTTTGCCGACGAAAGGACTTCCGCTTCCATTTATCTCGCTTGGCGGGTCGGCGCTTGTTATGTGGATGATAAGTATCGGGATTTTATTAAATGTATCAGAACATACGACGTAAGAAACTGAAAGATGAGAATAGTAATAACAGCTGGGGGTACCGGGGGACACATAAACCCCGCCCTGGTTGTTGCAAAGGAATTTAAAAAGATGAATAACACGGTACTTTTTGTCGGCGGGCTTTACGGGCCGGAGGAAAAAATGGCGGCCGATGCCGGCATAGATTTTCTAGGCATAAACGTACGCGGTTTAGATAGGTCGAGCATCGTCGGGATGTTGAAAGCGATTTTGATATTTCCATTAGCTGTTCTCAGAGCTATGAGTGCTTTTTCTGTTTTTAGGCCAGATACTGTAATCGGAGCGGGAGGGTATGCTTCCGCGCCTTCGGTGGTGGCGGCATCGCTGAGAAGCATTCCGTTGTTTCTTATGGAACAAAATGTTTATCCAGGTCTTGTAACAAGGAAAATGGGGGCTAAAGCTCTAAAAGTGTTCACATCTTTTGACGCGACGAAAAACTGGCTGAAAAGATCCAACCTAAAGCTTTCGGGCAATCCTGTAAGAAGCGGTTTTTATTTTAATGCTGGCGGTAGTTCTGTTGACGGCAAAAGAGTACTGTTCGTAATTGGTGGAAGCCAAGGGGCGCATTCTGTAAACACAGCCGTAGCCGAGGCGTTGCCTATCCTAAAAGAGAAAAATTTAAAAATATATCATCAGACAGGCGATGCCGATTTCGAACTGATAGACGCGCTCTACAAAAAACATGGCATAGAGTCTGTAGTCAAACCATTTTTCGACAACGTAAACGAAGTAATGAGAGAGGCGAACCTTGCCGTCGCCCGTGCCGGAGCATCTACATGCGCGGAGCTAAATCTATCCGGTCTTCCCGCGATATTTGTTCCGTACCCCGGTGCTGGCGGGCATCAAAAGCTTAACGCCCATGCATTGGAGCTTGGCGGAGCCGCCGTTACTATTGACGACGATATTCTAGAAGGCAGTTTGCTTGCTAAAACGATAGATGAGATTTTAGGTGACGATGAAAAGCTTGCGCTTATGTCGGCCAACAGCCGTGAAATGGCAAGGCCGGACGCAGGCTCGGTAATCTGCGAAGAAATTATAGAAATGTTAGAGGGGTAGATGGGTCTTAATAAAACAAGAACGATACATATGGTCGGAATAGGCGGTTCAGGAATGAGCGGTATTGCCGAGGTGCTTTTGAATCTTGGGCATCTGGTGCAAGGCTCCGATATTACAAGGTCGGACGTTATCTACCGGCTTGAAAAACTCGGAGCCAGAATTTCAATCGGACATGATGGCGATAACATCGGTGACGCGGAAGTGCTGGTAATATCCTCGGCGGTTCAGCCGGACAACCCAGAGGTTGTGACAGCAAAATCAAAAAAGATACCTGTGATTCCACGAGCAGAGATGCTGGCGGAACTGATGAGAATGAAAGAGGGAATCGCCGTAGCCGGAGCGCATGGCAAAACTACAACATCGACTCTTGTCGCGACTATTCTCTCCGAAGCCGGTATGGACCCAACAGTTATCATCGGCGGTAGGGTAAAAAGTTTTGGCACAGGCGGAAGACTTGGAGAAGGAGAGTTCATAGTAGCGGAGGCCGATGAGTCTGACGGTTCTTTTCTTGAGCTGGATCCGACCATAGCGGTCGTAACAAATATGGACGCGGAACATCTCGACCATTATGGAAGCATGGAAAGACTAGAGGAGGCGTTTCTTCAGTTTTGCAATAAGGTGCCTTTCTTTGGGGCAACCATCGCGTGCGGAGATGATCCCATACTGAAAAGTTTTGCTTCTAAGATGAATAAAAAGTTCATCACATTTGGTTTTTCTAAAGATTGCGATCTCACCGCAAAGCAGTATGTTCAAAACGGTCTGGAGTGCGGCTTTACGGTTTGTGAAAAGGGCGTTGAGCTGGGAAAAGTGGAATTGCACCTCCCGGGCAGACATAACGTGCTTAACTGTCTTGCGGCGATACAGGTAGCACTTTTTCTCGAAATAGATTTTAAAACTATAACGGAAGGTCTAAAGCATTTTTCTGGAATTGGACGCAGGGTGGAACTTAAAGGAGAAAACAGCAAAGGGATTACGGTAATAGACGACTATGGGCATCACCCAACTGAAATAGAGGCAACGCTAAAGGGGCTTAAGGAGGCGTTTAAGGGCAGGAGGCTGGTAACTCTTTTTCAGCCGCACCGCTACTCAAGAACACGCGATTGCATAAAGGAGTTCTCGACAGCCTTTGCGGATACCGACGTTCTGGCGGTAGCCCCAATCTATCCGGCTGGTGAAAAGCCGATAGAGGGCATTAACGCGAAACTTATAAGCGACAGCGTGGCAAAAACCGGGCATGAAAATGTTTTCCTCATAGAAAAAGATAATGAGATTAAAGAATGGATAAAAGCCAACACGGAGGATGGCGATATTCTTTTAACGCTTGGCGCTGGAAATATCTTTTTACAGGGAGAGAAGTTTCTGGAAAATGGCAAAGGTTAAAAAAGATGAACCGATGTGGAAACATACTTCGTTTAGGATTGGTGGAAGCGCGGGGCTTTTTATGCTCCCTAAAAACAGTGAAGAACTTTCTATGTTTATGGATGAATATAAAGAAAGCTTTATCTTCGGCGGCGGCTCCAATATTCTTGTTGCCGATAAGGGGGTACCAGAAGTGATCTGCCTTAAAAGGTTATCTGGTATCAAAGCAAAAGCTATCTCCGACGGTGTTGTAGAAATAACAGCCGGCTCTGGCTACGGCTTTACCTCCCTTTCAAAAAAAGCGCGCGAACTCTCTCTTAAAGGTCTGGAGTTTGCCTTTGGGATACCTGGCACTGTCGGCGGAGCTGTTGTGATGAATGCTGGCGCTTTCGGTGGCGAAGTGAAAGACTTACTTGTCGAGGTGGAACTACTCCAAGAAGGGGCAACTAGAAAAGTAAAAGCCACGGAGCTTTCCCTTTCGTATCGGCATAGTAGCTTGCCAAAGCAGGCTGTGATTGTCTCTGCTACTTTTAGGCTTGAAAAAGGGGAGCAGAGTGTAATCGAGTCAAAGATGGAAAAAATGCAAAAAGAAAGAAAGGAGCGGCAGCCTCTTGATGCTCCTTCTGCCGGCTCCATATATAAGAACAGGCAGGAAATATCTTCAGGGAAAATTATCGAAGATACAGGTTTAAAAGGCTTGTCTGTAGGAGATGCGGTGGTAAGCGAAAAGCACGCGAATTTTATACTAAATGCCGGAAAAGCGACGGCGGCTCAGGTTTTAGAGCTGATGGAAAAAGTAGAAGATGCTGTTTTCCAAAAGTCCGGCATACATCTTGAGCGTGAAATAAAACTGGTAGGTATTTTTTAATGTCAGCCATGGTGGATATCGGCAGGGTGGGGTTCAAAAGCTATGGGTGGCAACCAAACTCTAAGGCTGTTAAAAGCTCTGCTACCAGAATGGGTATAAAGAAGTTCATAAAGTTTGTTTTTAAACTTTTTGAGATAGTCGGAGCGGCATTGGTTCTTACCGCCATATATTACCTTTCTCTTACTCATCCGATTTTTTTCGTAAAAAACTTTGAAATAAATGGGAATTTGAAACTTTCCAGCCATGATATAGAAGAGATGGTGGAAGGTATGCTTTCGGGGAATATTTTTATCGTAGATACGTCGGAAGCCGAAAAAGTTCTTAAGAGCAATCCATGGGTTAAGTCGGTATCAATAGGCCGTTCTGTTCCATCTACGATTAATATCAATATTATAGAGAGAACTCCCGTAGCCATCGCGGAGATCAATGGAAAGAGTTTTCTTATTAATGATTCCGGTATCTTTTTAGAGGAAGCAGTCGATGAGGGCAACTACCTCAAGCTGATAGTCGGCTCCGGCTCGCCAGGCCTTGACAAGAAGATGGAGCAGACATTGCTGAAGGAAGCCTTTGCTCTTGAAGCACTTTTTGAAAACGATTCGCTTTTTAACGATAGGCTTGTTTCTGTAAATGTGAAAAACCGTGAACGCGTTGTCGCGCGGACGGCTGGTGGTATTGCCGTAGTATTTGGCAGGGATAGGGATAGTTGGCAGGAAAAATTTCTTGAGTATCTTATTGCAAGAAAAGTTCTTTTCGAGAGAGAGGACCAAGTAGTTGAAATGGATCTTTCATTTGAAGATCAGGTTGTTGCAAAGCGTGTCGGGATTTCGCTTAACTAAAGGGGTAAATGGATGGCTAAAAAAGAGAAGGAAACTATAGTAGGTCTTGATATCGGTACGACAAAGATATGTTGCGTCATCGCCGAAGTAGATAATGGACGACTGAACATAATCGGCGTGGGAACTCATCCTTCCCGCGGTCTTAGAAAGGGTGTGGTGGTTAATATTGAAAGCACTGTCGCCTCGATAAAGTCTGCCGTTGAGGAAGCAGAGCTGATGGCTGGTACCGAGATAGAAACGGTTTACGCCGGCATTGCCGGCGGGCATATAAAAGGTTTTAACTCGCACGGCATCATTGCTGTTAAGGATGGAGTCGTAACAGAAAAAGATAAGCATAGGGTAATAGAGGCGGCCAAAGCGGTTGCGATACCGATGGACAGGGAAGTTCTTCATGTACTGCCTCAGCAATATATCCTCGACGGACAGAGCGGTATAAAAGAGCCCAAAGGGATGTCTGGTGTCCGTCTTGAAGCTAGGATTCATATAATTACCGGCGCGGTTACCTCTGCTCAAAATATAGTACGGTGCGTCAACAGAGCCGGCCTTGATGTTGACGATGTAGTGGTAGAGCAGCTTGCTTCCGCCGAAGCGGTACTAGATATTGACGAGAGAGATCTTGGTGTCGCGCTTGTCGATATCGGTGGCGGTACATCTGACTTGGCTATTTTCTCTGAAGATTCTATCAAGTACACGTCTGTTCTCTCCGTGGGAGGCGACCATATAACGAATGACATCTCGATAGGGCTTAGAACCCCTCACAGCGAGGCAGAAAAGATAAAAAGAAAACATGGCTGTGCCATGAAGTCGCTAGCCAGCGCGAATGACAAGGTAGACGTGGCAAGCATGGGAGGACGTGAAGCAAGAGCGATAACACGAAAGCAGCTGGCGGAAATAGTTGAGCCGCGGGTGGATGAAATATTTCAGTTGATAAAGCATGACATAGAAAGCTCGGGTTATCTCGATTCAGTTACTTCTGGTCTTGTTATTACCGGAGGTGCGACGATTCTTGACGGCATGCCGGAACTGGCCGAAAAGGTGATGGGGCTTCCCGTGAGGCGCGGCATACCAAAGGATATAGGCGGGTTGGTCGATGTTGTAGATTCGCCTCAGTTTGCGACAGCGGTAGGTCTTTTGCAATTCGGCTTAAAGGATAGAAAAACCGGAGCGAAAGCGCCGCTAAAAGGAAGACATCTTTTTGCGAATATTACGGAAAGGATGAAACGCTTGATAGAAGATTTTTTTTAAAGTTTTAAAAGTTAATATTTTTTTGGGGGTATCGAGATGAAAAAACAGAAAAGTTCCAATAGTTCGAGTCAGCCGCTTTTTGATTTTGCGAAAGAAACAAATCATAACGCGAAGATAAAAGTTATCGGTTGCGGCGGCGGCGGCAGTAACGCGGTCGGCGCCATGATGGAATATGCTATACAGGGTGTCGAGTTTATTGTTGCCAATACCGACGGCCAAGCTCTTTCCCGCTCTAGCGTTCCAGTCAAGCTTCAGCTGGGCAAGAACCTTACCAGAGGCCTTGGTGCCGGCGCGAACCCCGATATAGGGCGCAAGGCGGCGATGGAGGATAAGGAATCGGTTGCGGCGATACTTGAAGGCTCGGACATGGTATTTGTCACGGCAGGTATGGGTGGAGGAACCGGAACAGGCGCCGCACCTATAATAGCATCTATAGCAAGAGATATGGGAGCGCTTACCGTAGGTGTTGTTACAAAACCGTTTCAGTTTGAAGGTTCCAAACGACAACGGCAGGCCGAGGAAGGGCTTCTAGAGCTTGAAAAATGCACAGACACACTTATTACTATTCCCAATCAGAGGCTTTTGGGAATCGTAGATAAAAAAACCTCGATGCTTGAGGCTTTTAGAGTAGCCGACACAGTTTTATGCAATGCTGTTAAAGGAATTTCCAATCTTATAACTGTCCCGGGGCTTGTGAATCTTGATTTTGCCGATGTGCAGACAATTATGTCGGAAATGGGGCAGGCTCTGATGGGGTCTGGAATGTCGGTCGGCGAGAACCGCGCGGTAGAGGCGGCTCAAAAGGCGATACATTCTCCGTTACTTGAAGAAACTTCCATAGAAGGCGCTAGGGGAATACTGATAAATATTACCGGCGGTGAAGAGCTGTCACTGCACGAAGTAAGTGAAGCGGCGATGGAGGTGCAGAAGAACGCCCACCCCGATGCAAATATCATATTCGGCTCGGTTATTGACCCAACGCTAGATGATGAGGTGATGGTTACTGTTATCGCTACAGGATTCTCTGATGCTTCGGAAAAACCGGAGTTCAACCATGCCGAGGTGGCAGCTACTAAGCCTACAGGCGCAAAAGAGATAGAAGAAGAAAGTGTTAAGGATAAATCGGCATTATCTGTGGTTTCTAGCATCAAGCCTGAGAGAAAGCTTTCCGGCAGGATCGACTTGAGTGAGTTTGAAGACGAATTAGATATACCAGCTTTCCTGCGCAGGCAGGCTGACTAGGAGGTCGCTTTATGAACAGAAGAAATACCGCGTTATCGCAAAAGATATCCAATGCCCAGCTAAGGCACGATAATGTTTCACTTAAGAAACACCTACGGCACCTTGTTATGGCTACTAAAAGAAATCTTGATATACAGCAGAAGATGGATGACATAGGGCAGGTTGTCATAAAGTGCAGTGACCTTGAATCACTCGTTACCGAAGTGACCAAAGTGATTAAAGTTGATTTTGGCCTGACAGTTGTTACGGTAACTTTGGAGGAAAGCTATAGGAAGATGTTGCCGAGCTTGGCCTCATCATCTATAGGTAGAGCATCTCCACTCTCAGAGTCTCTATTTCTTATGGATCGCGAAAAACTGATTAATCACTTTTCAAATGAACCTACTCCTTTGCTTCAAGGTGGTGTCGAATATGGGGACGTTGATTTTTTTGGTATGAAATTGTTTAGAAGGATTCGCTCTCAGGCATTTGCCCCACTTTTTTATGGAGATAATTTTATAGGAAGCCTCAATTTGGGGAGCAATGAAAAGCTCCGGTATAGGGAAAAAGATGGCGCTGATTTTCTGAAACGTCTTGCACAGGTAATTTCGCTCGCTGTTGTCAATATCGAGCTGAAAAGCTGGGTGGAGAACACTGAAAAGAAGGTGTAGCCAGCTCTAAAAGCTGTAGCTTTTAGGCCTGTTCGTGGTGTTCGCGTGCGGTCTGTTTGTTGGGTAGTGTATTAGCTTGAAAATTACGGTCATCTTTCTCCTCCCTTTGCGAAGCGGAAGGGGGGTGTTCCCGCGAGTGCGGAACGGAGGGGGCGGTTTTAGCCACCCATCACTCCACTCCTTTTAGAAAAGAGGGGAACCACTGGAATTTAAACTGACACACTGCCATTTGCTGAAACCGATTGATATTTTCATCACGTTTTCCTATCATAACTATTTTAGGAAGACGACTGGAGGATAATGGCCCAAACCGAAATACTGCTTGAGAGCGGAACCAACGAGCTGGAAATCGTTGAGTTTAGGGTAGATTTCAAGGAAGATGATGGGAGCATCACCCCCGGGTACTACGGTGTTAATGTTTCCAAAGTAAAAGAGATAATCAAAAGCCCCGAAGGCCTTTCCGGTACCCCCAAAAGCAATCCTTCCATAGCAGGAGTTATAAATCTCCGTGGAAAGATTATTCCGATAGTCGACCTTCCTCAATGGCTCAACAAAAGGGATGATGATGTTTTACCTGCTCGGATAATTATCATGGAGTTCAACAAAGTTACTACAGGTTTTTTGGTTCATTCGGTCGTGCGTATCCACCGTGTTTCGTGGGAGAGTGTAAATTCTCCCGCTGGGATAGTAAGCAAGGCGGAGGAGGAGTGCGTAACCGGAATCGTAAAATTTGACAAGAAAATAGTGATGATGCTTGACTTTGAAAAAGTCGTTACTGAAATCAACCCCGACAGCGGTGCGAGGAGCAATGATGCAAAAAAGTGCAAAACAAGAAGTGGGAAAACGGTATTTATTGTCGAAGATTCTATCTTTATGAATAAACGTATTGTAGAGACGCTTACTAAGGCAGGTTACAGAGTTTTTTCATCTATAAACGGAAAAGAGGCATTGCAAAAGCTGATTGGCGTGGCAAAAGAAGCAGTTGAAAACAAGGTGCCACTTTCAAGCTATCTGAGCTGTATAGTAACCGATGTGGAGATGCCGAAGATGGATGGACTGCACCTTGCGGCAAGACTAACGGCGCATAGTAGTCTAAAGGCTATACCGATAATAGTGTTTTCATCCATAGTAGACGATTCGAACAAAAAAAAATGGGACTCGCTTGGTGTTAATAAGTTTGTAAGTAAGTCTGATATAGATGAAATAGTCCACGCTGTAGATAGAACCATTTTGAAATAATTACCCTTGAAACCTTTTAAAAGTATTTCAGCTAACCGTATGCGCGCCGTAGCGGGAAAAGTGCCGACCCCGTTTTATTTCTACGACGGGCTGGTAATCAAGAGCCGCTACAGAAAATTGAAATCGGTTTTACCAAAGAGATGGGATATTTTTTTCGCGGCAAAGGCGAATCCAAACATTGCCATTCTAGGTATTTATAGACAGCTTGGCGCGTATGTGGAGACAGCTTCGGCTGGAGAGATGAAAGCGGCTTTTAAGGCCGGTTTCAAAGCTGGCGAGATGGCGCTCTCTGGCCCTGTTAAGGCTTGTACGGAACTTTCGATTATCAAAAAAAAGCGTCCGGCAGTTATTCACGCCGAATCGCTGGAGGAGCTTGATGCCTTAAACCGTCTGGGAATAAAACTTAATGTCGCGTTAAGGGTGAACCCAGATTTTTCGCCGAGCGGCAGGGGCGGCGCGGTGATTATGGTGGGGGGTAGCGAAAAATTCGGTTTTTCCACAGATGATATTCTATCCTTGCTAAATAGAAGAGGGGAGTATCGTAATTTGCACTTTGCCGGTTTTCATATGTATATCGGTACGCAGATACGCTCTTCCAGAGTCTGGCTGAAAGCGGCGAACAGTTTTATGAAATGGGTAGTCTCCACGCGGTTTTCGCCGGAGTATCTTAATTTTGGCGGTGGGCTTGGTATTCCATACAGAGAAGGCGGAAAGGAGTTCGATTTAAAAATATTTAAATCTGGATTAAAGAAACTGGCACTTCGTTTCGATAAGCATGAGAGATTTAAAAAGACAAAGTTCTTTATAGAGCCGGGAAGGTATCTTGCCGGGCCTGCGGGGGTTTACGTTATGACGGTTGTCGCGGTAAAAAAGATAAGGGGCAAAAACTACCTTTTAACCGATGGCGGGATACACCACGCGCTCTTTCCATACCGTGTTAGCAAGGAGTACCCTGTAAAGCTTCTAAACCGCACAGGTTCCGGCAGAGTGAGCTACACTCTCGGCGGGCCGCTATGCACCACTCTGGATCAGGGCGAACTGCCGGTAACATTGCCCGAAGTTAAAGCCGGCGACCTGCTTGGTATTTTTCAGTCCGGCGCATACGGATATTCTGCGTCTATGCAGTATTTTTTAAGCCATCCGCTTCCTGCCGAAACATTGTGGAATAATGGCAGTACGATGCTTATAAGAAAGGCGTCAGAGCATGACCACCTGTTTGTAAACCAGCTTAAAAGGAAGCTTTGATGACAGAAAAGAAAAAGACGGTAAAAAAAGCGGCGGCTAAAAAAACAAAAAAAATAGCTGTAAAGAAAACCGTAGATAAGAAAAGCACAAGCCCGTATATCAGTATCGTCATAACTGTCTATAACGAAGAGGGCAACCTACTGAAGCTTATAGAAGAGCTAAAGGAGCCTCTATCGGTTTACGACTACGAAGTAATCTTCGTCGATGACGGCAGTAGCGACGGCAGTCTTGAAATTCTTAAAAGCAACCGCAGTAAGAATAAAAGATTAAAGATACTTCAGTTTGGAGCCAACTATGGTCAGCATGCCGCTCATGCCGCTGGTTTGAGGGTGGCGAAAGGTGAGATAATAGTTCTGATAGATTCCGATTTACAGAACGACCCTGCCGATATACCGCGCTTTGTATCCGAGATAGAAGATAACGGCATGGCGGCTGTGTTTGGCTGGAGAGTAAATAGGGAGAATAATTTTATTTTGCGTCAACTGCCGTCAAAAATATTCAACTGGGTACGCAACCGCAATCTCTCCAGACCGCTTCACGATTACGGATGCGCGCTTAACGCCTTTAGACGAGAGTTTGTAGACGAACTTATAGACAAGCCCGACTACCTAAAACATATAACAACATATATAGCGGCAAAAAAAGTTCCTATTACCGAAGTGAAAATAAATGAGAGGGAACGCTACTCCGGCGTTTCGCATTATAACTTTATACGGCTTTTGCAAAACGCTCTTGACCTTATTATCGTATCTGCTTCCAAGCCGATAGCTACAGCTCTGCTGGCGGCTGTCGGTGCCGTTTCGTTTTTACTTTCTCTTTTCGCGCTTCTGCTCTTTTTGCCAGATTGGCTGTTTGGAGAGGCAAGTTTTTTCGATTATATAATTTACCCTTACGCATTTTTTATGGGGGGGCTTGCCTGCGCAGTTTTAGCCCTTATTAATGAGAGAATTTCAAGTGTTCTTAGACAGCTTAACAAAAAACCGCTTTATATAGTTAAGGAATATCTGGATTAGGGTTTGCAACCCCTGCGCTATAAAGAGAAGATTTGAGTAGTCGAGTTTCCGTTCTCGGAGTGGTAGCCCTGAGCTTGTCGAAGGGTGGGGGCGGTTCCAGGGTAGCCCTTCCGTCCCTCAACAAACTCGGGACACCTTCCCTTGTGAGAAGGGAAGGGTTTTTGTGGAATAGGCAGGAATATTTTGAGGTGTAACCTTTTGAGGGCTAATCTGTAGAGACTTCTTCAAGCCTGATTCCATACTCATTATCTTTTTTAAAGGCCTGATAGATTGTTATTGGAGAGTTTTGTCTTTTTATTAGGCTTTTAATGTATATTTTTTTATTTTCTTCTTTGCATATAAAAGCTCGATACTCATTTTCGTACTCCCATTCTTTTGCTTTAACGCCGAGAACATGTTTTGCAAGCTCTTCACCACCCTTGTCAAGCACCTCCACAAATTCACGGTAAGGCGGGAACTTGTTGTGAGCATCGTAGCCCACCTCTAAAGGCCATATAGTGGTATGGTTTTCGAAGGGCTTTTTGTCGAATTGCAGGCAATAGCCTTCATGCCCATCTGCGTAATGAGACCATAAGAGGATATTGTCGGCATCATTAGCTAAGCAGAAGGAGACCATGAAAAACTCTTTAAGCACATCCTTTATCATTTTAACTTGTAATTCCTCGCAGCTTGCTGCGGGGTGAGATTCCTTATATAAGGAGTGGATGGGAACGCTCCGGCGAAGTAGACATAATGTATATCAAATTCACTATCATTTTGTGACCCCTATAAAGTATCGCAAAGGGA
>JAJRYD010000040.1 GCA_024275955.1 Nitrospirota bacterium
GCGGTGCTGGGCATAATATGAGAAAGCTACTACGGGCTTTCTTATTTTTTCTTTTTGGCTGGCGGTTTTACGAAGATTTATCGGCAGAAAACTAAACAGGAAGGTCAGTTACAAAACCTTGCCACGCTAAAAACCTGCTTTATCAAGGGACGACTAAATTAATCTACCGCGAGCGACTACCGCCTCACCTGCAAGGTGTTAGGCAGATTTTTTGGAGTGTCTTTTACGGTCTTCCAGCTTAAGGTGTCTTTTTCTTATCCGTATACATTCCGGCGTTATTTCCGCCAGTTCGTCGTCGTTAAGGTATTCAAGGGTCTGTTCGAGAGAGAGTTTTCTCGGCGGTGCTAATTTTATCATGTCGTCGTTTCCGGCCGCTCTTGTGTTGGTTAGTTTTTTGCCTTTGCAGACATTGACGACAAGGTCGGTAGCTTTGTTGCACTCTCCTACCACCATTCCTTCGTAAACGCTGGTTGTCGGCCCTATAAAGTGCACGCCTCTATCCGACAGTTTTTCGAGCGCGTATCCGCTAGAGGTTCCGGCATCCATGCTGATAAGCACCCCGTTTATCCGCGACGGTATGGTTCCGGCCCACGGTATGAAGTTATGAAAGGAGTGCGTCATAACGGCAGAGCCTCTTGTTTCGGTCTGCAGTTCGCCATGCATGCCTAGAAGGCCGCGCGCGGGGATTGTAAATTCTATTCTTGTCCTTCCCTCACCGGCTGGTCCCATATTTTTCATTTCGCCTTTTTTCATGCCGAATTTTTCTATCACTTTGCCCGAGTGTTCGTCATCAACATCTACCATAACGAACTCTTCCGGCTCCATCTTCACGCCGTCTACGGTTTTGGTTACCACTTCCGGTTTCGATACCGATAGTTCGTAGCCTTCTCTTCTCATCGTTTCTATGAGGATGGAGAGGTGCAGTTCCCCCCGGCCCGAAACTTTGAACGAGTCTCCGCTCGCCCCTTTTTCTACTTTAAGGGCTAGGTTGCTTCTTGTTTCTTTTTCGAGCCTGTCGGCTATATGTCTTGAAGTGAGCTTGTCGCCGGATAGCCCGGCGAAAGGAGATGTATTCGGAGAAAAGTTCATAGATATAGTCGGCTCGTCTATCTCTACTGCTGGCAGAGCTTCCGGTACATTTTTATCGGCAAGAGTTTCGCCTATTTCCAGATTTTTGCAACCGGCTATCATCACTATATCGCCGGCAGTTGCCGACTCTACTTCGGCCTGTTTAAGCCCGTCGTAAATAGAGAGCTTTGTAACTTGGCTTACCGTTATATCTCCCTTTATATCTATCCTCGCTACCTGCTCGCCGACGGCTATTTTTCCGCGCGTGATTTTTCCAACGGCGATACGGCCGAGGTAGTCGCTGTATTCGGCAGAGGTGACAAGCATCTGGAACGGGCCTTCGCTATCGACATCCGGCGGCGGTACTTTGTCGATTATTGAGTCTAGCAGAGCGCCCATGTCTGCCCCGTGATTTTCGTGCGTTAGGCTTGCGTGGCCCATTTTTGCCGATGTAAAGACGGTATGGAAGTCGAGCTGTTCGTCGTTTGCGCCAAGAGCGCCAAAAAGGTCGAACACTTTGTCGTGTACCCAGTCAGGCCTCGCGTCGGGCCGGTCTATTTTGTTAATTACAACCATCGGCGCGAGGCCGAGGTCGAGAGCTTTTTTGAGGACAAATTTTGTCTGCGGCATCGGCCCTTCCATCGCGTCGACCAGAAGTAGCGCGCCGTCTACCATTTTAAGTATTCTTTCCACCTCTCCGCCGAAGTCGGAGTGTCCTGGGGTGTCTACGATATTAAGCTTTACGTTCTTCCAGTTGAGCGACGCGTTTTTAGAGAAAATTGTGATACCGCGCTCTTTTTCAAGGTCGTTCGCGTCGAGTACTCTTTCGTCTACTTTTTCATTTTCGCGGAATGTACCGGCAGTCTTAAAAAGGGCATCTACCAAAGTGGTCTTTCCGTGGTCTACATGCGCTATAACGCATACATTTCTAATATTTTCTCGTTTGCTCATTTTTTTCCAGTCTATAAAAGTTAGCGGGGAAGTATATCACTTTCCCCTTCGGTTAGAAATATTATTTAGATTATCGGCTATTTAGTATCCTAGCCAAAGGTAATGGAGGCCGGGCTTTAGCGTTGCGGCGTTTTCTAGCGAATCGAGAAAGGAGAGCTTTCCCGAGAGGAGTTCCTTAAGGAACGAAAGCTCGTCTTTGTCTCTTACTATAGTCGGCTCTCCTTTTATCTTCGCCATTTTGGATAGTATCTTTACAGAGTCGTCAAAGGTTCCCAGCTCATCGACCATTCCAAGCTCTAAAGCCTGCCTGCCGGAGTAGATTCTCCCGTCGGCAAGTTTTGTTACATCTTCGACAGGCATTCTGCGTTCCGTAGCGACCACATCGACAAACTGTTCGTAAACATCGTCTACTACAGACTGGATAACCTGCCGGTCTTCTTTTGTAAACTCTCTGCTTGGCCCGCCTATATCTTTGAATTTGCCGGATGTTATTGTTATCGGCTTTATCCCTATTTTGGAAAACAGTTCCCGCATGTCGGCAAAGCCGATGATGACGCCTATTGAGCCGGTAATCGTACCTGGGTTGGATATCACTCTGTTGCTTCCCATAGCTATGTAGTATCCGCCTGATGCCGCGAGGCTCCCCATGCTTGCCACTACAGGCTTTTGTTTTCTTGCTTTTACAAGCTGGTTAAAAATCTCCTGCGAGGCGGCGACACCTCCGCCGGGCGAGTCTATATGTACGATGATTCCTTTTATAGATTTATCTTTGGCGTATTTCTTTATGAGGCGGACAGTTTTAGCAGGGTCGACAATCGGGCCGAAAACTTCTACTACAGCAATTTTCTCCCGCCCGATGGCGGTAAGCCCGTCTCCATTGCCGATAAAGTACGGAACAAGGGAAACCATAGAGATAAAGACAACAGCAAGCGCTATGAGAACCGCGCAACCGACCATGATGTTGCGCGAACGCTTGCCGGCGTTATCTAAAGCCATACTAGGGTCCTACTCTTCCTCTGGAAAATCTTCCATATCAAAGTCTGGTTCTTCACCTGTAATACCGCTTGCGATAGCTTTAATACTAAGGGCTATTTTCCTTTTGTCCGGCTCTACCTTTATCACCTTTACGTCAACACTCTGCCCTACTTCGAGGCCACCGCGCGCGCTTTGGTTCGGGTCGTCCGAAATCTGAGAAACATGAATAAGCCCCTCGATGCCGGGCTCTATCTCGGCAAAGGCGCCAAAGTTGGTAATTTTCACTATGGCGACATTAAGATCTTGTCCCACGCTGTATTTGTCGCCGACGCTGTTCCACGGGTCGGATTCAAGCTGTTTGAGACCAAGAGAGATTCTCTCGTTCTCCTTGTCGATTTTAAGAACCTGCGTTTTTACGTTATCTTTTTTCTTAACCACTTCCGATGGATGTTTTATCTTTTGGGTCCATGACATATCGGAGATATGAATCAGGCCGTCTACACCTTCCTCTATTTCCACAAACGCGCCGAAGTCGGTAAGGTTTCTAACTATGCCTTCTACCGTGCTGTCAATCGGGTAGCGGTCCTCGATATTTTCCCACGGGTTTGGCTTGAGCTGTTTCATCCCGAGCGATATGCGCTTTCTGTCTTTGTCGATGTTCAGCACTTCCGCCTCCACCTCGTCGCCTTGGGTTACTATCCGGCTTGGGTGGCGTACATGCTTGCTCCAAGTCATTTCGGAGATATGCACAAGGCCTTCAACGCCCGGCTGAAGCTCTAGGAACGCGCCGTAGTCGGTAATCGAAACAATTTTGCCTTTTACCTTCGCGCCTATGGAGCATTCTTCCTCGATATTTCCCCACGGGTCTTTGGTATGTTGTTTAAGGCCAAGAGAAACCCTTTCGTTCTCCTTGTCGAATTTAAGGATAACGACGTTTACGGTTTCGCCTACCTTAAGGATTTCAGAAGGATGGTTTACCCTTCCCCATGACATGTCGGTTATATGAAGGAGGCCGTCCATACCGCCGAGGTCTACAAACGCGCCGTAATCGGTAATGTTCTTCACTACGCCGTCGATACATTTACCCTCTTCCAGCTGGGCGAGGATTGTGCTTCTCGAAGCTTTTCGTTCTTCTTCTATTATGACCCTGCGGGACAGGACAATATTGCCCCGTCTGCGGTTCATTTTGATAATTTTGAACTCCATCTCTTTATTGAGGAACTCATCCATATTTCTAGGAGGACGTACATCTATCTGGGAGCCGGGCAGGAACGCCCTCAAGCCGATATCGACAGCAAGGCCGCCTTTTATTTTGCCTACAGGAGTG
This sequence comes from Nitrospirota bacterium, assembly GCA_024275955.1. Lineage (GTDB taxonomy): Bacteria > Nitrospinota_A > UBA7883 > JACRGQ01 > JACRGQ01 > JAJRYD01. The sequence continues at coordinate 4,322 of JAJRYD010000040.1, forward strand.
CCTTTGATGGTACCGCCCTGTTCTTCGATTTTATGAAGCTCGTCCCATTTCCTAAGCTTTAACACTTTATCTATAGAAAGGACTATAAGGCCTTCGGAGTTGTCGTCTTCTGTTTTTTCGATAAGGACTTCCACCTCGTCGCCTATGTTTATGCTGTTTTTGCCGCCCGGGAACTCGCGGATAGATATCACTCCCTCGGATTTCATGCCGACATCGACGATAACGGTATCGCGGTTTATCGTCATAATATTCCCTTTTACTATCTCCCCTTCTTTGTAGCCTTTCATACTGCTGTCGTACAGCGCGTCCATCTCCTCGTGGGTAAGGGCTTCTTCTTTGTCTATATCGGGCATAGTTGTAGCTGTGTCGTCTGTCATGTTAGTGATTTCCTCTCAGAGTCCTTTAGGAATTACAAAATTAAGCTGAATCAAAAAGATAAATTCCAAAGGCGTTGCGGCATAGGGATTGTCTCGACTCTATCCTCTGCCGGTTAAGTAAGTTAATAATAAGCTATCTCCAATTACGGCTACACAGCCGAATCAAGCGATGAATTCTATTACCTTTTGCAAGGTCTCGTCAATTGATAATTTTGAGCTGTCTATTGTAATCGCGCCCTCTGGAATCACTAAAGGAGACTCCTCCCGGCTGGAGTCTAGCCTGTCTCTCTTTGCTATTTCCGCAATCTTTTCATTATCAACCGTTTCACCTCTCTCATCTGCCCTTCTTTTGGCTCTTATTTTTGGGCTGGCATTAAGGTAAAACTTGAAATCGGCAGAAGTAAACACCACACTGCCGGTATCGCGGCCTTCGGCAACCACTTTTCCATCACTTTCTAAAGCTATTTTTTGCTGAAGCTCTACCATATCTTTGCGGACATTTCGGTAAGCCGCTACCTTTGAAACGTTGGAATCAATCTCCCTTGTCCTTATATCCAAGCTTCTATCTGCTCCGTTTACGATAGTTCTCTGGCCTGCATCACTCTCTTTAAAAGTTATTGAAATTTTAGAAGATATGTTTGAAATGGCTTCTTCGTCATCAAGCTTTACGCCAGATTCAAGGGCAAGCAGGGTAACACTCCTGTACATAGCTCCGGTATCGAGGTAGAGTCCGCCAAGCTTTGTCGCCAGCAGTTTTGCAAGCGTGCTTTTGCCGGAGCCGGCAGGCCCATCTACTGTTATTATCAAGTGAGCTTCTTCCTGAACGCGTTCGATTTTTTAAATATTCCCAGCAATCTCTCTTTATCGTTCTGTTTTATCGCCGATTCTATTTCGGAAATATGATTTTTTACCGCGCTTAACTGGTCGGCAATCGGCTTTGCGTTGGAAAGCGCTATATCTGCCCACATTTCCGCCGGACTGGATGCGATTCTTGTAAAATCCTTAAAGCCTCCCGCGGCAAAATTGACAATATCGTCCCCTTCGCTTATCTCGCAAACGGCGTTTACAAGGGCGTAAACGACCATATGCGGAAGATGGCTGACCGCGGAGAAAATCTTATCGTGCCTATCTGGGCGCATTTTAAGCACCTCCATACCTGCTTTTTGCCAGAGTGTTACCAGCCGGTTATATGCGTCAACAGGGGCGTTGTCTAAGGGAGTGATAATACATCTATGCCGGTCAAAAAGAGTTTCGAACGAGTTTTCGGCACCCGACTTTTCGGTTCCGGCTATAGGGTGGGAGCCGATAAAGCTAAACCTTCCGGCAGATATTTTTTCCGCCCCGTAGGCGATATCGCTTTTCGTGGAGCCTACATCAGTTACCAGAGAACCGTCTTTTATATATGCCGCCGCTTTTTCTAGTGTCGGCAGTATGCTTAGCACAGGCCCGCACAGCACCACGATATCGGCATTCTTTACAGCTTTTTCCAGAGGCAGAGCTTCGTCTATTATCCCAAGTTCCAGTGCCTTTTTCATGTTCGCCTCACTTCTGCCGGAGCCGACCACTCTCCCCGCAAGCCCTCTATTTTTAAGCACTCTGGCAAGCGATCCGCCGATAAGGCCTACCCCTATTATCGCCGCCTTTTCAAAAAGTCTTTCATCTTTCATAGTCTCAATACTTTATTTGCGCGCGGGTCTAAAAGCAACTGTATCGTCTATAAGAGCCGGTTTTTATGAATGGTAATCGAGAAAATTTAGCGAGTGAATCTAACCTGCGTATAACCACTGGTTAGCTGGCAGGCAGAAGTTCTAGAGTGAGGGTAGTCTTGTTTCGCTAAAACAGACGCAAAACAGTTTTAAAAAGCTGAATATTTGATATAATAAGAGTAGAGGATATGTATAGAAAATTATTAATCTGTTATCTCCTCTCGTCAACAGCTTGGTGTGACACCAATTTTCTACTTACTGAAAAGAGGGAAAAATGGAAACCGGCAGTCAGGCATTTTTTGAGGGATTCGCGGACAAGCACAGGTTGAAGATAGTCAAACTGCTTCTTGCCAAAGATATGAATGTTACCGAAATATGTTCTCATTTTTCGATGAGACAACCTTCGGTCAGTCACCATCTTTCGATTATGCGCAAAGGCGGAGTATTGAAAACCGAGCGGCGAGGCAAGGAGATTATCTACTCCATAAACAGGGAAGGGATATCGTCATCACTTTCTTCGTACTTTGCCGACTTCGGCCTTAACTTAAAAAACCTTTAGAAAAGCTACCTGTATGATACGGAGGGCAGAAAGTAAGTTACCTCTGTCAGCTTTTAGCTACTGCTTTTGGAATATCCCTTTTAGGAGCTTTTGTAACTTTGCCGGATTTAAGGCACTTGGTGCAGACTTTCAGTTTTTTCACGCCGCCATTCACCAGAGCGCGCACGTTCTGCAGGTTAGGGTTGAACCGCCTTTTGGTGGTATTATTCGCATGACTCACATTCTGGCCAAACATAGGGCCTTTGCCGCAAACATCACATCTCATCGCCATTTCAGGGTCTCCTTAACTACTCTCTAAAAGAGGAGGATTCTACTACAATAAAGCGAACCACGCAAACCTTTCGGCGATAGGTAATGTATAATCCCCAAATGTCTGAATTTGAAGTTACCAACAATTTTATAGTTGATATTGAAAAAAGCGCCGGCGACCCGCAAAAATTAAAGCAAATCGTTGCCGAATTCCATCCGGGGGATATTGCGGAAATTCTTGAAAAGCACCTCCATCAGGAAAGCGCGAAAGTTGCTCTTTTCCAGTCACTTAACTCGGAAGATGCGGCAGAAGTTCTTGTAGCTATCAGTGATGACGACCTGAGGGAACTGCTCATTGAAGAGCGTGAGCCGCGGCAGATTGCGGAAATAGTTGAGGAGATGGACTCCGATGATGCCGCTGACTTTCTTGGCGAACTGACTGACGAGCAGTCGAGAGAAGTTCTCTCCTATCTCCCTACAAAAGATTCTGCCGAGGTGAGGTCTCTTCTTCAGTACCCTGAAGATTCCGCCGGCGGAATTATGCAGCTTGAGCTTGTATCTTTAAGACAAGACCAAACCTGTAGCGATGCTGTGGTGCTTATACGTTCTAAATCTAGAGAGGTCTCGGAGCTTCACTATATTTTTGTCGCCGGTGGTGATAAAAAGCTCACCGGAGTTCTTCCCCTTCCTCAGCTTATCCTCAACCCTAAGGAGACCCCAATAAGCGAAATAATGGATAGAGACCCGATAAGTGTAAATGTAACGGCAGACGTGGAAGAGGTAGCGCAGATTTTCCGCAAATACGATATCGTCTCGCTAGCTGTTGTCGACGGCGAAGGACGGCTTTTGGGCAGGATACTCCATGACGATATTCTAGATGTAATTACAGAAGAAACGACAGAAGATATGCTGAAAGTAGGCGGCACCGACGAAAACGAATTCGACAGCGCCTCATGGCTTCAAGCGGCACGCTACCGCATTCCGTGGCTTCTTTCATCGCTATTGGGCGGCGTAATTATGGCGCGTATTATAAGCGGTATGGGCGCGCCGCTTGAGCAGGTTATAGCTCTTGCCGCTTTTATTCCTGTTATTACCGGCATGAGTGGAAACGTAAGCACGCAAAGCTCCGCCATAGTTGTAAGGGCTATAGTACTCGGCAAGATAAACGGTTCCAGCGTAGTAAGTAGCTACATCCGAAAAGAGTTTCGAGTGGGAATTATAATGGCTACTTCCTGCGGGGGGCTTATGGGTTTTATCGCGTGGATGCTTGAAAAAAACCCGGGAATAGGAACCGTAGTCGGTATTTCACTTTTCGCGTCGATGGGTTTTGCGTCGATGCTCGGCACGCTTATACCTATGGCACTGCACAAACTTGGCGCCGACCCTGTGCTGGGAGCAGGGCCTATCGTGTTAACTGTCGTAGATATTTCGGCTATAGTTATCTACTTCACAATCTCAGGTTCGATGATAGCCTCGCTTCTATAAAGGGACTGTTACCAAATAGCATAAATTTAATTTTGCTATAAGTTGCCGAATGGGATAGATTCGATTTTTCCGCAAATCGCCAATCTCTAAAACCTCTCTTTTAAAGAAGTTAGAAAATAAATTTCCCTTTTCAATGCTCAAAAAACTCTTTTGGAAACAGCCCCATAAAGCAAGGCCCGTCACTTTTTCTACCTTTCATCTCTTTTTCGATTTATAATGGAAGCGAGAGAAAAAGTTGTAACGCCCGCACGAAGAGTGGAACCTACCGCTTTTTCTTTGCTTCTGTTGGGTGCCTTAAGAGCAGAGCGATGAAAGGAGACGGCGAATGAGAGTTCGAACCATCCAAAAAATTGACTGGCATGGCGCAATGGCTCTTTTGAAAAAAAGACCATCCTTATTCGGTATGGCAACCGCCAAAAAAAAATATCTCCCAAAAGCGTTTAAAGCTATCGGCCGTTTCAAACATTGCAAAGAAAAGTTTGAGCGCAAAAAAAGAATGGAAAAACCGTTTGGTGATAACTATATTCCGCCTCCGCCTGTATATAAAGAGCTTGCCTCTCTTGAAAAAATGATAAGAGAGATAAAAGTTTTTCCAAGTTCCTACGATATATACAGCTGGATAGGAAAACTTTAGAAAACCTGTTGCGCCAATATAAGGCTGGCAGTATCTTCGCGCGGGGTTCTGCGCTGGTGCCGTCGGCCGGTACTGTGCCGGAAGCTGAGCCGCCACGCAGAAAAAACAGCTTCCTCTCCCCCTGCCTTCCGGCCTACTTGCTGGGTGAGCTTGACCTTCTGCCTTGCGATAGCCGGAGAGAGGAGGCTTTGCGCAAAAAAGAGGGTTGTACAGAGGGGCTGTTGCCAAATCCGATAAATTTGATTTGGTTTAAAATTACCCACCGTTAAAGCATCCATTTTGAAAGATGAGTCTTTCCTTCAAACTACTCCAAATGTGAACAAATAGTTGGCATAAGAAATATAACGACTTATATTTTAAAGGCTTTATTTAAGACCACATTTTCTTTTAACTTTACATTTTTTAAGGCTTTACAGGTGTTTATTTTAGCCCTCAGAGCCACATCCAAACTGGAGAAAATAATCGGAGGCAAGGAAAAAAGCTTCTCGCTTACCGGCAAAACCGGCTTTCGGTATGACTTCATGGTGAACGCCGAGACGTTAGCAAGCCATCTAAAACCGAGCCAGCTACCGTTTCTCCCAATGTTGCCGGAAATTATGGAAAACCCTGCCGAGGTTTGGCTGTCGTTTGAGATGAACAAGAAACTTGGCAACACAGTTTTGCGAACCCGCTTTGTAAAAGCTATCGATTACGGTTTACCTTCAACTTCAACAGAGACCCCGCCTCATCGGCGGGGCAAGGAAAAAGGGATGCTTGCGGTCTTTCAGGCTTCGGGCGGCTTTTTGGAAAGCTGGACACTTGTACCGGCCAGAGACCTCTCATATCTGAACAATCAAAGAGTAGGGAAGCTGATATGGAAGCGGTAAAAAGGGAGTCTCTCTACCCTGTAGCGATAAAGGCGTCAGACAGTGGCTATCGGAGCTACAGTCCAGCCACCATCTCACAACTAAATATTACCAAAATCAGCACGGAAAGGCAAAGTTCCTGCTTCCTCAACTCTTCCAATCAAAAGCGGGGGGAAACATGAGCGGAATCTCGATAAAAATAGACGACCACGAAGTTACGGCCCTGCTTAACAAAGTGCAGGCACGCGCCAAAAGGCCGACTGCCTTTTTCAAAAACGTAGGTATGATCGTCTCCAAATCTGTGCGCCACAACTTTGATGTTGGCGGACGGTATTCGGCACAAGGTAGCTGGCGGGGCGGCACTCGGAAATGGCGGATGCTTTCTGCACAGACCCTGCTTAACGCCCTCAACGGTAAACGTGATTTTAAAAAGTCGGGTGCGCTCTCAAAATCGGGACGTAGAAAAGCGGCGCGCCGTGTGCCGTTAAACGCTTCAAAAAGGTTGCGCGATTCCATCACCTATAAAGCCGACAGTTCCGGGGCGGAGATAGGGACGAACGTAATCTATGCCGCCACGCACAACTTCGGCGCAAAGGATCGCGTCATACGTCCCAAGACAAAAAAGACGCTCGCCTTCCCGTACAACGGGAGAATGATTTTTGCAAAAAAAGTAAAAGTAACGATCCCAGCAAGGCCGTTTCTGGTTGTCCAGACGGAAGACCTAAGAGAAATAGTCCAAACCGGAAACAAGTTTTTAACGGAGGGTAAATGATAAAAAATATGTTCGCCTTTGCGATGAAAGCGGTAGCGGTTGGCGCAACTCCGCCCGCAGAAATTCAGGTATGCCCGCTAGGCGCACACAGAGACGGCGAGGGCCGACCATTCATGTTGACGGAAAGCGATGTTGGGATAATCGTCAAAAACTCACTCATGGGCGAAAACATGAGACCGCTCGACTACGAACACCAAACCTTAAAAGGGGTAGAGGCTCCCGCCTCTGGCTGGATAACAAAACTTATCAATAAAGGCACAGGCGGCTTGTGGGCAAAGGTAGAATGGACAAAGCGCGCGGCGGCGTATATTCTTGGCCGCGAGTATCGCTTTGTATCGCCAGTTTTGTTGGCATCTAAAAAACCGGATGCCCAAGGCAATCACCATCCTGTCTATCTGCATTCGGTATCGTTAACAAATGACCCTGCCATCGACGGCATGGTTCCACTCGTAAACAACAAAAGTGTTCCAAATTTTTTAATTCCAAAGGAGGATTCTATGAACGAAAAACTGCTTGCGGCTCTCGGCTTAAAAGCCGAGGCAACACAGGAGCAGGTCATGACCGCTGTGGCCGCTCTTATAAGCAAGGCGGCGATATCTGCGAAGATTATCACCGCAATCGGCATTAAGGAAGATGCCACGGAAGACGAAACGGTTACCGCCGTAACCGCGCTCGTGAACAAAGCCGAGGTGCCAGAAGTAATTCTCACCGCCCTTGGTCTTAAAAAAGGTGCAACCGCTTCAGAGAGCGAAGCCACCATACTCGCTATGAAACAGAGCGTTGATGCCGCGCCAAAAGATGGCGACACGGTTGAAAAACTTCGCGCCGACCTTAACGGGATGAAAGCGAAGGAAGTGGTAACGCTTGCGATGAAGGCTGGTAAGGTTACTGCCGAGCAGGAACCGTGGGCATTGGAATATTCCACACGCGACTTGAAAGGCTTCGAGATATTCGTTGCCAAGGCTCCGGTTGTGGTGCCGATGGGCGACGTGAAGATTCTCGCAAATAAATCCGGCACGGACGCTCACGCTGACAATGGCATCTCTGGAGCGTTCGGAAATTCCGAGGAAGACCTTAAAAAATATGGAGGAGCTAAATCATGACAGCGTTAAACGCAGACAGAAGTTTGGAATCCCGACAGGGTGTGATACTCACCTTGCCGGTACTTGCCGCCACGAAAATATACGGCGGCAGTCTGGTGGCGATTGATGCGAACGGCTACGCCCAGCCAGCCGCTGATACCACTGGCCTAAAAGTGGTCGGCGTAGCAAAAGAGCAGGTTGACAATAGCAACGGCGCATCCGGTGACGTTACGGTAAAAATCGAGCGGGGAATGTTCTCATTCGTCGGTGCCGCTCTTACCATCGCAGATCGCGGCAAAACCGTTTACGTTGCCGACGACCAAACCGTACAGCTTGCGGCAACGGCAAACAAAATCCCTGCAGGCACCTTGATTGATATCGATGGCGCTACTAAAGCATGGGTGTTTGTACCTTTCAATATCGCCGAGGGCCAAGCCGATTCGGTTGCCGCAGACGTGGCAACCATTGTAATTGATTTTAACAGCCTTCTCGCCAAGCTCCGCAGTGCGGGTTTGATGGGCACAGATTAAAGGAGAAAAAGACTCATGAAATATATCGCTTTGTTTCTCGTTACCGCCGTCATAGCCGTTTTCGGCTTCGGCATATCCCCTGCGGAAAGTATGGCTGCTGAATGGCCAATTTTCTCTGCGTCCGCGAAAGGCGTTGTCGCCTGTAATAGTTGTCACTTCGTCGGCAGTTTCAGCATGTTGCCGCTCACGCTCGGCATGATTGTAGATGCACCTAACCTTGCCTCGCTGTTTGTCAATATTAAAACCTCCTTCATGAAGGCTTTCGAGGCGGTTGAACCAAAGTGGCAAAAGATAGCAACCCTTGTACCGTCCACATCCAAAACAAACGACTATAAATGGTTAGGTACATGGCCAAAACTTCGCGAATGGCTCGGTGAACGGATCATAGAACGTCTTGCCGGTCACAGCTATTCAATAGCAAACAAGAAGTACACAGCCACTATCGCTATTGATGCCGATGACATTGACGACGACAATATCGGCGGACTCGCTATACAGGCCGCCGACTCTGGACAGTCAGCCGCTGAATGGCCGGACGATCTCGTTTTTCCGCTACTGGAAAACGGTTTTGGCAACTTATGTTTCGATGGCCAGCCATTTTTTGACATCGATCACCCTAACGGCGACGAAGGAGTTTTTTCCAACCTCGGCACTAAAAAGCTTAACGCCACCGACCTTGCCAAAGCAAAAGCCTCCTATGGTGATGGTCGTGAGAAATTACTCACGATGACGGACAGCACCGGGCATAGGTTGAAGATACGGCCTAATCTTCTCGTCGTGCCGGTACAGCTAGTGTAGTGTCTCATGTAACACTTAACTGTTAGATAAGTTCTGATATAATCCGTGCATGGCTTCATGTTGTCCGGCTTTACCTCTAACCTCGCTAGATCGTGCAATACTAAAACAGTGGGTGCGTTCTGTTAAGACGCAACAACGAGTGGCATTTCGTTCCCGCATTATTA
>JAJRYD010000004.1 GCA_024275955.1 Nitrospirota bacterium
CACACCGCTGTCGCCTTGCAGGCGAGGCACTGCCAAAGGGAAACCATCGGCACAAAACCACGCACGGCGTGGGGCGAGCTGCCGCACGCGGTAAACACTGCCTTACTGAACTTTAAAAAAAAGTTCGCCTCCACACCGCTGTCGCCTTGCAGGCGAGGCACTGCCAAAGGGAAACCGTCGGCACAAAACCACGCACGGCGTGGGGCGAGCTGCCGCACGCGGTAAACACTGCCTTACTGAACTTTAAAAAAAAGTTCGCCTCCACACCGCTGTCGCCTTGCAGGCGAGGCACTGCCAAAGGGAAACCATCGGCACAAAACCACGCACGGCGTGGGAAGGCGAGGGGTCAAATACGGCATTTTGAACTGGAAGAAAAGTTATCCGCCGCCGGCGATAAGCAAACCCGCAATGCAGGTGTGGTGTGGTAGATTGAGCGGATGATTAAGATAATAGGAACGAACAAAAAGGCGTTCCACGAATACCATATAACCGAAAAATACGAAGCGGGACTGGAACTAAGAGGAACGGAAGTAAAATCGCTTCGTGCTGGAAACGTCCGCATGAGCGAGGCATACGCATGGCCCAAAGACGACGAGCTTTACCTTAATAATATGTATATAGGCGAGTTTAAGCAGGGAAACATACACAACCACAATCCAACCAGAGAGCGGAAACTTCTTCTTCATAAAAAAGAGATACTAAAACTGACAGCCAAAGCGCAGGAAAAGGGGCTGAACATCGTGCCTCTCAAAATATATTTCAAAAATTCGTGGGTGAAGGTAGAGCTGGGGCTAGGTAAAGGCAAGAAAATGCACGACAAGAGGGAGACGATAAAAAAACGGGATATGGAACGGGAACACCAGCGCGACTACAAGGTTAAAGGATAGCGTTGAGCAAACTTTCATGTCATATTTCCGGCAACGGCGAACCTGTTATGTTCGTCCACGGCTGGGGACTGAACTCCGCTATATGGAAAGAGCAGGTAAAAAATTTAAAAAACGATTTCACCGTTATAACGGTAGACCTGCCGGGACACGGCCTCTCGAAACCTCTCTCTAAAAAGCTGACTATAGAGCTGTGCGCCGAAATGCTTTCCGCTTTTATCCGCGAGAACGGTTTTAAAGCTCTCCGGCTTGTCGGCTGGTCGCTCGGGTCGCAGGTAATCTTGCGCTCCGCGCTGGAGCTGGGTAGTGAGCATATCCACTCGCTTGTGTTCGCAAGCGGTACGCCGTGCTACCTGTCGCCGACAGGCAAAGAGGAATGGGCAACGCACCCTGCCAAAGGAAAATATTTTGAGCGCCAGCTTCAAAACGATTTCAAAACAGCACTCGGCATTTTCCTTATGACCTTTTTTGAAGCGGAACCGGAGCTAACGCCAAAAAGGAGGAACGAAATAAAATCACTTTTTTTCGATAAAAACTTTCCGCCAGACAAAAAATCGGCTCTTGAACTGCTGACAAGCCTCTACGACGACGACTTGAGAGAAGAGGCAAAAGAGCTTAAGGTACACTGTTTGATATGCCATGGGGAGCATGATATGATTGTCCCATCGAAAGTTACCGAAATATGGGGGTCTCTTTTAAAATCGCCGAAAACGGTTCTTATGAAAAATTGCGGCCACGCCCCTTTTCTTACTCAACCAGAAAATTTTAGAAACATACTCAAGAGGTTTTTTGCAGAATGATTACCGAAAAAGTAAAAAAGTCGTTCACCAAAAGTGCTAAGAGCTACAAACGGCACGGCAGTCTCCAAAGAGAGGTTTCCAGATCGCTTATAAAAAACTTTTTCCCAAAAGGAATTTCATCTCCAAAAAAAATTCTTGATATAGGTAGCGGCACCGGCTTTACTTCGGCAGATGCCAAAAGAAAATGGCCGAGCGCCTCGATAACCGCCATAGATATCGCGGAGCCGATGGTTGCTAAAACCAAAAGTTCCGGCATACCATCTTCAATAACGGCGGATGCCATAGAGCTTCCGTTCAAAAACAGGTCGTTCGATATGGTGGTATCCTCCCTCGCTTTCCAATGGATAGCCGACTATGAAAAACTGTTTCTGGAAATCGAACGTGTATTAAAAAGCGGCGGCCTGCTCCTCTTTAGCACCATAGGGCCTGGAAACCTTCTGGAGCTACGCACCGCCTACGATAGAGCATGCAGGGAATGCACAGGCCGGCCGGCCAATTTTCCGGAAATAACCAACATCGAAAACCTAGCGGAAAAACTAAGAGGTACAGGCTTTTACGATATCAACTGGGGGCAAACTACTAAAAGCAGAAATTACGAAGATGTAAATGATTTTTTCCTCGCGCTAAAAGGTGTTGGGGCTACAGCTCCCAGAAGACCAAGCAACCCGCCGAGAAGAGATATTATCAGCAAGACCGTTTCATACTACCCCTGTAGCGATGGCCCTATAAATGCGACTTACGAAATCATTTACGTCAACGGAATAAAGAGTGGGGCATAGCGGGCTTTTCATTACCGGCGTAGGCACCGGCGTAGGTAAAACGATTACCTCTGCCGCTATCGCGCACCTTTTAAAGAAAAACGGTCATGCCGTCGACCTTATGAAGCCGGCGCAGACCGGCACCAACGGAAAAAAACCTTTCTTAGAAGACATCGGACTTATTAAAAAACTGTCCGCCGCCGATACGCCGGACAGCCTTGCCTCCCCGTACCGTTTCAAAGCTCCGCTCTCGCCGTATCATGCCGCTCTAAAAGAAAACAAGAAAATAAGCCTTAAGAAAATAACCGGCAAGTTCAAGCAGATACAAAAAGAACGCAAAAGTTTTATCATAGTCGAAGGGGCCGGCGGCCTTATGGTTCCGCTTACCGAAAAACAATTCTGGCCCGACCTGATAAAAATGCTGGATATACCGATAGTGATAGTAACTACCCCCGCGCTTGGCATGATTCACCAGACTCTAAGCACCATCCTTACAGCCGAAATGTACGGCCTCGATATAGCCGGTATCGTAATAGTAGAAACAGACAAAAAAAAACATCCCGACATCGACACAAAGTGGCTGGAGAAAAATGCCGGATGCAAGATACTGGCAACACTCCCTTTTACCGGCTCCATTAACAGCCCAAAAAGATTTCGAGCCTATGCAGAGAAGCATCTCCCCTCTGAACCTTTCGTCAATCTCCTTAAAAAAAAGGAAAACAGCAGGCTTCAGAAAAAACTGGAGAAAAGTGACAGACAGCATATATGGCATCCGTTTACCCAGATGAAAGAGTGGATGGAAGAGGATATGCTTATTGTCGATTCCGCTAGCGGCACGAAGTTAAAAGATATTCATGGCAACAGCTATTACGACGGCCACTCGTCCTACTGGGTAAACATTCATGGGCATAGCCACCCAAAACTTATGCGAAGCCTGCATAGACAATCGGCAAAGCTCGACCACGCGACATTCCTCGGCCTCACTCATCAGCCGGCGATTGAGCTTGCGGAAAAACTGGTAGAGATAACTCCGCAAAACCTGCGGAAGGTTTTCTACTCGGATAACGGCTCCACCGCGGTGGAAGTAGGCATAAAAATGTCGGTACAGTATTTTAGACAAAGAGAAAAAAAACGAAAGCCGAAAAAAACAAAGCTGATGGCGCTTGGTGAAGCGTACCACGGCGACACTCTTGGGGCTGTTGCCGTTGGGGGAGTGAAAATGTACCGAAAAATTTTCGCCCCCCTTCTTGCCGATACTGTTTTCGCGCCGTCGCCCTACTGCTACCGCTGTACGGTAGGCAAGGAATTTCCAGAGTGCGGCCTCTCTTGCGCCGAGGAGATGGAAAGAATAGTAAAAGCAAACCACGAAAGTATAGCCGCCTTTGTGATAGAGCCTATGGTTCAATCTCCGGGGGGGATAATAATCTCTCCTCCCGGCTACCTTAAAAGGGTTCGTGATATCTGCTACGAGTACGACATCATTATGATAGCGGACGAAGTCGCCGTTGGTTTTGGCAGAACGGCCAAGATGTTCGCGTGCGAACACGAGAACGTAGAGCCGGACATTATGGCGCTTTCCAAAAGTATAGGTGCCGGCGTAACGCCTCTTGCCGCCACGCTGGCTACGGACGAAATATACAACGCCTTTATCGGCAATTACGACGACAAAAAAACCTTTTTTCACGGCCATACATTTACCGCCCACTCACCAGCATGCGCCGTCGCGCTTGAGTCGCTAAAACTTTTTGGCGATGGAAAGCTTTTAGCCAAAGTGGAGGAAAAAAGCGCGCGGATTGGCGATTTTCTTGTAAAGTTCGAGGATCTGCCGCATGTCGGCGATATACGGCAGTTGGGGATGATAATAGGCATAGAGATAGTAGGAAACAAAGAGAGCCGAAAGCGGTTCACCCCCTCCAAACGGACAGGTCACGCAATCTCGATGGAAGCTAGAAAAAGGGGGCTGATTGTAAGGCCACTTGGGGATATAATGGTTCTCTTTCCGATACTTGAATCAATGGAAGATGAGCTGGAAGATATGGTGAATATTCTGCACGAATCTATAGCGGCTGTTACCGGCGGTTAAGGTTTTTTGCGGATAAACGGAGTTAGCATAAAAGCTATAGGCTAAGGATGGAAGTTCCATTGGAAAAATTTCAGGACGAGTGCGCCGTATTCGGAATATACGGAAGCCCAGAGGCCTCAAACCAGACATACCTGGGCCTTTACGCACAGCAACATAGGGGACAGGAATCTTCCGGTATAGTATCTTCGGACGGTGAGGATCATTACGTTTTAGTCGGCATGGGGCTTGTCAACAAGGTTTTTAAAAAAGAAAGCATAGAAAAACTAAGAGGTAGCATAGCTATCGGTCATAACCGATATTCCACTACCGGCGAATCGCTTTTAAAAAATGCCCAGCCTCTGGCGATAGAATATTCCGACGGGTATCTGGCGATAGCCCACAACGGCAACATAGTGAACGCCGCGTCTATAAGAGCCGACCTCGAAAAACAAGGCTCCATCTTCCGTACCACTATGGATACCGAAGTGGTGGCGCACCTTGTGGCGAAATCTACCGAAACCAGTTTTATGCCAAAAGTTATAGACGCGCTTTTGGAAGTAAAGGGCGCCTACTCGATGCTGATAATGAATGACAACGAAATGATAGTTGTGCGGGATCCGTACGGCTTTAGGCCTCTGGCTATGGGCAGGCTTGGCGACGCTTACGTCTTCGCCTCCGAGACATGCGCGTTCGACCTTATAGGGGCGACCTACGAACGGGACGTGATGCCGGGCGAGCTTATCCATGTTACGGAAGAAGGTTATAAATCGCATTTCCCGTTTCCAAAGAAGGAACCCCGCCACTGCGTGTTCGAGTTCATATATTTCGCAAGGCCCGACAGCTACATCTTTGGAGAATCTGTCCACAAGGTAAGAAAAGGGTTCGTACGCGAACTGGCAAAAGAAAAGCCTGTAAAAGCAGACATTGTTATACCAGTCCCAGATTCCGGCGTGCCTGCCGCGATGGGATACGCCGAAGAATCCGGTATTCCGTTCGACATAGGGATGATAAGAAACCATTATGTCGGGCGCACCTTCATCGAGCCGGAAAGCAGTATCCGGCATTTCGGCGTCAAGATAAAACTAAACCCCATAAAAGCGATAATCGAAGGTAAGCGCGTAGTGCTGGTAGACGATTCCATCGTAAGGGGAACTACCAGTAAAAAAATAATCTCGATGGTAAAGGCGGCAGGTGCCAGCGAGGTGCATATGAGAGTAAGCTCACCGCCTACTACACACTCCTGCTTTTACGGAATAGACACCCCAACGCAAGGAGAGCTTGCCGCCGCCAACTACAGCCTTGCTGAGATAGAAAAATATCTTAAAGCCGATTCACTCGCCTACCTTAACCAAGATAGAATGCTCGCGATGTTTGGAGGTAAAGGGAACAGCTACTGCACCGCATGCTTTGACGGCAACTACCCGATACAGCGATACGACACCGAAATACTCCAGCCGGAACTTTTCGATAGGATAGGCGAGTAGGCTGGAGGAATTTACAGCTCACTTTCAATATAAGCTTCCATAGCGGCCTTAAGCGAGAGAAAAACAAAAAGTTAAAAACTCCCTCCCTACTCCCTCACGTTAAAATATTTCCAGAGCATCTTTTTTGCCGTCTCTAAATATCTCCCTTTGCCTTTCCTATACCTTCGTAAATCGTCAACAACTCCTCTTAGCAGTCTCTTATCCTCTCTATAACTCCTTGCCAGAGAATTATAAAGAATATGGGCCTCACGTTCGTTGCCTGCCGCGAGCTGGGCTATAGCAAGGTGCCTCTTAGCCAGCGCGCTTCTGCCGGCGACCTTGGCGGACCAAAAAACAGCATCTTCATACCTCTTCGCGAGATAAAGCTCACGTCCATAAAGCTCCATCCCTGCAAAACTCCCCTGCTCGGCGGAAAGTTTTAGCCATTTAAGCGCTTCGCCTCTATCTTTTGGCAAACCATCTCCAAAACTATACGCCCTGCCAAGATAATACTGCGCGTCGGCATATCCCTGCATGGAAGACTTTTTAAACCAATAGGCGGCGGCACGGCTGTTTCGCTTGGTGCCGTTTCCAAGTGAATAGGCTAACCCCAGCATATACTGCGAACGTCTATCGCCCTCCCGCTTTGCCGACTTTATAAAAAGCTTAAACGCTTCGTCATCTTCCCCCGCTTCATGCAGTTCAACCGCTTTTTCATACCGCCCTTTTGAGAGCTTTTTATCTTTTTGTTTTTTGTTTTTTAGCGCGGCAACTCTTCTGGGCGGTTTTACGTCTAAACGAAAATATCTATGAGGATCCTGTTTCTCGCCGTTTACCAACAGCTCGTAATGCAGATGCGGGCCGGTAGATTTACCGCTGTTTCCTACCTTTGCTATAATCTGCCCAAACCTTACGCGCTCCCCTTTTTGCACAAGATTGCTCGCGTTATGCGCGTACCGTGTCGTGATGCCGTTGCCGTGGTCTATTACCACCTCTTTGCCATACCCGCCGTTCACGCCTGATTTTAGAACCGTCCCGTCTGCTGTAGCGATAATATCGGAACCGAGAGAGGCGGCGATATCTACAGCTCGATGCATTTCGCGCCTGCCGCTAAAAGGAGAAACCCTAAAGCCAAACCCGCTGGTAACCCATCCGTTGACCGGCCAGATGGAAGGGATGGAAGGCTTTGGAGCGTTCCCATCAAGATATACCTTGCCGCTGTTCATATCTATAGACTGCTTTAAAACCCAGAATTTCCCGCCGCCGATGCTAACCTCTGCCGGCATCCCCCATTTCTCCGGTTTGCCGGTAGTGCCGGTAAACTTGGCCTTAAGCCCGTCTTCGAGCCGCGCGCAAATGCCAAGCTCTATATACCGAGCAACCTTCTCAAACCCTTTGGGAGTAGCCTTTAAAAGGAGAGAGTACGCCTCGTTTAGCTTCTCTTTTGTTTCGCATATAACAAACCCCTCGCGGGTACTGCCGGAAGATGAGTAGGCACTGCCGGCCAAAGTGGTAAAGAGCAGGCAGGCGGTAAAAACGAACAATCTCACCAAAAATTAACCTTTCCCAAAAACAGTCGGTATGTCTGCTGTATGCCTATGATATGCAACCATAAAACCGAAAATCAAGCGAGCCGGAAATAAGGTATCGTCGTACTCTCCCCACGATGCAATATAGCCCAAACTCGGATATAATCAGCCGATGGCAAAACTTGGGGTAAATGTAGATCATGTGGCGACGCTTAGGCAGGCACGGCTTACCAGCTATCCCGACCCGGTTACCGCGGCTAAAATAGCACTTTCCCACGGGGTCTCCTGCATAACGGTGCATCTGCGGGAAGATAGACGGCATATACAGGACGACGATCTATACCGTATAAGAAAGCTACCCAACTGCCGGCTTAACATGGAGATGGCGGCAGAGGAAGAAATTATAAAAATTGCGCTCGACCTAAAGCCGGATCAGGTAACGCTGGTTCCTGAAAAGCGGGAAGAGCTTACAACCGAAGGCGGGCTGGATGTCGGCCGGAATTTCGACCACATCCGCGATACCGCGAAGCGTTTTAACGAAAGCGGGATATCTGCATCGCTCTTTATAGATGCCGACAGCAGTCAGATAGAAGCGTCATCGCTTACGCAGGCTGTCGCTGTAGAGCTAAATACCGGCCCGTATTCCCAAGCGAAGTCCGAAAAAGAGGCTTCTAAAAAGCTAAGAGAAGTTAAGGAAGCGGCGGCGTTCGCTAGCGGTCTTGGCCTTACGGTACACGCGGGGCATGGCCTTACATACAAAAACGTGATGTATATCTCCGACATCCCCCATATAAACGAAATAAATATCGGCCACAGTATAGTTTCCCAAGCTCTATTTGTAGGTTTCGATCAGGCGGTATCAATGATGAGCGGTATCATAGCCAAACAGCCGGTAAGCTTTTAACAGATGATTCGGCATATCGTCCTTTTTAAAATGAAAGAGAGCTCCAGCGAAAGTGATAAAGATAGGCTTGTGCTGGAACTAAGAGAGCTAAAAGAATCAACCGGCGGGCTTATGCTGGAAAACGAGGTGGCTGTCGATATCGCCCGCCTGCACAACTCTTACGATGTAGTGCTTAACTCCGTTTTTGAAAATATGGAGGCGGTCGGAAAATACGCGGCCCACCCCAACCACCTAAAGGTGCTGGAAACGATAAAGGCACTCTGCTCCAAAACGGTAAAGGCAGATTACTTACTGCCAAGTACCGCCTGAGGAGTAAGCACACCGAAAACAGCCCCGTCTTTCATCACAATAAGATGTTTGACCTTACTTGCATCCATCATTTTTCTTGCCTCGAAAATTGATTCGTCAGCCGGAATCGTAAGCGGATCGGGTGTCATAATTTCTGATAGACCAGTAACGGAGAGATCAATCTTTTTGGCAACCCCGCGCCTTACGACATCGGACTCGGTAACAATTCCGAGCGTTTTATCGCCGTCAACCACCAGAAGGGAACCGGCATCCTCTTCCATCATTCTTGTCGCGCCTGCCTCTATGGAAGCATCTTTTGGAAGCGTAACAACCTTCCTGTCAGTAATGCTTTCCACTGATAACAAAGTCTTGAAATCATCCATAAACAAACACCCCTCCGGCAAAATAATTTGGCATGTAAAATTACATACTACCTTTGCTGGTTGCGAGGTGTCAAGATGTCGTTTACGCCACTCACCATAGATAAGACTAAGGTCGCAATGGAATGAAAATAAAGAGTGCCTATATGAACATTTTTCTACCATAAAATTTAAGTCATTGAATTATATCGACTAGATTTCTTATGAATATTGAACACTTGCTTGACTGTTCAATATTCAAAAAGTATTATCCTCTCATGGGGAAAAATGAGGAAATACTAAACGATATTCAAAAAGAGATACTAGCGGCGGCAGGGAAGAGGTTTGCCCATTATGGGTTTGGCAAAACCACAATGGCCGAAATAGCAAAAGATTGCGAGATGTCGGCCGCCAACCTTTACCGCTTTTTTGACAGCAAAAACGGGATAGCGGCAGAGCTTGCGAAAGAGCATTTCAAAGAAACAGATATAAAGCTCCAAAAGATTGCGGAGCTTACAGACGTTTCAGCGGGAGAGAAGATAAAGCTTTTTGCGGTAGCACTGGCAAATAATGTGTGCCACCTTTTTGAGGAGAATCCTAAAATAATGGAACTGGTAGATTACATCAGTAACGAGAGAAGAGATCTGGTAGAAGAAAAAATTGGCAACCAGCTCTACCACATAGTGACAATTCTGGATGAAGGGGTAGCCGGCGGAGAGTTCGAGATAAAAGATACTGCCACTACCGCAAGGCTCTTGCACCTTTCCCTTTCTTCTATCACTTTCCCGCCGCTTGCCAAAAAAACGCAGGAAGGCGGCGGCACAGGGCCGGTAAAACTAGAGGATGTCGCCGAAGGGCTGGCAGAGCTTATCTTGAACGGCTTGAGGAAGAATAAAAGATAAAAAAATAAGAAGGGGGTAGACGGGGTGAGCAAATATAACAACCTAGGACAAAGACTAGGCATCTCTATGGTTCGTTTCAGATGGCTTGTCATCGTTCTTGCTTTTGTTACTTTTATTGTAACCGCGAGCGGCGGGCGGTTCATCAGCTTTTCCAATAACGCGCGCGACTTTTTTAGCGGAGAAAACCCCCAGCTAAAAGCGCTCGAAACACTAGAGAACATCTATTCCAAAGACGACATTATAATTATCGCCGTCGCTCCCAAAGATAAAAATATATTCACCCCCCAAATGCTGGCGTTGGTGGAAGATCTTACCGAAAAATGCTGGCAGTTGCCTTATTCCAGCAGGGTAGACTCCATCACCAACTATCAACATACAAAAGCGGAAGAGGACGACCTTGTCGTCGAAAATCTGGTAAAAAACCCGCTAAACCTTTCGGCAAAAGAACTAGCGGAGATAAAAGAGATAGCCTTGCGCGAACCTGTCTTAAAAAACCGCCTTATATCCCCTTCCGGTCATGTTACAGGCATAAGCGTTCTCTTTCGCCTTCCGGCAGACAATAGTTTAGCCACCATCGAAATTGTCGAGAAAGTTAGAGAGCTTGTCGCAAAGGCGAAAGAAAAGCATCCTGATGTCGAATTTCCATTATGGGGCGGGGTGATGATTAACAACGCCTTTGGAGAAGCGAGCAAAGACGACATCGAAACCCTCGTGCCGCTTATGTATATATTCATGGCGCTCGTAATGTGGGTGATGCTCCGTTCTATATCGGGAACCGTTTCCGCGCTTATCGTCATCTTTGCCTCCTCCATCACCGCTATGGGCCTTGCGGGCTGGCTTGGCATAGTTCTCACCCCTCCATCGGCGATGGCACCGACCATAATATTAACGCTGGCAGTGGCCGACTCTGTCCATATCCTCGTTACGATGCTCCACGAAATGCGAAAAGGAAGGACGAAGCACGAAGCTATAATAGAATCTATGCGCCTTAACATGCAGCCGGTTTTTCTTACCAGCATAACCACCGCTATAGGATTTTTAAGCATGAACTTTTCCGACGCTCCGCCGTTCCGCGACCTCGGCAACATAGTCGCCATCGGCGTTATGGCGGCGTTTGCTTACTCCGTAACTTTACTCCCTGCCCTTATGGCTCTTCTTCCGGTAAAAACGGTAAAGGTAGATAACGCCGACAACATTTATATGGACCGCTTCGCGAATTTCGTGGTCGAAAAACGCAATTCCCTGCTATGGGGGATGACCTTTTTCATTCTCCTCATAATCGGAGGGATATCCCAAGTAGAGCTTAACGACCTTTATCTCGATTACTTTGACGACCGCTACCAGTTCCGGCGGGATACCGATTTTATAAATAAAAACCTTACCGGAATATCTATGGTGGAATATTCGCTCTCATCCGGCGAAGAAGGGGGAATAAGCAACCCAGAATATCTAAACACTCTGGAAAACTTCACGCAATGGCTAAAGGAACAGCCGGAGGTGGTGCAGATAACGAACATAAACGACATAATGAAAAAGCTGAACAAAAGCATGCATGGCGACAGCCCTGACTGGTACAAGATACCGGACAACCGCGACCTTGCCGCACAGTACCTCCTCTTGTACGAGATGTCGCTTCCATTCGGGCTGGACCTTAATAACATGATAAACGTCGATAAATCGGCCACGCGGTTCCGTATAACGCTTACCGACATTCAAAATAGAGAGATAAGAGCGTTTGAAAAACGGGCCAGCGGCTGGCTGAAAGAAAACGCTCCAGAAAAAATGCACGTTGCCGGAACGGGGATATCAATAATGTTCGCCTACATTAACGAAAGAAATGTAACAGGCATGCTTAGAGGCACGTTTATCGCCTTGCTGTTTATATCCGGCATCCTTATATTCGCGCTCAAGGATATTAAGATAGGATTATTGAGCCTTATTCCAAACCTTGTGCCGGCGTTCTTGGCATTCGGGCTTTGGGGGTACACTGTCAGCCAGATAGGTCTCGCGGTATCTGTGGTGGCGGCGATGAGCCTCGGCATAGTGGTAGACGATACCGTGCATTTTCTTAGCAAGTACCTAAGAGCTAGGCGGGAGCATAATATGGACAGCAAAGAGGCGGTAAGGTACTCGTTCCACAATGTAGGGATGGCGCTGGTGATTACATCTACTATACTAATAGTAGGCTTTGGCATACTTTCGATGTCCGGCTTTAAGATAAACGCCAACATGGGGATACTAACCGCGATAGCGATAACCTTCGCGCTTTGGGTAGACTTTATGCTACTCCCGCCTATCTTGATGAAACTGGATGGCAATAAAAAACCGGCATGAGTGAAGATAGGCTAGGCGAACTGGTACTAAAACGAAAGTGGCTCTTCCTCGCCCTCTCGTTCGCTCTGCTCGCTATCTCTATAGCCGGCACTACAAAGCTGAAGATGATAACCGACTCAAGAGCTTTTTTTGCTAAAGACAACCCGATGCTGGTGGCGCTAAACCAGCTGGAAGATACTTACGCGAAAAACGAAGTGATAATCTTAGCTCTAGAGCCAGAAGGCGGAACCGTTTTTACGAACAAAACCCTTTCAGCTGTGGAATGGCTCACCGAAGAGGGCTGGAAGGTGCCGTACTCCAAGCGGGTAGACTCGCTGACCAACTACCAACATACCTACGCGAAGGAAGACGACCTGATAGTTGAAGACCTTATTAAGAACCCCGGCAAGCTAACAGCCGGCCAGCTGGAAAGAGCAGAGAAGATAGCCCTTTTAGAGCCATCTCTAGTAGACAAAATAATATCCAAAACGGGCCACGTTACCACCATCATCATCAACACCCAAAAGCCGGAAAAACAAGCGTTTCAAGAGACCGAAGATATGGTCTTTTTTATAAGAGACGTGATAGACGAGTTCTACAAAAAGTACGACGGCATAAAGCTCCACCTTGCCGGCAACGTACCGTTCGATCAAGAATTCGTAGAAGAAGCTAATAAAGATATGGCAACCCTACTACCGGCGATGTTCGTTATCATGGTTATAGTTACATGGCTCTCCCTTCGCTCTATCACCGCCACTATAGCGACTCTGATGGTAATCGTCTTTTCGGCTACTACCGGTATGGGTTTATCGGGATGGCTGGGAATAATGCTAAGCGATGTAGCTTCTCTCGCGCCTACCATAATACTAACTCTGGCAGTTGCCGACTCTATACATATCCTCAACACAATAATGCAGGAGATGAGGCATGGTAAGAGCAAAGACGAGGCGATAAAGGAATCTTTGCGGGTAAACGCAAAGCCGGTGTTCATTACCAGCATCACCACCGTAATCGGTTTTTTAAGCATGAACTTTTCCGACGCTCCGCCGTTTCACGACCTCGGCAACATAGTGGCAATGGGTGTCGCTTCGGCATACCTTTATTCTGTCTATATGCTTCCGGTACTTATTCACCTATTGCCGATAAAAGCCGGAAAAGATTCCGGAGCGTTTACGCGGATAAGCGACCATATGGCCGACTTTATTATCAGCTACCGGAAAACGGTTTTCTGGGGAATGGCCGGAATAATACTCTTCCTCATCTCCGGCATACACAAAATAGTGCTGGACGACAACTTTATCGAATATGTAAGCGAAAAGAACTCTCTTAGAATTTCCGCCGAGTTCCTTATGGATAACGTAATGGGGCTCGATTCGATAGAGTACTCTATACACTCCGGCAACGAAGGCGGGATTAACGACCCTGAATATCTCAAAAATCTCGAAAAGCTTGAAAACTGGTTTAAAAAACAGAAAAAGGTTGTCCATATAGATTCCATTAACGACGTGATGAGAAGGCTGAATAAGACTATGCACGGCGATAAGCAAAGCTGGTACACCATTCCCGATAACCGACAGCTTGCCGCGCAGTATCTCCTTTTGTACGAGATGTCGCTCCCGTTCGGCCTAGATCTCACGTCGCAGGTAAACCTAGACAAATCGGCCTCCCGCTTTACTGTAACGCTGGCAAACCTATCTTCCGCGGAGATTGTAAGGCTTGAAAAAAAAGCAGACAAATGGATAGAAGAAAACCTGCCGCCGGTGATGCATGCCAAAGGCACCGGTCTTGCCGTAATGTTTGCCCATCTATCCGAGAATAATATCAAAAGCATGCTAAAGGGAACGGCGCTTGCCCTTCTGCTTATCTCTATCATCCTGATATTCTCGATAGGCGATATGAAGGTAGGGCTATTAAGCCTTATTCCTAATATGGTTCCAGCGCTTATGGCTTTCGGCATCTGGGGCTATACCGTGGGAGAGGCGGGGCTTGCGGTATCTATAGTCGCCGCTTTATCTCTCGGCATAGTGGTAGACGACACCGTGCATTTTCTTAGCAAGTATGTAAGGGGCAAAAAAGAAAAAGGGTTGAGCGGCGGAGAAGCTGTACGGTATTCGTTTCATGCTGTTGGGCGGGCGATACTTATAACAACACTTATACTGGTAGCCGGTTTCATGGTGCTTGCGCAGTCGGAGTTTTTGATAAACGGACAGATGGGGCTTTTAACGGCAACAACTATACTGTTCGCGCTACTTGTCGACTTTCTGTTTTTACCCACATTGCTTTTAAAACTGGAGGATACTAAATGACGATAAAATATCTTCGCCGCAACTCTTCGCTTAAGGAAGGTAGCTCTACCGGAGCGCGAACTGTTGGAGGAAAGATGAAAAAGCTTTTAAGCTTTACAGCCGTTCTTCTTTTACTGCCGGCTGTTTCATCCTTAGCCGAAACACCGGAAGAAAAAGGACTAGCGATAGCGATAGAGGCCGATAAGCGGGACGACGGGTGGGGCGACTTGCAGTCCGACATGGTAATGATTCTTAAAAACAGGCATGGCGACGAGAGTAAAAGAATCATAAAAAGTAAAACACTCGAGGTGCAGGGCGACGGCGACAAGTCTATGAGCATCTTCGACAACCCAAGAGATGTAAAAGGAACGGCTATGCTTACCTTCTCGCACAAAGTCGGCGACTACGACCAATGGCTCTACCTCCCCGCGCTTAAAAGGGTAAAGAGAATTTCATCTTCCAATAAATCAGGTTCCTTTATGGGGTCGGAATTCAGCTACGAAGATTTTGCCAGCCGAGAGATAGAAAAGTACATGTACAAGTATATAAAAGACGAGCGATGCCCCGGCGACGAATATAAGGAGCTTACCTGCTTCGTAAGCGAAAGTTACCCTATAGACAAGAAAAACTCCGGCTACACAAAGATGGTCGGGTGGATCGACAAGAAGGAATACCGCAGTATTAAAGTAGAGTTTTACGACAGGAAAAGCTCTCACCTCAAAACTCTTACGTTCAAAGGCTACAAGCAGTACCTCGGTAAATACTGGCGGGCAGATGAACTCTATATGGTCAATCACCAATCGGGCAAAAGCACAAAACTGCTCTGGAAAAACTATAGGTTTAAAACAGGCCTAAAGAAGAGCGACTTTAACAAGAACGCGCTTAAAAGGGCAAGATAAAGAAGATGGAAACGGTAGTCGCAAATGTTAACGGCATAATAGCCGATGGACAGCCGCGAAAGCTTTTGCCTGTGATAGAGACAGAATCTTTTTCCCTTTTTTGCCAGAAGTTCGATGGAAAACATTCATTCAGACATCTCAACGAACAGCATGACGAAGTTATTTACGTTATCTCAGGCAAGCTAAATATCTGGACAGCTGATGGAACTTTTGAGCTTGGTAGCGGTGAGAGCATAAAGATTCCAAAAGGGCTGGAACATGGCGATCTTGTCGGCAAAGACGTGGAGATACTGGTCATTGACGGCAAGCTTTAGCCTAAACAACTAGCGAACAACCGCATGAGCAAACTAAAACTTTATTTTTTGCCTGCCATCTCTCTGGGGATGCTTTTATCGGCATTCAGCCACCATCCTCCTGCTCAGGCGGGCGAGCTGAAGATGTCTGGAAACATTTCCGGCGAAGCGAGGCTTTTTACGGCCGAACCTATGTACGCAGAGCAAAAGCATGACAGCTACTCAGCGGTGGCAGAGCCGGAGTTCTACTACGACTTTGGCAACAGCAAAAGTTTTACCGTTACACCTTTTGCGCGGGTAGATTCGGCCGACAAAAAACGGACACACGCTGACCTGCGCGATGCCTTCTTTATGACATACGGCGACGACTGGGAAATACGCGTAGGGCTGGACAAAGTATTTTGGGGCGTAACCGAATTCGCGCATCTTGTAGATATAATCAACCAGACAGACGCAGTGGAAGGTTTCGATGGGGAAGACAAGCTTGGACAGCCGATGGTAATGCTTTCTCTTATACAAGAGTTCGGGACGCTGGACTTTTTTGTCCTCCCATATTTCCGAGAGAGAACTTTCACCGGCAAAGGGGGAAGGCTCCGCTTCCCTATACTTGTAGACGACAGTAACCCAATCTACGAAAGCTCTAAGAGGGAGCGTCAGATAGATTTTGCCGTAAGATACAGGCATACAATGGGCGGCTGGGATATCGGGCTTTCGCATTTTAGAGGAACGAGCAGAGAGCCGACGCTACTGCTAAGAGTTGACGCCGGGGGACAACCTGTCTTTACCCCATACTACGAACAGATAAACCAAACAGGACTCGACCTGCAATATATCCGAGGCGAATTGCTCTGGAAGCTCGAAAGCATATACCGTGCTGGACAAGGAGGCCAAAACTACTACGCCCTACAAGGAGGGTTTGAGTATAGCTTTTACGCGCTCTTTGATAGTAAGGCAGATATTTCTCTGCTGACCGAAATAGCATGGGACGAAAGGGGCGATAACGCTGTAAGCGCCTACGCATACAACCACGACGTTATGCTTGGAGCGCGGCTAGCCTTTAACGATATATCAAGCACGGAACTTCTTTTTGGCTTTAGTGCAGACTACAAAAACGGATCCAACTCAATACTGCTGGAGGGAAACAGACGGTTCGGCGATAACTGGAAGATGGAACTGCAGAGCTATTACTTCCTGCATGCCTCTGCCTCCGACTACTCCTACCAGATAAGAAACGACGACTTCATCCAGCTGACGCTTAGCTACTACTATTAGGGCACTGTTTCCAAAAAAGTTTTTTAAAGCATTTTAAGAAAAAGTTCATTTTTTAACTTTAAAAAAATAGAGCCGTTAGCGATTGATAATTTTAAAGAAAATCAAGATCGTCTTATTCGGCAACAGCCACATTGGGCCAAATCACGGCCGGCTTTATCTTCTCTGCTTCAGGCAAACCGGCCTGCCGAAGCCTTTCTTCAATTATTACCGCCGCAAGCCGATACCTGCAAGCTGTTAAAACCGCTAAATATTAACAGCAAAAAAATCTTACAAGCGGATGGTGAGACTGTCAAAATCTACCATCGTTTGAAAAGTAAAATATAGGTTAAGGGCAGGCGGCCAGTGGGGTAGCCGCCCGCCCTCGTAATGGAGAGGAGAAAATTTAAAGGAAGGGGTCCTTTAAAAACTTATCTATATCCGAAGCAGTGCCTGCCTTCTTAAAAAAGCGGACGAAACGTTTTTAAGGCTTTTGTCCCGATTATGGCAACAGCGCATTATGCAGTAAAGCGACCAGTCAAGAGTCCGCCTTGAATGAGCGCATGAACCGCAGATAGCTGGAAGTGATTTCTCACTTTTAATATCCAAAGACCTGCTCCCTCTTTTTCGCGTAAAAAGACTGCCAGCTGGTAAGCCTTCTTTCGCAGTTGAACTTGCATTTGACGTTGCAGTACGTTTTGCGAGAGAAAAAACTCTTTTTGTGGAATATGCATTTCTCACAAAACCGTGGAAGTTCACACCTGTACATATTCTCTACCCCTCATAGCTATATTTTTAACTTTCATAACCCCTCTTAACCGCATACCGTTGCACCAGCTATGCCAAAAAATATCCTTCGAAATTCAATGAGTTATAAATATAAAAGAGCTATATGTATCTTTTTTTATATGGATGCCTATATTTTTTTATAAATGTAGAAAATGTAGTTTTTTATCTACGTTACAAAGAAAATCTGTCCAAAATGTCTGGTTTTGTCGAGGCTAGATGGACGATATTTTGACAAGCGATATTGAAACAAAACATTTTTTTGCTTAAATTTATTGATTTTTCGTTTTAATTCAAGTAACTTAGCTATGATTCCATGAAGTTACTTTAAGGGGTGATAAATGAACACCGTCAAAGAAATGGACGAAACAGGGCCGAAAGAGCTTCCCAAGATGCCGTCAGCGACAGTATCTGGGATAACATCGGAAAATAATTTAGAAGCTAAAACCTTTGCTTTGCCGGTAGATTCCGTTGAATCGGCGATTGCGGCAGAGGCTCCACTACCGGATGTCGAAGGGGGATTCGAGAACCGGAAGGGGCCGGAAACCGCCCCTATTCAGGCAAAACGAAAAAGGCCATTGTCGCTTCCCGGGATAATAGGCAACAGCGAACGGATGGAAAAGGTTTTCGATGCCGTCCACAAGGTTGCCGATACCGACTCTACCGTTCTTATTCTCGGCGAATCCGGCACCGGCAAAGAGCTTTTTGCAAAAGCGGTACACCGGCTTTCCCCAAGAGCCAGAAGAAATTTCGTCGTCGTAAACTGCGGGGCTATACCAGAGGACCTTTTGGAGAGCGAGCTTTTCGGCCACGAAAAAGGTTCGTTTACCGGCGCTATCAGAACCCGTATCGGCAAATTCGAGATGGCGCACGAAGGCAGTATTTTCCTTGACGAAATAGGCGATATGTCGCCCTCCTTGCAGGTAAAGCTTTTGCGGATACTGCAGGAGCAAAGGTTCGAAAGAGTCGGTGGCAATCAGGTAATACGAACCAACGTACGGATAATAGCCGCCACAAACAAAAATCTTAAAAAAGCGATTGCAAAAAATGAGTTCCGCGAAGATCTTTACTACCGCCTCAACGTAATACCGCTCGACCTTCCGCCTCTAAGAGATAGACAATCCGACACACGCAGACTGGCCGAACATTTCATTACCTGTTTCAACAAAACCAAAGTACGGTCGATTACCGGCATATCGCCCGGAGCGATGGATATAATCGCAAAGTACGACTGGCCAGGCAACGTACGCGAACTGGAAAACGTATGCGAGAGAATGGTGGTGATGAGAGGCGAAGGCGAAATAGATATCGACGACCTGCCGTACCATCTGCTTCCTCAAGGAGAGACAAACGAACAGCTAGAGAGCGATATGCTTCTTGTCGGCGGACACGAAGAGGATCTGGAAATAGATGACGAAATTCCGGCGGGGCAAGTTACCGATATCCCTGACAGCGGAATAAACCTTAAAAGCGTCGTAGAGGAATACGAAACTTTGCTCATTATTAAAGCGCTTGAAAAGTGTGGCTGGGTGAAAAACCGCGCGGCGGCTCTTCTTAGCCTAAACCGCACCACGCTGGTAGAAAAGCTTAAGAAAAAAGGGCTGAACCGCTAATCACTTTCCTGTCGCGGTAAAATTCTTATGGCAATATTTGGAACTGTGAACGACACACAAAATTTGATAAGAAAAAACCAAAATTTCCAAACGGCGTTCGGCTACCTTGCCAGTTGTCTTAAAAAAGATAGCAAGGAAAACAGACGCATAATGTCGATGGGGATGAACGAGGTTTTCAAATTTGATATCAATGACGATATCTTCGCTATGGAACAGTCGTACAAACCAAAAAAGCATGTCGACGGACGGTTTGAATCGCACCGCAGACATATCGACATACAGTGCGTTATAGGCGGTGCGGAAATGATGAGAACAGTTCCGGCAGATAAGCTCGCTGTAAAAACTCCTTACGACGAAGGCACCGACGTTGTTTTTTACGTCGATACAGGCAACGGCTCGGCACTAAAAGTATCCAAAGGGGCTTTTGCCATATTCTACCCGAACGACGCGCATATGCCGTGCCTAGAGGCTGGCGGAGAAAGCGGAGCTGTTTTTAAAACTGTGGTGAAAATTCCGGCAGGTTAGGAAGCGGCGCGCTCCACTCTCCACCCGCCGGTTACAAGCACTTTTCCGTTAGAAATAATCTCGCCTTTAAAGCTGTCGCCAACATGGTAAGAGCCTACCCCTTTTGGAGTGCCGGTCATTATTATGTCGCCATCCTCCAGAGT
Organism: Nitrospirota bacterium; assembly: GCA_024275955.1. Lineage (GTDB taxonomy): Bacteria > Nitrospinota_A > UBA7883 > JACRGQ01 > JACRGQ01 > JAJRYD01. The sequence continues at coordinate 20,055 of JAJRYD010000004.1, forward strand.
GAAGCTTTGTTTTACTTCTGCCAATATCTCTGCCGGTTTATATATCATAAGCCGAACTCCGCCGTTCTGCGCTGGCTGGCCGTTTATAGACAGCTCCAGTTTTAGACTTTCGACATCATTAAACGGCACGAAACGGCTGAACAGAGCGGAGCTGTCGAACGCCTTCGATTTCTCCCACGGCAGGCTCTTGTTCTTTAGCCGTTTTTGTACTTCCGAGAGAGTAAGGTCAAGCCCGAAGCCGACACCGGCAAGCTCTCCTCCTTTAACGATAAACGATATCTCTCCTTCGTACCGGCATCTCTCTTCCGGCAAAAAAAGCGTTTGGCTTATCGCGCTGTTAGGCTTTATAAAAAGAACTATCTCTTTAGGATTACCGCTCCCAAGCTCTTTTATATGCTCTGCGTAGTTCATCCCTACGCAGATTATTTTTGATGGGAAAAGTTTGCGCCCGTTAAAATCTGCAAAGTTTTTCACGCCTGCATTCTAACAGCCCAGAGCTAAAGCAGTCTGTCGAGTTTTTTGCCTATATTCATTTTATAGATAAACCCTTTTTTATCTCCGTAAACTTTCCAGATAGGCAGGCCGCTTACCATAAAACTGTAAGAGACTACCCTAGCCGAGCTTTTAAGCTCATTTTTAAACCTCTCCAGCATACTATCGGCTATCTGATGTGAAAGGTAGATGAAAAGCAAATCGGCATCTTTTAGCTCTGCTTTTTGGGCGGACGACCAGATAACTTTTATCGAGCCGGAAAGCCCTGCCAGTTTTATCCTCAGCTTTAGCATCAAAACTTTAAACGGGTCTATCTCCACCCCGACAGCTTTGGCGCCGAAATCTCTTACCGCCGTAAAGAGCAGTCTCCCGTCGCCGCAACCGAGGTCGAAGAGAGTCTCGCCTTCTTTTAGTTCCGCCGCCTTTAAAAGGTTTTTAATATCGGCATTAGGGGTAGGCAACCATACCGCGCCCCATATAAGAGGAACGACGACTAAAAGCGCGGCAACTATAACAAGAAAAAGAAGAAGGTAGGAAAACAGCTCCACCTATTTGGTTTGCTTTTCCTGCCCGCTCTTCCCCGCTAAAACCGTTAAAAGCGATTTTATAGGAAAGAACGCTATAGCGGCAAATATCGCGAGCAGGATAAGCGCGTGCGGAGAGCCGGTAACGCTTGCCAAAGGGTTGTTAAAAAGTATGCCGACGCAGTAGCCTACTCCGATGATTCCGGCAAGAAGCGGAAATATAACCGCCTCCAGTTTCTGTCCAAAATCGTCTTCGTTTTTATTTTCCAATGCCACTCCGTTTTCAGTTAATAAAGCGAAACCTAATATACCCTACAACTCTACCGAGAAGGTAGCGAACTCTCCCGCAGGCTCTTCCCATTCCACTTCTACCAAGCTTACCTTTGCCGACGGCGGGCCGCTACGGCACCATTTTATCAGCTCCTCTATTTTATCTTTCTCTCCTTCCACTACTACTCTCACTCTTCCGTCGGCTAAGTTTTTGGCCGAGCCGGTAAGGCCTAGCGAGAGAGCTGTCTCGGCTGTCGTGGAGCGGTAAAAAACGCCCTGCACGACACCGGAGACTAAAATAACAGCGCGGGCAATACCGCTCAAGCGAGAGCCTCTTTTATCTCTTTTATAACCATCTTCGCCGCCTTTAGCGGGTCGTCGGCCAAGAGTATCGGCCTTCCTACCACTATATAGTCCGCGCCATCTTTTATCGCCTTGTACGGCGTTGCTATTCTTTTCTGGTCGTTTTTAACCGCCCATTTCGGCCTGATGCCGGGCGTTACTATAAGAAAATCTTTCCCGAACTTCCATCTTAAGGTAGAGATTTCCATAGCCGAAGCGACCACGCCGTCCATCCCGCTTTTAAGAGATACCTTGCAAAGTTTTACGACAGTTTTATCCATCGGCGTTTTTATGTTTACCTTGTTAAGCTCCGCCTCATCGTAGGAAGTTAAAATGGTAACCGCTATCAGTTTTGTTCCGGCTTTGGCACTTTCTGCTGTTTTTACGCACTTCGACATCGCTTCCGGCCCGCTAAGCGCGTGTACATTTAGTAAAAGAGGTTTGGCTTTAAGAGCCGAAGCTACGGCGGAAGACATCGTATTTGGAATATCGAGAAACTTAAGGTCGAGAAAAACTTTTCAGCCGGCATCATTTATTTTTTTAACTATGCCGGGGCCGGCAGAGCAGAAAAGCTCTAAGCCTACTTTGAAAACTCTTACCGTCGGTAAAAGCAGGCGTACCAGCTTTAACGCCTCTTTTTGAGTGTCGACATCAAGAGCTACTATCAGTCGTTGCGTTGTCGGAATTTTCTTTGCCGTCACTTCCTCCTCCTATCTCTTTTGCTTTTTTACCAAAAATATTAATCACAACTATGCTTAACTCGTAAAGAATTATCAAAGGCAGAGAAAGCACCACCTGCGTAAAAATGTCGGGAGGAGTTATAAGCGCCGAAAGAACAAACGCAGATACTATAAGGTACGGCCGGAACGATGCAAGCTGTTCCACGCTTACCAAGTCTATCCTGTTTAGGAAGATGACGATAAGAGGCAGTTGGAAAACGATCCCGAAAACGAACATTAGCGTCATGCAAAAACCGAGAAAGGCCGAAGCGGAAATCATCGGCGATATAATGCTTCCGCCGTAGCCAAGCAAAAAATTTAGCCCAAAAGGGAGAACAAGAAAATAGCAAAAGGAAACGCCGATGCCAAAAAAAATAGACGACCCCAAGATAAACGGAAAAGCTAATTTTCGCTCCTCTTTCAACAGCCCGGGAGATAAAAACGACCAGACCTGATACAGGAGGTACGGAACAGAAACAGCCAATGAGGCGTAAAAAGCTATCTTCATATGTACGAAAAAAGCTTCGGTGGGACTTATGAAAACCAGTTTATGCTCCCGCATCAGGCCAGAGAGCGGCTCCAGCAGTTTATCGGATATGGCAAAAGCTACGAAAAACAGCACGCCGACAACAATAATGGAATGTATAAGCCTCTGACGCAGTTCTTCCAGATGCGCCGCAAACGGCACCGTTTCTCCTTCGTCAAGCTTCCTGACCATAGATTTCCCTAAAAACTTCTTCCCGCAAAAGAGGCCCAACAGCAAAGACCGGCTGGGCTATTAAATCAGATATTTGTATAATAGAATACCTGTTTTAGGGGATACTTTGCCGGTTTTCTTGATATGCAGAATTCAGTTGTACGAAAAGCCGAGCCGTAGGGGGAGCTAGAAAGTGATAAACAGCCTATTGAAAAAGCTTCAAAAAGCTAGCAATTTCCAGATTTTTGCCTTCACTGTAGCCTTCTCCATCATTCTTACGATGATTGTCGTACTTACTATGAGCATTTTCTTTTTCGGCAAAATCACCCTCGAATTTATGGCAACAGGGCTTGTAGCCTCCTTTCTGGTGGCCGGCATAGTTACCGCCATTCTTGTACCGCTTGTAAGGCGGCTTGGCCAAAAAGAGGGCGAGGATATCGGCGAACTGCTGGCCAAGGAGAGAGACAGATCAAAAAAGGCACTGCAAAAAAGCGAAGAGAGCCTTGCGAGAGCGCAGACAATAGCCCATATAGGTAGCTGGGACTGGAACCCTACCACAGGAAGTGTCGTTTGGTCTGACGAGCATTACCGTATTTTCGGGCTTGAGCCTCAGGAGGTAACGGCGACACATGATCTATTCACAAAATATCTCCACCCTGACGATATCGGCTTTGTAAATAAATCTTTGGAAGATGCCTTGGCCAGCAAGAAAGAGTACTGCATAGATTACAGGATTATAAGAAAAGACGGGGCCGAACGGGTATGTCATGGTCATGCGGCGGTTCAGTATGACGATGACGGAAACCTTGAAAGAATGATAGGAACGATTCAGGATATAACCGAAAGAAAAAAGGCCGAGGAAAAAGCCGGGAAACTGGAGAAAACCCTCTCTTCCATTCTGGAGAGAACGCACGATGTATTTTACAGGGTTGACACGGAAGGAAAATTTATATGGGTATCACCTGTGGTAAAAGAGATGACAGGGTACGAACCGACAGAACTGATAGGCGAAAATATAGCCGGTTTCTACCTAAACATGGCGGACAGAGAAAAATTTAAGCAAAAACTTCACTCAAGCGGCGGCATGATTAGAAAATTTGAGGCGCCTTTAAAACGGAAAGACGGCTCCATCTTCTGGGTTTCTACCGATGCTGGGTTTTTTTACGATAAAGCTGGAAACGTTGGGGGGGTGGAAGGGGCGACGCGCGATATAACCGAAAGAAAACTTGCAGAAGCGGAGCTTAAACAATCCGAAGGAAAATACAGAACGCTTATAGACCATATGCAGGACGGCGTCTTCCTTATACAAGACGGAAAGTTCCTTTTTGCAAACGAACCGATTGCAGATATGACAGGCTACAGCGTAGAAGAGCTTACCGGCAAACGTTTCGATTCTTTTATAGCTCCCGAAGACAGGGAGATGGTGTTGGACCGTTACACACGAAGACTGCATGGAGAAGATGTGCCTGCCGAATACGAATTTCGTCTTCTTCACAAAGACGGCATCACCGCGGTTTATATAAATATGGCGGTCGGCATTACTTTGTATGAGGGCAAAACCACCTCCATCGGCACCATCAAAAACACAACCGAAAAGAAAAAGGCCGAAGAGGAACGGTTAAAGGCGCAAAAGCTCGAATCGCTAAGCCTTCTCGCTGGCGGAATAGCGCACGACTTCAATAACATCCTAACCGCGATACTCGGAAACATCTCACTAGCTAAAGCCGATGAAAAACTAGACGATGAAACAAAAGAGATACTCTCGGAAGGAATAACAGCGACCAGACACGCGCAAGACCTCACAAAACAGCTCCTGACATTCTCGAAAGGCGGAGAACCTCTCAAGGCGACCGTAGATATAGCAAAGCTTCTTTCGGGAGCGGTAAGATTCGCAATGAGAGGTTCTCACTCCTCATACACGATTACTATCTCTGAAAATCTTTCCTATATCAATGCCGATGGTGGGCAAATAAGCCAAGTGATAAATAACCTTGTGTTAAACGCCGAAGAGGCGATGCCGGATGGCGGGCGGGTAACTGTCAACGCGTTCAATATGACAATAGAACCAGAAAGCAAACTGCCGCTTAAAAGCGGGGCGTATGTCTGCTTTTCCATTGAGGATACCGGAATAGGAATAAAGGCGGAACACCGCGCTAGAATTTTCGACCCGTACTTTTCCAGCAAGAAAAGGGGAAGCGGGCTGGGGCTTGCCACCAGTTATTCAATTATAAGCAATCACTCAGGACATATCGAAGTTGAATCCGACTTAGGGAAAGGAACCAAATTCACCATCTGCCTGCCTGCCTCTAAAGAAGCTATACCGCCGGCAAAGCCTGCAAAAACTGAAATCAAAAAAGGGAAAGGCCGGATACTGGTGATGGACGACGAACAGGTTATAAGGGATGTTCTGGTGCGGATGCTCAAAAAGCTTGGATACGAAGTGGACTCTTCGGTTGATGGCAACGAGGCGCTAAAAAAATACGGCGAAAGGCTAGACAACGGGAGTAGCTATGATCTGGTAATAATGGATCTAACCATTCCCGGCGGGATGGGCGGGCTACAGACGATAAAGGAACTGCTAAAGCTCGACCAAAACGCGAAAGCTATAGTATCGAGCGGTTACTCTACCGACGCGGTTATGAAAGACTACAGGAAATACGGCTTTAGGGGGATTATGCCAAAGCCGTTTGAGCTGGAGAAACTGTCCGAAATTTTAGCGGAAGTTTTGAGCGCGGAGTAATGGTAGACTTGCGTTTGTACCGCTGGCGGAATTTCTTCGGCAACGGCAAAGGCTAAATTTTAAAAAGGAAGGTACTTAATGACTATCGTGGCGCCATCTATTCTCTCTGCTGATTTTTCTAAACTGGGCGAAGAGATAAAAGCGGTAGAAGATGCCGGTGCCGACTGGATTCATATAGACGTTATGGACGGACATTTCGTGCCGAACATCACCATAGGCCCGCTGGTGGTAGCCGGCATAAGACCTATAACCGAGCTGGTAATCGACGTTCACCTGATGATTGAGAACCCAGATAACTATGTGGGAGAATTCGCGAAAGCAGGAGCAGACTACATAACTGTCCACCAAGAAGCATGCCCGCATCTGCACCGCTCCATTATGCTCATAAAATCGCTCGGCAAAAAAGCGGGAGTATCGCTAAACCCGTCTACCCCTGCCTCCGTTCTGGGAGAGGTGATAAAGGATGTAGACCTTATGCTTATTATGTCGGTAAACCCAGGCTTTGGCGGACAGTCGTTCATAGAGTCGTCGCTCGGCAAGACAAAAGAGATAAAGAAGATGATAACCGCGTCCGGCTCGAAAGCTATTATAGAGATGGACGGCGGCATAGGGATGAAAAACGCGCAAAGCGTAAAAGATGCCGGGGTTACAGCTATCGTCGCCGGCTCCGCCGTTTTCAAATCTAAAAACTATAAAGCGGTTATCGACGAACTGAAAAGGTAGCCTGTAGCGTGGCGTAATGTATCTCAATATGAGGCGTCTCTATGGGAGATAAAATAGAGGTTACATATAAAGGCATCGCGTATATTTTTGACAGTCGTCTATGGTACGAAGCAAAGACTTTCCAAACACCCCCTTCAACAGTAATAAACGAGCTTGAAAAAATAGCTGGGTCTAAAGTTAAATACGAATGGGAAGATATAGACGATTGCCATCAGTTGCTTAAAATTGCCAGCAAGAAAGCTTTTCAGGAAAAGCATAAAGAGGTAGTAAAGATAACAAAACGTATTTTAAGCTTAAATTTTAATTGCAACAGAACTCAAACAGAGATGGCCGCCTCGAAACTTTGCGCAAGCTTGAGGGCTTTAAGCAAACCTCAAGATGCCCTACTTGAAACCGAAAAATATAAAAAACATTCATCCGGTTATCTATTAATAAGCCGAGCCGCGGCACTATGTGACCTTCAAAGATGGGATGAGGCCGAAGCTGTCATTAACCGCGTCGATGGGAGGATAGCATATTCCGTGAAGAGGAGGATACAAAAAGAACGGCCAAAATAGCGCGGACAACTCTTTTGCCGCAAAGCAAAAAAGTCAGCCCTCAATATTAGACTACTCCCCTCTGCGCCTCTGCGGTAAGTCACTCCAAAACCGCATGCTACGCATAACCCAACAGGCGATAGTCGCCTGTTCCACCGCAAGCGAAAGGCAAACCAGCAATGCGGGGCGCGCACGGGCCGCGATTACTGCCTGCCCCGTGTACAGCCTCCACGCCTTTGCGTGGCTTACGACGGCGAGAGGAGTTTTAACGCTCCTCTTATAATCGCTGAAAGCTCTACACTGCCGTCTTCTTTTAAAACCTTTGCTACAGCTTTCATGCTTTCAGCTTTTTTGTAGCCGAGATTTTCAAGCGCCGCTACGGCGTCTTCTCCTGCATCACCGTGCGGTAGAGCTTCGTCTATAGCTGTTTCGCCTATCTTATCTTTAAGCTCCATAATTATTCTCTCGGCGGTTTTTTTGCCTATGCCGGGTCTTTTAGAAAGGGCTATATGGTCTCCCTTTGCTATCGCCTTTCGCATCTCACCTGCCGTAGTGCCGGAAAGCGCCTGACAGGCAAGCTTAGGGCCTACCCTCGTTACCGAAATAAGTTTTAAAAACATCTCTTTTTCGTCCATGTCGGCAAAGCCATACAGGTGGAGGGCATCCTCTCTCGAAACGGTTACCGTGTAAAGCTCTGTCCCTAAGCCTTTTGCGGGAAGTTTTTCGTAAGTGGAGAGCGTTATAAAAAGTCTATAACCAACAGAGTTCACGTTAAGAAGAAGGTTGGACGGGCTTTTGTCCAGCACCGTTCCTTTAAGCCACCCTATCATCTTAAAGCTCCGGCTGTTTGTTTTATGCTCTTTATCATCGGCCCGCTTTGGATATGACAAAGTGCGACGGCAAGAGCGTCGGTAACATCTGTCGGTTTGGGCGCCTCTTTTAACGACAAGGTACGGCAAACCATAGCCGACACCTCTTCCTTGCTGGCATGGCCTTTGCCCGTCGCCGCCTTTTTTACCTGTAGAGCGCTGTATTCGTAAAGCGGAAGCGATGCTATAAGAGAGGGCATTATAGAGGCGGCCCTCGCCTGCCCAAGTAGAAGCGCCGACTTTGCGTTCTTCGCGAAAAAAACATTCTCCACAGCAACTTCCGATGGGCGGTATTCCGAAATTATTTTCGCGAACTGCTCGTAAAGGAATTTTAGTTTTAATGAAAACTCGAAGTCAGCAGGCGGCTTTACCACGCCGAACGACAAAGCCTTTAGCCTGCCGGCAGTCTCGTCGACGACAGCCCATCCAGCTACACGGCTTCCGGGGTCTATACCGAGAGTAAGCATATCTCAGCCGAGCAGACTCTCCATTATCTCGTTTGATATATCGAAGTTCGCGTAAACCTTCTGCACGTCGTCCACATCATCAAGCGCGTCCATAAGCTTTAACATAGCGGCGGCATGCTTCTCGTCGAGCTTTACCGTATTCTGCGGTATCATCGTCAGCTCTGCCATCGTAGGCTTTAGCCCTTTAGCGTCTATAGCTTTGCTGACAGCCTCAAAATCTGCCGGCGAAGTGATTATCTCAAAAACATCACCCTCGCTGGAAATATCTTCCGCGCCGGCTTCCAGCACTAGGTCCATCAGATCCGCCTCGTCTATCTGGTCGGCAGGTATCGCTATCAGCCCTTTACTATCGAACATCCAGCCTACACAACCAAGCTCCCCCATGTTGCCGCCATTCTTGCCGAGACATGCGCGGATATCGGAAACGGAGCGGTTTTTATTATCTGTCATCGCCTGTATTAAAAGAGCCACTCCGCCCGGGCCGTACCCTTCGTAAGCTATCTCCTCTATCGTTTCGCCGGCTATCTCGCCGGTACCTTTTTTAATCGCCTTTTGGAGCGTCGCCGACTGCATGTTGGCCGCTTTCGCTCCGGCAACAGCTGTACGGAGCCTCGGGTTGGTAGCTATATCGCCTCCGCCAAGCCGCGCCGCGACAGTTATCTCTTTGATAACCTTGCTAAAAAGTTTGCCTCTTTTGGCATCGGTCGCCGCCTTTTTGTGTTTTATCGTTGACCATTTGGAATGACCCGACACCCTTTAAAAACCCCCAAAAAGAAACATTTAAGATTTATATTTACCGCCCTTAAGCGCAGATTCTAGCACAGCGGAAGCTATTTCCTTTCACGAACTTTTTCCGCTTCCGCCTCTCTTTTTCTCTCCACTTTTTTGATTTCGCCAAAATGACGCTCTTTCAAGGCATCCAGCTCCGGCCCCGCTATTAACGCCGATTTCTGGGCGAACATTATCTCAAGCTCGGCCACTTTAGCTTTCGCTTTTGAACGGATTTCGGCTATCTCCTTTTTCTCCGTGTCGGTCAGCTTCCGCTTATCACCGCCGCCGGAACGCTCCATAGCAAGTTCAATCGCACTTTTCATAGCTCTTTCTCCTTTTAGATAGATTATATTCCACCCACAGCCTTTAGCGGAAGCTTTCGCTGTTATAATCATTAGCGATGAATGAATCTACCTTATCTGCCGGTCTCAGTACCGGCGGAGACGAAAACGAGGCTCTGCTCGACAGGTCGCTACGCCCATCTATCTTTAAAGATTTTATAGGCCAAAGCCTGCTTAAGGAAAACCTCTCCATCTCTATAGAGGCGGCCAAAGGCAGAGGCGAAGCTATGGATCATACCCTTTTTTACGGCCCGCCGGGCCTTGGCAAAACGACGCTCGCGTACCTTATAGCAACTTCGCTTGGAACATCTATAAAAGCGACATCCGGCCCGGTGATAGAAAAAGCGGGCGACCTTGCGGCAATACTTACCACCCTTACTAAAGGCGAGGTTCTCTTTATAGACGAGATACACCGCCTAAGCCCAACGGTGGAAGAGATACTATACCCAGCTATGGAAGACGGGCATGTAGACCTTATGGTAGGGCAAGGGGTATCGGCAAAATCTATAAAGCTCGACATAGAGCCGTTCACCCTTATAGGCGCCACCACAAGAGCAGGGCTTTTGACATCGCCATTAAGAGACAGGTTCGGCATAGTAGAAAGGCTGGAGTTTTATTCTGCCGGCAATCTTGCTGAGATAGTAAAACGCTCTGCCGGAATATTAAACGTTCCGATAGATAAAGACGGCGCGAAAGAGATTGCGACACGCTCGCGCGGAACGCCTAGAATAGTGAACAGACTGCTAAGACGGGTGCGGGACTTTGCCGAGGTAAAAGCAGACGGCAGTATAACGAGAGAGGTGGCAGGCAGAGCGCTCAAGCAGATAGATGTAGACGAAAAAGGTTTCGACAGGATGGACAGAAACCTTTTGCTTACCATAATAGAAAAGTTTGGCGGAGGGCCTGTAGGGATAGATACCTTATCCGCCGCGCTTAACGAAGAAAAAAATACGATAGAGGATGTTCTGGAGCCTTATCTTTTGCAGGAAGGTTTTCTGCAAAGAACGCCGAGAGGCAGAGTGGCCGGGCTGTCGGCCTATAAACATCTAAAAATCGCCCCTCCGTCAAACCAGAAAGAGCTTTTTTAGTTCTCCTGCTTGGGATAAATGTCGTCCTACATCGTCGAACTACACAAAATAGTTCGTTCATCTACTGGCAGTAGACTCTCTCACTTTTTGTTTGTTCTCCTTGCATTACTCGTTTCTCCTGTGCGAGCCGTAGCACGGCAGGTAGCCCTCGCAGGCAGAGTATCTATTTTACCGCTTTTTAGGCACCTGCTATTAACAAACCAGCGATGCCGGCGCTACTATAGTGTCACTTACCGTACGCACCGGACACCGAGGCTACTACTCGACTTACTGCTACCGCCAACATTGCCATAGCTGAAGAGCACATGCCAGGCGGAAGAAGTATTGCTTGCATAGGTGGTCGCCGACCAATAGTGCGACGAAACGGTGCTAGGAAAATAGGTACCACTTATAGCAGGGCCGTAAACGCTGTAGTCTACTATTGATGCCAGCTCATTCTTGTTTGGTAAACGCCAATCAACATTACCTGCAAGAGACAGCCCTTCACAGTAGGTTATCGCGCTCTCCCATCTGCTGGTTGTAGCCGTGCCACTACAGTCTGTAGCATTCTGCCCATTACTGCACTTCTGCCACATCATAGTAGTTACATTATCTGTAACCGTTCCATCACCGTTATCGGTAAAGCCTTGACCATTCTCTGTGCCACGAACGCATCGGACATAGAAGCTAGAGGACTTATTGTCGGTGCCGTTGCTAACAAAACCAATATCTAAGCTCACATCCCATGCGGTGGAAGTACTGTTTGCGTGGGTAGTAGCGGCCCAATAGTACGACGAGACAGTACTTGGGAAATATGTGCTGTTTATCGAAGGGCTAGATGTTTCATTGTCGGCAATTAGCATAAGTTCAAACGGTTTTGGCAAACGCCAATCGCTGTTACCGGCAAGAGATAGAGAGCCGCAAACATTGGTCGCACCACCTGCGTTGTAGGTAGCATCTGTCGTACCTGTCGCCTCGTACCAGTTGTGGGTAGTCGCCGTGCCACTGCAAGAGGCATCGTTAGCCTGCCCCACGCTACACTTCTGCCACATAAGGCCAGTCACATTGTCGCTTATCGTATAATCACCATTATCGGTGTAAGAGGGTGGGTTGATAGTGTAGTCACTATCCTCTCCAAATGTAGCTGTGTGAGAAGTCGTCTGCCCGGTATCTGGCACTTTCACCACGCTTATAACATAAGTCTCGGTTTTTACACTTTCGCTATTACCGGCGCTATCTACCGCAAAATATTTGAGCGTGGTACCAGCTGAAATGCTTATAGCGCCGGTGTAAACGGTAGAGCCAGTCGTTGGCGTAGTTCCATCAGTGGTGTAATAAATTGTTGCCGTTTCATTTGCCGTAAGGGTAACCGTTTGGGCACTGCTGTATGTACCGCCGGCGGGGCTGGCTGTAGTTGTCGGTGCTGTTGTATCAGAAGTGGTTGTCGGCGTAGAGCTTGAACTGCTACCACCACCACTACCGCAGGCAGAGATAATTGCGCTTAATAATAGAACCAAAACAAAGTATGAAAACCGACATCCCATAACAACACCCCCTTAAAAAACCAGACATCCTTACCGTGGCACGAAGAAATCCTCTTCTTCTCTTTATGGATAATACTCATGTATGAGTACTAATGCAATATATAATACTCATATTAAGGGGTTATCCATTTTCTCTTTCCTTGATAGGTTTCGGGCAAGGGAGAAGCTTATGGATGGAAAGAAAGTTCAAACACTTCTAGGCAGGCGCATAAGGCAACTTAGAAACGAGCAAGGACTAACTCAAGAGAGAGCCGCGGAAAAGGCTGGAACGATTACTGAAAAGCGTTGGTCGGACATCGAGCGGGGGATGTACGCCGTAGGGTTGGCAACCTTGGCAAAAATAGCTACAGGTTTGAATGTGCCTGTTCAGGAACTTTTTGAGTTTGAAAAAACAAAAAGACAAAAGGTGAAAAACCGTTTTTCAAGGAAAAATCTTCTGACAATCGACAAACAGATAGTAAAAATGGAAGAAGAAATCGCCAGCCTAAAAAAGAGAGTTAGAGGCTTACTAAAGCCTATCAAATAAGCTCTCAGTAATGCCTACTGTCCTACCCGACAAATGCACTTTCAAAGAAAACAGTTTCCTGCGCCTCTGCGGTAAAATAGGCGGCTATCCCTGTTGCTCATGCGAAGCATTATGTTTCGGTTGTCCCTGCGGGACAATCCACACAGGCAAGAGTGCCTATGCTACTGGAAGAAGCATTTTAAACGCTAACCACTCGGACATACTTTTTCTTGCCGAGCTTTACGACATACTCTCCCGCTTTAATAGAAAACTTTTCGTCGGTTATCTTTTTTCCGTCGACACTAAGGCCACCGCCCTTTATCAGCCTGCGCACTTCCGACGCGCTTTTTGCCGCGCCGTGCCGTGCTATTATCCCGGCTAGCGGTTCCATATCTTTTTCCCACTTATGTTTGATTATTTCCATATCGTCCGGCACCTGCTTTTTGCGGAACTGCGCGTTAAAAGAAACCTCCGCGTCGTTAGCGGCACTGTCGTCATAAAACCTTGTTACTATTTTTTTTGCCAGCTCCATCTTTGCTTGGCGTGGGTGCATCGCCTTAACGCCTTCCAGCTCTTCCGGCGTAACGCCTCCTACCAGCTCGTAGTACCTCAGCATTAGCTCGTCAGAAATCGACATCACTTTGCCGACCATCTCTTTTGGCGGGTCGTCTACCCCTATATAGTTGTTAAGCGATTTGCTCATTTTATTTACGCCGTCGGTTCCTTCCAAAAGAGGCATAGTGATGACCGCTTGAGGCTTTTGGCCAGCCTCTTTTTGCAGTTCGCGCCCTACCAGCAGGTTAAACTTCTGGTCGGTGCCGCCTATCTCTATGTCGGCCTTTAGCGCTACCGAGTCGTACCCCTGTATAAGAGGGTAAAGAAATTCGTGTACAGCTATCGGCCTTTGCTTTTTGTACCGTTTGTGAAAATCGTCACGCTCCAGCATTCTCGCCACTGTGTATTGCGATGCCAGCTTTATCATATCCGCCCCTGTAAACTTGTCCATCCATTCGGAGTTGAACACCACTTTGGTTTTCTCTTTATCAAGTATCTTGAAAACCTGCTCTTGGTAGGTTTTTGAATTTGCTTTTATCTCTTCCTTTGTAAGCTGGGGCCTCGTTTCCGATTTGCCGGCAGGATCGCCTATCATCGCGGTAAAATCGCCTATAAGAAATATTACGTTATGGCCAAGCTCCTGAAACTGCCTTAGCTTATGTATAAGCACCGTATGGCCGAGGTGTATGTCGGGGGCTGTCGGGTCGAACCCTGCTTTTACCGTAAGCGGTTTGCCTTTTTCAAGTTTTTCACGCAGAATATCTTCGGAGATAACCTCCACCGCGCCGTGGCGGATTATCTCAATCTGTTTATCAATATTCATGCTTACCATATCAAGTACGAAAGGGTACCATAATCGGATGATTTCTTATAGCACCTTGCCGGTAGGGGCGGTAGCCGCTTCCAGCGATGAAAACAGTTAAGAGGACTGCATGAAAGTTTGCCTAGTTTACCCCAATAAAAGAGAGATAGGCCTTAGCAACCTCGGGTTTCATAAGATATACAGGTCGCTTACAACTGCCGGAGCAAAGAGCGATATCGCCTTTTTGCCGGACGGCGATGGCAAGCTTTTGTCCGAAAACACGAAACAGCCGCTTAACAGTTTCGATCTTATCGCTTTTTCCGTAACCTTTGAGATGGACGAACTTAACCTCCTTAAAATTCTCAAACGCTCATCAATACCGCTACTGGCAAAAGAGCGCGGCGATAGGATGCCTATAGTGGCGGCTGGCGGTGTGGCAGTTACTCTTAACCCAGAGGTATTGTCGCGCTTTATAGACTTCTTTGTGCTAGGCGAAGGAGAGCTGGCGATTGACGAGATAGTATCGACACTCTCCAAAAATAAATCGAAAGATGAGAGCTTAGAACAGCTGGCCCTCGTTGACGGCGTGTATGTTCCTTCGCTTTATAAAACCGAGTATGGAGAAAAAGGCGAACTGCTGTCGAGAACCGCTATTCGGGGGGCGAGAGAGAAAGTGAAGAGGCTTATAAACCTTGACTACCACAAAAGCGGGATGGCGCAGGTAGAGGGGATGGAAGGCTCGGCGTTTGGCGGCTCGTATCTCGTCGAGGCCGGCAAAGGATGCGGGCAGGGGTGCAGGTTTTGCGCCACAGGTTTTATCTACCGTCCTGTCCGGCATGTAGACGCTCGGCTATTAAAAAAACAGACAGACAAAGCTATTGAAGACGGCAGGCGGATAGGACTGGTAGGTTCCGCCATCTGCGAACATCCCGATATAGATTCTGTTCTTCAACATATAGTCGGCAAAGGGGGCAGTGTTACCGTATCTTCCCTGCGCATCGGCTTGGTAAATAGCGGCACTTTTGAACGCCTCGCGAAAGGAGGATGCAAAACGGTAACTATAGCGCCGGAAGCCGGTAGCGCAAAGCTTCGGCGTTCCATAAATAAATGGATGGAAGACGACGAGATACTGCAAACGGTGAGCAACGCCGTATCTGCCGGAATATTGAACGTCAAAACATATTTTCTTGTAGGACTGCCGGGAGAGAGGGAGGAAGATGTTCAGGCTATAGTGGAGCTGGTAAAAAAGATGCGCGAAGTTTTTATAGAAGGCTCTAAACCGTTTGGCCGTGTCGGCACTATTACCGTCGGCGCGAACCCGTTTATACCAAAACCTTCCACTCCGTTTCAGTGGGAGCCGATGGCGCCTATGCCGGAACTAAAGAAAAAGCTGGCGCACCTCAAAAAAGAATTCGGTAAAATGAGCAACGTGGAGTGCAAGCCGGAAAGCGTAAGGCTCTCCGCTGCGCAGGCTTTGCTTTCTGTCGGGTCGGCTGATGTCGGCAGTATGCTTTTAGAAGCGTTTAATGGAAAAAGCTGGAACGAAATTATAAAAAGAGAACCTGCTAAAAACTTTTTTGCTAGAAAGAAAGGGAAAGAGGAGATCTTGCCGTGGGATTTTATCGACAGCTCAGTGGAGAGAGATTTTCTATGGAGAGAGTATGAAAGATCTATGGAAGGCAAAACCAGCCCCGCCTGCCCGCCGCAAGGCAGTGGATGCAGAAAATGCGGAGTTTTTACGGGGGTATGCGTGTGAGAATAGTTAAACCTCTTAAGCATCAGTCAGACGGCATCATCTGGTATTCGTTTAGACAGTTGGACGGTTTTGGATTTATGAAGCATTGGATAACGTCGAGACATGGCGGAGTCTCTACGGATGGATACGCGACGCTAAACCTTGCCGACCATCTGGGCGACAGCTTGGAAGCGGTTAACGAAAATAGAAAACTGGTAAGAGAAAAACTTTGCGGTGGTTCGCCCCTTTTCCTCTTGAAGCAGGTTCATTCCGACATAGTGGTAGAAGCTGCCGCCGGTACGGCCAAACCGCCAGAGGCCGACGCTTTACTGCTTGGCAAAACAGGGCTTACCGCAGGCGTGCTTACCGCCGACTGTCTGCCGATAATAATAGCAGACCCTGCTACAAAAGTTACAGCGGCTGTGCATGCGGGGCGGGTTGGGGTATTTGAAAATATCGTTGGAGCGACTATCAAAAACCTTTCGGCAAAATACAAAAGCAACCCCGCAAATATGATTGTCGCCATCGGGCCAGGCATTAAGGACTGCTGTTATAAGCTGGAGGAAGATATTTTTGAAGACCGCTATAAAAGTTTTAAGCGATACTACACACTTGATGGAAGGCTCGACATGGTGTCGCCAGTCGAACGGCAGTTGATAGAGGAAGGGGTTTTGGGCAAAAATATTATCGACAGCGGTATCTGCACGTCATGCAGTAGCGGAGATTTCTTTTCGCACCGGAAGCAAAATGGCAAAGCAGGCCGGTTTTTAACCGCTGTAAAGCTGGTGGAAGAGTAATGGTCGTTGCGCAAGGTAGGGGGAAATTCAGGTAGTTGCTTGTATCTCCCTGTGAGAGCTGACTTTGGGGCCGCGCTGGCGTAGCTACGCCTTGCCGCCGACGCATTCGACGCACCGTATGCTTTCCGGCAGGAGCATCATTCTTTCTATCGGGATAGGCATTTCGCATATTGCGCATTCGCCGAAACTCTCGCTACCCACCCTTTCGAGCGCTCTTTCGAGCTGTGTCAGTTTTATCTTTGCTCTTCTTACCACAGCTTCGTTTATGCTTTTGCTCTGTATCGCCTCCATCCGTGTAAGGCGACCTATGGCGTTGTCGGGCAAAATTGGCTTTGTAGATTCTTTTAACGATTCGATTTCGTTTTTGACCGCTTCGATTTCGGAGATGATCTTCTTCTTTATTTCGGCTCTTTCCCCGTTAGTCATTTCGGCATCTGCTGTTTTTCTTTTAACAGTTTATCTATTATCCGGCCGGCATCTTACTTCCGCTAAGTAGGAACGGTCAGACAGCGCGCTGGACAAACTCCTTCTTTATGCTCCGCCTAAAAGGTAGTCTACCACCTCTTTGACGCTGTACGATTTTTTGGTATCGGAAAGAAAGTGCCGAAGGTTCAAAACATCGTCTCCCATTGTAAGGAGAGGTTTTTCCTCGTAACCGCCTTTTTGTATCTGGTGGTAGCCGACATTTGCCATCAGGCCGTTGCAGAGGCATTTTCTGCCGACGGCATCTTCCAGCCTGCCGCCCTTTTTGACATAAATATTTTCCGGTTCCGAAGGGCATCGGTATCCTATCTCTCCGTTACTTTTAAGGAAGAGGTGTCTTAAAAAGCCGAGGTCGCATATTCTCGTTCTGTTTTCATAAATATCTTTTTCCGAGTTGGTTCCCTTTATATTAAGTACCTTAAAAGGAAAACCTGTAGGCGACGCTACAGGGTCGGTAAAGACTTTTGCCGTTCCATTGTTGATAGCTTCCAGTATCAGTTTTTTCCAGCTTTCGGCATAGCCGGACTCTGCCGTGCCGGCAAAAGCTGTGCCGACCTGTATGCCGGCGGCTCCAAGCTCTGTTGCTTCTTTTAGTTTTCCAGGGCTTCCCCACCCGCCCGCAAGCCAGAACGGCAAGCCGAGGTTTTTGATTTTTCCCAAGTCTACCTTATCTTTTTCTCCGTAGATAGGTTCGCCGTTTTCATCTAGTTTCATGGCGCCTCTTGGCGGGGCGTTGTGTCCTCCGGCAGTTGCCCCTTCCACGATAAAACCATTTACTTTGCCTGTAGATTTTTTAAAAAGAGTAAGGGCCAGCACCGCCGACGAGATGATGGGGAAAAACTCCGGTCGCTTTAGAGGAGGCAGAATTTTGTCGATTATTGCGCTTGGGTTAAAGGTTAGTTTAAAATCGCCGGCAGTTTGAGCACCTATGACGTTTATTTTCATGGAGACTTCTTCATGGTTTACAAGCTTATCCAGTATGCCGGGAATTTCTCTCGGTATGCCGGCACCCATTATTATTATATCTACGCCGGCAAGCATCGCTCCGTAAATTCCAGAAAGATTTGGAAGCTGTATTTTTTCTAAAAAGTTTATCCCTACAAGGTTGTCATGCTCTTCCTTAGCTAGAAAAACCTCGACAAAATTTCCGACGATATTGAGTTCTTGGAGCATTTTCGACGGGTTGAGGCTGAACATATGACTAAGTTTAAAAGCATCCGATGCTTTTTTGCCGCCGGGGATGAAAAATTCATCCATTATCCTTTTGATTATTTCCTGAATAGGGAAATGCTCCATCGCCCTTCTTATGTTGCCGCCAGAATCGCCAAGCTGGAGCCTTCTTACTAGAGCCATATCGAGCGCCGTTCCAGAAACTACGCCAAGCTGGCCCTCTTTGGAAACCGCTTTGGCAAGATTCCAGTCGGAAACGGCCGCTCCCATCCCGCCTTGTATTATCAAAGGATAACTCATACTCTTTTTACCATAATCCCCCGCTTGTGCCTCTTTTAGCCAGAACAACCCTCTTTAACACCGTTTTTAAAGAATCCTTTTTATATCATTTTCATCGTTGGGTTTGGAAGGTTTTCTTGCATAATTCGCCTTTTGATATTGCGGAAATATAAAAGCCGAGCCTTCTTAAACGCCCAAAAATGCCAGAAAACGGCGCTATGTTAGCAGGTTTTGGCTAAACACCAGAAAATATTGCATTTCCCATCACTCCAAGATAAACTTTTGATAACGAGTTGGAAAGGATTCTGATTATGAAATGTCCAAAATGCAGTTACGTTAGTTTTGAGTATCTTGACAGGTGTACCAATTGCGGCAAGGAGCTGGCTGAACATAAGTCCGAGTTTGGGATAGATTTTATACGCTATTCATCTATCAACATTTTATCGCCATCCAAACAAAATGGAGGCGAAGATATTGGAGAAGATACTGCTGTTGCTGTTGCCGGTGCCGAAGAAGAAGCGGTAGCCGATATTTCCACAGATACATTCTCGGAAAAAAGTGACGAAGAACCGGCAGGCGACGAGCCGGAAGATGCCGTTGCCGAAATAAGCCTTGACGAATAACCGGAAGACGGCGAGCCGAAAGATGCTGTCGCCGAAATAAGCCTTGACGAAGAGCCGGAAGACGGCGAGCCGGAAGATGCTGTCGCCGAAATAAGCCTTGACGAAGAGCCGGAAGACGGCGAGCCGGAAGATGCTGTCGCCGAAATAAGCCTTGACGAAGAGCCTGCCACTATTGGCGAAGACTCCGGGCCTACTAAGGATCTTGCTGTCGATGCTCTCGAAAATAGTGAAGGTATAACTCTTGGCAGAGGCAGTGAGATTACTCTGGAGGATACAGGCTCAAAGACCGAGACAGAAATTGAAATATCGACAACTGGAATTGAAGCTCTTGAGGATACAGGTAAGCTTGCCTCCCCCGCAATGCCGGAGTACCCCGAAGATACGGTAAACGTGGATCTTGATTCTCTAGGGCTTGACGGCTTGGAAGCGGCGCAAGATTCTATAGATTCAGACAAACCAAAGAAAAAGAAACAAGACGATGAAGAGGACGGAACGCTGAATATCAACCTTGACGACTTGGATCTTGAATAGCTTCCCCGCTAGGTTCCGCCGGCTCAGGTAGCGTAAGCTTTACCGCTGGCTCCGGCAACGGTCGGCTCTATGCCGCTTTTTTTGCTCGGGGTTTGGCATTCTCGATAGACTGTATGCTACTGGCGATATTTCTAAAAGGTATGATTAGCACAGCTCTTGCCCTTTCAAGCCTTAATCCGTTCTTAAGCTTTTGGTTTTCTCTCTTTTCGGCGCTTTTTTCCTTTCTTATCATTTTTGTCTATTTCATATGGTTCCATACTTTTATAGGGCAGACACTCGGGAAGATGCTGCTTGGAATAAAGGTGACAGATATAGGTGGGAAAAGAGCTTCTCTTTTGCGTATCGTTTTTAGAACTTTTGGCTACTCTCTTTCTTTTACCTTCTTTTTTTTGGGTTTTTTTTGGGCGGCCTTTGACCGCAAAAAGCAAGGGTGGCACGACAAGCTTGCCGGAACAGTAGTCCTCGAAGCATAATCCCGCTCAGGTATAAACGATAATTTCTAAAAAAGGCAAAACTCGGTTACAATGGATGTTGAGGAACCACTTCACTCTTATAATCGTCGAGAGATGCTAACCAATGGAATTTAAACCGCCTTTAAAGAAATGTCTTGTGGTCGATGACGACAAGTCGATGAGAGATTTTGCGCGCATAGAGCTGGGAAGAGGCGGATTTGTGATAGAAGAGGCGGAAAACGGCAAGGTAGCGCTTGAGAAACTAAATAGAGAACGAAACTTTTCTATAGTACTGTTAGACCAAATGATGCCTATTATGGACGGGCTGACCACGCTTGAAAAAATAAGGAAAAGCGAAAAGCTTGCCGGAGTAAAGGTGATAATGGCAACAGCAGTAGGCACCTACAACATGGGTGTGGAGGCTATGAAAAAAGGGGCAAACGATTTTATAGTCAAACCGTTTGCCCCGGGCTTTCTCCAATATACGGTTGAGAATGTTTACTCCGAAGCTGTCATAGACGCAATGAACGAAAAGTTTGCCACCATACCAGAAGACAAAAGAGACAAAGTTCAAAAATTCAAAGAGATGGCGACAGCCGGTTTCTTATTAAAACATGAGGTAAACAACCAGCTGCAGCTAGTGCTTCTATCGGCAGGAATGTTTGACAAGGAAATGAGTGCCGACGAAGCGAAAAGCAATCTGGAAAAAAGCGTGGAAAATATACGGTACGCGGTTGAAAAATTTGTTTATGCTGTCAATCTAGATGCTGGGGCAGGCATTCAAAAGAGTTCGATAGGAAGAAAGGAACAGCCGAATTAGCAGTGGGAACCGGATCGGTCTTTATAGTTCAAACTAACTTGTACGGCAGTACAAATTCTTGTTATATTACCGGCTTACTTTAAACTACAAAGGAGAAGCTAATGGGGAGAATTAACTACCTGTTTACATCGGAATCAGTTTCCGAAGGACATCCAGACAAGGTCTCTGACCAAATCTCAGACGCGGTTCTTGACGCGCACCTAGCTCAAGACCGATACGCGAGAGTTGCCTGTGAAACGCTTGTCACCACCGGCTTGGTTATGCTTGCTGGCGAAATTACATCTAAAGCTAAAGATATAAACTACATAAATATAGCAAAGCAGACGATCAAGGAGATAGGTTACGACGATTCCAAGCTCGGCTTCGATTACGAATCTTGCTCGGTTCTTGTCGGGCTACATGAGCAGAGCGTCGATATAGCTCAAGGTGTCGTGCGCGAAACAGCGGAAGAGCAGGGTGCTGGCGACCAAGGGCTTATGTTCGGCTATGCCACCAATGAGACCAAAGAGCTTATGCCATTGCCTATACTTCTTTCTCATCAGCTGGTATCTCGCATGGCAGACCTTAGAAAAGACGGGACGCTTGCATGGCTAAGACCAGATAGCAAATCACAGGTTACTGTCGAATATAAAAACCAAAAGGCGCATGTAATAGATACCGTGGTTATCTCTACCCAGCACGCGCCAGAAGTTGATAACGACACAATAAGGAAAGAGATTATCGAAAAGGTTATACTTCCGATACTCCCAAAAGAGCTTTATAACGAAAAACGTATCAAATTCCATATCAACCCTACCGGACGGTTTGTAATCGGCGGTCCTCACGGAGATTGCGGGCTTACAGGAAGAAAAATAATAGTAGATACATACGGCGGCGCGGGGCATCATGGCGGCGGTGCTTTTTCGGGCAAAGACCCAAGCAAGGTAGACCGCTCGGCATGTTATATGGCGAGATATGTCGCCAAAAACCTTGTAGCGGCCGGTATAGCCGATAGGGCCGAGGTACAGCTTTCATACGCTATCGGCGTGGCAGAGCCTACCTCTATACTTGTCGATACTTTCGGCACACGCAAGATAGAGCAAGATAAGATAGTAGACATAGTAAGAAATAATTTCGACATGAGACCTGTCGGAATATTGAAGACGCTTGACCTTAGAAGGCCGATATACAGGCAGACCGCCGCCTACGGCCATTTCGGACGGGAACTCCCAGACTTTACATGGGAAAAAACCGACATAGCCGACAAACTAAGGGCCGAAGCAGGCCTTTAAGGCGAGAGACTCCCCCCCCACTTTTGCGAAAAGCTGTAAAGAAGCGCAAAAAGGGGGGCAAAAGGTGTTTTCCAGCTGGAACGGCAAAAGATAAATCTCCCACTGTTCCATGTTGGGGCTGTTGCCGAATAAGACAATCTTGATTTTGCTACAACTTGCCACTCTCTAACGGTTCTATTTTAAAGAAGTTAGAAAATAAACTTTTCCTTAAACTGCTCAAAAAACTCTTTTGGAAACAGTCCCATGTTACGATGTAGGCATGGGGAATATAAAAACCGTTCCCGAAATCCTCCTTAAAGCATCGCAGGCATACCCGAACAACAAAGTGCTATACCACAAAGAAGACGGCAGGTGGGTTCCCGTTAGCTACGCGAAGCTGGCCGAGAAGGTTTCGCTTTTCTCAAAATCGCTTTACTCCATCGGCGTAAGGCCTGGCGATAGAGTGGCGCTTATGCTTTCTAACTCCCCTGAATGGGTAATAGCCGACTTAGGTTCCATCACGATAGGCGCCGTAGATGTGCCGCTTTACTCCACTTTGTCGGCAGAGGAGGCTGGCCATATCCTCTTAGATTCTGGAGCAAAATATATCGTAGTCTCCGGCGAGGATCAGATATTGAAATTAAGAGAGATAGCTGGGGGTCTGCCGAAACTAGAACTGGTAATTACGGTAGAGGATAAAATCAAACCTTTTGAAGGGAAAAAAAGCGTAACCTTTTCATCACTGCTAAAAGCAACAGCACCGGACGAAGGATACGATGAAGCTAGAAAAGATGTAAAACCGGAAACGCTCGCCTCTATTATATACACCTCCGGCACCACAGGAACGCCAAAAGGGGTTATGCTTACTCACGCAAATTTTACAGCCAATGTTGAAGCGATATTGAGAAGGCTAAAAGTATATCCAGCCGACAGGCATCTATCCTTTCTTCCTCTTACCCACGCGTTTGAAAGAATGGCTGGATACTACGCACAGCTCGCGGCGGGGATGTCGATTTATTACGCCGAGAGTGTAGATACGATTCCGCAAAATATCCTAGAGGTAAAGCCGACCATAATGGTAAGCGTGCCTCGCCTTTTTGAAAAAATGATAGCCCGTATAAAGCAAAGGGTGGAAGAGGCTCCGGCATGGCGGCGAAAGCTTTTCCACTGGGCTATGGACGTGGGACAAAGGTTTAACGACCCCGCCATAAAAGGAAAGGCTCTCCCGCCTCTTCTTAGTTTTCAGCATGCGGTTGCCGACACGCTTATATTTAAAAAAATTCAGGCAGGCTTCGGCGGGCAGATACGGTTTTTCGTATCCGGCGGAGCGCCTCTGGGAAAGGATGTTTCACTTTTCTTTAGAGCGGTAGGTTTAAAGGTGCTGGAGGGGTACGGCCTTACCGAAACATCGCCGGTAATAGCGGTAAACCCTCTGGAGGCCCCCCGCGAAGGGGCTGTAGGCCCGCCCCTTGATAACGTAGAGGTGATGATCGCCGATGACGGCGAACTGCTGGTAAAAGGAGCTTCGGTGTTCGGCGGTTATTACAACAATGATGCCGAAACAAAGGCATCGTTTAATAGCGATGGATGGTTTCATACCGGCGATATAGCGGAGATAGATGACGGTTATTTAAAGATTACCGATCGTAAAAAAGATATTCTTGTTCTGTCAAGCGGCAAGAAGGTGGCGCCGCAGATGCTGGAGGCTCTGCTTTTGGAAGACGACTATATAGCGCAGACTGTGGTAACCGGCGAAAATAGAAATTTTGTATCGGCGCTTATCGTGCCGAATTTCAAAAAGCTCGAAAACTTTTTGCAAAGTAAAGGGCAGAGATACAAGGAAAATGAAGATATGACGGCAAGCGACGATGCTAAAAAGTTTATCGAAAAAAGAGTAGAAGCTATGATGGGGCGGTTCGCGCGGTTTGAACAGATAAAGAAAATAGCTCTGCTGTCAAAAGAGTTTTCTATGGAAGGGGGTGAGCTTACCCCAACGCTGAAGGTAAAAAGAAAAGTGGTGGCAAAAAAATATTCTAAGGAGATAGACTCCCTTTACGATATTTAGCAGGTTTACGAAAGTAATCTGCTATATTAAGCGGCATTACTTAATAACGGGGATTTTAAATTATGGAAATCGCGACAACGATATACGCCTACCTTAGCAATCCTATAGCTTTGATCCTTTTTATGGCGTTCATCTGGATATATTTTGATAGAAGCGGCGCGGACAAAGAGGACGGGAAAAAGGACGACAGCCCGCCTGACAATAAATTCTAACCGCGCGGACGAGGGGCTAACCGGCTCTCTCTAACCGCCGCTTCCACGATATTTTTTATCTGTTCTTTACTGCCGCCGTCGGCCAGCAAAAAGTAGCAGCTCCCCCAAAAAAGAGCAATATGCAATACCGGCTTTAAAAAGAAAAGGTACATAGGCAAAGGAAGGTAATAAACCGGAGCGAAAAAAAGCCCCGCGATGCCGATTTTGGCAAGTGGAAATATAATCGCCGTAGTTCCAGAGCCTATATTTTTGCATGTAACAGCGATATAGCCGTAAAGACCGACAGCTTGGCACAAAAGCGTGGCATATACCGCGCCTATCATCCCGTAAGCGGCTATAAAAAAGAAATCGAGTACCACATTTGAAACGGCGATAGAGACAGCCCACCCTGCTTCCCGCTCCGGCCTGTTTATGCTTTTGAGAGTAAGGCCTCCCATTATGCTTACCGCCTGCAACAGCCATGCGATAGAGAGAAACCTCATAGCATTAGTAGCCGGTATCATCTCCTCTCCTACCCAGAGTCTTAAAATCGTCTCGGCATAAACGCAGAAGAAAACGGTGACAGGCAGTAGCAACAGCAGTATCCCTTGCGTGCTTATCTCAAAACCTTTGCGTACTTTCTCCATCTCGCCAGCCCCATGAAACCGCGAGAGTATAGGCATTATCACCGCGCCAAAAACTCCCGCGACCTCGGCTATCTTTATAGAAATGATATTAGCAACCGAATAAAGCGCGATGGCGGCAGGATTTAGAATCATTCCTATTATGTATATGTCGCACTGGTTTATGGTGTGGCCCGCCGCCTGTCCTATAAAGGCGAATGTCTTATACCTTGTTACCTCTTTAAGGTTTTCCCTCGTTACAAGCTTTTTGCTTATCACAATTTGGGGGTAGAGCTTTTTAAGGGTAAGCCACGCGGTAAGCTTCCAAAGAAAGCCGGTAATAGTGATAGCGGCTACGGCAGATTCCGCACTGCTGTCGTATCTTAAAAAAATGATGACCATAACGAGCATCAGAGTTTGGAAAACTACTCTTAAAAAATTGTAAATATCCATCCTTTGAAGGCCGACAAATATTTTGGCAAAAAGGTTCAACGGGTAAAGAACCCATAAAGCCGACGCTATTACGAGAAACATCCGCGCGGCACTTTCTATAAGAGGTTTATCGAAAGAGAAAAGCAGTTCCACGCCGTAAACAGCAAAGAGTGTAAGAAGTAGCGCCAGTAAAAGCCCTAGACCCGCGCTAAAGTAAAAGAGGGTAGAGGCGGCTCTTGATACCTCGTCAAAACCTTTAGCCTCGGAGATTTTTTTTACTATCGTTTCGCCTATTCCCATCTCCATGTAAAGGAAGTAACCGGCGGTACCGCCGACGAGCGATAGAAGGCCAAAAGATTCCGCGCCGATAAGACCGATAGCGATTCGGGTGCCTATAAGGACGATACCGAACTGCCAGAGTGAACCGAGCAGATTGTATAAAGAGTTTTTGGAGACTGTTCTTAGCACACTGCTACTTTCCATCGCTATACTTTAGATGGTAGTAGGCTCTACCGCAACTGCGCAAAAGTCGCTTTAGATAGGCGAGACAGAAGCGTAGAGCCGATAGCCGCGCTCCCAGCGTCGCAAGAATTGCTTTTCAGGTGGGAATGCCGCGAGGAAGGCCGAACGCTCTAGGTAGCGGCCCCGCTTACGATAGATTGCCGCAAGATGCCAACGCATTTTACGATAATGACGAAGAGAATGGTTCTCTCCGTTCCCTGCGCCCTTTGCGGTAAAAACAGAGAAAAAAGATAAAAAGGTAAATTACTTTTTCAAAAGCTCTTTATCGGGGCTGTTGCCGAATAATACAATCTTAATCTTGCCGCAAAATGCCAACCTCTAACGGCTCTATTTTAAAAAAGTTAGAAAATAAACTTTCCCTTAAAATGCTCAAAAAAACTCTTATCGAAAACAGTCCCTCTAGCTCGGCCTTAAAAAATCTTTATAAAGAGAATCTCTCGATATCTCTACAGCGACGGGCCGTCCATGCGGGCAGGTGTACGGTAGTTCCGTTTTGCCGAGATCTTCTACCAGCGCCGATATCTCTTTTAGAGACAAGCTGTCGCCAGCTTTTACCGCCGCCCTGCATGCCATCCGCGATACCAGTTCCGACACCATCTCCTTAAAATCAAGCTCGCGGTTTCCTTCTATCGTCTCGGAGAGTTCCTTTACCGCCTCTGTGTAATTTTTCCCAACGAGAAGCGCGGGGACCTCTCGTATTACGAACGAACTCTTGCCAAACGGTTCAAGCGTCCAGCCCAGCTCGTCAAACGTCTTTAGGTTAGAGAGTATAAGAGAGGCTTTTATAGAGTCGGTATCTATTGTCTCTGTTACCAACAGCTTTTGCCTTTCTATCTGCCTACCGCTAAGCTTTGCCATGAACCGCTCGAAAAGTATACGCTCGTGTACCGTATGCTGGTCCAGTATGAAAAACGAATCGCCGTCTTCGATAAGAAGAAATGTTTTAAAAATCTGTCCGATAGGGATGGCTGTTGGCGAAAGTCTGCCGTGCGCCGGCGACGATAACGGCGGTTCGTTTGCTCCAAGCAGTCCATCTTCTCTAAGAGGTTTGCTCCATAATTCGAAACTTCTCTCAAATCCTCCTTTAGCGGATGGTCTGCCAGTGATGCTGGTAAGGTGCGAAGAAGATATACGGACATTCTGGTCGTCGCTGTTGTTGAAGCTCTTTCTTGTCTGAGCCATCACCGGAACGGCGGAACTGCCAAGCCCTTTTCTTATAGCTTCTACTATCGCCGTTGATATTCTGCCAGGCTCCGAAAAGCGTACCTCCGTTTTTGCCGGATGCACATTAACATCTACAGATTCAAGCGGGAGCGAAAGCTTTAGAAATACTACCGGCTTCCTTCCTCTCGGCAAAAGGTCGAAGTACGCCCTCGCCGTCGACATCCGTATAAGCGTATCTTTTACCGGCCTTTCGTTTACGAAAAAATATTGGTCTATGGAGGTTGCGCGGTTAAAGTCCGGCGTTCCGGCAAGCCCGAATACCAGCATCTCCCCTTCGCGAAAGTTTATCTCGATAAGCTTCTCGGCATATTCTATGCCGAATATCTGCCCCACCCGCTCCCGTAATGTTTTGGCTGGAGAGAGCCGAAGCACCTGCTTTTTATCTTTTACGAAAGAAAACCTCTTTTGTGGAAATGAAAGGGCGGAGTTTATAACAGCAGAGGTTATATGCGTCATCTCCGTCGAATCTGACCTTGCGAACTTCCGCCTTGCGGGGGTGTTATAAAAAAGGTTTTCGACAAGCAGTTCAGTTCCGCCGATAGGAGGGGCGGCCTCGACACTTTTTATCTCTCCGCCTTCCACTATTATCTGAGAGCCTTCCGGTTCGCCTTCTGCGTGGGATGTAAGCGTAAGCCTGCTTACAGAAGCGATAGACGGCAAAGCCTCGCCCCGAAAGCCGAAAGTGCCTATGCCAAAGATGTCGTCCCTGCGGTAGACTTTGCTCGTGCCGTGTCGCGCGAGTGCTGTTTTTAGCTGGCCGGGCGGTATGCCATACCCGTCGTCTTTTATACGCATTCTTCTGCGGGAGAGCGATATATCTACCTCTATACTGGAAGCAGAGGCATCGAGAGCGTTTTCTATCAGCTCTTTTATTACCGAAGCAGGCCTCTCCACAACTTCGCCGGCCGCTATCTGGCTTGCGAGATCTTCCGGCATAACCTCTATACGGCCGCCCTTTTTCAGCTTCTCTATCGTCATATTTTAGCGCACCAAAAAAATCGTTTATGCCTCTGGCATCTATCGGTGCAATACTAGACACAAGTTCTTGACCCAGTCAAGCGAGCTACCTGTTTTTTAGTTATGATTTTTAAAACCTTATTGATAGAGCGACACTAAAGAAAGATGGAAAAGAAAAACCGGCAGTTAAAATTCGGCCTTGCTTTAAAGGAGAGATATCTTTTCTCGCTTGAGAGGTTTTACGAAGGGAAGTTTAACAAAGTTCCTCTTGCCGCCGCTAGAATTTTTGGAGAAAAAAAGCAAAACCAGCCGCAAAGCCTCGTGATAACCGGAGCAAAAGAAAGCGGAAAGAGCCACCTATTAAAAGGAATTTCGATAAAGAAAAGAAGGGGCGTTAAAGCGGTCTATATTTCAGCCTCTAAACTTTTACCGCTACCGCCAGCAGAGATGAAAAAGAACCTTAAACTACTGGCAAACTACGACATCGTCTGCGTTGATGATATCGACCTGCTACAAGAAAACCGAGCTTTTTACGACGAGCTGTTTCATCTGTTTAATGAGCTTATACAAAGCTGACGGTTTTTAGCGGTTGCTATGGCAAAATCTCCGGCAAAGGCTAGCTACCTGCCGGACCATCTATCGACAAGACTTCTATCCGGCATGGTGGTAAATATAAAAAGATTAGGCGATGACGAAAAGAGAGAAGTAATAAGAAAGCTAGCCGCCGACAGGCAGATACTTATAACCGCCAAAAGCATCGACTACATACTGGAAAACTCCCCGCGCTCTGTGGGAAAGCTCTCACAGCTTATCGGGGTAATCGAATCTAGCATTCCGGCTGGCGCTAAGTCGGTCGGTTTACATATAATAAGGCGGGTGATAAAATCTTGGGGAAGATGAGGGAACGAAAAAACGGCCCTGCTACCCCTCTTGGCGCACTCGAATGCGGCAAATGCGGTTGCCCTAACAAGCAGGGTGATAACTATTGTAGCTACTGTAATGCCGAGCTATCGAAAGCGACCCCCGGCTTTAAAGAAACACTGGAGCAATACCTCAACTACTATCTAAACCGGATACGATTCCAGTACAAGGTTCCTTCTTATTCAGTGCTTTTGAAGATGATGCTTACAACCTTCTTTTCGTCGTCACTGTTCGTAAGCGGTCTTTATGTTATTTACTTTGCCATCAACAAAAGCGGTGGGTTCGCGGCACTCTGCATAGGCACGCTGATGGCGCTTTACGGCGGCGCCGCTCTTTATAATATGTTCGGTAAAAAAGGCTGACTAGCCCCCGCGCCAAGCAAAAAGGTAAAGAGGCTATAAGCAAACCGCTTTTGTGCCATCAGCTCGGTTAGCCGTCTGGGGGGACTTCAATCTATGCCTATCGTTTGGCAGTGTGTCAGTTTAGATTTCAGTGGTTCCCCTCCTTTGAAAAAGGAGGAGACTGAGGGGCGGTACCCCTTAAGGTAGCCCCTTCGTCCCGCACTCACGGGGGATGCCCTCACCTTTAGCTTCGCGAGGGGAGGAGAAAAATGACTGTAATTTTCAAACTGATACATTACCTACAATCTATACCTATAGCTTGGCGACGTTGATGATACTCTTTTTAATATTTTCGGCCTCTTAAGGGGGAGTTGCCGAAATAGTTTTTTGAACATTTCAAGGAGAGGTTCATTTTCTAATTCCTTAAAGATAGAATCTTTAGATATTGGCAATTTGCAATAGAACCAGCTTATGGGTTCCTCTAAAAATAAGTGATTTTCTTCATCGGTTTCGGCAATAGCACTAAATCCCCATCTATAATTCGACCAACCAAAAGTCAGAACTTTAAAAATAGATTTTTAGAGGTTCCCTTATGTCATTCGGCAACAGCCTTCCAGCAGTCTTTCAATGCCGAAGACGGCAAGAACTTTATTTTAATATTTTAGGTTTAAAGATTTTTCAAACCTGTCTAAACGAACCAGAACCCGCAGTAGCCGACCACTCTCGATCTATCTCCGGTTACATCTCCCGAATTGCTGTAGCCGACAAGCTGGGCGCTCTTTACTCCAAGCTCTTTGCATGCCGTAAGCATTACCGCTACCGGCGCGCCGCCGCAAAGAGCCGAATCGCTTTTCGCTTTTCGCAAAACTTCCAGCGGCCTTAAGCTCTTTATTATCTCTATAGTTTCGCCGTCCATTTCGCGCGCGGCACCATCGCTTAAAAAATGCGTCATATCGCTACTGGCGACTATCAACGCACCAAACTCTTTTGCCACTCTTGCTGTAGCCAGCCCCAGTTCGGCTACAATCGTCTCATCTTCCGTAAAAAGCGATATAGGAATTATCCGCACGCTCTTATTGCGCGCGTAGAGAAACGGGATGATAACCTCTAACGAATGCTCCTTAGAATGCGCCCTTGAATCGAACGAAACGGACAGACAACGCTTTGCTATCTCTTTAGCTATTTTGCCGTTCACCGGAATATCGCCAAACGGAAACGACCAGCTTTTTGAACTGTCGATAGCGGCGGTATCCCCTATACCTCTATGGTTCGGCCCTATCAATATCACGTCGCCAGGCACCTCGATAGAGGCAAAAACCTTCGCGGCAACAGCGCCGGAATAGGCCCAGCCGGCGTGCGGCGATATAACAGCTATCACTTTTTCTTTTTTGAGTGGTGACAGTTTGCTCATTATCAAATCAAGTTTTGCGAAAATCTCCCCGCTGGAGGCAGGGTAGAAACTGCCGGCAAAAACCGCTTCTCTTAAACTTTTTAACATAAGCAAGAACCTCCATGTTCATTATCTGCCTTGCTTTGGCAAGAGGCAAGCAGAGACGAAGAGAACAGCTATCTCTAGCTACCTATGAGCGATTTATAAAGCTTTACATACTCGCCTGCCGATTCGCCCCATGAGTTATCCTCTGCCATTCCATTTTTCATTATTTTTTCCCATTCTTCTTTTTGGCCAAACATTTCGAGCACTTGGCGAAAACTTTTAAGAAAATCTGCCTTTTCAGGTTTGTTAAAAACAAACCCGTTGCCTTTGCCTGTTTTAGCACTGTACTGCGTTACCGTATCGGCAAGGCCTCCGGTAGCTCTTACCAGCGGAACCGTTCCATACTTTAGCGAAAACATCTGGTTTAGCCCGCAAGGCTCGAAGCGGGAAGGCATAAGAAAAATATCGGCCCCTGCCTCTATTATATGGGCAAGCCTATTATCGTAACCAAGCCTAAGCCCGACCCTCTTTGGATGTTCCTTCGAAATCTCCAAAATCGCTTCCTCGTACTCCTTTTGCCCGCTACCTAGAATTACAAGGCTGAAATCTAAAGCAAGCATCTCTTTAATGGCGGAGATCATTATGTCAAAACCTTTCTGCTCTACAAGACGCGAGACCATCCCGACCAGAGGGGGGTGCCGATTGCCGACATTGTCGATGCCGAACTCTCTTAAAAGCTCTGCTCTGCAAAGCTTTTTACCGGACAGGTTGTTGGCAGAATAGTTTGCCGGTATAAGCTTATCGGTTCGCGGGTTCCACTCTTTGGTATCAATACCGTTTAAAATCCCTTTTAGCTCTTTTTTCCGGCTGTTTAGAAACTGCTCCAGCCCAAAACCGAATTCCGGCGAAAGTATCTCTTTTGCGTAAGTTTTGCTTACGGTGGTAAGAAAATCGGCGTAGAGTATGCCGGTTTTCAAGAACGCCAGCTTGCCGTAATGGGCGACGCCTGTCGTCTCGTTTTCAGTAAAATATCTTGCCGGCAGGCTGGTAAAGGTAAAGGAATCTTTTGGAAAATGCCCCTGATACGCAAGGTTATGAATGGAAAAAACAGACTTAACAGCCGACAGTTTGCCTTTCTTCTCCCTTTCAAGCGTTAGGTAAAGCGGCACAAGGCCTGTCTGCCAGTCGTTGAGGTGAATTATATCCGGCGGTTGTGTAAGAGAAGTTGCGAACTCGATAACAGCTCTATTAAAAAATATAAACCTTGCATCGTTATCATGGTAATCACCGTCGGCATCGCCGTACGGCCCCTCTCTACCGCCGTAAAGCTCTTCCTGTTTAACAAAGTAAAACTCTACCCCGAATATATCGGTCTTTAGTATCGACGCTTTTAAGAGGCTTCCTTTAAGTTTTATCGAAAAAGCTATGCCGGCATCTTCAAGCCGAGAGCTAGCTATCGAACCGTAGAGGGGAAGCAGTACCCTAACCTTCTCTCCCTGCCCCGAAATGGCAGATGGGAGAGAAAAAGATACATCACCAAGCCCCCCTGTTTTTACAAAAGGAGATGCCTCTGAAGAAACAAAAAGGATATCCATAAATTATATAGAACAGTATCACGATACTAGTAAGCAAGCTGATACTTAAAAGCCCTCCCTAGAGAGGTATTGGCGGTTAAAGGCGGGTTGAACCTTACTCGTCTCTGCCCGTAGATATTGGGGGCTTAAAATTGTTATTATTTTTTCTAAAAAAAGGTTGACTAAAATATAAATATGTGCAAATATTGTCTTCAGTAATTTAAATAGGCTTTATTTAAAATGATGTTATTTGTATTAACAGCTATACATAGTGGGGGTTTGGGGTGGATACCACGTCGAAAAAGAAGGTTCCAGTGACCACTCATCTTTATGAGCATCAGGTTTTGATGCTCAATAAAATAGCGAAGGAGCTACAGGTGACAAAAGCGGTACTTTTTCGGACAGCTATCGAGCATCTCTTAAAAAAATATGAAGATAAACAGCTGGATATCGGCATTAAATAATATAGATATAACGAGAAAAACTAAAGAAAGGAGGGTGTATAGATATGGCAGCCAAAAAGAAAGCTAAGAAAAAAGCTGTGAAGAAAAAGGCCAAAAAGAAAGTAACTAAGAAAAAGGCTAAAAAGAAAGCGACCAAGAAAAAGGCTAAAAAGAAAGCGACTAAGAAAAAGGCCACCAAGAAAAAGGCCAAAAAGAAGGCTAAGAAAAAGGCTAAAAAGAAGTAACTCGGAAGACTAGCGGTAACCGCGTAGTCTAAATTTACTGTTCGGCTTTTAAACTGGGGGTTGTAGGCGACCCCCAGTTTTTTTTTTGTCCTTTTCCGCTCCTCTTCTATACAAATCTAGCCTAAAAGCGGGTAGAATCGAGCAGGTGAGTAAAAAATCTGCATCAATCGGGAACGAAGGCGTACTGCCGATACAAGAACTGAGAAAAGCGGTTGACCAGAAGTATCTTATTTCCAATGAAAAGTTTGACGAAGGGCAATACCAGCCTTCCAGCATAGACCTCCGCTTAGGAAAAAAAGCCTACCGCATTAGAAGCTCTTTTCTGCCGCAAAAGAAGACTGTAAAAGAAACTCTAAAAGAGCTTCAGATGTACGAATTCAGCTTAAAAAAAGGTGCGATTTTAGAGAGAGGGAATATCTACCTAATACCTCTTCTCGAATCGTTAAAACTGCCCCTCAATATTAAGGGGCGTACAAACCCTAAGTCTTCCACCGGCAGGCTAGATATTTTTACGCGAGTTATTACCGACAACTCCAGCAGGTTTGAAGATATTGAAGCTGGATATAGAGGCCCTTTGTATCTTGAGGTTGCCCCCCGCTCGTTTACCATCAAGGTTAAGACAGGACTGACGCTTAACCAAATCCGTTTTTACAGGTGTAACGATATAGATTCGTCGGGAGATAATTTTAGACAAAGAGACCTTTTGGATAACAATATCTTAATTGATGATAAAGATTTATATCTTCTGCATCAAAAACATACCCTTCTTTTTAATTCGGCCAAACCGATTAAAAAACCGATAATACAAAACGGCCTATACATGGGAATAGAGATACATACCGAGATTGACGAAGGGGTAGTCGGCTACATGGCAAAGAAAAACAGCAGTGTAATCGACCTCTCGAAAGTGGGACAACACCGCATTATCGACTTTTGGGAGCCTATAAAATCACCACACGAAAACTTCCTGATACTGGAACCGGAAGAGTTTTACATCTTCGCCTCAAAGGAGAGTGTCCGTATTCCTGAAAGTCACGCGGCTGAAATGGTAGAGTATGACGCAGGCTCCGGCGAACTGCGGACGCATTATGCCGGCTTTTTCGACCCGGGCTTTGGCGGAGAGAAACAAAATGGCAAATTACAAGGAACCAAAGCGGTACTGGAGGTACGGCCCCACGATGTACCGTTCCGCGTTGATGACGGGCAGATATTTTTTAAGCTACGTTATGAGAAGATGGCGGCAGTACCAACCACCACCTACGGTAGCGGTATCGGCTCCAACTATCACAATCAGGGCCTCTCCTTAAGCAAGCATTTCATCAAATAGACATATGAGCGACAAGCAGCGATCCACATTCGACCCGTCAGACAAGTACGCCGATATGCGGCTCCTCTACCCGTCATACCCTGTCTACCGCACCCACGCGGTACTCGCGCTGGTGTTCAAAGGCTTCGCTCTTGCGTCGGCTTTTGCTGTCGCTGTCGTCATATTTTCCCAACTGCGTCTTTCCGAAGCTACACGGCTGATAGACCCTACGATTTCGATAGTCGGGTTTATTTTGGCAGTAGCGCTTTTAAGAAAAAAGCTTTTAAGCAGTATGCCGCTTAACCTTTTTTACGACCAGCAGGCAGAGCTTTTTATTTTTATAAGAAAAGATTATTTTTCGTGGAAGATGGCAACGGAAAATATTGCCGACCTTGAGCAGATAGAGATAGCGCCGGAAATAACGAAGTGGGCTGTTACGCTTTTCATAAAAGGCGGCAGAACATACCGTCTTCCTCTGGAGAGTTCGCTTAAAAAAGCTAAGATGGCGGCGGGAAAGGTCGGCGGTGTGACCAAAGTAATTCTGGTAGAAAAAGATATTGACGGTAAAGAACTCTCACGCGAAAATGCCGGAGAGGTGGTAGAGCCGCTTTACATAAAACTGAAGAAAAGAACTGTGCCGATGCACGATGAAAAGCTGAAAATAGATAGAGAAAAGATAGACGGCGGTATGAAGTGGGGCATACCTTTGCCGAACTCTATACTAGCTATTATCGTCGCGCTGGCGCTTGTTAATATAGTTGTGGGGATTGCTGTTATGTCGTTTCTTGACGAAAGCTATTCCCTGCTCGCCGGCATTCCGTTTTTTGTTATTACCGCTATGCTCCTTGTTCTTTCGGCTAGTTTAAAAACTATAAAGCGGCCGCTGACACTCACGATGAAAGGGATAACGCACAGAGGTGTAACGATACCGCTTGAAAAACTGGAAGAGGTATACGCAAAGCCGGGGTTTTTCTATAGGCTTGAGTTTATCTCGCCGGAAGAAAGCGTCTCCCTGCTATGCAATGAGAGGCAGGGGAAATGGCTAAAGCAGGATGTAGAGTTCGCTCTGTGGGAGAGAAGAGGAAATATAGGGGAGTAGCACTCCCCCCGCCTACACAGGCTACGTCATATAACCTTTTAGCAACAGCCATGTTACGCAGATGCTCGCGTCACTTTGCAACTCTGGGCTCGTTTATAAAAATCGTCATGGGAAGTATTCTTTTGCTGTTCCCTTAATGGGAAAATTCATTTTGAGACAAATTTCTTCGGAAGAATAAATCAAAAAAAGATGACAAAAAAACAGCTAGGCTACCTGTCTCCCCTTAAACCTTCTCCACTATAAATGCTGGTGGATGATCTTCCAGCAGTATTTTTCTGTTTTTGCCTTGCCAATATTTATAAAATTTTTCTCTCTCTTCCGGCGTGGCAGATCCCATTATCGTCTGCGGCATATAGCTACTGCATTCTTTTTCCTCGTCTGTCATCGGTATTACGCTTGGGTTCGCATAAACGGTAACGGCATCGCCTGTGTCGGACCGCTTGAATACCGCCATGATCCCTGGCCTGTCGCCTTCGAGATTCTGGTCGTAGACGAATCTATCTGCGCGGGAGTATTTACCGCCAAGCCCGTGAAAGCCGGTCTCGATGGCGGCGCCTGTGAGGAACTGTATCACCTGCCCTATAGGGCCGTTCGCGCCGTCCTCTCTGTCTCCTGAGTATCTCACCTCTATATCGCCCCTTACCGGCAGTTCGTCCCCCGGGTAAAGCGCCTTTAGGGCAACCTTTGTCATCTGAAAAGCGGAAGATACAGAGGCGCAGGCATGACCCGCCAGCTTTACGCAGTCTTCGTAGGCGTAGTATATAGGCTCTCCGTCGTCGGTAGCTCCCAGCACCGAAGCGAGCGGATCCTGCATAGCTATCGGTTCAACATCAAGATAGAAATCTTGTTTCCATTTTGTTTTTGTCATTCAGCTCTCCTTTGCCGCCATTTTGTTGAGGTCTTCCATTACTTTATTTATATCGGCACCGCCTACCGCCGTCGTAGTCGCGATACTCTCGCCGCCGCCGCAACAGGAATCGACCTTGTGCTTGGCAAAAACTTTTACGCTCTCGGGGTATTTTTTAATTACCTCGTTTATCACCATCTCTTTTTTTATAACTGCCATAATCCCTCCTCCAAAAAACAATGCTGTATTATACCGTGCGGAAGGCAGAGCTGGATATGACTTTCATCATCCTCTCCCTTTGTTAGCTTCGCCGCCTTTAGCTTCGCTTGCAGAAACTCATTCTAATTGAGAAGCTAATGTAGCTTATTTTGGCACCCGCGCGCGTTCCGCCCCTCTTTTGAGTTTTAATCGAAGGCTTGGGAAAGCTCATATTGATTGAAAAAGGAAATGTCCGCTTTGCAGGTTTGCTTCTCGCAAGCAATATGCGAACTTTCTGGAACTTCATAGAATTTTTGCCAAACGGATATACCAGCCGCTAAAGATTTTCACCGCAAAGAGCGCGGAGAGCAGAGGGGATGAGAACAAATGCCCCGCCGAAGACGGCAGTTGCGCTATGCAGTTATGCTACTGGAAGCTCTGGAAAAAAGATTTCTACCACTTGTGAGAACCGGCTCCACGCTGTTGCGCGGCAACTGCCGCCAGCAGGCGTTGCCTGCTTAGTAGGCGAAGAGCTCTTTGTTTTTTATTTTCCAGTTGATATTTCCTATAGAGGCATCGGCCACTTTGCCGTATATAGAGGCGGAATCGGTCTCCACTATTCCTTTTAACGAGATTATAGCTTTTTCATCTTCGCTAAGTTTCGCTTCGCTATCGCTCTTTATATAGCGCGCCCATGAATTTTGCAGGTTTTTACCGTAAAGGTTCACCGCTCCGTCGGCAAAAAGTTTGGCACTCTCGTAATCTCCGGCTAGGTATGCTGTTTCTATAAGCTGGTAGTGGCTTTCCACAAAGTGCCTCGGCTCACCTTTGCCGACCGTGGGGCGGTAATAATCTATCGCCTTTTGAAAATAGATAGTCGCCTCACTGTATTCCTTCATCTCCTTTTGCATAACGCCAAGATAGTAGGCGGAACGAGAGTTCTCCTTATGTTTATCATCTAGCGAAATAGCATACCTCATTGAGCCTACAGCTTTTTCAAACTGCTTTTGCGAATAGTATACATTCCCCAAAAGATGCACCGCGTCAGCGGCGTGAGAGGAATTTTTGAACCTGCCGACAAACTTTTTTAATTCGTTCTCGGCATCTTCCCACCTGCGCATTGAGGCGAAAGACCTGCCGATACTAAAAGCTATTCTCTCTTTAAAGACCCCCTGCCTATCGAGCCTGAACGCAGTCTGGTACTTTTCCACGGCGCGCTTAAAAAGCCCTGTTTCAAAATAGGCATCGCCCACTTTTATCATTATCTCAGGGTTCCTAACGTCGGATAGAAACGGATCGAAGTTCTCATAATAGGTAGCCAGCACCCTGTAATATCCATGCTGGCCGTGATAGTTTCTAATAAGCTGGAAAAAGTTATCCCTTACCAGTTTTGCCGTGTTTTCTGAAAAGCGGGAATCAGGAAACTTAACCATCATCTCTTTTAACGTAACTATAGATTTTACGAATCTTTTTTGCGTAAAGAGATACTTCGCCTTTTGAAAAATAGCGGCATGGGCCTCTTTACTGCCTGCGTGGGTTCTCGCAATCTCGTTATACGTTTCCAGCGGGCTGAAATAGTCGGGATAGTCTATTACCCCTGCCTCTTCTCTGTTTAT
Organism: Nitrospirota bacterium; assembly: GCA_024275955.1. Taxonomy (GTDB): domain Bacteria; phylum Nitrospinota_A; class UBA7883; order JACRGQ01; family JACRGQ01; genus JAJRYD01. The sequence continues at coordinate 58,198 of JAJRYD010000004.1, forward strand.
AAACTTTGTTCTGGCATGACCGAGCGCCGCAAGCCTTAAGCGTGACTCCACGCCTTCTGGATCGTCTGGCGATTGTCTAGCCTGTATGCCTAGAAGTTTTATCGCCGCCTTTGGTTTGTTATCTATAAGCAATATCCTAGCTACCCTGTTAAGCGCGCTCTTACCCTGATCCGCACCGGGGAAAAGGTTCATCAGCTCTATATAAAGCTTTTGCGCTTTGCCGTACATCTTTAGCTGGAAATATGTGTCGGCAAAGTAGTCCATCGTGTCTGGGTTGCTCTTGATATATGAAGGCCATTTCCTGTTTGAATCTTGGAAAATCGTCAGCGCTTTTTCATATCGCTTTTTGAAATAGAATGCCTCGGCAATTTTGAACCTAGCCTCCCTAACCTCTTTTGCCGCGGGGTAGAGTACTAGTATCTTTTCCAGCTCGTTATATGCTTTGTTGTATTCCTTCTTCTTTAGATATATATCGGCTTTGCCGCTTAACGCGGAAAGAACGAACTTTCCGTCTTTATCGCCCTTTATAACGCTGTGATATATCGCCGCCGCCTCTACAAAATGGTTCTGGTCTAAAAACATATCGGCTATTCTCAACCGTCCCCTGTTTCTGTAGGGGGATAGAGGGTAGGTAAAGCCTGCTATGCGAAAGGCACTTATAGCCTCGTTGTATGTGGTATTGTCTTTCTTGGCTATTCTGTAGAGTGCCTCGGCACGGGTGTACATCGCCTTTTCGTGGTAGATACTGCTTGGGTACGATTTAAGAAATTTACCGAAAAGCTTCACAGCATCGTCAAATTTATTTTTATGAAAATCGTGCATCGCTTTGACATAAAATTCTCGGCCTGCGCTTTTTTGTGTCTTGGCCATTTTCTTTAAGGCCTTATCTTCCTCTTTCTTCCTCGCAAGCTTTTGCTCGGGGCTTTCCGGGTCGAGCTTTAACGCCATCAGCTTATTTCGGCTTTTGAGCCTGAGCGTAAGCCTTTTCCCGTCTCTGGAAAGGGAGTGGTAGACCGATGTTTTAATACTCTTGAGGTATACCTCCACAGCGGCGCTAGACCCAGACATAGAACGAAGATTTATTATTCTCACCCGTCTGTCGTTTAAAGTCTCGGTTACAATATTGCGCCCTATATTGCTCTGGGGAAAAATAACCTTTATCATCTTCTTTTCGACATTCGGCTCGACGGAATAGGTCGCTGGATGGGTGAAATCTATAACTACCGTTGAATACTCGTCGCCCTTTAGGAGTGATATGGAAGATATCGTGTTAAAAGCGGTATCGGCCGACTTCACCAGCATCCCGACAAGGAACGCAACGATTAAAAATTTTACTTTTTTCATACTAAAATACCTTTTTATCCACCCAATGGTGGAGCAATATGTGGGCCAAACCGGCCAACAGACCAAAACCTTACTTTTTTATACAATCTATAGGCAAGAAAAGTGCCGTTTTATGAATGAGTTGGAAACAAAGGGGAAACCTGCCAACCGTTCGCCGAGCTGTAGCTAAAATAATCGGAACCATAGCTGTGATAGTAAAAAACGCCATATTTTTGGCACTTTTTGCCGGAAAATGAGAAAAACTTTCTCTGATGGGCCTGTTGCCGAAATGGTTTTGGAGTATTTGGAGGAAAGACTCGTCTCTTGCCTTCTTTAAGGGGCTGTTGCCGAATGAGATAAGTTTAATTTTTCTACAAATTACCAACTCCTAAAGGCACTATTTTAAAGAAGTTAGAAAATAAACTTTTCCTTAAACTGCTCAAAAAACTCTTTTGGAAACAGTCCCTTTAAAATAGATATTTTAGCGGTTGGTGGTTTTAAACAAAATCAAATTTATGAGATTCGGCAACAGCCCCATAACCTTAAGTTAAATAACCATGTTTTTGATTACTTCTTCATTTTTCCTACGATTTTCCAAAGAGTTAAAAACCGATATTAACCTTTATCTGCAGTATAAAACAACTTTTTCAGGGGGCGACTATTTAGATAACTTTTGACCCTGTGATTTAGGCTGGTAAACCTGAAGGACCGATTTGGCCGCCGCTTTTCCAGTTTTATCGGCATCACGGTAGAGGTTTATCAGCTCTATCTCATCCTTTGAAAGCATACCTATACCATAGCCCGCGCCGCCGCTTTCTGCTACATTGCCATTTCCTTGCGGCTCTTTTCCTGTAAGCAGATAGTCTGAACTGATACCGTAATAACCTGCGGCCCAGAAGATAAATTCTGCTGTCGGCCTTGCCTTGCCAGCCTCGAACCTCTGGATTACCTGTTGTCTGGAACCAAACTCTTTCGCCGCCTCACGCTGGGTAATACCGGCATTTTTCCGAACCTTTTTCAGCCGTTCGCCGATACCTTCGAGACTATATTCCACACCGGCAATTTTACACCATTTCGGTGTTTTATGCTGGACATTACATCGCTGAGGTGTATTATATTACCTATGGTAGTAAATACTTTACTTGACAGCTCTCTCGCTTCAAAAGCGGCTTTACCGCTTAGCTTTGCCGGAAGCCTCTTTCCGCAGTCTTTCTCAGCCTCTTTGCCAGCAGAACCATTAAAGAGTGTAAAATGAGCAACACAAACAAGCAGACATTCAAAAACCGGCTAGAGATCCTTATGGCAGACTGCGGAGAAAGACAGCCTTATGCCTGGGCCAAAAAAATGGGCATAAAAGTAGGCCTTTTTTCCTACTACTGGAATAAAGGCAATGTACCGACCTTCGAAACGCTTATGAAGATCCAGAGCTATACAGGTTGCTCGCTCGACTGGCTTCTTATGGGACAAAAAGTGGCGGCAAACGAGCGTTTCTCCTACCTCAATTTCGAGAAAAGCGAGAAAGATACCGGCAAGAATGAGATGGCACTGCTAAAAAACTACCACATGCTAAAAGCGATTCATCAAAAACCTGAGAAGTTCAAAAAAGTGGAAGCGATAGGAGAAATCTTAAAAGCTTTCTCTTTAAAAGAGGGAAGCTGACAGTCAAATTTTTATGATAATTATTATACTCTTTTTCGGTAGACGATAAGACCGTGGCTCAAATCATAAGGGGATAGGCCTACCGTGACCGTATCCCCCAGAATAATTCTAATTTTAAAACGCTTCATACGGCCCGAAAGTTTGGCCGTGACGGCAACCCCGTTATCAAGATCTATCTTATAGGTTCCGCCTCCGGTAGCCTCGACAACCTTACCTTCAATCCTTATTAAATCGTCTTTTGACAATTATCATCTCCGCTTGAAACGTTAATAAAATCTTAACCTGTAAAAAACAGCTTAGCCGCGATCCGGCTTTGGTTTTGCTTCTGCTACGGTAATGTTGCGTCCGTCTCTTTCAGCACCGTTCAATTTTTCGATAGCATCGCTAGCTTCGTCGTCGTTGCCCATCTCTACAAAACCAAACCCTTTGCTTCTGCCGGAAGAGCGGTCTTTTATAACTCTGGCAGACTGAACAGTGCCGCACTCTGTGAAAATCTCCTCAAGGCCGACGTCGTCCATTGAAAAAGAAAGATTACCTACAAACAATTTATTACCCATTATTACCTCCTAAGGCGTGGGGCCGCTGGACAAGAACCTGGGCACCACGCACCGGGACTCTGACGCGACTATCTAAAAAATAAGGATGGATTGTAGCACAAGGCTTCCTGACTGTGTAAATTTTATTCGGCTTTACCATAGATTTAAGCAACTGAAAATTTTCACTTTAACTTATGGCTCGCAATAGCCCCAAAATGGAGAGCCTGCGCCTCTTTTTTTAGTCTCTTTAGCTATTTAGTGGCTATTGTTATGGCCGCCGGTTTTTTTATCAAAATTGGGGAACCTCACTTTGGCATATTTTGAATGACAGCGCACGCAACTGTCGGAAAGCTTATAAAAATAAAATGTTACCAACTCAGCATGCCGTTTATCGGCAACCTTGGCAAGCATGCCGGCCGCCTTGTGGAACTCGCCGTCGATATCCTTGAACAGCTCTGGCAGTTTGCTCCCCAGCTCCTCTTTTTGGCTTTTGGAAAGCTGTTTTTTAATGATAAAGCTTTCCTCTATATTCCTTGCGATTGAGGCTATTTTCTCCCAGTTGCCGGAAGCTATTTCGCGCACAAGCCTAGACATGCTTTTTTCGATTAAAGCCATCTCTTCTTGCAGTAAAGCTTTAAGACCGCCGTAAAGCTTTATGTCTCCAGATGCCTTCGGCTCATGCCTCGGGCTATGTTCGCCCGCGAAAGATATGGTAAAAAAGTGCAAAGAAGCGATTACCGCAATCGTTACCGCTGATAGATGTTTCATATTGTTGCCCCATCCTCTCAAGTTGCTAAAAAAAACAGACCACATATTAATCTGTCATGAATAAGAAAGGGGAGTCTACCAATTTGCCATAACTCCATCAAATATTTTTCAAACTTTAAAAAAAGATGCTCCTCCCCTGCTTAGGCGGCGGCCAAACAACCTTTAAAAAGCTGATTTGCGAATTTCCGCTGAATAGGGATATACTGATTAATTATCAAAAATTTAGGTTATATAAAGCCGTATCTGATATTTAAAGGAGTTTATATGGGCAACGCAACTTTTAGTGCTACGGAAAGTTACAAAGTAAGAGATATCTCCCTTGCCGAATGGGGACGAAAAGAGATAACGATAGCAGAGGCGGAGATGCCGGGCCTGATGGCTCTTAGAAAAGAGTTTGGCGGTTCCAAGCCTCTCAAAGAGGCGAGGATTGCCGGATGCCTTCATATGACAATCCAAACAGCTGTTCTTATAGAGACGCTAACCGCGCTTGGCGCGGAGGTTCGATGGTCGTCATGCAACATATTCTCGACGCAGGACCATGCGGCGGCGGCGATTGCCGCGACAGGTGTGCCGGTGTTCGCGTGGAAAGGACAGACCGAAGAGGAGTCCGAATGGTGCATAGAGCAGACACTCTTTTTTGGAAGCACAGATAAACCGCTTAACCTCATCCTTGATGACGGCGGCGACCTTACCAACATGGCACTCGATAAATTCCCGGAGCTGGTTGAAGGCATAAAAGGAATTTCCGAAGAGACGACCACAGGCGTTCACCGCCTTTATGAACGGGTAAACAACGGAACGCTTCCTATCCCCGCTATCAATGTTAACGACTCGGTTACGAAATCGAAGTTCGATAACAAATATGGTTGCCGCGAGTCGCTGGCAGACGGCATCAAACGGGCTACCGACGTTATGGTTGCCGGCAAGGTTACTGTCGTTGCCGGTTACGGCGATGTAGGTAAAGGCTGTGCAGATGCTATGAAAGGACTTGGCTCAAGAGTTATCATTACGGAAATCGACCCAATCTGCGCGCTTCAGGCCGCTATGGAAGGGTTTGAGGTAATGGGAATGGACAGAGCCTCCAAAGTAGGCGATATATTTGTAACGACAACAGGTTGCAGAGATATTATTGTCGGCAAACATCTCGATAATATGAAAGACAAAGCGATCGTCTGCAACATAGGCCATTTTGATCTTGAGATCGATGTCGCGTATCTGCATGACAGAAGCGACATCACGAAAACCGAGGTAAAACCACAGGTAGATATCTACCGCTACCCCGACGGTAAAGAGATAATTCTTCTGGCAGAAGGCCGTCTTGTTAATCTTGGTTGCGCTACTGGCCATCCGTCGTTTGTTATGTCAAACTCATTCACTAATCAGGTACTTGCACAGATAGACCTTTGGGAAAACCCAGATAAGTACGAAAATAAAGTTTATGTTCTCTCCAAACTGCTCGACGAGAAAGTGGCGCGGCTCCACCTCGGACAGCTAGGGGTAGAGCTTGATGTCTTGACCAAAGAGCAAGGCGCATATATCGGCGTTAAACCGGAAGGCCCGTACAAACCGGAGCATTACAGGTACTAAAAACCAAACAGCTTAAAAAAGGCCGCTTCTATTGCGAAATGGAAGCGGCCTTTTTTCGTTTCAGAAGTTGAAAGCTATTCGAAAGCTTGCAAAAAAATTTAGAGTCCCACCTCTTCCTTCCAACTCTAGTGAATAATGCAACTAAATAGTTGAACACCCCAACAACAAGGAACTGTTTCCAAAAGAGTTTTTGAGCATTTTAAGGGAAAGTTCATTTTCTAACTTCTTAAAAATAGAGCCTTTAGGAGTTGGTAATTTGTAGAAAAATTAAACCTATCTCATTCGGCAACAGCCCCAACAATTAAAAATCCTTCCCTTACCAGAAGGGAAGGTGGCTTAAGCAAAGCGAAAGACGGACAGGTTAGCCTCTTCCTTTTTTTAATAAGGTTCTTTTATCGGGTAGCCCCTCCGGCCTTGTAGGGTACCTCCACTTCCGTTTCGAAAAGGGAAAACAAAGATGACTGTAATTTTCAAACTGACTGCACTGCCAAAAAATGAAGAAGGAACTTGAAGAAAGCCGCGCTTTTTTCATGCTAAAACCTGTCTCGACAGCTGTTTATTGACGGCAAAGAACCGGCAAGCAAATGAAACCATTTTATCACCGTAGCTTGGTGTCAGAGAATCAAAGCTTTACAATAAGTGGCAACCGCATATATCCTTGTATCGTCTAAAGTAATTCCGTAGCTAGCAGGAAGGCAAGGGGGCTTGAATTGAGAGTGCTAATCATCACAGAGAAGAGTTTCGAGGTAAGCGCGATAAAAGGCTACTTGGAAAAACTCCCTTTTAAAGATTTTGATAATACGGCGAGGCTCGATTTCTACAACGAGCCTTCCGGTAACGCCGGCGCAAAACGGTTTGAAACCGATGCCAAAAAGAATTTTCACTTTGATCTGATAATAATCTCTCAGAAAATGAAAACGATATCCGGCCTGATGGCCGCGCAGATGATCGCCGCCAAAAGAGGGATACCCAAGCCGCCGATGGTTCTGCTTACTGAATTAATGGACGCAAACACCATAACAGAAGGGGCAAAAGCCGGCATAATCAGCTACCTTACCGTCCCTTATAATCTCAACAACTTCAGAGATATGCTCACCAAGCTTGTAGACTCGCTCACGGCAAAGGAAGAGAAAAGAAGGCTAGCCACTTTAAAAAAGGTGAAGGAGCAAGGCTCTACCGTAGATACAAGCGAACTGGCGAAGAAACTAAACAAAAACGGAATAGCGGAACTCGAAAGAGCAAAAATATACGCGCCGTGGAACATAAAGCCACATCTCGCGATGGCACGGCTCTATATGGAAGCGGGAGACTACAAAACACCGATTCCGATACTTAGAAACTCTATAAAGCTCGACTTTACCAATAAGGAGCCTCATAAGCTATTGCGGGACTGCTACAGCAAAGCAGGAATGGCAAAGGAAGAGCTGGGAACGCTTAAAAAATTGCTGACGGCCGACCCGAAAAACTCCGAACTAAACGGCAAGGTGGGAGACGCGCTTTTGCGGGAAGGCGATTTTAAGAAGGCGGCAGATTTTTTTAAACGCTCAATAGCGATGCACAAACCGGAAGACTCCAAAAGAGTGAAAGCACGCGCGCATAACGGGCTGGGTACCTCCTACCTGAAAATGGATAAAGGCGGCACCTCAGGGAAACTGCAGGAAATGGCAAAAGAACAGCTTGACCATGCCGTAACCGTAGACCCGACAATGATTACCGCCTATTTCAACCTCATCGCCGTTTACAGGAAAATGGGGATGGAAGACGAAGCAAGAAAAATAATGCAAAAGGCGGTAAAGATATCACCAAGTAACTCTCAAGATTGGCTTGACCTCTTCTTCTTTTACATAGAAGACAAAGACTACAAAAAGGCGAAGTTCGCGCTTTCTAAAGCGGTCAAGATGGAGCCGGACAACCCGTTAACCTATTTCCTTGCCGGCGAAGCGTTTATGCGCCACAGAATGTTTGTGGAGGCGAGTGAAAATTTTGAAAAATCGGTCGAGATGTACCCATCGGAAGTAAGAGCTTACAACTTTCTTGGAATCTGCTACAGAAATAGGGGTGAGAACGCTAAATCAATCGCGGCATACCAAAACGCGCTCAAAATCGACCCGGAAGACTTTAACGTACACTACAACCTCGGAAGGGCGTTTATTAACGGAAAAGATTTTAAAAACGCCAAAACATCTTTTGAGACAGCTTTAAAGCTGAACCCTGAACTTGAAGAGGCAAAAGAAGGAATAGCACTCGCCTCAAAGGGGAGGTGAAACAGCTACCGCCATTTTAGCGGTAGCTGTTCCAATTAGATATGCCTCGTTACAATAAAACTGGATAACCGGCTAAAATATTGTGGCGTATCGAAACCATCTGGCTGTTTCCAAAAGAGTTTTTAAACTATTTTAAGGGGAAGTTCATTTTCTTACTTCTTAAAAATAGAGTCTTTAGGGATTGGTAATTTGTAGAAAGATCAAATTTATCTCATTCGGCAACAGCCCTATCATTTGTATCGTTATGAAGCAGTAGAATAGGAAATTTTTGTTTGCTTTTTATACGCAAGGAGGCATAGAATTTGCCAATTAGGCTATTTTAGGGGGACAGTTAGTTGGAATAGTGCTTGAGACACCGGAGAAGCTACGTCAAAACCTTTCTATGGTCTGTATTGACGACTCGACAACTGGGGCAGGTATTAAAAAACCTTTTCTCCACCCTCGGGTTCAACAAAAATCAGCTGAAGGTAATAAGCGGTAAAACCTCCGGCAGAGACGCGCTAGCCTATATCGAAAACCTCGTAGCCATCGAAAATTCGCTCAGCTACAAAATTCCTGACGTAATTCTTCTAGACTGGAATATGGAAATTCCCGGAATAGACATCTTAAAATAGATTCGTGCTTACGGTGAGTGCGACAGACGTATCAGCACCATCCTTCGTAATAATGGTAACAGCCGAAGCGATGAAGGAAAATATCATTACCGCCGTACAGGCTGGAGTGTCCTCCTATATCATCAAACCGCCATCGCCAGGACAGATAGAAATGAAGCTGGCCGACGTTTCAAAAATCCAGTACGGCATAGCCAAAAAACCAGCTCTGGAGATAGACAAAAACTCGAAAAAGCTAAACTCTTTTCCTGATGAAAAGAAAAAGGCGATGATGGCTGTAATAGACAAGGTCAACAACTCAATAGCCCTTAACACTAAAAATATGACAGCAAGAAACTTCCGCCAAGAGTTTGTCAACAAGCATGAGCCGTTCTTTACAGCTACAGCAGGTAAGGATGTCGCCAAAGGTACCAAAAGCTCCGATAACGGCAACTACAAAGATGCTAAAGGAACATATATAAACTCTATAAAGCTAAACCCCGGCGACCCCGAGACCCACACAGGCCTTGGGAAAATGCATATGAAAATACCGATTATGCCAGCGCCGCGCAGAGCTTTAAAGATTCGCTAGCGCAATTGCCCGATAACCCTGAAGCGCTCGAACTGCTGGGAGAATCCCAAACCAAACTGGCGGAAAGCACAGGCGACGCGACACTGTACGATGAAGCTATTAAAAACCTCAGGTCGCCAGCGAGCTTTACGATTCCGGCTCTGTGCAGGCAAAATCGCTTCGCGACCTCGGGCTGGCTCATGCCGCAAAAGGTGAAACCCAAAAGGCGACCGAGTGCTACAAATAATCTCTCGAGCTGGAAAGTGAGCAGATAGCAACGCAGATGAGCCTTGCGGCCGCCCTAAAAAGCGCAGGAAAAGAAAAAGAAGCTGAAGAAGCGATGTCGAAAGCGGCAGAGCTTACACCCAACGACCCTCAAGAACTTGTAGACCTTGGAAAGGTATGGGCAAAAAAAGAAAATGCCGAAAAGGCGACGCACTACTTTAAGCTTGCGCTAGACCACTCTAAAGCTTCAAAAGAGGATGTGGAGCTGTACGAAGATATAATCAATTCCCTCTTTGAAATCGGAAAATTAAAAGAGGCTATCCCGTTAATTAATACAGTTGCTGACGAACGGCCGGATCTTTACAACCTGCTTGGTCTTGCGTACGTTAAAAACGGAGAGTACCCGCAAGGAATTGCCGCGTACTCAAAAGCTCTGCAAAACGATATTACCGGCGAACGTTACGCCTACCTGCATAACAGAGGGATGGCGCACGATAAAGCAGGAGATAAAGAAAAAGCTAAAAAAGACTTTTCCGACGCTTATGCCGCGCACCCGAACCCTGCCACGGCGAAGATGCTTGAATCGCTCGGAGTAGACGCGTCAACCATCAAAAGCACGGAATAACCGTATAAACAACCTACAGAGGCAGTATATAAATTGAAACCTCAGTGCCTTATCCTCAAAGCTGTCGAGACGAAACTGCCTTCATACATAAAATCCGAACTCAACGCTAAAGTTACTAACGACTACTCCGAGTTCCTAGACAAATCTGAAAAGGAAAAAGACTGCAATTTAATCTTCATTGATGGCGAGCATAGTGACGCGAAAAAAGCATGGGAACGCTCCGTGCCTGATAACTCTAAAATTTTTCTGCATCTGCCCAGCGAAGCAAGCGGCTACGAAGACAACGGCGCTAACCTTCTAAAGCTTATCAACAAAATAGAAGCAGACAATGAAACAATAAAAGATCTTTATTTTAAAATAGACAATCTTTAAAAAAACTACAGCAGTGAAAAAGATTTTCATAAAGCACTAAAACCGGCGCTCATACAGATAGGAACATATTTCAGCGTGGGGAAGCTGTCTGTACAGCTGATTTTTGATGAAAGAAAAGAGGTAGTGGCGGCAATCGAAAAAACAGACGATAGTATGCGGTATAAATCTGTAGAAGAAATTATCGGCCACAAAAGTGAGATGGGAGACGGAGTTTCCGGCGAGGCGCTTAGCAGTGGAAACGTGGTATTTTGCGATACAAAGAAAGCCAAAAAAAAAGAAAACCGAAAATACAAAGATGGACGCTACGTAACGATCCCGCTACTCAATAGGGAAGAATCTATAGGCGTTCTTAGCGCCACTTCGTTTCTTGGCGAAGCGGAAGACCTCGCTCTTGACAGACAAGCTTTCGATACTTGTGTCGCATTTCGGCTCTACCATAGCGATTATGCAAAACGAAAAACGGCTCTCAAAACTTAACGACAAGCTTTTAGAATATCAAAAAACCAAAGACTTTCTTGCAAGCACGCTCAAACACGATTTCATAAATTCCATCGAGGGCGATATAAAATTCTTGGCAAACCTTATGCTGGATTCTATCCAAAAAGCGAGAACGGCAAGCGACATGGAAAAAAGCAGTCTCTTTGACTCTCTAAATTCACTTGAGGGAACAGTCAGAGAAATTTCACAATCTGGAACATTGCCATGCACCGATCTGAAAAATGTCCGCAGGCAGGTATCAAACCTCCTGAGCAGGACAAGTGATTGGAACGGGCTGACTGAAGTTCACGAAGGCGCGAAGATACTGACTAAACGGATGATTTTCCTTCTGGACCAGCTTATCTCCCTTATACGGGAAATAGGGGCTTTAAACGAACCAAACTTTAAAAAAATAGCGTTCCACGATTTCCAAAAAGAGTACCGTCAAAATTACGAAAAAATTTACGAAGAACAGGCTTTAAAAAACGGTATTAGGCTGGAGTGGAACCTTGATGTCCAAGTGAATATACGGTTCGACAGCAACCACCTTACGCGGATATGGAACAACCTTATTTCAAACGCCATCAAGTACAGCCCCAACGGAGGAACCGTTTCGATAAAAAGCAGGATGATGGGAACTCTGCTGGAAATAGCGGTAAGCGACAACGGAATAGGTATACTCAAAGAAGATATTGTCAATGTTTTTAAATCCGGCTTTCGCTCCAGAAACGCGGAGGATAGCGGAATCCCCGGGACAGGAACAGGGCTTGGATATGTCAGCTACATACTAGAAAGATGCGGTGGAACAATATCGCTGGAAAGCCCCGGACGCGATGGAGCAAGCAGTACATTCGCTCTTTGTTTACCGATTTATAAAAAAGATTCCAAAGAAACCACAAGCCGAAAAGGGCGAATACTAGTGCTTGGCCAAAACAACACCATGCGCGATATAGCGGAAAAGATTAGAATGATGTCAGGCAGAACCGTGGAGAGATTTGAAATCGTTAATATGGAAAACGAAGAACTTGCCGGTATCACGGAAACTATGAAAAATTTTGGAACCTTGCTTTACAGAGGAAACAACGAAGACAAAATGGCAGTATGCAACTGGGACTGTTTCCAAAAGAGTTTTTAAGCGTTTTAAAGGAGAAGTTCATTTTCTAACTTCGTAAAAACAGAGGCTTTAGAGATTGGCGATTAACAGCAAAATCAAATTTATGCCATTCGGCAACAGCCCTCAACTGGCAAAAAAGCTAAAGGCTATCGTCGTTTGCGTAAACAAGCGGGACGAGGGAGGCGCTATAGTCGCGTCGGAAAAGGAGCTACACGATATTGCCGAGGATGCCTTCCAGATGAGCTTTGTGGCGGATATAATTCTTTCCGAACTTGACGAAATCTAAAAAACCGCTGGGCTTTGAAGGATGCAGTGGAATGCCCCCCCGCCTCCCAACGGCCAAAAATCGTCCGCGTCCCTAGTGGGCTATGCCGGTTCGCATCATCGCGTTTTTGTAAAGGCTAGAAAGCTCCTTCAACGCCAAAGATAGGTTTGCCGGAAGGTCCTGAGGCACCTTTAGCGTAACGCCTGCCTTGCCGGAGACCCTCTTCCTTAAGCTCATAACCTCGTTATCCAAAATTATCGTTTCTATCATTCTACTTATCTCTACCTTCGCCTCTTTAGTAACCTGATGGTCAATATGCTCCCTTAACTGGTCTATATAGAAAAGCTCAACCTCCAGCTGGGTATCGGCTTTGATGGATGCCTTGTGAACCCTCTCCTTGCCCAACGCCGCAACTATACCTAGCACTTTGGGCCTATCGCCATTCCTTACTTCGATACTGCTTATCTTCTCCCCTCCAGAATATATCGACACCTTCCCGCTTTTGAGCCTATAAAAAAAATATGCCGGATTACCGCCCTCGCTTATAAGCCAATCACCGGCATTGAACCTCTTTACTTCCATTACTAACTCCTCTTTAAAAATTTATCCTCTTTCAAACTAAAATTTCAGGACTATTCAGAGGCAAGACTGATGCCATAACTGCGAAACATATAATGCATTAATTTTCAAATAGTTGTCTGTATATATTTATAGACCGCAATCTATCGCTGTATGAATTTATAGAAGAACTGAGGTGCATTGTTATGATTAATAATACATACAGGTGGCTGTTTTCTGTCGGTAGCTTGTTATTTACGGGAAGATTCTTCGGCCCATTCCAGCAGCTTTTCAGGGTTGTCGATAATGTCCGGCGGCAGTTCAAAGTAGTTTTTCAACATCTGTTTTTCATTCGGCTTAAACGGTTTCATATTCTGCTCAAGATACCTCTTCCGGCTGTTTTTATCGGTCTTAAAATAGAGCCTACTTTTGTAGATAATGGCAAAAAACTTACCCCCGCGATAAACACCACAGCCTCCAAACATTTTGCGCGGTGTCACCCCGCCAAGCGGCCGCAAGCTGTCGGCTATATACTCCGCAAAAGTATCGTTACTCTTGGACATTTTCGTTCTCTGCTAAAACTTTTCCATATGATCAGGAAGGTCGTTTTCAAAAAGAACCACCGTTTTTTCATCGGCAAGCTCGTCTAAAAATTTTCTAGCCCCTGCAAGCGTATCAAACGTGGTTATCGACAGCTTTGCCATCTTCCCAGCGAGAAGGCCGTTCCTTAGAGAGGCTGTACGCCTTTCGTTTATCAAGAGAACATCGTCGCAATATTTTGCCGCGGTTCTGCCGAATTCGAAATTTATAGTATCGTGGCTGTCGCCGATATCTACTATCCCCGGAGTAACCAGTATTTTTCTGTACCCCTCGAAATAGGAGAGCGTTTCCACCGCGACCGCCGCCCCATGTATGTTGGAATTAAATCCATCGTTAATTATCAGATACGACCCCCTGTTTTCGATTATCTGTAGCCTGCTTTCCATCTGCGGCAAAGTGGCGGCGGCTGACCTAAGCTTTTCTGGAGATATGCCGACAGCAGTGCCAACCACGAACGCCGCTGTTACATTTATCACATTAAGCTTTCCGAGAAGTTTTATCCTTATATTCTTAATCTCTCCATCAGGCGTTGCTAGGTCAAAAAAAGAGCCGTCTTTAGAACACTCTATATTTTTTGGAGTGTAGTCGGCCCCTTCGTTAAAGCCGTAGGTAATCGTTTTTTGCGTTCTTCCTTTAGCTATCTCTCTAGCGGCATCGTAATCGCTGTTGTAAATAAGCAGTCCGTCGTCCGGCAACGCATCGGCAAGTTCAAACTTGGTCTTGGCCACGTTCTCTACCGTTTTGAATGTTTCGAGATGCGCTTCGCCGGTAGCTGTTATTACCGCTATCGAAGGGTGAGCTATACCGCAAAGCTCTTTTATATCGCCTCTTCTTGTCGCGCCCATCTCTGTTACAAAAAGTTCGTGGTATGGTTCCATCTTTTCATTAACCACCTTACAAAGCCCCATCGGCGTGTTGTAACTGCCGGGGGTTTTAAGAAGAGGAAAAGCTGTTTCTAAAATATGCGCCACAGCTTCCTTGGTGCCGGTTTTGCCGTAACTGCCGGTAACGGCAATCACCTTTTTTCCGGCAAGCTTCGCGGACGCGCTCTTTGTAAAGCCTCTTTGCAAAAACCTTTCAACAGGAGTAGAAACAAGGTTCGCAAGAGCTATAAAAAAAGGCTGGATATAGGCAAAAAGCACTATAAACGAAACGACTGCCCTGCCGTTGCCGACAAGAGTAAAGCTTAACGCCTCTATTATAAAAAGAATAACAAACAGACGTTTAACGCGGGAAGTGATGACGAAAGCTTTCTTAAGGTTTCTCTTGCCACTATTGTTAATAATCCAGTAAACAGGAACAGCTACAAGGAAGCTTTGTTCAAGCCCTGCGCGGTGCGCTGAAAAATAGATACTTATAGCTATCACTATCGAGAATATATGCAAAGGCTTGTCGTATCTCCCTGGGCTGAATATCTTTATCCCTCCGCCGTCCAAAACCCATTTGAGGTAAGAGTCTGTATGGTAATGCTCCATCTGAAGCAGATGCGTAAACCTAGCTATAATTATTATGGAAAAGAAAACCCACCCTGCAAGCAGAGCATAAAAAAGCAGTACCGTCATTTTTTAGTACCAAAAAAACGGTCGGCCATACTGATAAACTGTTCCGGCTTTTCGGCAAAAGCGTAATGTCCGGCAGAAGGTATCGTTTCGAGCTTAGAATTTGGGAGTAGGCTGTGCATTTTCCTTCCGTCCTCAAGCGGCGTGGCAGAGTCGTCTTCTCCCCATATAAGGAGCGTCTCATTTTTCACGGCGGGGTAAAGGCTCTCTATATTCTCATTTACCACTTTTACAAGAACAGAGCGCATAGAGCCGGCAGAAAGATAGTCCGCTGAGCCGATAACAGAGTAGAGCGCGTCCTTTACCCACTTTCCGGGAGGGCCGAACAGGCCGGCAACTTTACCTACTTTCGAGATTATCGTCTTGTAAAGCGGTATGGAAGATTTTCTTTTAATTCCTGCCGCTCCTGTTAAAAGAAGCTTCCCCGCTTTTGTGCCATCGCCGGCAACAGCGAGCTTTACGGCAACCCGCGCGCCGAATGAATGGGCGATAATATCGGTTCTTTTCCATCCCCATTCGCTTAAAAAGGCTAAAACCATCTCCGTATACTCATCCGTACCCCATACCGCCGGTGGCGGTTCGGAAAGCCCGAAGCCCGGAAAGTCCAAAACTTTCACGCACCTTCCATGTTTGGCAAAGTGGATAAAAAGAGATTTCATCGTTTCGCTGGAGGCGCCCCACCCGTGAAGAATTAACAGAGGTTCGCCTGTTCCAGCTTCCTGATAATATACTTTCGACCTGTTGAACATAGCGTACATCTGCCTACTTTAAGAGGGACTGCCCTCTCTTACAAGAGCTTTCCTCTAGTGAAGCGCGGGCGAGATATATGAAAAGATAAGCCCGAAAGAAACGGCAAGCAGAACCTCCATCCAGCCAAGCACCCGAATACCGGAAGGAGGAGCGATATAAAAAACAGTGCTCGCCAGAAGGCTCGGCAGAAAAAGCGTCATCAACACCTTCTTAAGGCTGAAAAGAGTAAGAAGCATCGAAGCGCCGAATATCGCCGTAATCGCTATAAAAATATTTATTTTAAAAACGAGTCTCATAGCCTCTGTGGTTCGCGGTTCGCCGGAAAACCAGTCGATACCTTTTACAGAGTTCCTTGCCTGTAGGTTCCTGTCGAGAAGAAAGAGAGCGGTAAGCGACCATACGCCAAGAGATATTTGCGAAAATTCGCCGGTAACAGAAAACCATGCCAGAGGGCAAAGGAGCGAGAGCGCCATTATCCCGCCGAACTCAAAAGCAAAGCTTCTATGAAAACCGGCATGCGAAGCACGCACGCCTATATAGAAAAGCGGAGAAAAGAGGATATAGACAAACAGCATCCTTATGTCATAAAAAAAGGAGTAGGCTGTAAAAAAAAGCGCCGGCAGCGAATAGATAACGCACCAAGCGGTTACATTTTTCGGCTGTTCCAGCTTCCGCTTGGAATTTTTGTAGATAATCCTTACCGGAGTAAACGTCAAAAACCAGAAGAACACGGCAAAAAAGAACGGGATGAACCCATGCATGTCGCCGCGCACAGTACTGCCGCCAACCGCGAGCGGAAGCAGAACCCAAGCCCACATCCCATGTTCCTTCGGCATAATCGGTTTTATATTTTTCATTGCCAAAGATTCTACCCTACTTTCAGCCGAAATAAAGCTCTCTTGCTAGAGGTTCCAGCCGAGAGAAAACCTCCTCCTCGCTTTTAGCTTTTGAATAGAGAGAGAGTATAGGCTCCCCTTTTTTTATAAAGCTCCCTTCATGCGGTATATCTCTCGCTCCGTTATCGAACCATTTTTGAGGATTTCTAAAAATTAAATTTCTCTTTGCGTAACATACTACAGTGCCTCTTACAGCGACGGAACAGCTAGGCGGCACGGCGGGAACAATACCTGCAAGCGCGTCTCTTTGCATGCCGACAACATCAATTTTATGTTCTAAAGCTATAAGCTCTAGCGATGCCGTGAAACGGGGGTTGATTTCAAGCAACCAGATGCTCTTGCCGTCAAAGATAAAATCTGCCCCCCATATACCGGCTATGCCGCTTTCTTTAAAAACTTTTTGCCCAAACCGAATAAGTTTCTCCTCTATACTGCTGTCAACGACAAAAGGATAGATAAGACCACCGTAAAGAAAACCTTGTTGATTAAATCTTTTATCGCCTGTCAACTGTCTTGTTATCCCAAGCAAAACAGCCTGCCCAGCACCAGAAACAAAGACAGCTCCAAGAGCTATCCCTTTTAGAAATTTTTGGGGATATTCACGGCCAGATACTTTTCCGTCGTATTTCCTTATCATCGTTCCGCCGGCGCTCGCCGTGTTCTTGATAAGCCAGCTCCCATCGCCGTCAAAAACCGTGCTTGGGAAAAGCATCTCCTTCGATGACAGCTTTTTTAAAAAATTGATATCTCTACAGGTGACGACCGACCGCGTAGAAGCGTTCAAAACCTCACAGCTACCAGAAGCGTCTTTAATAATCTCCGGCTTTGCCTCGATAGGCCCGCCGAAAATAATCTGCCCGCCGTCAAACAACCGGAAGCTCTCAAGCATATTGCAAAAGGAACCGCCGTCCGGCTTGCCGTCGCCTAAAACCGTACCGAACCTGCCGGCATCCCAATCGTTAAATCCATCAATAGCTTTTACCGAATAGCCGTTATCGTAGGCATTTTCCATAAAAGGCCTCACGCGGCAACCTATAAAATTTATATTCTTCTTCATAGTTCCATTCATGCTATCCCGGCAGTGCCGGTTCTGCTATAATACCGGCTTTAAATTAAGGAAACAGGTGAGTGAAAAAAAAACATATCAGCCCGCACACAAAGCACGCGAAGGAATATTCAAAAATATTCGGGCTTTGCGCCATCTGTGAAGCGCCGATATGGTACACAAGGGTAATAGACAACACCGGCACGCCGATACTCGCCTACCACTGCTGGAACGGTCACTACGAAACGCTAGACCCCCAGATGCTCGATATATATAACAGGGGCGGCGATATTTCTCAGGAAGATATCAAGAGAATACTTCCGTTTGTAAGGTTCATACGGCTGGACGACTAAAAGTGCCGCCCGAAAAAACCAAAACAGAACGCGCTAAAGAGCTACAAAAGCTTTTGCTAAAACATAACGAAAGCTACTACCTAAAAGAGAACCCAAAAGTTTCGGACGCTGAGTTCGACACTCTTATGCGGGAGCTGGAAAAGCTCGAACAAGAATACCCTGAACTGTCAACGCCAGACTCTCCTGCCCGTAAAGTCGGCGGCGGCATCGACAAAAAATTCTCGTCGTTCAGGCATAACCCGCCTATGCTCTCGCTTGGCAACGCGTTCAACGCGGACGAACTGAGAGATTTTGATAAACGGGTAAAAAAGGAGCTGGACGGCGAAACGCCCGAGTATATAACCGAGCTGAAAATCGACGGGCTAGGCATAAACATTATCTACGAAGATGGAAAGCTTGTTAAAGCGGCGACACGAGGCGACGGAACCACGGGTGAAGATATTACCGAAAATATAAAGAGCATAAAGTATGTACCTCGTAAAATCAGGTGGGACAAAAACTGGAAAAGAGCGGAGGTAAGAGGAGAGGTATACATGAACAGGCCGGACTTTGCCGAGCTTAACAGGCAAAGAATAGAAAACGGGGAGACAGAATTTGCAAACCCGCGCAATGCCGCCGCCGGTTCCGTAAGGCTTCTCGACGCAAGCGTAACGGCGGCGCGTAGCTTGCGGTTCTTCGCTTACGGCCTGCATATCTTCGACAGATCAAACAGGCCTTTTAGCGAAAAGCTTTTTAAAACGCAAGGGGAGATACTCGAGCGCCTTACCAAAATAAAACTTCCGGTAGATAAAAACTTTAAAAAGCATAAAGATATCGACAGCGTAATAACCGAAGCGGAGCTTTGGGACGAAAAAAGAAAAAAGCTTGAGTATGACGTAGACGGCCTTGTAATAATAACCGATTCGATTAAACATCAAAACGAGCTTGGAAGCAGATCTAAATCCCCGCGCTTCGCTATAGCATGGAAGTTTAAAGCGGAGCAGGCCGAAACGGTGGTCGAGGGTATAACTCTGCAGGTTGGACGCACCGGCGTTATTACACCTGTGGCAAACTTAAAGCCTGTTCTTCTCTCCGGCTCTACCATCTCCCGCGCGACGCTTCACAACGAAGACGAGATAGCCAATAAAGATATACGCGTGAGCGACACTGTAATAATAGAAAAGGCGGGGGAGATAATTCCGCAGGTGGTGAGCGTAATAAAGGAAAAGAGGAGGAAAGACGCTAAAAAATTTAAGATGCCGGCAGTCTGCCCATCATGCGGTTCGGCCCTTAAAAGAAAAGAGGGAGAGGCGGCATGGAGATGCCTCGATAAGAGCTGTGCGGCGCAAAAGCGCGAGTCAATAATATACTTCGCCTCAAAAAACGGAATGGATATTGACGGTCTGGGCCCTGCGTTAATTAACCAGATGATAGATAAAGAGATGATAAAAGATGTCGGCGATATCTTCAGCCTCGACTACGGAAAAGTAGCTAAGCTTGAAAAGATGGGTGAGAAGTCTGCTGAAAATTTGGAATCATCAATAAAGAAATCTAAAGAGGCTGGCCTCCAAAAACTTTTAAAAGCTCTTGGCATAAGGCATGTAGGCGAGAGGGGAGCTGTTATTCTTTCCCGTAATTTCCAGAATATCGTCGAGCTTGGCAAAGCGGGCGCAGGAAAGCTTTCAGGCATATATGAAATAGGCGAAGCTATGGCAAAGAGTGTCGCCTCGTACCTATCTGATGCCGAAAACAAAAAGCTTATTGAAAAACTGATAAAGCTCGGCGTAGTAGTGGAAAGTAAAGCCGAATCGCTCGACGCGCAAACCTTAACCGGAAAAACTTTCGTAATAACCGGCACTCTTGAAGGGATGGCAAGAAACGAAGCGAAGGAGCTTATCACTAGAGCCGGCGGAAAGGTTTCCGGCTCCATAAGCAAAAAAACCGACTACCTTCTCGCTGGAGAAAAAGGCGGCTCCAAGCTTGATAAGGCAGAAAAGCTTGGCGTGGAAACTATCTCGAAAGAGAGGCTATTAGAACTTCTCGGCAAGGAATAATATTTTACCTGCCTGACCAAGCGGAGCCAAAGCTTCAGACGATAAACAAAGGAACATTCGAAACTGCATCTTCCCTCCACCTCAATGGTCGATTTAGGTGTAGAATCAAGCAATGGAGAATAGGCAAGCGGTGCTGGATGCCAGTGATATAAAAAAGAGCTTTATGCTTGAGGAGAGGAAGATAGATGTTCTTGGCGGAATTAGCTTTTCCGCGAAAGCGGGAGAAATTACCGGAATTATCGGAGCTTCAGGGACAGGCAAATCGACCCTGCTTCATGTTCTAGGCGGGCTAGATAAGCCGGATAGCGGCAAAGTTCTTATCGACGGAGATAACTTTTTTGAGCTTAGCGACGAAACCCGCTCTGCCATAAGAGGCAGAAAAATAGGATTTGTTTTTCAGTTCCACCATCTTCTTCCCGAATTCAGCGCGAAAGAGAACGTCCTGCTTCCAACGATGATAGCGGGATCCGACCCTAAAAAATCTGACGAAAAAGCGGAGACGCTTTTTGAAATGGTAGGCCTCTCCGAAAGAGGCACGCACAGACCGGGCAAACTCTCCGGCGGAGAACAGCAAAGAACCGCCATAGTACGCGCGTTGATAAATAGCCCTATGGTACTGCTAGCCGATGAGCCGACAGGAAATCTGGACGAAAAAAGCGCGGAAGATGTTTTTGCCCTTATAAAAGAGATTACAAAAAAAGAGAGCCTAGCCACAGTGATAGTAACTCACAACCTTAAACTGGCTAAACAGATGGATATGGTATACGAGCTTCATGCAGGTCTGCTAGAAAAAAAGGAACCTTAATGACAATAGAAGATAAATCTGGACTGCCGGATAAAACAGCAGAAACAGATACGATCCTGATACCCCAATACAAGATTATCCTGCACAACGACGACGTAACGCCGATGGATTTTGTGGTGATGGTGCTTACGCGGTTTTTTGTCTCCGACGGGGGAAAAGCAAAGGAGATAATGAGAACAGCCCACCAAGACGGAACAGCTATAGTCGATACCATGCCTTTAGAGAGAGCCGAGTTCAAAGTAGAAAGGGCGCATCAGTTTTCTAGGGCAAACAGCTTTCCGCTTACGTTTAGCATAGAGCCTGTCTAGAAAAACCGCCAACCAGCTGATTATTGCCGTAAGCGAGCAATAAAACTTTTTAAGAGAAGCGGTATTCGCACCGCCGATATCTGCAAACTAAAAAACCGGCCTCTGTTATCCTCTTATGTTTTGCTTTGCCCTGCTATCTCCGCGTTACCGGCAATCTTAGTTCCATTGCCGTCAATCTTTTAGGTAACGGAACAAAATAACTGCCCGCACACTATACCTAAGTAGCTCTGCCTGCGCAAAACAGCCGGTTTGGAAAATATTTGACATCGAAACAAGAACAGCCGCCGTTAAAACCGGCCCTGCCCTTAAGCTCTTATCAATGGTTCGTATTTTTTGTTGCTAATCGTTTCCGATAACATCGGGGCTGGACTTGGCGAGCCACTGGAGCATGCTGTTCAGCGCTTTTTCTACCTTCAAGTCTACCGTTTTGGCGCCGAACCAGATTCCCATAAGACAGGTTCTGGAAGTAGGCTGGAACGAGTTTTCCAGCTCAAGCCTAGTAACAAGGCCAAGCAGATTGGTAACGGTAAAAATCTGCGCTGTATCTTGGCCGGCGCTTTCATCGCTTATTTCGATAGCAAGTTCAAAAAGCCTGCATAGCTGAAGGTCTGGATTATATTCAATTCTTACAAGAGCGCCGAGGCGCGAAAGATTCACCAGCTTGCCGTGGAAAATTTTTCCACCAACTTTAAGAGCAAGGTTGTGTTCTGGAAAGTGATAATAGCGTTCGTTCTCTCTTCTCGTAGCGTTAGACCATACCTGCCTTATCTTCTCTTGGAGTTCTATAGCGGTAAATGGTTTTACCACATAGTTAGAAACACCGTTTTGTATAGCGGTGATGATGAAATCTTTCTCGCCGTGGCTCGACATCATAAGGAACGGAACCTTGTTCCACTCCGGGTGTTCCTTGCTGTTGCGGATTTCATAAAGAAATTCCTCGCCGCTCATCACCGGCATCTCCCAGTCGGATATGATTATATCTATCTTTTCTCTGGCCATTACCTCCAGCGCCTCTTTGCCGTCGGCGGCCTCGAAGATTTTCTTCGCCCCAAGACGGGAGTTGATAGCTTGCCTTGTTAATAATCTGACAGTTTTTATATCGTCAACTATCAAAAAATTTATATCAATCAATGTACTCCCTCAGCAAAAGTGGCATGACGAACCCCTCTGCGGCATTCTAACCTAATTAGAGTGTAAATTAAAGGTTACAAAAAAAGCGGCAATGTATCAGTTTGAAAATTACAGTCATTATTATTCTCCTCCCCTCGCGAAGCTAGAGGTGAGAGTGTCCCCCGCGAGTGCGGGACGGAGGGGCTACCTTAAGGGGTACCGCCCCTCAGCCTCCTCCTTTCTCAAAGGAGGGGAACCACTGAAATTTAAACTGACACACTACCAAAAAAGCTGGCACGGCACTTTTAGAAGATTTAACAAAACTATAAAGCTATCTTCCCAAAACAGACCGCGATTAAAGAGAGTATAGAGCCTAGCTGGTTTAGCGGTTTTTCCGGTTCAACAAAGTTTGCGCCTGACCAGAAAGCGATGAAGCGGTTCTCACTCCGGCGGGATGACGCGGTTGTCTCTTATCAAGTCGGAACTGAACTTCACATACTCCTGCAGAGATTTAATAAGTTTTGCGCTCTTTGCCTTACTCTCCCCCGCGATATTTTTGGTTTTATCTTTTGAAATATTATAGAGGGCGAGGCTCTTTTCAAGGTCTGACAAAAGCATGTAGTCATCCTCTTGGTATACAAAAAGATCGCCTCGCGGAAGTACCGCCTTTCTTTTCCCCACAGAAAAAAGCGACTTGCCCCACGAGGTAAACGGGGAACTACTCTGCATAATATCCATAATGGTCGGGAAAATATCGAGCTGTGTCGCCACGCCCGAAAACCGGCCAGCCTTCACAATATCCGGCGCGTAGAACAGCATAGGCACCGAGTAAGATTCGTAAAGCGAGCCGCTGGTCGACTCCCCTTCGGCATGATCCCCAACGATAACGAAAATGGTGTTACGAAAATAATCGGACTCCTCGGCTTTTTTGAAAAACCGTGCCAAAGCCCAATCGGAATATTTAAGCGAATTGAGAAACGGCGCGAACGCCACAGAGTCATCAAATTTTTTAAAAGCCCCTTTATCGGGAAAACTGTACGGCGAATGGGAGGTAAGCGAAAAGACTACCGCCGCAAACGGTTTTTTAGATTTTTTAAATTCCTCGTCCGCGCGTCCGAAAATAAACTCGTCGTATATCCCCCACACTGGATCGTTATTCTCTTTCGTAAGCTCGAAATCGTCCCTTGATATATGGTTTAAAAACCCAAGCCTTTTAGCAAGCCCGTCAAAACCCATCGACCCCGGCCTAGCGCCATGAATAAAAAACGTATCGTATCCGCGCTTTAAAAAAAGAGACCCGATAGGCAAAAAGCGGGTCTGGTACAAAAGCCCTCCCTGCCCAAGCACCATCCCTTTCCATACAGGAAGCGAACCCATTATAGCCGCAAGCCCTTCTATCGACCTTTGGGCGTTGGCAAGCGCGTTGGTTGCCAAAAACCCTTTGGCTGAAAGAGCGTCGAAATTCGGCAAAGCGGAATATTGCCCGCCAAGCTTTTTTGAAAACTTGGCGGACCAGCTCTCCATTACAAAAATCACCACATTGTAGCGGCGCGCCTCCTCTGGAAAGTAATCGAAACTTCTCGCAAGCGGATAGCTATCGTCTACCGTCTCCCTTTCGCCGTCAACAAGGCTTTTGAAAAATTGTTCCCTATTTTCCGGCAAGACCGGCAAAGAGTCGAGATAAGCAAAACCTCCTTCCCCCTTATAGCTCCTGTAGACGGTACTAAAGGTGGTATAAAGCCCGTTAAGGCTAAGGATGCCAAGCTCCACGTTTTCGTCCTGAAAAGCATTTTTTACGCCAAGCGGCTTCATCTGCAAACCGCCTCTGATAAAAACAACGCTTAAAAGTAGAATCACGGCCAACGCTATAGGGCCGGACACAACATCCTTTTGATGGTCTAACATAAGAGCCCTTTTCTTTTTGCGCAGAAAAAAAGAGACAACCCCAAGGAAAAACCACGCATAAACGGCAAGCCCAAGCCCGCCTATCAATATCCATGGCAGGTAGCTCTTTACAGCCAGCATCAGCATCACGTCTATATCGCCGGCTACATTGACTATCTCAAACGTCATATGCCGCTGTACGAACGAGAAATAGGCTACATCCGCAACGTTCCATATTATCAAAAGCAGTTCCCAAAAAAGCATGAGATAAAGAAGAGGTTTAACCAACCGCATCCGGTTAGGTACGCCTGGGAAAAATATCAAAAGCGTAAAAGGCGAAAGCAAAGTGGCGGCGGTGGAAAAATCGAACCTTAACCCGCCGAGCATCGCGATAGATATCTGCCAAAATGAAACATTGCTAAAAAGGGCGATGTACTTAAAATAAAAAATAAAGCGGACAACGGTAAGGGCCGCTACGAAAAGCAAAAGCAAAGAGAGGAAAAACGAAACCCTTTTCCAAAAACCCATAGCTTTATCTGTAAACCGTCAGACTGCCGGCATCGGAAATCTCAAAACTGCTTTCGCCGTCAAAAAGGTGAGAATAATCTTCGCCGTCCAGCTGTACCGGCGGAGGCGAATCGAACGAGAGCTTTAAAGGAACATCGCTCGACACGGCATCGGCCTTAAAAAAAACTCGCCCAAAAAACGGCCTATTAAGCATAAGCTTCGCCACGGCAAACCTTGTTTGCGCAAAAAGCAGTTCCAGCCGGCCGTCGTCATGCTTCCCGTTTTCGGAAAAACGAGCACCGCCGGCGTAGCTCTTAAGGTTGGAAAAGATAATGTTAAAGCTCTCCCCTTTGTCGGTTTTAAGCATCTTTCTGTAAAAGAGGAACGACGGCAAACCGTAAAGAAACCAAAGAAACATTTTGAACAGAGGTATTTTCATTAAAAATGAATCTTTATACCCCGCTACCCCTTTCTCGTACTTGCCTACGACAAAAGCATCGAAACCAAACCCGATAAAACCAGCGAAGTACGCTTTGCCGTTGACGCAAAAGATGTCGAGATCCTCTCTTTCGGGGTTACCGGCTACCTTTTTCAAAAGCTCTGCCAGAGGCCTCGGCTTAAAGCCGAGGCTCCTCCAGAGGTCGTTGCCGGTGCCTACCGGAAAGATAGAGACCGCCCCCTTGTACGAAAGTTTTTTCAAAACATTTACAACATGGTGAACCGTGCCGTCGCCTCCGCAAATGAGCAAAACGTCGCACTCAGCTATCGCCTTTTCGCACCACGAGGTATTGCCACCTTTTTCCGTAAACCCGATGAAGGAGACCACGCCTTCAAGCGACGCGTCGTTTTTGACAGCTGTCTCGATTTCGCTTTTAAGCGTGGCTCCTCTGACGTTACCGGCAAACCTGTTTATGAGAACCGATACCTTCCTTAAAGAACCCAACTAAAATTCCTCATCCATACAGGCTAAAATAGTACCATCACGCGAATAGCGACGCAAAGACGTGGCACTGGCCCCCGCAAGTGGTAGATATAATTTACGGGAACTGCATAAGCATTTGTGCCAGACGCACCGCTGTCGCCTATGGCAATGCGCTAGTTGCGAACAAATAAACTAATCGACAATAAAGGCGTAGAAAGAACAGGCATAGCTGGAATTTTTGGGAACTACGGGAATTTTTGTTTATCGCCAGCGAGAATTGGCTCCACGCCCTAGCGTGGTTGCAGGTTGGGCGAATATGCAGTTAAATCTATTGCCATGTTTTCAAAAGATGCAAACGGTAATGGAGAATCTGCCTACCGTCAGCCCCGCCTGATGATGGTAAAAAACCAGCTGGAGGCAAGGGGGATAAGAGACAAGCAGGTGCTAAAAGCTATGCGTGAATTGCCGCGACACCTTTTTGTGCCGGAAGCGTTCCGCCTAAAAGCATACGACGACTCGGCGCTACCGATAGGCGAAGAGCAGACTATCTCCCAGCCGTACATGGTTGCCGTAATGACAGAACTGCTGGAACTGACAGGAACCGAGAAAGTGCTGGAAATAGGGACAGGTAGCGGCTACCAGACAGCGGTTTTGGGCAAGGTGGCGATGCAGGTATACTCTGTTGAAAGGATACAAAAACTGCTGGTAAACTCGCGCAGACTGCTGGAGAATCTTGGATATACCAACTGCGCGCTGAAGGTTTTTGACGGTACGCTTGGCTGGAGCGATTTTGCCCCGTACGACGCGATAATTATCACCGCCGGCGGGCCGGAACTGCCAAAACCACTTTTGGATCAGTTAAAAACCGGCGGTAAGCTGGTGATGCCGATAGGCGGCATGGGAGGACAGATTTTGCGCAAGTTTGTAAAAACGCCAAGCGGAACGAGAGAGACAAAGCATACCGCATGCACTTTCGTTAAACTGGTGGGCGAATACGGCTGGAAGGAAAACGGTAAATGACAGATAAAAACAAAGTTACCTACAAAGATTCCGGTGTCGATATAGACGAGGGGAAGAAATCGGTCGAGCTGATAAAAAAAGCTGTCGCCTCTACCCACTCGCCGGCTGTACTTGCCGGTGTGGGAGCTTTTGGCGGGCTTTTCGACCTTTCCCAAATCGTAAAGGAATATAAAAACCCTGTACTGGTGCAAAGTATCGACGGTGTCGGCACCAAGCTGATGATTGCGACGATGATGAACGACCATACAACCATAGGGCTAGACATAGTCAACCACGGTTGCGGCGACATCCTCTGCCAGGGCGCGAAGCCGTATACCTTTCTCGACTATGTGGCGATGTCTAAGCTATCGTCCAAGCAGATGGAAGAGATAGTGGGCGGTATGGCAAAAGCGTGCCGCGAGGCGGGAGTTGCTATACTAGGCGGGGAGACGGCGGAACTGCCCGGCATGTACAGAGATGATGAATACGACGTAGCCGGAATAATGACAGGCATTGTGGAAAAGGAAAAAATAGTAGACGGCAGTAGAATAAAGTCTGGCGACATCCTTATAGGCCTTGCCTCTAACGGACTGCATACCAACGGCTATACGCTTGCGAGAAAAGTTTTTTTCGATGTTGCCGGTTTATGCGTTGACGACAGGCCGGACGGTTTTGACGATACTGTGGGCAAAACTTTGCTTACGCCTCATACAAACTACGCGCCTGCCGTACTAGCGTTCCTAGAAAGAGAGGCTGTACACGGAATGGCGCATATAACCGGAGGCGGAATAAAGGAAAACTTGGCGAGGGTTTTACCAAGAGGGGTAACGGCTGAGATTAAAAGAGATAGCTGGGACAGCCTGCCTGTTTTCGATTTTATAAAGAAAAAAGGGAACGTACCGCAAGACGATATGGAGCGCACCTTTAACATGGGGGTAGGGTTCATACTCGCTGTCGATAAAGCTACCGCGCGAAAAGCTTTGAGCTTTTTCAATAAAAACCGGCACAAAGCTTTTGAAATCGGCGTTATTGCTACCGGTAAAAAGTCGGTGATTCTTTCGTAAAGGCTTTGGCTTTGACTTTTAGATGATATCGGGTCTAATAAAGGCTCCGATGATAAAGAGTTTTTAGAGGAGTTTTTATGCTTAAAATCGCCGTTACGGGATGTGCCGGCAGAATGGGCCGTGAGATATCGAGCGCTATTTACTCCACAGACGGCGTTGAGCTTGCGGGAGGCACCGAAGTGTCGAACAGCTACGCTATAGGGCAAGGTGTTTTCATGCTCGCGGGCGCTGGGAGCGGCGGGCCGGCTGTAGTAGACGACCTCTCTAAAATTATTGACGATATAGATATAGTTATAGACTTTACCTCGCCGGTCGCGACGATGAAGCATTTCGACCTTCTGGCCGATAATGGAAAATCTATCGTTATAGGAACCACAGGCCTGTCGCCGGCGATGAAAGACCATATGCACTCCCGCGCTGGCGATATTAGATGCGTCTTCGCTCCGAACATGAGCGTGGGGGTTAACGTCATGTTCAGGCTGGTAGCGGAAGCTGTCAAGATTATCGGGAAAGAGTACGACATGGAGATAATCGACATACACCATAATAAGAAAAAAGATGCCCCCTCCGGCACAGCAGAGAGGCTTGCCGAGATATGCGCAAAAGGCGCGGAGCGCGACCTTGAAAAGGTAGCTGTTTACGGCAGACATGGAGAAACCGGCGAGCGGACAAAGGACGAAATAGGGATAATGACCTTGCGGGCCGGAGATGTCGTTGGAGAACACACTGTTATTTTTGCAGGCCCAGGCGAAAGAGTGGAGATAACACATAAGGCAGGTAGCAGGATGAACTTCGCGAACGGTTCGGTGTGCGCGGCGAAGTGGCTGGCAGGCAAGGAGCCTGGCATCTATGATATGCAGGATGTTCTCGACCTTAAGATAGAAGAGGCCTGATAGGCGTTTAGCCCTATCTAAAAAACTGATGCATGGAGAGCTGGTATGGGGATAGCAGAATATATAAAACCGGAGAACATAGTTCTAAACATAGGGCCAACTTCAAAAGCCGAAATTTTTAAGACACTCTCCTCCACCTTCGCTATCAGCGGCATGCTTGATGACAGCGGGGTGGAAGAGCTTGTGAGAAAACTAGAAGAACGGGAAAGCATGAGTACCACAGGGGTCGGCAAAGGAATAGCCATCCCTCACGCGTCGATAGATTCTATAGAAGAAACCGTAATTGCTGTTGGGGTCGCCCCTGAGGGGGTAGACTTCTCATCTGTGGATGGAAAACCGGCGACAGTTATTTTTATGATAATCGGATCGAAGTCTGTCCCGCATCAGCATATACAGATATTGGCAAAGATAGTGCGGCTTTGTAAAAAAGAAGAGCTGATGAAAAAAATTCGCGGTGGAAGCAGTGCGGAAGAGGTGCTGGATGCTATACGAATGCTGGACAACTAAATGGAACTGCTCATTTGCGTTATAAACAAATCGGAACTGCTGGACGAGGTGTTGGCAGGGCTTCTGGAAGCCGGCATAACAGGCTGTACTGTCATAGAGTCGCAAGGTATGGGCAAAATAATCTCGCAGGATATACCTATTTTTTCCGGCTTTACATCTCTTTTTGCCGGAGCGAGAAAATCGAACTACACCATTTTTTCCGTGATAAAAGACAAAGGGCTGACCGATGAAGCTATCAAGGTTATACAGGATATCTACGGAAACTTCGACGGGGCGAATACCGGCATCCTCTTCACCATTCCTATCAACCGCTGCGAAGGGCTTTCGCAAGGGCTTGCCTAGCGCCTCTTTGGTGCCTCTTTTTGTTTCGCCCTGTTTAACCTGCCGTAAAAACTGGGAAGAAACCTGATGCTGGCGATACTAGGGCTTGTAATAATAATCACCATAGGCTGGCTTGGCTCTATCTATATCTTTTCCAAGGAAAAACTTCCAACATCGCTTAGATACCTTTTCTTTTCCGGCTGGGAGTTCATACTTATAGGAATAGCGATGGGGCCTTACGCTCTAGATCTTTTCCCGCTGGAAATAATTCTCCAGCTTGATCCTCTGGTTCATCTGGGGCTTGGGTGGGTAGGGCTTTTTATCGGCCTGCAACTTAAATGGAAAGACCTTAACAGGCTACACCCGGAGCATTTCCTTGTTACCACGCTTCAGTCTGTTTTTACCGGCCTTCTTGTAGCTATGGTTTCTTGGCCTATCCTTGAGCATTTTTTTCAAATAAACGAAAACACCCTTCCGATAGCGGTAACTATACTCGCCGCTTCCGCCGCCCTTTCCTCTCCCACCGTGGTTTTTCTTTTAAGCAGGGAGACAGGGTTCAAGGATGAGGTTATCAGGCTTTTACAGATGATAACAAACCTTGACGGAGTGATATCTATACTTGCCGTTGGGATAGGGTTTACACTGCTAAGGCCGGAAGCCGCCGGAATAAAAGTTCTTATCCTAATTTCACAGCCTCTTATTGTCGGATGCGCGCTTGGGTACCTCTTCTATCTTATCCCCCATAAAAAACTTTCGGAAAATGAAACGCTTGTCGTCATTATAGGCTTTTTGCTTTTCAGTAGCGGAGCCGGCGGAATGCTTCAGGTCTCGCCTCTTTTTTTGAACATGATAATAGGAATATTCCTCGCCAACAGCCTCCCTAAAAACGACCCGTTCTACGCCGCTATAATAAATCTGGAAAAGCCGATGTATGTGGTACTTCTCATAATCTCCGGGCTTCTCTTTACCGTTCCAGGCAAAGGCGCGTTACTACTTGCCTTTGCAATTATAACCGTAAGACTTGGGGCGAAATTCTTTTTCATTTCCAACATAGCTCCGCGGATCGACCCACATTTAAAGTTCCCGCCAAAGACAGGGCTTGCCCTTGCATCGCAGGGAGCTATGGCTTTGGTTGTAGGTCTTGCTTTCCTATCATCCAACCCCGGCACACTTGCGAAAAATATTTTTTCGGTTATCGTGGTTTGCGTTATGGCTAACGAAATAATAGCCCCGTACCTTGTTTCGCATGTCTTCAAGAAAGCCAAACAATGAAGCACCTGCTGGCATTAATCATCCTTTACCTGATAATGGCGTCACTTACCTTCTTTGTCGGGAGTTTGCCGGCCGACAGCCCGCTTTTTACCTCTACCGTTCTTGGGTTCCTTATGCTTGCCTCGCTCTTTCTTGGAAAGGTTGTCGGAAAAGCAGGGCTACCGCTTATAACAGGTTATCTTTTTTGCGGTATGCTTTTTGGCCCATGGGGAATAGAGCTGTTCAGCACGGAAGATGTTAAAAGGCTCGGCTTTATTAACCATCTGGCTCTCGCGTTGATAGCGCTCTCGGCCGGAGCCGAGCTGAAACTAGGCTCTATAAAAAAGCTTTTGAAAAAGATTATCGCCATTTCCGTTTCTCAGATGACAATTATTTTCGCTGGCGTTTCTACAACTTTTTATTTCATCTTTCAATCCGGCAGGTTCGACATAGTCCCTCAAGGGGATATAGCTTTGTATGCCGCTATCATCCTCGGCGTGATAGCAACCGCGAACTCTCCAAGCTCCGTCGTAGCTATAATCGGAGAACTAAAGGCGCACGGCCCAGTATCGCAAACGGTACTTTCCGTTTCGGTTATTAAGGATGTTTTTGTAATAGCTCTGTTCGCTTTTGTCGTCTCTTTCATACTATCGTCATCCGGCGGGCTGGTTACCGTATCGGCAGTCGAAACTTTTGGCGCTATCATTTCGGAAACATTGCTTTCTATGCTGGCCGGAACGGTAATAGGAACTCTGGTTATCGCCTACTTAAAAAGATTCAGAAAAGAACAGCTGTTGTTCATACTAGGTCTTGCCGTAGTCTGCTCCGCCATAAGCGCCTTTTTGCACCTTAACGAGCTTCTTATGTGCATCATGGTTGGGTTTATCGTCAGAAATTTTTTGGAAGAGGGAATCGCATTTGAAAAATGGCTGGAAAAAGGCTCTACACCTATTTTTGTCATATTCTTCTCCCTTGCAGGGGCATCTCTCGACCTGAACGCGTTTATGGAGATGTGGCCTGCGGCTATAATCTATTTCGCGGTCAGGCTGGCGACGGTTTGGGCATCGACCAGTGCCGTAGCCGCCCTATGCAATGAACCGGAAAAAATAAAAAAACATCTATGGAGCGGATTCACCCCTCAGGCTGGCGTAAGCTTGGGGCTTGCCACAATAGTTGCCGAACAGTTCCCCGGATGGGGAGAAGGACTGGTAATATTAATAATGGCAACAATCGTTATAAATCAAATTGTCGGGCCTATAATATTTAAATTTTCACTTCTTGCCTGCGGAGAAGATGGCAAAGACGATTACAATAAATAAAACGGTTCCCATCTCTCTGATAAGAAACAGCCGGAATGCTAACACCTTCCAATAAAAGGGTTTAGCTTTTTTGACGGGATTCCGATAAGGGGTAATGGCAATATTATCTATATATAGACGCAGGCAGGGTGCCGGCATAACTTAATGAAAAGTAAGGGAATATAATGGATATAGCATCAATAATCGGGATTGCTGGTGGAATAGGCCTTATTGTAGCCGCTATCGGCGGAGAGAGCCTTGTCTTCTTCGTTTCAATTCCTTCTGTCCTTATTGTTGGATTAGGAACATGTTCAGCCGTGCTGGTCAACTACCCGTTGAAGGAATGCATAGGAGCTATCGTAGTGTTCAAAAAAGCGTTTCTTTTTAAACAAGGCAAGCCGGAGGAGCTTATACCGATGCTGGTCGATTTTGGCAAGAAGGCTAGAAGCGACGGGATACTGGTCCTTCAAAACGAAGTCGGCAAAATTAACGAACCTTTCATCCTCAAAGGGATACAGCTTGCCATTGACGGCATGGAACCGCCGACAATAATGAAAATCCTCGAAAATGAAATAGAGTATATGAAGGAAAGGCATAAGGCCGGTTACGACATAATACTTTCGTTTGGGACATTCGCGCCGGCGTTCGGGATGATAGGAACTCTCGTAGGTCTCGTGCTTATGCTTCAGCAGATGGACGACCCGTCGAAAATAGGCCCGGCTATGTCGCTGGCGCTTATCACCACTTTCTATGGAGCTGTGTCTGCCAACCTTGTATTTATGCCTCTTGCCGGAAAACTAAAAAAGATAAGCACGAACGAAATGCTTATTTACGAACTTGCGCTTGAAGCTATCGTTTCTATCGCTTCTGGTGATAACCCGCGGATAATAGAACAAAAGCTTCATGGGTTTCTTGCCCCTAAATTTAGAAAGACATCCTTTGACTAATGACTATTACAAAAGTTATACAAAACCAACGCGGCGATACATTCATGGTTATGATGACCACGCTGAATATGCTGTTGCTGGCGTTCTTCATAGTGCTTAACGCTATCTCCGTTCCTAGTGATGAGAATAAAAAACAGGCACTCGGGTCGCTACTTGGCACCTTTGGCATCCTATCCGCGGGGATGACCCCGACAGCGTCGACAGGTGCTTCGATGATGCCTCCCTCCAGCGAAATGACCGATGGCGAAGCAACAGTAAATGAACTTCTGGAAAACCTTGAGCGCTTCTCAAAGGAGCATAAGCTAGAAAAAGATACAAACGTGATGAAGGGAAAAAAAGGCATTAATATATACATGACCTCGAAGGCGCTTTTTGAACAGGGCAACGCCATTCTTACCGCCGATGCCAAAGAACTGCTTGGGCAGATTGCTATGGTGCTGGATGAGATCGAGGGAAAAGTAAATATCGTCGGGCATACCGAAAGAGAAAGCTATCTGGCCGGCCCATACCCCGACAACTGGACTCTCTCTTGGGCAAGGGCCGCGAGTGCTACCAACGAAATACTAAAAGACGAGAACCTCTCCCCCGCGAGATTCTCTATTTCTGGTTACGGTTCCACTCAGCCGTTTCTAGGCGGGGGAACCCCGGAGAGAGACAAGTTTAACGACAGAGTAGAAGTGATTTTAGAAAGAAAGAGGCGGTACTAAATGGCCGAAGAACTGATACTCAGAAGAAAAGAGAAGAAATCGGATGGTGAAGAAGATGAAGGCGGAGTCGACAAAGATTTCTGGATGATAACCTTCTCAGACCTTCTACAGCTTCTTATCACCTTTTTCGTCCTTCTTATCTCTATGGCATCAATGGACGACCAGACTGTTAAAGAGATGTTCTCGGTTTTTACAGGCGGCATGGGAGAGCTTAACTACACCTCTAAACATAGGCTGACAAAACCGAGCGAAATTCCGGTAGTAATTCCGACCACCGTTACCGTAGACGCGCTTATAGCCCTACTCCGTTTTGATCCATCGGACACAAAGCTAAAGGAAAAAACCGACATGCTTATACAAAACATGATTATTGATAGAGTCGAAATCCGAAAACGGGGAAGCGAATTCAGCCTCGTACTCTCCGACGAAGCGGTTTTTGAAGAGGGACAGATAGAAATAAAGGAAGAGCTAAAGCCGGTTCTCGACAATATCATCGAAATACTATCACTCTCAAACAACACTATAACAATAGAAGGGCATACCGACGATATCCCGACAGTCGGCCGGTTTTTGCATACGAACTGGGAACTTTCCGCGGCAAGAGCGACAAGTGTGCTTAGATATATGATGGAAAATGGAACAATCGGGGTAGAGAGAATGCAGGCTAAAGGAATGGCCTCTTTTAACCCAAAAACAAGAAACATAAGCGAAAATTACAGAAAACGGAACAGGCGGGTAGAAATTGTGATAAAACAGTTTGATAAGGAACCTTTTTAAGGAGGATCGCTAATGGCGACAGAGGAACCGCTGGACGACGACGAAGCAGAAGGAGGCGACAAGCCGAAAAAAACCGGCTCTAAGGTTCTGCTTTTGGCTTTGGCCGCAGTAGCTCTCTTGGCTCTTGCGGGAGGCGGAGCCTATATGTTCCTTTCTGGCGACCCAGCACCAGAAACAAAAAAGGCTGGCGAACAAGAAGCAGGCGAAGAAGCTGAAGCAGTGGCGAACGAAGAGGCGGCTAAACTTGGAGATGTGCTGGCACTCGATGCCTTTATAGTCAACCTTGCCGGAGAATCTGGAAAACGCTACCTAAAAATCACGATGCAACTCGAAATGAATAACTCAACACTGGCCGAAGAGATCCAAAACAAAATGCCTCAGATAAAGGACTCCGTTATCACCGTCCTCTCATCTAAAACAACTGACGACCTTTTGACGATTGAGGGCAAGTTTCTCCTTAAAGAACAACTGCTTACCAGAGTCAACTCTCTCCTTAGAACTGGAGTAGTAAAGAATGTCTATTTTGTCGAGTTTGTCATACAGTAGCGTTGCAGGTATTTTTATAATTTAAATCGGTATAAAAAATGAGTCAGATATTATCACAGGACGAAGTCGACGCTCTATTACGCGGTGTAAGCGATGGCGAGATAGAAACCGAAGCCGAAGACCTCGGCGACGATTCCGGCGTTGTCCCTTACGACCTTACCAGCCAAGAGAGAATTATACGCGGCAGGATGCCGACGCTCGACATCATAAACCAGCGGTTTTCGCGTATTTTCCGCAACTCCCTCTCTACAGCTCTAAGAAAGGTACTCGATGTCAGTGCTGTTTCGACCGACACCGTAAAGTTCGGCGAATTTATCAAGTCGCTTCCGGTGCCAGCTTCACTACATATCTTCCGCATCGCCCCTTTAAGGGGGTTTGCTTTGCTGGTGGCAGAGTCCAAAATGGCGTTTGCGCTAGTTGATTCCTTTTTCGGCGGTACCGGCGAGTCAAAAATGAAGATCGAGGGACGAGATTTCACCGCCATAGAGCAAAGACTGATTAAAAAAGTGGTTTTAATGATGCTCAAAGATATGCAGAAGGCATGGGTACCTGTGCATCAGGTCGAGATGTCGTTTGTCCGCTCAGAGGTAAACCCGCAGTTCGCCGCCATTGTTCCTCCTACCGATGTTGTAGTTGTAATCCTGTACGAAATCGAGATGGACCAGTTTGCCGGAACAATAACGGTATGCCTGCCGTACTCCACGATAGAACCGATAATAGGAAAGCTTAAAGCCGGTTTCCAGAGCGACCAGCTCGAAGTAGACCTTACATGGGTAAGAAGGCTTCGTGAAAGGCTGGCGATGGCGGCGGTAGAGGTAAAAGTTTTGCTGGGAGAAGCAAGAATGCCGGTGCATGAATTTCTTGAGCTAAAGCCCGGCTCGGTAATCGAGCTTGGAACAGACGTAACGGACGACCTCCCTATATTTATCGGGGGGGTCGAAAAGTTTAGAGGCTTCCCTGGCGTTGTGCGGGGCAATAAGGCTATAAGGATCTCAAAAATGATAAGTAGGGTGGGCAAAGACGAGCCAACTAAGGTAGAATCAGAAGCATGAGTGATGATGTAAACGAAGAGGAAGATTTGTGGGGGGCCGCCGCCGAAGACCTTGAAAAGCAACGTGAGATGCTAAAAGAGGAAGCGCAGTCGGCGGGAGACTCTGCCGACGAAGCGCAAGCCGCTACAGGCGGAGCGATAGCGACAAGTGCCGATGACGATAAGTACGCAAGAATCCTCGATATCCCTCTGAGCCTTTCTGTGGAATTAGGTGATGCCAAAATGCTCATCAACGACCTGCTTCAGCTCGGTCAAGGGTCGGTCATAGAGCTGGCAAAGCTGGTGGGAGAACCTCTCGACGTAAGAGTAAATACTAGGCTTATAGCCAAGGGCGAGGTTGTCGTCGTGAACGAAAAGTTTGGAGTGCGGCTTACCGAAGTACTCGACGCAAAAGAAATAATAGAAAATCTAGCCTAGCTTCTGGTATAATCCGCACTGACCGTCCCGTACTGTTCACGGGGCTTCAAGTTTACTGCCGTTTTAAGGATACGGCACCTCGTAGGTTTTTTAACGACCGGCGCTCGCGCTCTCCACCTCCGGGTTTTATTAGGGATAAACATAACGATGAGTGATTCAGTTTCAGGCATTCTTGAAATCGTACAAAAGGGGTACGGCTTCCTAAGGTCTCTGCCAGACAACCTTGTGATAGCCCCGACAGACCCATACATATCGCCAAAGCTTATACAGATACACCGGCTAAAGACCGGCATGGAAATATCCGGCAAAGGCAAAACACTCAAAAACCAGCCAAACATAGCGCTCGATATCATCGACACCATAAACGGTCTCGACCCGAAAAAGGCAAAAGAGCTGATACCATTTCAAAAACTTACAGCTATAGACCCAGAGGAACAACTGCATCTTGAGGTCGATAAAACGACCACATCGACAAGAATTATAGACCTCTTCGTACCGATAGGAATGGGACAGCGGGTCCTTATCGTCTCGCCTCCCAAAGCTGGAAAAACAACCATCATGGAAGATATAGCAAAAGGCGTAGAGATAAACTACCCGGAAGCGCACTTGAGCGTATTCCTTGTCGATGAAAGACCGGAAGAGGCTACACACTTCAAACGAACGATAGGCGGAGAGGGGATATCTACCGACTTCGATAGACCAAACAAAGAACATATAAGAATAGCGCACCTCGTTTTTGAAAGAGCAAAGAGCCTTGCCGAAGCGGGGCAAGATGTAATACTGCTGGTCGATTCGCTTACAAGGCTCGGCAGAGCGTTCAACCGCGATGTAGACAGCCGGGGCAAAACTCTCTCCGGCGGTCTCTCGCACGGCGCGCTCGATTTCCCCAGAAGGTTCTACGGCTCTGCAAGAAATATCGAAGGCGAAGGAAGCCTTACGATAATCGCCTCCATACTGGTAGATACCGGAAGCAAAATGGACGAACTTATCTTACAAGAGTTTAAAGGAACAGGCAACTGCGAAATAGTACTCGACCGTACTCTCGCCGATTCCAGAATATTCCCCGCGATAGATTTCCAAAAATCCGGCACAAGAAAAGATGAAAAACTTATATCGCCCGATTCCTACCGAAAAATAAACCTTATCCGAAGAGCGATGCTCGACGATAAACGAGGCGAGAAATATAGAATGTTCCTCGAAAAATTCAACCAATCGGAAACCAACGAAAAATTTCTCGACACTATCCCCGACCCTGCCAAAATGCGCACCATGTAACAGGCAACGCCTGTTAGTAGCTGTCGCACGCGACAAATACACCGAAAAGAGTTTCAAAAGTTTTTGTACACTGCCCACCAAGCGAAAAGCAAACCCGCAATGCGGGCGCAGAACGCGTGGAGCCAGCTCTCGCTCGCGGTAAGCAACGCCTACTGGTAACCACGCAACCGCGTGAAGGCAGTAGTCGCTCGCGGGAAAATATAATTCCTTAAATTTCTAAAAATTCTTCATGCACCGTTGCCGACTCTGTCGGGACGCTTATCGTAAGTGCCACAGACAAGAAATGGGACTGTTTCCAAAAGAGTTTTTTTAAGCATTTTAAGGAAAAGTTTATTTTCTAACTTCTTTAAAATAGAACCGTTAGAGATTGGCAATTTGTAGCAAACCCAAGATTGTCTTATTCGGCAACAGCCCCGAAATAACTCTTCCGCCAGAGATGGTCTGAAAGCCGGTGCCGCACGGCGCCCACGTAAACAAAGTTATCCTCTATGTCGCCGTCTTAAAGTGAGAGGCTTATCTCTAGCGGCACAGTCACCTTTTGTCTGTAAATTGTCAGGCATAGACAACCTTTCAAAACTGTCATTCTGCGCGTGACCAGCAGGCGGGAGATGCCTATTGCACCGCAAGCAGAAAATCAGATACCTGCTCTCTACCGCAACGCTCCTCATAGTAACGCCCCTCCTGCGGGGCGACAGCTATGCGTTTGCCAAGCATTCCCGAGCGGTTTACCTTAAACCATATCTATCGCCAGCCCTTCGGCAAGCTCAGGGCTGGCGAAAAGCAGACCCGCAATGCGGGTGGCACCACACCCCTGTGGTGGGATAGAATGCTACTCATGGGTGCGGTAATTTACAGGGAGAGGCTCTCCCGCAAAATGATAGAAGGGGCTGTGCGAGCTCTTAAAAAAGGGGAGCTTATAATCTACCCGACCGATACCCTCTACGGTATAGGGTGCGACCTTAAAAACGCGAAAGCGCTGGAAAAGTTAAACAAACTAAAAAACAGACCAAAGCTCAAACCGTTCAGCTTCATCTGCGAGGGGCTTAGCGAGGTAGCCGAGTACGCGAAAGTTTCCAATCAGGCACACAGAGTGATGAAACATTGTCTGCCGGGGCCGTACACATTCGTGCTTCCGATGAACAGAACCATACCAAAAAAAATGGCGAACAGCGACCATGCCGTCGGCATAAGAATACCGAACCACCATGTACCGCTTGAAATTGTAAAAGCTTTCGGCGGGCCGATAACTACCACCTCTGTGAACATATCGACAGAGGAGCCTCTGTGCGCGATTGGCGATCTCTCGCAAGAGTTCCTTAACGCCGTTTCGGTAATTATAGATGCCGGCCCTTTGGAGAACGAATCATCAACCATCGTAGATTTCACCAGCGAGATACCAAGCATACTTCGTAAAGGAAAAGGTCTGGACGAGCTAAAGCCGTACATAGATTTCGTGGAAGAGGAATGACCTTCAAGTATCGGTGGGCGGCCAAAGGCGATATAAACGCCTTTTTCGGCCTTATGCTCGACAACATGACAGGCCTTGTTATACTCGCCTCGATACTTATAGGCATTTTTAATATGCCTTCCGACATCGTTTTGCTGAAAATGATTCCAGGCACCGCGCTTGGCATTATGCTGGGCGATTTTGCCTATTCATGGATGGCGTTCCGGCTCGCCAAAAAGGAAGAAAGACAAGATGTATGCGCGATGCCTCTCGGCATAGACGCGGTAGCTCTTTTTGGTCTTTCGCTTGGAGTTATCGGCCCTGCGTACCTTGTTACAGAGAATGCCGAAAAAGCATGGGCGGTAGGGATGGCGGTTCTAATAGTGATGGGCGGCGTTAAAACGATAACCGCGTTTTTCGGCGAAGCGGTAAGACGAAACATTCCCCGCTCCGCTCTTCTTGGCTCTATCGGCGCGCTTGCCGTTACGCTTATCGCTTTCTTGCCGTTTATAAAAATATTCGCAGACCCTATCCCCGGTTTCGTAGCATTCGGCGTAATACTGATGACCTTTATAGCGAGAATAAAACTGCCGTGGGAAATGCCCGGCGCGCTCGCCGCCGTAGTGCTTGGCACCGTTGTTTACTACATATCAAAAATGTTGGGCCTCTCGCCAGAAAATCATATAACAGAACTGTCTTTGGCGTTCGCAATCCCTTTGCCGACTATGCTCTTTATGGATGGTCTTTCGATGGGACTGCAATACCTTCCGCTTGCTATACCGATAGCGATAAGCAATGTGATAGGCGGTATAGACAACACCGAAAGCGCGGCAGTAGCCGGAGACAGCTATCCCACGCGCGACATACTTTTGGTAGAAGGAGTGGCGACGCTTATAGCAGGGTTTTGCGGCGGGGTAATACAAAACAGTCCGTACATAGGACACCCAGCGTATAAACGGATGGGCGGAAGGGCGGCATATACCATCGCCTGCGGGCTGTTTATCGGCTTAGGTGCTATCTTTGGGCTTGTCGGTTTTCTTATATCTATACTCCCCGAATCTGTGATGGTACCTATACTGGTCTTTATAGGGCTGGAGGTTATATCTCAAGCTTACCGTGAAACCGACGCGAGGTATTTCCCCGCTGTTTCGATATGCTTCATACCGGCGATCGCCTACCTGCTGTATATACAGTTCGGCCAGATAATGGGGCCGGCAGGGTTGACCGTGAGCGATCTTACCAAAGACTTTCAAGTAACCTACAACTCGACAATGCTTCTCTCCAACGGCTTTATATGCACAGCTATAGTATGGGGTGCTATGACAACGCACCTGATAGACCAGAACCTTAAAAAGGCGGCTAGTTTCTGCGTA
Source organism: Nitrospirota bacterium (assembly GCA_024275955.1). GTDB lineage: Bacteria > Nitrospinota_A > UBA7883 > JACRGQ01 > JACRGQ01 > JAJRYD01. Next base: position 98,777 of record JAJRYD010000004.1, read on the forward strand.
ATCGCCGCCTTTGGCACTGCTGTTGGGCTTATGCACTCCCCATTTTCCGATGGACATCTTTTCCTGCCAAGCTTTACCCTCCCAGCGTCTGTCTACACCATAACAGCAGGCTATTTGTTAATGGCGCTTTCCTACTTTATAATGTCTGGCTTTAATGAAAAAGCTGGCAAAACCGCCTGATTTTGCCTGAACCGATAAATAAGGAGCAAGATGGACGTTCATAGAATGCGTCATTCCGCCGCGCATGTAATGGCGGAAGCGATAAAGGGGCTGTACCCGCAGGCACAGTTTGCGTTCGGGCCGCAAACCGATAACGGTTTTTATTACGACGTAGATATACCGGGCGGAGCTATAAAAGAAGAAGACCTGCCGAAGATCGAAAAGGCTATGCAAAAAATTGCAAAAGCCAAACTCTGTTTCGATAAAAAAGATATCTCCAGAGAGGATGCGCTGGAGCTTTTCAAAGACCAGAAGTTCAAGATAAAGGCGCTCGAAGGGCTTTTGAAAGATGAAAAAACAGTTACCGTATACAGGCAAGGCAGTTTTACCGACCTCTGCCGAGGCCCGCATGTAGAGCATACCGGCCAGATAGGCGCGTTCAAGCTCGATAAAATAGCAGGAGCCTACTGGCTTGGGAATTCCGAGAACGAACCTCTGCAAAGAATCTACGGTCTCTGTTTTGCCACCAAAGAGGAGCTAAAGGAATACCGCCAGATGCTGGTAGAAGCAAGAAAACGCGACCACAGGGTTCTCGGTAAAAAGCTAGAGCTCTTTTCGTTCCACGACGAAGGGCCGGGCTTCCCGTTCTGGCACCCTAAAGGACTTGTGCTTTTTAATCTTTTAAAAGATTTCGTGCGCGGGGAAAACAGAAAAAAAGGTGCCAAAGAAATACAAACCCCGGAAGTATTAAGCGTAGACCTCTGGCACCGCTCCGGCCATTACGATAATTTTAAGGACGGTATGTATTTCACCGAGGTGGAAAACAGAGAGTACGCCATAAAGCCGATGAACTGCCCCGGCTCTATCCTTATATACAAAGAGAAGCTCCATTCGTTCCGCGACCTGCCGTTAAGGCTAATGGAGATGGGGCAGGTGCATAGGTTCGAGCTATCCGGCGTGCTACACGGGCTTTTCCGCGCGCGTGCCTTCACGCAAGACGACGGACATATATACTGCACCACAGAGCAGATGGAAAAAGAAATTGTCAGTTTTATCGAATCTGTTTTTCGTCTCTACAATATCTTCGGCTTTACCGAGATAGATGTGTATATAGCTACAAAGCCGAAAAAGGCGATAGGAAGCGACAAAGTGTGGGAGATAGCGACCAGCTCCCTTAAAAACGCTCTGGAAAAGCAAAAGATACAGTACAAGATAAAAGAGGGCGAAGGCGCGTTCTACGGCCCGAAGATAGAGTTCAACGTGAAAGACTGCATAAAACGCAACTGGCAGTTAGGCACAATACAGGTAGACTTCTCTATGCCGGAGCGGTTCGACCTTGAATACATAGAAAGCGACGGCGACAGGCACAGACCTGTTATGCTTCACCGCGCGATACTCGGCTCGCTTGAAAGGTTCCTCGGAATATATATAGAGCATATCGGCGGAGCGTTCCCCCCTTGGATAGCGCCATTGCAGGTAACGATAATACCTGTCACCGACTCTCAAAACGATTACTCCAAAGCTTTGCGTGAAAGGCTCGAGCAGGACGGCCTGAGAGTAGAGGTAGACAGCTCTTCTGAAAGGCTTAGTAAAAAAATAAGAAACGCACAGATAGCCAAAATTCCGTACATGCTGATAATCGGCGAGAAAGAGGCAAACGCCAAAAACCTCTCGGTAAGGCTTAGGAGCGGTGAAAACATAAACGAAATACCGGCAGAAGAGTTTATCGAAAAAGTAAACGACATTATAAAGAGCCGTAGCTCTTCGCTCTGGCCGGCCATTTAGCAGGTAAAAATTTGGAGCAGTCGTAGTTCTATCACCTCCAGCTTGCCGGCGATGACCCTTCTTTTCGATTTTAATAGAACGCTTGAAAAGCTTCGGACTTAAGGGACTGTTTCCAAAAAAGTTTTTTGAGCATTTTAGGGGAAAGCTCATTTTCCAGCTTCTTTAAAATGGAACTGTTAAAGATTGGCAATTTGTAGCAAAATCAAGATTGTGTTATTCGGCAACAGCCCCATAAAGTAAAAGAGGCTACCGTCTCGTTTTAAAAAATGAGGCGGTGGTAGCGTGGTGGAGGAGCAACATTCTGGGCCAACTCAGCCAACACGCACAAACTGAGCCCTTAAAACGCCGGAATCGCGGCAATTTGGCATTACAGGGAGGGGGTGCCAACTTTTCTCAAGCGAGGTTTTCAATTACACATGGTGGCACGGTTTCGTTATGGGGTGTCTAAAATACCGCACAAACCGCAAATCGCTAAATCATAATAGCCTGTTTTGTCGTGCTTTAAGTTTGGCACATTGTGTGCAGTAGAAGTTAATACCTAACCGCAAAGAGAACCGGATTGAAACCAAGAGACGAAGTAGCAAAATGGTTCTATAACCTCCAGAACCACCCGGGTTCGCAACAAGCCCGGAACAGCTTTTTGGTTTCTCTCCAGTTACGAGAGTACCAGTTACATTAGGGGGAGCGGTCACACCTCCCCCTAACTTTTCTCTGCCGACCAAAACCGCTAACTGCTAGAATCTTAAACAGCGGTTCAAGTCTCATTTTTTTTAGAGGTCAATTTTTTTGCCAAACAGAAATCTTTTTAGCGACAGCGATAAGCCGAGCCAAAAGCCTCTAACGGTAAACGGCGGCATAGCTCCTCTCGCCGAGAGGATGAGACCGGAATCGCTAGGCGACCTTATGGGGCAGGAGCATCTAATAGGCAAAGGAAAGCCTTTTAGGAAACTGATAGAGGAAGATAGGTTCGGCTCGCTTATTTTATGGGGTTCACCAGGCTCTGGTAAAACAACTTTGGCTAGAATAATTTCCAAAATTTCCGGCAGGACTTTCAGGTCGTTAAGCGCCGTCGAGTCGGGAGTGAAAGATTTAAAAGAAGCTGTAAAGGAAGCAAAGTTCAATCTCGATTCCGGCCGGAAAACGGTTCTCTTTATAGATGAGATTCACCGCTACAGCAAGATCCAGCAAGATGCCCTGCTACCGCACGTTGAAAACGGCCTTATAACCCTCATAGGTGCCACCACGGAAAACCCGTCGTTCGGCATCATTCCGGCATTAAGGTCGCGTTGCTCTACGCTGGAACTAAAACCGCTTGGCGAAAAGGAAATAGTTTTGATACTGGAGCGAGCCGATAAGGATGCGGAACGTGGGCTTGGAAAAACCGATGTTTCGGTTTTAAGAGAAACTCTGGAGCAGGTAGCTCTGCTTGCCGGAGGCGACGCTCGTGTGGCGCTCTCGCTTTTAGAAGCTTGTGCCGATGCTTCCGAAAACGGCAAAATAACAAAACAGATAGTGGAAGATGTCTCGCAAAAGGCGTTTTTGCTTTACGACAAAAGCGGACAGACGCACTACGACCACGCCTCGGCCTTCCAGAAATCGCTAAGAGGCTCCGACCCGGATGCCGCCATCTACTGGATGGCGAAGATGCTCGAAGCTGGTGAAGACCCGAAGTTCATAGCGAGACGGCTTATCGTATGCGCCGCAGAAGATGTAGGCAACGCAGACCCAACAGCGCTGATACTATCGGTATCGGCGGCGGAAGCGGTGGAAAAGATAGGACTGCCGGAAGGAAGGATACCGCTAGCGCAGGCGGTACTGTATGTCGCTTGCGCCCCAAAGTCGAACAGCGCGTACAAAGCTATCGACACCGCTATTGCAGAGGTAAGAGAATCCGGCTCGCACCCGCAGGTGCCACCGCACCTAAGGGACGAAGCATACAAAAAAGCGGCAAAGCTGAAAGATGAAGGAAGCTACCTATACCCTCACGACCAGCCGAACCATTGGGTCGAACAGGATTATCTGCCAGATGAGCTTAAAGGGAAAAAATTCTACCACCCATCCAAACATGGCAGAGAAGCTACGTTCGAAGAGCGTCTAAAAGATATAAAACGAAAGAAGTAATATTCACCGCAGGGAAAGTTTACCGCAGGGGACTGTTTCCAAAAGAGTTTTTTGAGCATTTTAAAGAAAAGCTCATTTTCTAACTTCGTAAAAACAGAGGCTTTAGAGCTTGGCGATTTACACGAAATTCAATTTATACCATTCGGCAACAGCCCCCGCAGAGGCGCAGAGAACGCAGAGTTACCGCTTCGCGGTAACTCAGGTACCTGAGCAAAGCGAAGATTCGCGTCCCTGCTTCCTTAATTTTTAAATTAGATAGATTGCGGGGGTTCCTGCCTGAGACGCAGACAAGAATGTCTGCGCTACTAGTACCGCTTGATGAAGTTGTCATGCTCCAACAGCCATTTGTAATGCACAAGATTCTCCACCAAACCTCCTGTTATAGGATTATTTTTAATATACTTATATTTCTGCCGCCATTCCTTTTCATTCCGTATAATTCTATCGAACGATTCAGCAAGCCAAAACTGCCCTTTCCATCCAAGAAGCTTGTTTACTTTTCTGGCTGTTACTCCTTTCAACGGTTTAAGTATCTCCTGTAATGAAAAGTACGAATCCTCACTCTTCTTCAAAATGCGAAAAAGGATATGGGCATGATCGGTCATAACAACGGCGATGGAAAGCTCGTACCGCTTTTTGTCGAAAAATAGAATCCCTTCTGCGACTATATCTCTCGCTTCCGGAATCATCTCCATCTTTTTGGTGCCTGAAGGTTATAAAATACCAGCTTCCCCCAATCTGCCAGTGAGGAAGATTCCTCTGGTGAACAGTAAGTTGCTTTTCCGTTATTCTTGGAGGCTTCATTTTCTCGGTAAAATATCACAGTATTCTTAAGCGATGGTAGCTTAGGCATTTTTGTCTGAGAGAGACGCTAGACGAGGAGCCCCCGCTATTGATGGAATCGATAATGAAGCAGGGACAGGTGCCTGTTCTAGCGAGAGCAAAAAAAAGGCCCGAGGGGAAAACCCCCGGGCCTTTAAAAGAACTAATGTTCAAGCTAAGCGTTGATTATATGGCAAACTCAAGCATAAGGATCATGTAGTTGTCATGGCCTCTACCGTCGCCGCTGTAAGCGGAGTACTCGGCAATAAGCTCAACATTCTGACGAACATTCCACCAGCCACCAATTGAAGTGGTAGTCGAATCAGCAGCTGTAGCACCGTTCTCGTTGTTGATCTGCAACAAGGCCGCTTTGATACCTGTATGAGCAAACCCAAGCGACGCGCCCAAGCTAAACGCGTCCTCAGAGTCGGTAGTAGAAGCGTTGTAGATGGTGTTTTTTGGGTTGGTCTGGTAAGTACCAGTAATATCAAGGGTCATACCATTAATGTCTTCAATCTGTGCCTGAAAGTCGATAGCGGTTGACTCTGTTTTGTACTCTTTCAGAGCAGTAACAGTACCGCCGCACTTGGTTCCGCACTTGGTCTTACCGGAAGTACCCTGGTAACCGATCATAAGGTCTACGCCGTCCCATACCTTAGGGGTAATGATAAAGCGAACGTAGGTTGAAAGGTCGAAGTTGGTATCGATGCTCTTTTGAGCAGGACCCCAAAGAGTAAAGTTGGCAAAGAAAAGCTCGTTGCCGCCGAATACGCCGATACCAGAAGCAGTACCCTGCGCAGGACCGTCGATAGCGAACGCCGCGATAGTTTCAGTTCTGTTTTCCCATCCACGGTTGAACCTGTGCGCGTTGTTCATAAGCTCCATGCCGTAGGAAGCTCCGCCAGCGTCAGTAGAGAATACTGTCGCGCCGCCCTGGAAACCGCCAAAGTCTTTCGAGAATATAAACTTGTTGGTTGCATCTTTGTTTGCGCCTTCGGTAAGGAAACCAAAGTTATCGCCTACACGACCGCCGATAAACAGCGCCGCCTCATCAGGCAGGTCAAGCTGACCACGGTCGGTCCCAACTGCTACTTCACCAGCGGCAGGCTTGTCTTTAGTAGAAGTCTTTTTGTAGCGCCATTTGTAGACCATTGATACATTAGCAACTGCTGGAATCGAAAGACCATCATCTTCGATGAGATCTTGTGATGCCTGAGTAAAACCGCCGATCTTGAATTCGCGGCCGAAAGCGTTAAGCTTTGGAAGATGCTGGAAGTGGCAAGCGTCGCAACCCACGCCAACCTGACGTGCGAAAGACGGAATCGCTTCTGCGCTTTTAGGAGCAACGAAAAGCCCAACAACGGCAACCACTACCGCCAACATTAAAGAACTAAACCGTTTCATTTAGTAACCTCCTGGTTTCAAAAAACCGAGTTTATAATTTTTATTTATCCCTAACCTTTTAATTGAAAAACTAAACCAGACCTTCGAGAACCACCTCCCTTTTTAACCTTACAGGTTTTTTTTATTATACATATAGCACAAACAGCATAAAACGTAGAAATAATAACAACTTACGCCTATTCTGTCAATAAATAATTAAAGAAGCTAAAAAAGCACTCACACTAAGCCTGTTTAGCGAATAAAAACCGAAACTACTAACAACCCACTGACTTTTAAGACGCTATATACGAAAGATTGACGCAAAAAACAGACTTCCCTAACTCCCTCTAAATATCTCTGGCTAGTATACATTATAGAAACAGATTGACAAGAAAAAATAGTTGAAAACCACCGAAAGTATGGGGCTATAAATATTTATCGCTTTTTGAATTGCAGATATTTTTTTAGAAAAGCAAAAATGGAAAACAAGACCCTAAAATAAAAAGTTTTCATTTTTAAATTTTGATTAGCAAACTTTTTGCTGTCTTTTTTATTTTTAAAACTTGCTTCTAGTCAAAAAGTATTTGAAAAAAATTGAGTGCGAACTTATTTTAAGGGGCTGTTGCCGAAATAGTTTTTGGAGTGTTTCAAGAAAAGACTCATCTCTTAATTTATTCAAACATAGATGCTTTAGCGGCGGGTAATTTTAAACCGAATCAAATTTATGGGATTTGGCAACAGTTTCTTTAAGCATATTAGCTTCATCGCCGTTCGCGCAGATGTTTTTAATGTTAAAGAGCTATCTAATTCACTTTAGTGCGTTCGTACCTGCCCACCTTAGACCCAGCATACCGTGAAAGTTTAATTAAAGGCTGGTAAAAACTTCGGATTGATTACTAAAATATTTTTCAACCTCGCTTTGCCCGCAGAATGCCGACCCGTTTCGAACAGCAACAGCCTAACCGCCCTCAGCGCTTTGTGCCAACCCTTCGTCTGTTTTTTACCACAGAGTAGCGGAGTAGCGGAGGGATGCGCTTTTTTTGCGTTGCAAATGAGTAAGAAGGGGCTGTTTTCAAAAGAGTTTTTTGAGCATTTTAAAGAAAAGTTCATTTTCTAACTTTGTAAAAACAGAGGCTTTAGAGATTGGCGGTTTACAGCAAAACCAAATTTATGCCATTCGGCAACAGCCCCAAGAAGGCACCTGTACGGATGAATATTTTTCGACAATACGCCAGCAGAGAATAGACAGAAGGCTCCTTATCGCAACCATCACAAGAGGAAAAACCGCATGCTTCTATATCAGCTTTATTCTCTGCTCTCTTTCAGCCGCCGCCTCTGCGGTAAAAGCCCCTTCCCAGAGCTATGCGTCGGCGTAGCGCGCCATGAAACGTTTCTTCTCACGCGCGTCGGGCCACATGGCGATAATTGTGCCGATTCCAAGAAGCCAACCGCCCAACCATATCCATTTTACAAGCGGGTTTATATGAACCTTGAAACTTGCTACTTCGTCTTCGTTAAGCGCGGCGAAGATAACATAGATATCTTCTTTCATGGTGGAATGTATCGCCACTTCGGAGTTGCTCATCTCCTGATTTGAATAAAAATTCTTTTCCGGCTGGAGGTAGCCTATTTTCTTGCCACCCTTTTCTACCAGCAAAGTAGCTACGACCTCTTCTTTTGTCGGTCTTGGGTTTGTATTGGTATACCCAATATAGGTTAAGCGGTAGTCTTTTATCTCGAAACTCCCGCCAGCCTTAACCGCGAAATCTCCCTGACTGTTGTACGCTCCGCCAGCAAAGCCGACAAACATAACCAGCATGCCGGTATGTATTATGTAGCCGCCGTACCTGCGCTTATTTCTCCAGATAAGGTTGAATAAAGCTTTTAGCATATTCTCCTTACCGCCTGCCGACCTTGCGCGCACGCCTCTGGCGAACTCAAGGAAAATAGTAGCGGCGACAAAAATGGCCGCTGTAAAAAATACCCACGGCAAAGGCTCCCTTACGCCAAAGACAAGAAGAGCGCCGCCGCCGACAACCGCCGTCATAAGAGGCATAAGAAAATTTCTTTTAAGGTTCGCCAATGAAGCTTTGCGCCACGGTATAAGCGGGCAGATGCCGGTAAGCACAAGAAGCGCCAGCCCTATAGGGAACATAACCTTGTTATAAAAAGGCGGGCCGACAGTTATCTTCACTCCCCGCACAGCTTCAGAAATCATAGGAAAAAGCGTACCCCAAAAAATGGCGAACGCCGCGCCGACAAGTATAAGGTTGTTAAAAAGAAAACTAGACTCGCGGGATATCATAGAGTCGAGCTGGTTTTTAGATTGAAGCAGTTCGCGCCTTGTGTAAATCATGTAGGTGGAGAAAGCTAATATAACGAAGAGGAACGCAAGAAAGTAATAGCCTACCGTGCTTTCGCCAAACGCATGCACCGAAGATATAAGGCCGGAACGTGTGATAAACGTTCCAAAGATAGTAAGGGCAAACGTGGCGGTAACAAGTATTACGCCCCAAAACTTAAGCATATCTTTCTTCTCGGTAATCATTACCGAATGCAGGTACGCGGTGCCTACAAGCCACGGCATAAACGACGCGTTCTCTACAGGATCCCATGCCCAGTAGCCGCCCCAGCCAAGTTCTACATACGCCCAGTTGGCTCCAAGAAGGTTTCCCATCCCAAGAAAGAACCACGCGAATATCGTCCACCTTCTGGTAGACCTTATCCAGATATCGCCAAGCTGGCCGGTCGCGAGAGCCGCCATAGCGAAAGCATACGGAATGATGAACGCAACGAAACCTATGTAAAGGGTAGGGGGATGAAAAACCATCCCCGGGTTTTGGAGCATAGGGTTAAGCCCGTAGCCGTCTGGTGGCAGTACCGCGTTCTTCGCAAAGACAGGCGAAGCGACAACCATCAAGACGCTGAACAAAACAAGAGTAGCAGAGAGAATAGCTACAACGTAAGGTATAAGCCGTCGGTTATGCTCCCTGTTTTGAAATATAGCGACGCTCCCAAAAAGCGAAAGCATCCAGCCCCACAAAAGTAGCGACCCTTTTTGCCCGGCCCAAAAAGCCGAGATGGTGTAGAAAAGCGGAAGGTCTCTGCTTGAGTAGTTGTAAACATACTGCAAAGAAAAGTCGTGCGTTAAAAACGCGCGCAGTAAAACAACCGAGGCGATAGAAAACAGAATGAACATAGCAAAGAAACTGTTCTGTCCGCTTCTTACCATCACACTGTTGCCGGTATGCCCGCCCCAATACGAGACAAGCGTGGCATATAACGAGACCACAAGGGCAAGTGATAGAGAGATTTCACCGATTGCAACCATCATATCAGCTACTCCACCAACGGCCGAGGAATGAATGAGGCTTTCATCCCTTCTTCTTCGGTTGCTTCGTACTTAGATGGACAACTTGTAAGAAGGGTGTGTGCTTCGAACTTTCCAGAAGACTGGTCGAACTTACCTTGAACGACAACATCTATATCGTCATCAAAAAGGTCGGGAAGGGCGCCTCTGTACGTTACAGGTATATTTTCGCTATCGTCGGTAAGCATAAAACTCGCGCCAAGGGAGTCTTTGTCTTTTTGAATCGAACCGGCAAGTACCAGCCCCTCTATTCTCATATCCTCTGTAGAACTCTTCATAGGAACAGCTTCCGTAACGGTTAGGTAATAAACAGAAGTCTCTTCAATGCCTGTGTAGACGAGATAAGTGATGGCGACGACCACAACAGCGGCGCCCGCAAAAAACTTGGATTGATTGTTCTTCATATTGTACAGCCTGCTCCCATGTATGTGTAATGCTTCAGTGGGTGTTATCTATCCAACTCAGGTGCCTAAGGAAAGATACTATACCACCCGACAGACCTACAGGCAATAATCTAGAAAAATGGCGATAGGCAGGGTATCAGTTCGAAAATTACAGTCATCTTTCTCCTCCCAATTGCAAAGCAGAAGGTGAGCTGTTCCGCGAGTGCGGAATGGAGCGGTTATCCTTAAGTGGTACCCCTTTTAAGCCCCCTCCTTTGAGCAAAGAGGGGAAGCCACTGAAATTAAAACTGATGTGCTACCGAAGGAATATGGCAGTACGTTTCCTCATTGAACTTGAGAATATATTTAAATATATCTATCACCGTAGCCTGTAGAAAAAAGCAACAAGAAGGTAACTCTAATTCATTAAATCAAGCAGTTGCTAAAGAAAGCTTTAAAAATGTTGATAACTTTCGGCCTCATTCAGTGAAGCTTTATAAAAATACCATTTTTTCAAATAGTTCACCTCATCACAATGAAAAATAAGCTGTTATAGCTGTGCCTATTTTGTGGTCAATATGGGGAAAAGATGCAATTTGCAAGGCAATTTTGCTCTTTTTGGGAGTTATGCACACCTTTTCCACCAAATCTGTGGAAAAGAAAAAGTCAGCAAAACCGGCCTTCTAAGAAAAATTAAAGAAAAAAGAACAAAAGTAAGAGTAGGAGCCAGCAGGGTGGAAATATAGGGCGAAACCTCTTTATCGTTCAACCTTTTCGCCGCGAAAAAGCAACAGCAGGATTAGTACGAGCGCCCGAAATATTGCCCACGACGTAAATCATCGCTATAACTACAAGACCAAAGGTAAGCGAAATCTCTACATAAAAAACCGAGCCGTAAACATCGCTTACAGTAATGGCGCAGGCGCCGGCAAACAGAATGGCAAAAGCTCCTACGCTCTCTGCCAAATATTTTCTCAACAGCACTCCATTTTAAGAATCAAACTTTCCGCAGGTATGCTTTCGCGCAACCCACTTCGGCAAGGCAACCATTGTGGCTCAAGTCGGCTAGACTCGCCGCAGGCCTCATACCTGTTAGGCACAAAGCATACTAGCATTATTACAGCAAATGCCCCGCCGTAGGCGACAGCTGTCTTCCTTAGCGAAAGGGATTGGAAGTTCCGATAATATTTATTTACCGCCTGCGAGAATCGGCTCTGCACCCCTAGATAGCTAGATGCCTGTCAAACCTCTTTTGGAGCTTTCCATAAATTTAAGAACCCTTTTAATCTCTCCTTTATCGTCGTCTATCTTACGGAGAGCCTCCATCCCGCCCTGTTTGGAGTTGCCGCTGTGAAAAAGAGCCTTGCACGCCTCTTTTATGTTCCTCCTCGCCTTAATGGAGAAGCCTTTGCGCTTAAGGCCGATAGCATTTGTAGAACGGATTCTGGCAGGCGACCCTTCGGCAAGCATGAAAGGAACAACGTCTTGAGTAATACGCGCCATGCCGCCTATCATCGCGTACGCGCCTATCCTTGCAAACTGGTGAATGCCGCAACCACCGCCGAGTATCGCAAACTCTTCTATATCGACATGGCCGGAAGTACCAGAGTATGTGGTAAAAACAACATCGTTCGCAAGCCTGCAATCGTGTCCGACATGCGTATTTGCCATAAGCATACAACGGTCGCCTATTTTGGTCGCGCCGTTTTCATGCTTACTGCGGTGAACTGAAACATGCTCGTTGATAACGCATTCGTTCCCGATAACGACAAGAGACGCAACCTCATCCCACGGCAACATCTGCGGGTCGCCCCCTATAGCAGTAAATGAACCTATCGAACTGCCGTCACCGACACGGCAATGTTTTAGATAGGCATGCGGTCCTATCTGACAGCCTTTTCCTATCTCCACATTCTCGCCGATAACAGTAAACGGCCCTATCTTAACAGAGCTGTCGATCTTAGCCCCGTCGTCTATAACGGCAGTAGGGTGAACCGCCACTAACCGGCTTTCCCAAACGCCGCCTGTATGCCAGCTTTGCAGACAAGCTTGCCGTCAACTGTGGCGGTGCCTTCGGCCCACCAGATAGCACTACGTTTTTTAATAACAGTTACTTCAAAAATAATGGTGTCTCCAGGGCCAACCGGAGCTTTAAACCTAGCTTTTTCTATGCCGGCAAAAAGCGGTACAAGCTTATCAGCATTAGGCAAACTTCTTAGAGCCATAAATGTCGCCGCCTGCGCGATAGCCTCGACAATCATCACCCCCGGCATGATAGGGTTGCCGGGGTAATGCCCCTGAAAAAACGGTTCGTTCATCGTAACGTTCTTTACCGCCTTCACATACTCCCCTTTTCTCAATTCAAGCACCTTGTCTAACATAAGAAAAGGGTACCTGTGCGGTATCGTATCCAAAATCTCCTTAATGCCAAATTCCGCCATCAGTTCTAATCTCCTTTATTCCCTTTTTCAAGTTTCCTTACCTTCTTTACAATTTCCGGCAGTCTTTGCGATGCGGCGTACACTTTACGCCAATTTGAAATAGGTACGGCAGGGTTGCCGGCATAAATACCAGCCTCCTTAATCGTGCCGGCCACACCAGACTTTGCGGCAAGAATAGTCCCGTCCGGTACCTTTATATGATCGGCAACGCCTACCTGACCGCCGGTCATCACCCCTTTGCCTATCTCGGAAGAACCGGCAATACCGAACTGGCCGGCAATAAGCGACCTCTCGCCGATTTTTACATTGTGCGCTATATGCACAAGGTTATCCAGCTTCACGCCGTCTTCTATAACCGTCTCGTCTATAAAAGCTCTGTCTATAGAGCAGTTCGCCCCTATCTCCACGTCATTGCCGACACGCACTATCCCAGCGTGCCTTATCTTTATATTATCGCCGTCAGAGTTTTTCTCGTACTTAAAGCCATCGCACCCGATAACGGTACCGCACTGCACAACCACCCTGTCGCCAACCGATGCGCCGTTTATAATCGCCGTCTGCGGATGTATGACGCAATCTTCGCCTATTACGCAACCATCACCAATATGAACAGACTGGCGCAACAGAGAACCTTTTCCTATAACAACAAAGGCACCTACCGTAGAGTTCGCGCCTATAGAAACGGTTTCGTCTATTTTAGCGGAAGAATCAATAACCGCCGTTGGGTGAACGCCATGCCGAGGCTCCGGCTCTGGGTGAAGAATATCTATCACTTTGGAAAACGAGATTACAGCGTTATCAACCTCTATAGAAGGCAGGCCGACATCCAGCCCTCTGCCGGTTATAACGGCGGAGGCACTACAGCTTTTCAAAAACGCAAGCTGTTTGGCGCTAGCGATAAAAATTATTTTGCCTTTGCCGGCAGACCCGATACCGGCACAGCTGGTAATATCGGGGTTGCTCTCCCCTTTTAGTTCTCCGCCGATAGCTTTGGCAATTTCAGATAACAACATCCTTCATACTTTACTCCCACTTTGCCAATGCTGGCAACCAGCGAGCTGGAGGCAGTTCTCACAAGCGGGTAATGCAATTCTTTATAGTGTTCCAAAAAGAGAAGCGCTTCGCCGTCAGGCGACAGCGGTGCGTAAGCGAACTTTTCGGAAATTCAAAATCGCACCATATCTGCCGCCTAGCGACTAACGGCTCCACGCCCAGCGTCGCTTTTCTTAGCGAGACAAAAGGCGGTCAAACCGGCAAACCTATTAAACCGCGCGAAAGGAAGCTCTATCCTATGCGCGAGCAAAAGCAGGCTATTAAGCAATGGCCCGTAAAGCTTCAGGTCGCTTTTTGGCTCACCGCCGCCAAAAAGCAGTCTTTTCAACGCTACCATCGGAAAAAACGGCAGAAAAAAATAATGGCTTTTTAAAACTGTAAGCCCTGCATCTTTAAGGCAACTCTCAAGAGAGGAAAGCCGATACCTCCTTTTATGTTCAAGGAAAATGTCGTGACCGGAAAAAAGAGATTGAAAGGCAGGAACGGCAACAGCAAAGTGAGCGCCGTCGCCAGATCTCTCCACAAACCGTTTGACAAAAGAGACATCGTTATCAATATGCTCCAATATATCTATCATCAAAACAAGGTCTGTCGCAGAGCCAGAGTCCGTCGCAAGCCCCAAGCCTGCCTCTGTGCCAAAAGCATCCTTTACAAAGCTTATCCGCTTACCGCAAAACTGTTCTTCTCTTTCCAGTTCATAGCCTGTATCAAGACATACAGCCTCTTTCGCGCCGGTATCCCGCAAAAGTATTTTAGAAAAAACCCCCGACCCAGCGCCGACATCGAGTATCGACTCGACCGACAAACCTTCAACCAGTTTTTTAAGCGCCAGCCCTTTGGCAACGTAGTACCAGTGGGAATGGGCCTTCTCTTTTAAAATCGCCTCTTCTTTAATATCCATTAACCGGCTGTTCCCCCGAATCGTCTTCTGGAATGATAAACAAGATAAGCTATACAGGCAAGAAAGGAGAAGATAGAAATGAATATCCCGACATTAACATGACGCGGCGCGTAGCAGAGTTCGACGCTCGAATCTTTGGCGGTTATCGGCACCATCAAAAGAGCAGACTCGCCCAACGCCAAGCCGGAGCTGTCGCAAACTTCCCAGCCGTCAAACCTGTTCTGGTTTAAGTAGATATCACCTTCAACCCCTTTTTCCCATTTCAGTTTCACCCTGTTGGGCGACCAGTCGGCAATCACCGCCGGTTTAAAACCGGAAGAGCTATAGATGAACGTCTCCCCTCTATAATCGTCGGCTCCTTTACCTCTCGCAAAAAGTTCAATCGCTATAGGCTCATAAGGAACAACTACCCCGACATTTTTCGTGATATATGGAAACAGCGGAAGCTTTGTTGATTTCAGCGGATGAACATTCTCACTAGGTGGCACCCAGCCTCTGCTGTCGTAACTGCTCGGCTCAATAATCTGGAAGTAGCTTCCCGAACTGTTTGGGATATTCATCACCTTTTCAGGTTTAACAGGAAACGCCTCCCAGAGCAGTGGAAAATTGACAATAGAAAGATTGACAAAAATAATTATCAAAAAACCTTTTCTCCAGATATCTGCGTTTGCAAAACGGGATGAGACCTTAATCACCCCAAAAGCAGAAAAAAGCGAAATAGCAAGGACAAGGGGCCATCGAAACCTTTCGACAACTTTCATCGAGTCGTAAACCGGAAGCATTTTCAAATAACTCCATAACGGTATCGGTGAGTAGCTACCCATTAAAAGAAAAAAGAGAAACGAAAGCGAAACTAAAAGCACCGCCCTGTGCGGAAACTTTGCCGTTACCCCTATAAAAACGAGCAAAAACACAAAAGGGCCGACATACATTCCATACTCAGGAGCCATGTAAAAACTCATTCCTTCCATAGCCGTACCGCCGTAAAGCTTTGGCGCCGGATAGGTAAGACTTATAGAGTGGTTAAGAAGCGACGTGAAAAACGCGTAAAAGGTATAGCCGTCGATAACCTCCAGCAGTTCTCTTGGATACTGCGATAAAAGCTTTACGGCCGGAACAATCTTCACCGCCGACAAAAGTGCCGACAAAGCGGTAGATACGGCGGTAAAGATAATCGGCTTTAAGCTTTTTTCCCGTACCGACACTACTATTGCCAGCACTCCGATGGCGGTCATCGTTATAACAAACGGGTATGGACTCCCCCCAAAAAAAATCAGCGTCAAAAGAAGCGCCATAGGAACCGTCCACCGCAAACCGTCCTTTCCTATAAAAAACAGAAGAAAAACGAAAGGCATAAGATGAAGATGAGAAAAGAGAAACCAGCCTGCCTGTAGCTGTAGGGCGTGTAGACCGCAAAAAGACCAGACAACCGCGGCGGTAAGACCGCCAAAATGATCAAGCGCAAGATGCCGGCCCAGAAGATACATGCCGATAAACCCTGTAGCCTGCAAAAGGAAAATTGCCAGCTTCGTACCTATCACCGTGCCAAAAATAAAAACCGGAAGATAAAAAGGTGATAACGGCGTTTGCGGGTTCCCAAGCAGAGGCATCCCGCCGCTGTGCCACGGGTCCCACATCGGCAACTGTGCGTACTCCTGCATGCTTTTCCTTACCGCCTCTATCATAAAAAAATGATAGTCGGAATCGACATACCCCAAATTTCCGATACCGGATAAAAGAATAGGTAAAAAATAAAAAGAACAAAGAGCTAGCGAAAAGAAAACGGCTGAACGCAGTTCGCCAGCACTCATCTTTTTAAATATCGAGAGTTCATTCCAAAGGATACGCCCCTCCTTAGAGGAAAAACGCTAAAGAACCTTAAAATCAGCGTTGCCGTCCGGCTATCTCCAGCGCGCGCAGTAGCGCCTTCCCCTTGTTCATCGTTTCTTCCCATTCTTTTTCCGGCACCGAATCTGCCACTATACCGGCGCCGATTCCGAGGTAAGCGGTATTGCCGTTTACCGCGAGCGTGCGTATCGCTATCGCTGTATCCATGCTTCCAGAAAAACCGAAGTAGCCGACAGCCCCGCCGTAAAGACCGCGCCTTACCGGCTCCAGCTCCTCTATTATTTCCATAGCCCTTATCTTGGGCGCGCCCGAAAGAGTGCCGGCTGGAAAGGTGGCCCGTATAACGTCAAAGCAGTCCTTCCCGTTCTCTAGCTCTCCCTCTACGTTGGAAACGATATGCATTACATGAGAATATTTTTCAATCGTCTTCAAGGCAGTAACCGTAACCGTACCGCCCTTGCTCACGCGCCCCGCGTCGTTGCGCCCGAGGTCGACAAGCATGATATGCTCCGCAAGCTCCTTTTCATCGGCAAGCAGTTCCTTTTCGAGTTCGGCATCTTCCTCTTTGGTCTCCCCGCGCTTTCTTGTTCCGGCAATCGGCCTTACCGTAACCTTCCCGTTTTCAGCTCTAGAGAGTATCTCCGGCGAAGCGCCGACAACTTCCCAGTCATCGAGCTTAAGATAGTACATATAAGGAGAGGGGTTTATCGTCCTCAACACTCTATAAACCTCGAACGCCGGAACAGTAAGCTTTATCGAAAGCCTATGCGCCAGTACCACCTGAAAAATATCTCCCTCCAGTATGTAGTCTTTACATTTCTCGACAGCCTTCTCGAAATCTTCTTTACTTGTGTTCGATTCGTAGACAACGGCAGAGCCTTTACCGGAAGGCCGATTATAAGCAAGCGGTTCGTCCAGCTTTGTAAGAAGTTTTTCTATCTTGATTACAGCTTCATCGTAAACATTGTCAACGTCATCACTTTCACCAATATGCGCGTTGACTACAACTTTTAAGGTCTGCGATACGTTATCGAAGATAAGAAGCGAATCGGTAATCATCATCACCATATCCGGCAGGTCGGTATCCTTTTTGGAAATGGAGGGAAGATTTTCAAAAAATCTCACGGTATCGTACCCGATATAACCGACAGCGCCACCAAAAAAAAGCGGAAGCCCCTCGGTACCGGCAGGTTTGTAGCCGGACATAACCTTTTTTATTTCATCAAGCGGGTCGCCATCAAGCTTAAACTCCTGCTCGCCATCCTGCGTTACCCTAAAAGCCTTGTTGCCGGATGTTTTTATCACAAGCTCCGGGTCGGCCCCAAGAAACGTATACCGCGCCCATTTTTCGCCCCCCTCCACGCTTTCAAGAAGGTAGGCATACTTGGAGCTTTTTGATATTTTCAAAAACGCCTCTACCGGCGTTTGCATATCGGCAAGTATCTCTTCGTAAACAGGTACAAGATTCCCCTTTTTACTTAACTCGCAAAATTCCTCTCTGCTTGGGCTTATCACTAGTAACTCACCTCAACAAGAAAAAGACCGTGCGGCGGAGCGGTAACGCCGGCTTTTGTTCTGTCTTTAGCTTTGAGTATTCTTTTCATATCGTCCGGTTTTAAATACCCCCGCCCTATGTCAACAAGCGTGCCTACTATATTGCGTACCATATATTTCAAAAACCCTTCGCCGACAATCTCAAAAACAATCATCCCGTCGTCTTCTTTTCTAAGTTCAGATGAAATTATATTCCTTTCACTCGTCTTTGCGGCACTGTTTTTCCCTTTAAATGAGGTGAAATCGTGCAAACCTATAAGCTCCCCTGCCACACTCTGCATAAGGCCGATGTCCATCTCAACCGGCATAAACCAAGATGTACGGGCCTTCCAGACACTCGGCATCTTGTTATTATAAATGTAGTATCGGTACCTTTTCCATTTAGCGTCACGGATAGAATGAAACTCCATAGAAACAGCCTCGACAAATTTAATCGAAATATCATTCGGTAAACGGGAGTTAAGTATCTGCATCAGCCTTTCATTATCTACAGGAAACGGCCCTATCACGTTAAAAACCTGCCCAAGCGCATGCACGCCGGCATCGGTTCTGCCGGAAGCTATAGCATGCACTTTTTTGCACGCAAGTTCAGAGAGTATTCTCTCCAGCTTTTCCTGTACCGTTACGCCGTTAGCCTGAACCTGCCAGCCGGCGTACGCGGTGCCGTCGTACTCCACAACCATCTTTATGTTGCGCTCTTCCGGTTCTCCCTTTTTTTCTTCAATCATAATTAGTCAACCTTTGTAGTTTTATCCTAAAAAAATTTCCCTTCCGCAAGGGAAGGCGGCACAAGCTTGTCGAGTAACGGAAAGGTTCCCCTTCAATGAACATCTCCCCCCACTATTGATTGAAATTCAAACGGAAGCGAGAGACAAGGCATTCGCTACGCTCATTCCCTTAATCCCCGTCTTTAGGGAAAACCGAGCAACCCAACCAAAAACTTTTTCCTTGTTCAAGGTGATGCAAACTCATCCACTACCTCCATGCCTCTACCGCCAAAAAGCGATAAACCATATCTGACGTATGCGGCTACCGGCTCCACGTCCGGCGCGGCGCCTCCAAAAGCTAACTGGACGACAACTCTTTCTTAAGATATTTACCTGTAAACGAGCCTTTAATCTTCGCCACATCTTCCGGCGTGCCTTCGGCTATCACCATACCGCCGCCGTCGCCACCTTCCGGCCCCAAATCTATTATCCAGTCGGCGGTTTTTATAACGTCGAGATTATGCTCTATCACTATAAGAGTGTTGCCGTTTTCCACAAGTCTGCCTAGTACCTGAAGAAGCTTTTTGATGTCGGCAAAGTGCAAGCCGGTGGTCGGCTCGTCCAGTATGTAAACGGTACGGCCTGTTCCCCGCTTGGAAAGCTCTCGCGAAAGTTTTACCCTCTGCGCTTCGCCGCCGGAAAGAGTGGTTGCCGGCTGTCCCAGTTTTATATAGCTAAGCCCGACATCAAAAAGCGTCTGTAGCTTATTTTTTATAACCGGAACGGCGATAAAAAACTGAAGAGCCTCCTCCACCGTCATCTCAAGGATGTCGGTTATAGTCTTGCCTTTATAATGAATCTCCAGCGTTTCCCTATTAAACCTTTTACCTTTGCAAACCTCGCAGGTAACATAGACATCAGGCAGAAAGTGCATCTCGATGCGGATGATACCGTCCCCTTTGCATGCCTCACAGCGCCCTCCCCGCACGTTAAACGAAAACCGGCCCACCTTGTAGCCGCGCTTCCTGCTTTCCGGCACCTGCGCCATAAGCTCTCTTATAGGGGTAAAGAGGCCTGTATATGTGGCGGGGTTCGAACGCGGAGTCCTTCCTATCGGCGACTGGTCTATATCTATCACCTTGTCTACAAAGCTAAGCCCTTTTAAGCCTTTATGCTTTCCGGGAAGCTCTGACGAGCGGTAAAGGGCGCGCGCCATAGCTTTATAAAGTACCTCTACCACAAGAGTGCTTTTGCCGGAGCCGGAAACGCCGGTAACGCAGATGAACTTGGCTAAACCAAACTCGACATCAATATTTCTTAAATTGTTATGCGAAGCGCCGGCTATTTTTAGTTTCTGTCCGTTGCCCGCGCGCCGCTTTGCCGGAACAGCTATACGCTCTTTTCTCGAAAGATATTTGCCGGTAAGCGATTTGCTGTCGCGCATGATAGCGGCCGGCGTACCTTTAGCTACTATCATTCCGCCATGAACCCCGGCGCCAGGGCCGATATCTACCACATAGTCGGCCTCCATTATCGTATCTCTATCGTGTTCCACCACTATCACGGTGTTGCCTATATCTCTCAGCCGTGTCAGCGTTTCCAGCAATCGGTCGTTATCCCTTTGATGAAGCCCTATACTCGGCTCGTCGAGTATATATAAAACGCCTACAAGAGCAGAGCCTATCTGCGTCGCAAGGCGTATCCTCTGTCCCTCGCCGCCGGAAAGAGTAGCCGAGCCTCTATCAAGCGTCAGGTATTCAAGCCCTACCGACTCCATAAACCCAAGCCTCTCCCGTATCTCCTTTATCACACGGGCGCCGATATGTTTTTCCTGTTTGGTCAGCTTAAGGTTGTCAAAAAATTCTACCGCCGATTTAATGGAAAGCGATGTCGCTTCTATTATATTTTTACCGTTTATCTTAACGCCGAGAGATTCCGGCCTAAGCCTCGCGCCACCGCAGGCATGGCACGGCTCCGCGCGCATATACTTTTCTATATCGTCTCTCCTCCATTCGGAATCGGTTTCCATATAGAGCCTCTCTAAGTTCGGCATTACCCCTTCAAACTCGCCCACCCAGTAACTGCGCTTTTGGCCTTTGTAGTATTTGAACTTTATCTCGGAGTCTCCAGAACCGTGCAGTATCATCTGCTTTGCCGCCTTTTTAATTTTCGACCACGGCAGGCTATGGGCGTCAAACCCAAAATGATCGGCGATCGACTCCAGCATATTCGTATAGTAAGGCGAAGTTTTAGACGACCACGGCGCGACGGCTCCGTCAATCAACGAAAGAGAGTGGTCCGGCACCACCAACTCTTCCGAAACAGATTTTTTTATCCCAAGCCCTGTGCATTCAGGGCAGGCTCCGTTTGGGTTGTTAAACGAAAACATTCTAGGCTCTACGTCCGGGTAGGAGATGCCGCACTTCACGCAGGCGAAGTTCTGGCTGAAATGCAGTTCCTTGCCTTTATCGCCGACAGCGACCAGCATAAAATGCTCGCCCATATCAAGCGCAAGCTCTACAGAATCGGCAAGCCGTCTTTCTATCCCCTGCTTTACAACAAGCCTGTCTATAACGACATCTATCGAGTGCTTAAAAGTTTTTTTCAGTTTTATATCTTCGTCAAGGCTACGCATCTCGCCGTCTATCCGCACCCTTACAAAGCCTTTGGCACGCAAAGCATCGAGCTCTTTTTTGTATTCCCCTTTGCGGTCTTTCACCAAAGGCGCGAGTATATATATCTTCGCCCCTTCGTCCAGCATCATCAGCTGGTCGACTATCTGCGAAACAGTCTGCGATTTTATAGGCTTGCCGCACTCGTAGCAGTGAACCGTGCCGACACGCGCAAAAAGAACCCGCAGGTAGTCGTAAATCTCCGTAACGGTGCCGACGGTAGAGCGGGGGTTCTTGCTGGTGGTCTTTTGTTCTATCGAAATAGCAGGGGATAGACCTTCTATTAAATCTACATCCGGCTTTTCCATCTGCTCTAAAAACTGCCTCGCGTAGGCAGAGAGCGACTCTACATACCGCCTCTGCCCCTCGGCATAGATGGTATCGAAAGCGAGCGACGATTTGCCGGAGCCGGATATGCCGGTAAAAACGATAAGCTTATCCCTCGGCAGTTCTAGGTCTATGTTGCGCAGGTTATGCTCCCTCGCACCTTTTACCGTTATTTTCCCTTTTTTCATAATCTCTTAGTCTAACCTACCAACGAGGCGAACCACTTATCTCAAACAAAAAAAACCTACAGCCATCAGCAAAAAGTACTCTGCCGCAGATGATAACAGCCTGTTTGCCGTTTACGATGAAACAGACAGCTACCTCCTTTTTAGTAATGTAAAGTGCCATCCCTCCAGTTTGTTGCCCCTATCTGTAAATACGAGAGGTAAAACTGCCTATGCCGCCAAAACAGCCAGAGCCTCACATCAGGCGGGAACGAACTACTTGCCTAGTAACTAATTAAAAGGCAAACCGACAAACCTGCTCTACCGCGCGCGGCTATACGCTCCGCGCCGAGGCATGGTCAAAAGTACGAAACTATAGCCAAAGTGCCGACCGCCCAGACATACCAGCTAAACCATATAAGCTTGCCGCGTTTTACGATATTGATAAGCCATATCAACGCAAGAGTACCGACGATAAAAGAGACGGCGGAACCTAAAAGATAAATCTGCAGGTTGCCGTCCAGCTCTGCCAGATGCCTAGATTTAAGCAAAAGCGCGCCGAGTATCGCCGGAACAGATAAAAGAAAAGAGAACCGTGCCGCCGACTCCCGCTTTATACCTAAAAAAAGCGCGATAGCTATCGTCATCCCGGCGCGCGATATGCCGGGAGTAATCGCGCATCCTTGAGCCACCCCTATTATCAACGCTTCCCTTACCGTAATGAAGCTCTCCTCTTTTCCCCCGTCATTTTTCCCACGAGTGGCAAAGAGTATCGCGCCTGTTACAAGAAGCATTACCCCGACTATAAATGGCGAGCCGAAAAGCCTTTCAAAATGGTTCTCAAGAGTAACCCCCATTAATGCAGTCGGAACATTCGCGACCACTATCATCAGAAAAGTTCTCGCGTGCGGGAACTGCTGGAGGTTTTTAAAACGGTCAGCCGCGGCGCTTATAGTCTCCCTTGCCATAGCCGCAATATCTCTACGGTAAACGACAAGTACGGAAAGAAGCGTGCCGACATGCAAAAGCACGTCAAAAAATACCATCGGCTCGTCCAAGCCGAGATACGCCTGCATAAGCACAAGATGCCCGGAACTACTTACCGGCAAAAACTCCGTAAGGCCCTGCACTATGCCGAGTATTGCAGATTCAATATAAGAGATAACCGCTCCTACCGTTTTCTTTCGATCTTATGATCAATTATATATATAGCGGCCCGTTTTGCCGCGCCGGCTTTACCAAGCTTTTGGCGTACCTCTTTTAACGCCTCTCTTTTTTCGATAAGCTTCGCCTCGTCGGATAAAAGCCCCAAAACCTCTTTTGCTACGTCACCGGCTTTAAAATCGCTTTGAAGATATTCGGTAGCTACTTTTTTGCCGGCGATAATATTGGGAAGCCCGATAAACTCTACATGCGCCAAAATTCTCGCGAACCAGTAGGAGATAAACGGCCCTCTATAAACTATTACCATAGGCACTCCGAATATAGCGCCTTCAAGCGTAGATGTACCCGACTTGGTTATAAGCATATCGCTCGCCGCCATAACCTCGTGCGACCTGCCTTTTATAACTTTTATGTAGCTTCTATCGCCTACAGCTTTAAGCACCTTGCGCTCGTCAAGGCTTCCGGCGACAGGTATGACAAACCCAACATCGTCCATCTTTGAATGTATAATATCGGCCGCCTCCAGTTCCGGTTTTAGTATATGCTCTATCTCAGCGTTGCGGCTACCGGGCAAAAGCCCCACAATCTTTTTGCAATCGGCCGGCATCAGCTCGCTACGGAGCGACTCGCGGTCATAACTTTTTATCTCGTCCAGCATCGGATGCCCTAAAAATTCGGCCTTCACTCCACACTGTCTGTAAAAACCTACCTCAAATGGAAAAAGCACAAGCATAGTATCTACCCAGCTTTTAAGACTGTTAGCCCTGTAGGTTCGCCACGCCCAAAGCTGTGGACATACATAATAGAAAACCGGAACGCCAGCACCATACGCAAACTTTCCTATACGAAAATTCAGCTCCGGAGCGTCAATAAGAATCAGAGCGTCGTATTCTTCCTTTTCGATATTTTCCTTTATCTCCCCCAAAACCTTTTTGAAGAAAAATATTTTTTTTAGAATGTCGATAAGACCGATAGCGGCCATCTCTCTGACATGGTGAAAAATCTTCACGCCTTCGGCTTTCATCCTGTCGCCCCCGATACCGGCAAGCTCGACATCCGGGTTAAGCTTTTTAAACTCGGCGGCAAGACGCGCACCGTATATCTCGCCCGATTCCTCACCAGCCGATATAAAAAACTTCAAGCCATTACCCAACCATGTTAAACGAACGGACTCGAAGCTTTACGCCAAGACTGTCGCTAAGTTTTTTAACCGCCCCGATATCTACCCCTTCAGGCAGGTCAACCGCCGTTACTACGGTCTCCGGCAAAAGCGCGCCCGCGCGCTTTATAAAATCTATCATCGCGTCAAAAGCATTTTCGGGGTCTAACGGCTTGCAGAGCTTATTATAGGTTTCTTTATCCTCGGCATTTAACGAAACCGAAACACTGTCTATAAGGCCGACAAGCTCCGGCACTATATCCCTTTTGTTTATAACACTTCCGTAGCCGTTGGTATTAAGCCTAGTCTTCAAGCCTCTCTCTTTCGCTTTTGCCGCGACCGCTTTGACCACCTCTAGCCTCATGGTCGGCTCGCCGAACCCGCAGAAAACCAGTTCTTCCGGCATGGAGCCGCCTATCTCATTTAGTATTTCTTCCACCGAAGGGTCGCTCTCTACATCTAGGTTATGTCCCTGCACCACAGGGTAGTCAATACGAGAGCAAAAAGTACAAAGGTTAGTGCAGTCTCTAGTTACGTTTATATATATGGAATTTCTTATCCGGTAGACAATCTCCGCTTCGCCGGATGATTCATTTAAAAAAAGTTTCTTATAGTTTGCGAATGTCGCTCTTGCCAAATCTTCTGGCCTTACCCCTCTAACGCCGGCAAGCAGGGAAACTGTCTCTTTCATATACAAAGGCTGGTTCCGCTTTCCGCGCGTAGACTGCGGGGAGAGATACGGGCAATCGGTTTCTACCAGCAAACGGTCCGGCGGTACAACCTTGGCCGCGTCTCTTAGGTTTTGCGCCTTTTTGTAGGTAACATTGCCGGCAAAAGAGATATAAAACCCTAAGCGCAATCCTATTTTAGCCTCTTCCACATTTTCCGAAAAGCAGTGAAGCACTCCTCCTGCCTTCTTGTCGAAATGCTTTTCAAAAATCGGAACGATATCGCCAAAAGCATCACGGCTATGAATGATTACCGGCTTGCCGGCTTCGCTCGCAATTTTGAGATGTTCTATGAGAACTCTTTTCTGCGACTCTTTGGAGGAACGGTTGCGGAAATAGTCGAGCCCCGTTTCGCCTATAGCTACCACCTTTTCATTTTCGGCAAGTGTTTTTATTCTTTTTATATCGTCATCGGTAACGGAATCGGCAGAATGCGGATGAACGCCGACAGACGCTTTCATATGGCTAAACTTCTCCGCAAGCTCTACCGCCCGTTCGGCAGAGATGATATCGTAAGCGACATTGGTAAGTAGAAAACCTTCGCTTTCAAGCTGTTCGGCAATCTCGTCGATGTCGCCGTCAAAATCGTGATGATTAAGATGCGCGTGCGAATCTGCGTATCTTATGCTTTTCTCTTTTTTGCTCATAAGCCTTCCATAGTACCGACCTACCGAGCTAGAGGCAAGCACGCTGGGGGGCAGTATTTTAGTTTTCAAAGTCATTTTACCCGCAAAGTTGCCATTGCGAAAAATGCGCCGGCATCTTGTGGCAATCTGGCAGGCTGTCGCCAACTGCGTTGGCTCCTCGTGATGAGATTAAAATAACCTGCAATTCACTTAGGCACTACCAAAGCGTGCGGCCAGTGGCCGCAACGCGCTAGTGGAATTTTTGTTAAATACTTTATACCTGCGAGAAAACGAGCTTCCAATTTATTTTCAATCAATCCGAAGTTTTCCCCGCCTTTGATTAAAGTTCAAAAGCAGGCGGGACGCGTGCGAGTACATCGGGCGGCGGAGCTAGCCGGCCCTATGCCCCCCGGCATGCCTGCATTACAGGTCTGCCTCCAGCAGAAGGCAAGCAACTTTTACTGGAGGCTCCAAAGATTTTGTTTATCGCATACGATAGCAGGCTCCGCGCTCTGCGTGGCCGCCTTTGCGCCGCTAAAGTATTATCGCCGCTTCTCTGCCTTTGCCGGTAGAGATTATTGTTATAGGCGCGCCTGAAACCTCTTCGAGATATTTTATATATTCCTTCGCCTTTTCCGGCAGTTCATCCATGCTGGTAGCGCCGGCGCTTTTGCTGTTCCATCCGTCTATTTCATGGTAAATCGGTTTTGCTCTTTCAAGTATCGAGGTATCGTCCGGTATTCTTTCCACTCTTTTGCCGTCAACTTCGTAGGCGACGCATACTTTCAGTTTTTCGATTTTGTCCAGAACATCAAGCTTGGTCAGCACTATCTCGTCTACGCCGTTTATCTCTACCGCGTAGCGCGCGACAAGAGCGTCGAACCAGCCGCACCTTCTGGCGCGGCCAGTAGTAGCGCCGAACTCCCCCCCTTCATCCTGTATCTTCTGCCCTGTTTCGTCATGGAGTTCCGTAGGGAACGGCCCTTCGCCTACTCTGGTGGTATACGCTTTTATAACGCCTATTACCTTATCTACATTACGGGGCGAAATGCCAAGCCCTGTAGATACGCCGCCGGAGATGGTATTGGAAGATGTTACATACGGGTAGGAGCCGTGGTCTATATCTAGCATAGTTCCTTGCGCCCCTTCGCAAAGTATCTCCTCGCCGTTCTCCATAGCGATGCGGAGTTTTTCTCTTGTGTCGGCTATGTACGGCATTATTTTGGGCGCTATCGAATCTATATAAGCGAGAACTTCTGTAGCGTCAAACCTTTCGCCTCCGTACAGATGCTCCATAAGGCAGTTTTTCCTCTCTACCAAAGCTGTTACTGCGGATACCAGCTTTTCCCTGTCATTAAAGAAAGAAAACGGAATGCCTGTACGCGATGTTTTGTCGGAATACGCAGGCCCTATCCCTTTGCCGGTGGTGCCTATCTTTTTTTGTGTCTTTCTGTTCTCGTTTGCGACATCCTGCGTTCTATGTATAGGAAGTATGCAGTGCGCGCGAGGCGAGATGAAAAGCCTGCCTTCGGCGTTTACACCCATTTTTTTTATCTCTTCTATTTCGTCTATAAGGGAAGAAGGGTCTACGACAACGCCAGAACCTATGAGGCAGGTTTTTCCTTCCCGCAAAATACCGGAAGGAATAAGATGAAGAACGAACTGCTTGCCGCTAACCACTACAGTATGTCCGGCGTTAGCCCCGCCCTGATAACGCGCGACTATGCTCTTGTTTTCGCTTAAAAGGTCGACAACCTTTCCTTTACCTTCGTCGCCCCATTGCATACCAACAAGAACTGTTACCGGCATTACTCCCCCACCGCTATTTTGAAAAATATTTCTTTATAAAATCATCAAGACCGCAGTTTTCTGTACTCCCAGAAGCACTCTTTATCCAGCTAAAAGAGCCCTCTTTAGAACCGCCCAACAGTATATGCGGTATATCCATTTTTTTAGCGAAACTTTTTACTTCGTCTAAATCTGTTTCGCCAAGAGGAACTATAACCATAAGCCCTGCCGAGCGCAGTTTGTCCGCGTTCTCTTTTGAACCGCCGACGAGAACAACATCCGAACCGTGCCACGCCGGCGCCGATATATCTTTAGCAAGAGCTTCTATCATGCCGTCAATATCGAACCCGAAGCCGACCGCAGGGATATCCGGCCCGAACCTTTTAACAAGGTTATCGTATCTGCCGCCGGTGCCAAGCGGTATGCCGGAAGGTGAAAAAAGCTCCATGTTCACCCCTGTGTAGTACCCGAAACCCCGCATCTCCCCAAGGTCTATCGAAATCTTTTCTCTAAGCCCTGCGCCGCGAAGCGCATTGTATATTTTTTCGAGGTTCTCCAGTGCCGACCTGCTGTTATCGCTATCCGCGATAGCTCCCGCTTTTTTAAAAACCTCCTCGCCGTCTCCAAAAAGGTCGGCAAGCGATATTATCTTGCTCTTCTTTTGCGCCGGCGCATCGGCAAGTATTTTTGCAAGCATGCCTTTGTCCTTTTTTATAAGAGCCGCTCTTATCTTTTCGCAATCACTCTCGTCACAGCCTTCCAAAATGGCACCGATAAACCCAGCATGCCCAAGCGAAAGCGAAAAACCGCTAAGCCCGACCTTGTCAAGCGCCGAGACTATGCTTCTAACTATCTCCACATCGGCATCTTCGCCGGCATGGCCGATTATTTCCATCCCACTCTGGCTGATAACAAACTTTTCACCCTTGCCTTTACGAGCGCGCCGAAAGACAGAACCTGTGTAGCAAAGGCGCAAAGGCAAAGGCCTGCTGAGAAGATGCGTAGCGGCGGAACGGGCTACCTGCGAAGTGATATCGGCGCGCAGGGCTATTATCCTGCCGGAGTCGCCTTCGGTAAACCGTATAAGCCGATTGCGCTCCTCCTCGCGAAGACCGATTGTCGCCGACTCGTGATACTCGAAAGGGGGTGTTACGATTTCCTGAAAACCGCGCGACCTTAAATGCGAATGTATAGTCTGCTCAAGAAAGCGTTTATTGGCCGCCTCTTCAAAAAGGTACGTGCGCGTGCCGTGCGGTATCGCCGTGGGGTTAAGTTTCAAAGCTTACTGCCTTCAAAGCGTAACCATCCATGCCTTCTCTATATTTTCCATCCCGTTTATCTCTTCCATCATTTCAGGAGTTAGAGGAGAATCTATATTAACAAGAGATACCGCTTTTTTTGAAGAGCCGGCGCGCCCAAGCCGGAACTGCCCTATGTTGACGCCTTTGATGCCGAGAAAGGTGCCGACAGCTCCGATAACGCCCGGCTTGTCCTCGTTCGTAAAAATCAGCACGTTGCCCTCCGGCACCGCTTCTATATGAACACCGTTAATATTGACGATGCGCGGCTCCCTGCGGCCGAAGATAGTACCGGATATCGACTGCTCTCCGGCTTCGGTGATAACCTTTACGGTAAGAAGCCCTACAAAATTATGAGCGGTATGGCTCGACGATTTCTTAACAGCTATCCCTCTTTCCTCCGCGATAAAAGGGGCGTTGACAAAGTTTACCCCGTCTCCGCTTATATGCGAGAGGAAACCTTTAAGCACGGAGGTGCTAAGAGGTTTTATATCGACATCGGCTATCTCGCCGCTTGACGCTATCTCTATCTCCTTAACTCCCTCATCGGTAATCTGGGCAAGCAGGCTTCCTATCTTTTCCGCCAGCGTAAGGTAAGGCTCTATCCTTTTTAGAACCTCAGGGTCTACAGCCGGCACGTTGACGGCGTTTACTATAGCTCCTGTCTCGGCATAAGCTACCATCTGCTCGGCAACTGCTGTCGCTACGTTCTCTTGCGCTTCGCTGGTGCTGGCGCCGAGGTGCGGTGTGCATATAATTTTGGGGTTTTTTATAAGCTCGCTATCGGCAGACGGCGGCTCGTTTTCAAAAACATCAAGCGCCGCGCCGGCCACCTTGCCGGAGTTAATCGCGCTTAAAAGTGCCGCCTCGTCTACTATACCGCCCCGCGCACAGTTGACTATCCGCACGCCGTCTTTCATCGCGGCGAACTGCTCATCGGAAATCATATGCCGTGTCTTATCTGTAAGAGGCGTATGTATCGTTATAAAATCGGCTTGGCTGAAAACCTCATCGAGGCTCATAAGCAAAACGCCCATCTCTTCCGCTTTTTCTTTACTTATAAAAGGGTCGTAAGCGACGCAATTCATAAAAAAGCCTTTACCACACCTAACTACAACGGAGCCGACGCGGCCCATGCCGATAAGCCCAAGGGTTTTGCCTTTAAGTTCGGTGCCTATAAGCTTTCTGTTCCACTCGCCCGATTTAATGCCGGCTGTGCCTTGCGGAACATTTCTAGCCATAGAGATAAGAAGCGCGAATGTATGCTCGCCGGTTGTGACGGTGTTACCGCCCGGAGTGTTCTCTACCGCTATCCCTTTTTTGCTCGCCGCAGGTATATCTACGTTATCAACGCCGGCACCTGCCCGCCCAACAACCTTAAGCCTACCGGCCGCCTCAATGACATCGGCGGTTACTTTTGTTCCGCTTCTTATAATAATACCGTCGTATGCAGGTATCGTTTTTATAAGTTCTTCCGGTGTCATGCCTACTTTCACGTCTACTTCTATGCTGTCGCACTTGCCGAGAATTTCCAGCCCGTTATCGGAGAGCTTATCGCTTACCAGAACCTTGAACTTGTCAGCCATTTTAAATCCCAAACCCCTCTTTTAAAACTTCTTCCGCCGCGGCAACACCAGTGCCTAGCTTAATATCTGCGCCGAATTTCGATAGCGCCATCTCCAGCGCGGAAATGGCGATAATAACGTCGAACGCTCCTATGTAGCCTAGCTGTGCTATTCGAATAATCTTTCCTTTCCACTCGTCCTGCCCGCCGGCGTATGTAACGCCGAAATTATCTCGCAAGGTTTTTACAAGTTTATTTCCATCGACACCCTCGGGGAGATATACCCCCGTCATCGCTTCGGAAGGAGAGTCTGTTACATTTTTTAAACCAAGAGCGTCGCAACCGGCGCGAACCGCTTTGGCATGGAGAGCGGTTCGTTTGTAAACATTATCTAAACCTTCTTCCTCGAACATATCCAAAGCTTCTTTCAAGCCGTTGATAAGAGTAACGGCCGGCGTGTAGGCCGATGTATTGTTGGCCAGATTTTTCTTTTCTTTTTTAAGGTTTAGGTAAAACTTGCTGTTTTTCGCTTCGTCTGCCTTTTTCCATGCCTTCTCGCTAAGAGCTATGAACGCTAACCCCGGCGGAAGCATGAACGCCTTTTGCGCGCCCGATACCAAAATGTCGATACCCCAGTCGTCCATAGGAATTTCAAACACGCCAACACCTGTGATGCCGTCTACCACAAACAGCAGGTCGCGGCCGCGAGTGATTTGGGCCACTTCCTTAATAGGATGCTTAACCGTGGTGGAAGATTCTGTCGCCTGCATAAAGACGCCTTTAATATCGGGGTCTTTATCCAGCTCTGCTTTTATAGCAGACGGGTCTGCCGCTTGGCCCCAGCCGAGTTTCATCCAAACCACTTCCAGACCAAAGCTCTCGCTTATCTGCCCCCATCGTTCGCCGAACTTACCGCTGTTAATAACGAGTACCTTCTCGCCTTTGCTAAAGCTGTTTGCTACCGCCGCTTCCATAGCACCTGTGCCGGAAGACGAAAGAATTATTACATCCTCTTTTGTCTGCCAAAGTTTTTTCAAACGCTTCGCGCAATCGGCAAAGACCGCGGAAAACTGCGGGGTGCGGTGGTGGATTACCGGCTGGGCCATCGCAAGCAATACTCTTTCCGGCACTGCCGTAGGCCCCGGTGAAAGAAGATAGTTCTTAAGCATCATTTTCTCCTGTAAAAAGAATCTTGGTTCTTAAAAATTCAACAACCTATAATAGGTAGATTAACTCTAAACTAGCGTCTCCAAAACGAACAGATTATAGGAGAATTACGATTATATTGCCACTAAAACCGCCCGCGTTGATAACTCTTACAGCCAGGATATGGGACAAAGAATTTAAAATCGGCTGAAAAACATACAACCTGCTGAAATTACTAGGTCAATACTGGCTCCTTCTGTTCGGATAGACTTTCCTTTGGGGCTGTATTTTTAACAAAATCGACAGCTAGCCTGTACGAATCGTCCGCCTCCGTCTCGACGGGAACTGCCTTTGCGAATTTTACAGAATCGCAGGTTTCTAAAAGAGAAATAACACTGTTTTTATATTTCTCTATCCTTTTTGGAAAGTTGTTGGAAAATTCAAAGGTGGTCCATTCCATCGCCTCCACATTGCAGGTACTCTCTGTATACTGCCGTACCACATCGGAGATAGATGAAAAATATTCCTTAACCTTTCCTTTAGCATAAAGATTTTCAGATTTTATCTGCGCAAGTTTTCTCAAAGCGGCATCGTAAGGTTTTTCCGGTATCTCCACGTTTCGTTTATCCCTTTGCCTTTTGTAGTAGAGATAAAAGCCGATAACCGCCGCCAGAATCAAAAGAAAAAGCAGAGCCGGAACGATATATACCGTCCAATCTCTAACGGCGTTCGCCTCTTTTTCTATCGCGTCTGCACTCGGCTCTTTGCCGATTATTACCGATTTTACCTCTACGAAAATATCGTCCGTCTTCACGCTTTTGATATTGCCGTCGGCATCGCTCCATTCATAAACATATTCTGGCAGTTTCAATCTGCCGGTATCGAAAGCGGCAAGAGTAAAAACGATTTTGGAAACAGCTTTGCCCGGCTTACCCTCTATCAGCTCCACGTTGACCATCTCGAAAGGCTCCGGGTGCAAAAGCTTTACCTGCGGTCTCGGCGTTTTTCCGTTATCGCTTTTAAGGGTAACTATATAAAAAAACCTGTCGCCTATAGTGCCTTTCTTAGGGTCCACTTCCGAGCTTATAAAAACAGAAGCACCTGCCGAAAAGCTAGGGAAAAACAATATAAGCGTAAAAATAATAATTCGAAAAAGCGGAACAGCTCCGCACCCCGGCCGGCCAAAGAGAGCTTCCTTTGAAAAAGGGAAGAGGTAAGCTCTAAACAGCGCCGCTAATCTTTTCATCTTCCTCTACCGTCCGGCGGCAAGCCGTGTTTCCCTCTTCCTAAAAAATTTTATAAGCGGGTCGACAGGAGGCAGGTCTGTCCTCACCTTTATATGGTCGATGCCGTTTGAAGCGAAGAGCTTAACTAGGGCCGAATTTTTAGCCGTCATCTCCTTTTCGTACTGCTGGCGAAAACCTTCGTTAGAGCTGTCAACCAAAACCTCCTCGCCGGTCTCGGCATCAATAAGAGCAACAAGCCCAACGTCCGGCAAAACTGTTTCGGCAGGGTCAGACACCTCTACCGCTATCACGTCGTGCCTTTTAGAAGCGGCCCTTAAAGATTTTTCGAAACTATCGCTATCGAAGTCGGACAAAAGAAAGACTATTCCCTTTTTCTTTACTGTCGCGTTTAAGCTTTCGAGCGCGTTATTGATATCTGTTCCGCTACCTTTGGGGTTGAAATAAAGTATCTCGCGGATTATCCGAAGCACATGTTTCCTTCCTTTAGCCGGCGGAATGAAAAGCTCCAGATAATCGGTAAATATAAAAAGCCCCACCTTGTCGCCGTTCTTAATGGCGGAAAAGGCTAGCGTGGCGCAAATCTCCGCCATCACTTCTGTTTTAAACTTGCTCGCAGTTCCAAAATTTCCAGATGCGGAAGCATCTACCATCAGTATTACGGTAAGCTCTCTTTCTTCCTCGAAAATCTTTATGAAAGGATGCCCCGCGCGAGCCGTTACGTTCCAGTCTATCGCCCTTACATCATCGCCCGGCTGGTATCGGCGCACCTCCGAGAACTCCATCCCACCGCCTTTGAAAACGGAATGGTACTCGCCGGAAAAAAGGTTTTCCACCAGCTTCCTGCTGGCGATTTCTATATGGCGAATCCGCTTAAAAATCTCTTTCGGCAGTTTTTCTTCTTCGCCCATTTTTTTTAAGGAACCGGTACCTTATCAAAAACCTTTTTGACCATATCGACAGAAGTTACGTTTTCCGCTTCCGCCTCGTATGTCGGCGTTATCCTATGGCGAAGCACATCAAGCGCGACAGCTTTTATATCGTCTGGTGTTACATACCCTCTATGCCTTAAAAAAGCGTTCGCTTTCGCCGCCGTTACAAGGTAGATAGATGCGCGCGGCGACGCGCCGTACTCTATAAAATTCGCCATCTCTGCAAGGCCGTATTCCTTTGGCTCTCTCGTCGCGAAGACTATGTCGGTAACATAGTTTAAAATCTTGTCGTCGACATAAACCTCATCGACAACCTGCCTCGCCTCGTCTATTTCCGTTTTGCCTATTACCGGCAAAACTTTGTGCCGAATACCTGACGACATCCGTTTTATTATCTTGGTTTCATCTTCCTTTGTCGGGTAATCCATATGGAGCTTTAGCATGAAACGGTCTACCTGCGCTTCCGGCAGTTGGTAGGTTCCCTCTTGTTCAATCGGGTTTTGCGTCGCAAGCACCATAAACGGCGCGTCTAGTTTAAAAGTCTCGCCTCCTATCGTAACCTGCCTTTCCTGCATAGCCTCCAAAAGAGCCGACTGCACCTTGGCAGGCGCGCGGTTTATCTCGTCGGCAAGAATTATGTTGGTAAATATCGGCCCTTTCTTTACGGAGAATTGCCCCGTCTTCGCGTCGTAAATCTCGGTTCCTATAATATCGGCAGGCAAAAGATCTGGTGTGAACTGCATCCTGCCGAAACCAAGCTTCATCGCGTCGGCAAGGCTGTTGACCGCCAGAGTTTTAGCCAGCCCCGGCACCCCCTCAAGCAATATATGTCCCCTGCAAAGAAGGGCTATAAGCATCTTTTCGAGGATATCCCGACGGCCGACTATTACTTTTCCTATCTCGCCGAAAAGAAGGTCGACAAAAGCCGATTTTTCTCTCGCCTTTTCATTTATCGCCGTAATATCCTTGTTCAATTCAGTTCCTCCGTTAGTTTTTTAAACGATATTATATCGACTCTGCCCTTGCCTGCAACTGTACATAATGAAAAACTCTGTAAACGATTAGGAAAAGAAAAATTGATACCGCTCCCGATAACGGTTCAAAACGCTCTCTAACCTTAAGTGCGAAGCAAATTGCCAGCACTCCAGCAAGCCTTTCTACTGGAAAGGAATCTAGCAAGTACGAATTTATTGATTTGTTTACGGGCATCTGTGGTTTTAGGGCTGGGCTTAACCGTAAAAGTTTTGCTTTTACCGCTATAGGCAGAGAACCGTACTCCAGTTCGTGAAATCGCATCCAAAGCTCGACAACCTTCACCAGCCTTTTCGAGCAGGGTTGATCCGCATCAAGCCAAAACCGCTTTAAAACTTTTAAAACATCGTTCCCGTAAACCGGCTTGGGACCGGACCGCCTGCGGGGAGGCTGCTCCTTCCGGTTGAGAACGGTTATTGCGTACTTGCGGTTGTAGC
>JAJRYD010000041.1 GCA_024275955.1 Nitrospirota bacterium
CCCTCTCCGGCGTTGCCGAAATGTTTGAAGAACGCAAACGACGCGGCGAAATCCCTGCCGATGAGGAGATAACCTTCATTATGGTGACAGGTGACGGTGGTCTTGATATCGGGCTTGGGCCGGCACTTGGAACCGCGATAAGAAATCACAATATGATTATCCTTGAGTACGATAATCAGGGGTATATGAATACCGGCCATCAGCTTTCATTCTGCACCCCGCTGGGCCATGCTACATCAACCTCTAATGTCGGACCGGCACAGGTAGGAAAAACCTTCCACCATAAAGATTCAGCACAGCTGTTTGCCTCTACCCATATCCCCTATGTGTTCACCGCCTGCGATTCCAACTACAAAGACCTGATAACAAAAGCGGCGAAAGCCCAGTGGTATGTAAGGAATGAGGGGCTTGTTTTTGGAAAACTGTTCTCAGTCTGCCCCTTGAACTGGAGGCACACAGATGACATAGCGGACGATGTAGGCAATGCAGCTATAAACTCCAACTTTTTCCCGCTATATGAGGTCGAAAATGGGATTACCACCCTGAATTACGACCCTGAAGCTAAGGGCAAAAAGGTAGATGTCACAGAATGGCTCAAGCTTATGGGCAAAACCAAACATCTTCTAAAGCCCGAAAACGCACAGCTTGTAGACAGTTTTAGGCAGGAAGTTGACCGGCGGTTTGAGAAAATAAAGGCAAAATCGGAGCATGCTCTCTTATAGGAAAAAATTAGGAGAAACTGCCACTATCACTTGCTATAATTGAACCCGTTATGGTGGGAAAATATTGCTTTGGTGGTCTTTGGCCTACTGCCGTACAGTTTGCGCTTGCCCTTGCCTTTTTTCTGCTTTCGCCTCCGGCCTCTTTCGCAGAGGATAAAGCCGCCGAAGAAGAAAATGTCTGTATCGCCTGCCACCTAGATTCGGAAGATATCTACAAAGAGGTAGCGGTTGACTGGCAGAAATCTGTCCATGCCGAAGCGGGAGTAGAGTGCCAAGACTGTCATGGAGGCGACTCGAAAGATTACGACGAAGCGATGGAAGAAACCTCCGGCTTTATGGGAAAACCGGAGAAAAGCGAAATACCAAAGCTTTGTTCAAACTGCCATGCCGACTCGGCAAAGATGCGTAATTACAATCTCCCTTCCGAACAGTTTGAGAAATACTCGCGCTCCCTGCATGGAAAAAAACTGATGAACGAAAAAAACGAGAACGCACCCAGCTGTATCGACTGCCACGGAAAACATGCAATCCTAAGAGTAGCTGACCCTAACTCAACAGCAAATAGAAAAAACATTGTAAAAACCTGCACTGGCTGTCATGCCGACAGCACTGCTATGAAAGGAAGTAAGCTTCCTGTAAACCAGCTAGAACTATACAAAAAAAGCAGACATGGAAAGCTTTATTCTAAAGGCGATGATGGCGTGCCAACCTGCTTTGACTGCCACAGCAGTCACGAAATCAAAAATCCAAAGTCTTTAAGCGTAAGGCTCGTCTGTTCCAACTGCCATACAGAGCAGGAGGAGATGTATAGAAAAAGCGGACACTGGGATTCCGCCCAGGCAGTCGGCAAGCCTGCGTGCGTAGATTGCCATTCAAACCATGCTATAGAAACTCCTACGCTCGCTAAATTCAAAGATAAGGGAGAACTAAACTGTCTTGGATGCCACGAAGGAGATGCGATGAAGACAGATATGGCCACGCAGATCTACGATGCGATATTAATGTCGCAGATTAATCTCGCCGATGGAGAGCGCGCGTTGCAAAGGATGTACGAATGGAGCGGTAGCGGGTTTGAGACATCCCATCTCGATAAAACAATCAAGAAGATGAAAACCGCGCTAAAGGAGATGAAAGTAGCGTCTCACGGTCTCGACATCGTGCAGATAAAGGAAAACGCCAAGCTTATCCAGAAAAACACGATGGACATCCAGAATGAAGTCTATGCCATGCAGACAGAGCTGAACCGAAGGAAAGTCGGGCTTACGGTAACTTGGATTGTCGCTATAGCATTTTGCTGGGCTCTCATAAGCCTTACTAACCGCTGGAAGAGGGATGACGACTAGTGAACAGTAAACATCCAGCGAATGACGACTTCTGGGCAACCACCCTGCAAAAAATTGAAGAAACAGCTTCTATCAAAATTAACAAAGGGATTGAGATAAATTTTCTTTCCGCTTTTTGGTATCTGACGCTGTTCCCTGCTCTAATTTTCATTAGAGCCTATTCCACCGCCCTGCTAAGAGGAAAAGCTGGATACTATCAAGCTGTTGCGGAGGCAATGTCATCCTTTGCCGTTAACGCAATCGTGCATGAAAAACTAAACGGAAACAACAAAGAACTCCGCCTCATCCAATCCGAGTTCGCTTAGGCCTGAAAAACTCTACTGAAAGAAAAGAAAGTATGAAAAAAATTAGGAAAGCTGTCTTCCCCGTTGCCGGCCTAGGTACAAGGTTCCTTCCGGCTACAAAAGCCTCCCCCAAGGAGATGTTGCCATTGGTTGACAAACCGATGATTCAGTATGTAGTGGAAGAGGCTATCGCGTCTGGCATAGAAGAGATAATCCTGATTACCGGCAGAGGAAAAAATGCGATTGAAGACCATTTCGATAACGCGATAGAGCTTGAACAACTCCTCAAAGAAAAAAACAAGCTGGAAGAACTAAAAATGATAAAAGACATTTCGGATATGTGCGACTTCGTTTACATAAGACAAAAGGAGCCGCTCGGCCTCGGACACGCGATACTAAGAGCAAAAAATGCGATAGGCCCTGAACCTTTTGCGGTTTTACTCGGAGACGATATAATATACTCAGACGGGGTGCCGGCTCTAAAACAGCTTATAACTGTTTACGAAGAAACAGGCTCCTCAGTGATCGCAGTTGAAAAAATCCCCCGTAGCAAAATATCAAGTTACGGCGTTGTCGATACTGAGTGGGAAAAGGATGACTCCTGCAAAATTAGAGGGCTCGTAGAAAAACCAGCAGAAGATAAAGCGCCCTCGGAACTTGCGGTGATTGGAAGGTACATTTTAACGCCTAAAATATTTGAACTGCTTGAGAATGTGGAGCGAGATAAGTCAGGCGAAATACAACTGACAGCCGGTTTAAACGAACTTTGCGCGCTTGAAGATATGTATGGCTGTAAGTTTAGTGGTAAACGATATGATGCCGGTAACAAACTTGGGTTCCTAATGGCAACGGTAGAGTATGGTCTGCGCAGAAAAGAATTTGGGGATGAATTTAGAAATTATATTAAGGCGCTTAACCTCTAAAAAGCAGATTGATTGCGAATATTATGGCTGTAGACGATAATAATCGAAAAGAAAAACCACCCGTTAAGTTCAAAGACTTTTCATACGGTATCAGCTACACGGATGGCGATTTTCATGGACTCTCTGAGCAGTCATCCAGCAACACTTTCCATCTCCCCACCGATATTTACGAAAATGACGAATTGGTTTTTATGGATATTGAGCTTCCGGGAGTCAACCCAGATAAAATATCTATAAACCTAAAGGACGATACATTGATAATACAGGGAGTCAGAAATGAGGAGCATACATCTTCCGACACCTCTTTTTTTTGCGCCGAACGAAACTTCGGCAAATTCAAAAGAGTTTTTGTCCTCGATCATACCGTTGACTCAGAAAGAATCTCTGCAAAGTTTAAAAACGGGATTCTCCACCTGACTGTCCCAAAACAGTCAGAACGAAGAAAAAAGATCCACCAGATAAAGGTCAACCTCGATGAGTAAAAAACAGATAAATGAACAGCTGACCATCGAGGAACAGGAACTGGAAATACCGGAAGAACTGCCGCTCCTCCCAGTACGCGATATCGTCGTATTCCCGTATATGATCCTGCCGCTCGCTGTCGGCAGGGAGCTTTCCGTCCGGGCTGTAAACGAAGCGCTTTCCAGCAACAGAATGATGATGCTTGTAGCCCAAAAAGATATCGACACAGATAAACCGACTCCCGACGATCTCAGCAGAGTGGGCACTGTTGCATCTGTAATGAGGATGATTAAAACCGAAGATGGCAACATCAAAATACTTGTTCAGGGAGTTGCCAAAGCTGAAGTAACCGAATTTGTATCGACATCTCCATTTTTTACAGTGAAAGTAAGAAGGTATGAAGATATCCATGACAAGAAAATAACTAAAATGGAATCTGAAGCTTTAAAAAGGGAAACGCTCGAACAACTGCACAAAATTGTAGAACTAGGGAAAAACCTATCTCCAGATATCATAATGGTTTCAGAAGATATTGATGACTCTGGCAAACTGGCAGACCTTGTCGCCAGCAATCTTGGGCTCACCGTGGAGGATGGTCAAAAAGTAATCGACATTCAGGATTCGCATAAACGCTTGCTAAGAATTAGCGAAATGCTGGCAAAAGAGATAAAGCTACTTGGAATTCAGGAAAAAATACAGACGAATACCCAAAGCGAAATGACCAAAAGCCAAAAAGAGTATTACCTGCGGGAGCAGATGCGGCAAATTCAAAAAGAATTAGGGGAAACCGATGAAAGATCGGATGAAATAGCGGAATTACTGGAAAAAATGAAACAGGCAAAAATGCCGGAAGCAGTAGACAAGGAAACCGAAAAACAGATCCGCCGGTTGGCGAAAATGCACTCCGAATCGGCCGAGGCAACAACTGTAAGAACATACATAGACTGGTTGCTAGATCTGCCGTGGTCTGCCTCCACCAAAGATACGATTAACATAGATAAAGCCAAAAAAATTCTTGACGAAGATCACTACAACCTCGAAAAAATAAAAGAACGGATATTGGAGTATCTCGGCGTTGCCAAACTAAAAAAAGATATCAAAGGCCCAATACTCTGCTTTGTCGGCCCGCCCGGAACAGGCAAAACTTCGCTTGGGAAATCAATCGCGCGGGCTCTTGGAAGGAAGTTTACACGGATATCTCTGGGTGGCATGCGGGACGAGTCGGAAATTAGAGGACATCGAAGAACATATGTCGGCGCCCTGCCCGGCCGGATAATACAAGGTATAAAAACCGCTGGAAGCAATAATCCTGTCTTCATGCTGGACGAGATAGATAAACTGGGGTCGGATTTCAGGGGCGATCCTACATCGGCGCTTCTGGAAGTACTCGATCCAGAGCAAAACAACGCCTTTGTTGACCACTATATGGGGGTACCGTTCGATCTCTCCAAGGTGCTGTTCATCGCGACGGCAAACTGGATCGACCCGATACCAAGCCCCTTGAGAGACAGAATGGAGGTTCTTTCGCTATCCGGCTACACGGGGGAGGAAAAACTCAACATAGCAAAAAAATATCTCATACCACGCCAAATAAATGAAAACGGGCTTACAAAAACAAAAATATCTTTTCAGGATAGCGCCGTAAGAGGAATCATTAATAAATATACAAGAGAAGCAGGTTTAAGAAATCTTGAAAGAGAGATCGCGACCGTCTGCCGAAAGGTTGCGCTTAAAATCGCCAGAAACAAAACAGCCAAAAAAACAACATCAATCACCGAAAAAGCACTTCCAACCTACCTTGGGCCTACCAAATTTTTACGGGAAAGCGAAAAGGAAAAACCGCAGGTAGGCCTCGCTATCGGACTTGCGTGGACAGCCGTGGGCGGCACTCTGATGCATATAGAAGTGACAACGATGAAAGGCAAAGGAGCGCTTACGCTTACCGGAAAGCTTGGAGCTGTCATGAAAGAATCGGCAACCGCCGCGTATTCATACTGCAGAACCAACGCCAAAAAACTTGGAATACCAGATGATTTTGCAAAAAGTACCGACATTCATGTTCATGTACCGGCAGGAGCGATACCAAAAGACGGACCGTCTGCCGGAATAACAATCGCTGTTGCTCTTGCCAGCGCCCTTTCCGGCAAACCTGTAAAAAATGATATCGCAATGACGGGAGAGATAACTCTTCGGGGCAGGGTTCTTCCTATAGGTGGCCTTAAGGAGAAAACTCTCGCCGCGCTTCAGGCAGGAATAAAAACGGTGATAATACCAGAGCAGAATCAAAACGATTTAATAGACATACCAAATTACGCGAAAAAGCATCTCAAGTTTATATACGCAAAAACTGTAGATACCGTCTTTAAACATGTTTTCGAGCCTGCCGAAACAAAAGCTAGAAAACCAAAAACAGCTAAAAAGGCTAAAAAGAAACCGGCAACGACCAACCGCAAAAAACAGCGACCCCGATAACTCTATTATATTAAAGGTCGGTGAGCGTCAAGGCACTGCTAAACCAGCCTGTCCAAAAACCAAAACTTAAAAATAGCAAATGCCTATCCTCGCGTTAAAGCGTCTCGAACTTCCGGTGGAAGCTCCTGCGGTTTCATCTTGTCGTTGACGCAAGCCATCTTTGTAACGCCTATCACCAGCAATGTTCCGTCGCTCTCTCTTACTATTTTGTAAAGAACCACAAAGCTCGCCGCCCTAAGCTTTTCTATAGAGGTTTCTACTATCAGGCTGTCGCCGTATTGTGCCGGTGCTTTGTACTCCAAGCTAGCGTTTACAACGGTAAAAAGTGTTCCTCGCTTTTGAAGTTTGGCCAGAGATATCCCCCTCTTCTCCAGATGCTCCGTGCGCCCCCTCTCGAAATATTTTAGATAGTTGGCGTAGTAGACCACTCCCCCGCAGTCGGTATCCTCGTAGTAGATTTTTATCGGTGTTTTGTGCATGAGGAAGATTATATCCGATTTTAAATAAAAGATTGGCTTCGGCTATCGCCTAATATCAGATAAAATGGCTCTATGAAACCATTCAAACAGCTTATAAATGAAAAGACCGTCGTCTGCGACGGGGCGATGGGTACCCTTCTCTACCAAAAGGGGGAATATGTCAACAAATCGTTCGACCAGATAAACCTAACCAAACCGGAGCTTATAAGAAATATACACAGGGAATATATATCAGCCGGTGTCGACGTGATAGAAACAAACTCGTTTAGCGCGAACCGCTACCGCCTTGCTCATTACGGGCTGGAGGCGGATGTACGGGCGATAAACCTCGCCGCCGCGCAGAATGCCGTCTATGAAGCGAGGGGCGGAGTTTATGTTGCCGGCGCTATAGGCCCGCTTGGCGAGAAGGTAGATAACAGCGAAGCACTTGCCGCTTTTAGCGAGCAGGCAGAGGCTCTTCTTGAAGGCGGTGTCGACCTTATCTTCCTCGAAACTTTCGGCAGTCTTAAAGAGATAGAGCTGGCTATCAACGCCGTGCGGAAACTTGACGGCGAGATAGCTATAGTGGCGCATATGACATTTAACGAAAAGAGCCTCACTCCATCCGGCGACAGCGCGGAAGAGGTGGCAAAGTTTTTAGAAAAACTTTGCATAGATGTCATAGGCGTGAACTGTTCGGTCGGCCCCGGCCCTATGCTGGAAACCGTAACTCGCCTCGCAAAAGCAACTACCAAACCTATATCGGCGATGCCCAACGCCGGCGACGCGCATATGGTGGATGGACGGCATATCTACATGACTACGCCGGAGTACTTTGTTACCTATGCAAAAAGATTTATAAGAGCAGGTGCCAAGATGGTAGGCGGGTGTTGCGGCACTACGCCTGCCCATATAAAACTGCTTAGCAATGCCGCCAAAGCTTTGTCGCCATCCCGTGTTTCCGTGGAGGCAAAAGATGTCGATATCGACGTAGAGGTAACTCCGACAAAAGATAAATCGGACCTTGCCAGAAAGCTTGCTGATGGAAAATTTGTCACATGCGTAGAGATTCTTCCGCCTCAAGGCGCCGATCCATCCAAAACATTAAAAAAGGCGGAGCGCCTAAGAGATGCCTCTATAGACGCCTCTAATATTCCTGACGGCCCAAGAGCGTCGGCAAGGATGAGCCCTATGTCGCTGGCGCTTCTTTTTAAAAACAGTGTCGGCATAGAGCCTGTCGTGCATTACACATGCCGTGACAGAAACATACTCGGTATGCAGGGCGATATACTCGGCGCTAATGCTGTAGGAATTAAAAATATTCTGGCTGTAACAGGCGACCCGCCAAAACTTGGCAACTACCCGGACGCGACGGCGGTTTACGATGTCGACGCTATAGGGCTAGTGAAGATAATAAACAACCTTAACCACGGAAAAGATTTGGCCGGCAACCCTATCGGCACGCCGACATCTATCCATATAGGAGTAGGCGTAAACCCTGTAGCGATAAACATCGAGCAGGAGATTAAACGGCTTTACCAGAAAGTTGAAAACGGGGCGGAATATATACTTACCCAGCCTATATTCGACCCCGCAAAATTTATCTCGTTTAAAGAGTCTATTCACGATATTAAGATACCGATACTTATAGGGATGCTTCCGTTATCTTCTCTTAAGATGGCGGAGTTCCTCAACAGCGAAGTACCCGGTATGGATGTGCCTCTTGACGTAAGAAGGAGGATGGAATCTGCCGGAGAGAATGCCAAAGCG
This sequence comes from Nitrospirota bacterium, assembly GCA_024275955.1. Lineage (GTDB taxonomy): Bacteria > Nitrospinota_A > UBA7883 > JACRGQ01 > JACRGQ01 > JAJRYD01. The sequence continues at coordinate 8,435 of JAJRYD010000041.1, forward strand.
GAAGGAATAAAGATTGCCGGTGAATCGTTAAAGATGACCCGTGATTACGCGCAGGGAGTTTATGTAATGGCCCCCGGCGGCGGGGTGAAGCCTGCAATCGCCTTACTAGAAGATTATCTTTAGACGGCAGACTGGTGGGGAATAGCTTACGCAAAACGGCAGAGGTAGCGGTATTCCTTCCGGTAATGCAAACCTACCATTATCATTTTGGAAAAGAAACGGAGAACCTTTTAAAGCCCGGCGTAAGAGTTGTCGTTCCGTTTAGAAACAGAAGTGTAGTCGGCGTTTTCACGCGGTTTACCAAGAGCGATATCGAGACTAAAGAGATTAAAACCGTACTAGATGAGAACCCTCTTTTCCCCCAAAAACTGTTTGAGCTGGCAGAGTGGATTTCAAAATATTACCTTTGCGGGCCGGGAGAAGTATTTAAACTAATAGCCCCCAAAGACGACCTTAAAAAAAAAGTCTCCTATAAAAGAGGAGAGGCTGGGCCGGAGCGTTTACAAAAAACTAATAGAGAGATATACGAGCTTTTATCCAAGCCGCTCTCCGCGCAACTGCTCGCTGGAAAAGCCGGCCTCACTGTAAAAGAACTCGACAAAAAAACAAAACCTCTTGTCAAGAAAGGAATACTTGAAAAAAAAGAGGAGTTCTATTTTGCCAAACCTAGAACGAAGGAGCTGTTATGGGAGATGGAGCGTTCTACTGGGAAAGAAAAAAAGAAAAAGCTGACAGATGAGCAGTTGGCCGCCGTTAAAGCTGTATCGACTGAAATCGAACAAAAAAGCGGTAAGACAACTCTTCTTTTTGGAGTTACCGGCTCAGGCAAAACAGAAGTTTATATAAACCTTTGCCAAAAAGCGTTAGAGAGAGGCAGTGCTATAGTTTTAGTACCGGAGATAGCCCTTACCTATCAGCTTGTAAAACGTTTTTTAAAAGTCTTTGGTAAAAAGATAGCCCTACTCCATTCCGGCCTTACCCATGCTGAGAGAAGGTCGGAATGGAAGCGCGCCCAATCGGGCGAGGCAAAAATAGTTATCGGGGCTAGGTCGGCAATATTCGCCCCTCTAAAAAATCTTCAGCTAATAGTCGTAGACGAAGAACACGACGCGTCGTACAAACAATCCGACTATCCTTACTATAACGCGCGCGACGTGGCGGTGGTGCTTGGCAAAATATGCGGGGCGGCTATACTGCTTGGAAGCGCCACGCCATCGCTTGAAAGCTTTTACAACGCGACGCATAAAAAATATCTGCTCCGCCGGATAAGCAAAAGAGTAGACGGGGCTCCAATGCCTAAGGTAGATTTTATCCAAAGTGAAGACAGTTCCACTGAGCCTAAAACCTTGCCGACAAGAGCGATTGAAAAAATCATTCAAAGGCTTGGCCGAAAAGAGCAATCACTGGTTTTTATAAACCGCAGGGGCGCGTCCCGCTACCTTAAATGTGCAATATGCAAAGAGGCGATAGAATGCCCGAACTGTTCCATTACTCTTACCTACCATTCCTATGCTGGTAAAAAGCTTGCGTGCCACTACTGCGGTTACGAGGAGCAACAGCCGTTTAACTGCCGAAGTTGTGGAGTGCGCAAAGGCACCTTCTCGCATCGTGGTGTAGGCACACAAAAACTTGAAAGTTTTCTAAAAGAACTGTTTCCAAAAGCGATGGTAGATAGGCTTGACCACGACACCGCGCCTGACCGTAAAAAGGTTTTTGAAATACTTGAAAAGTTTGAAACCGGACAAACCGACATACTGGTCGGCACCCAGATGACGGCAAAAGGACACGACTTTGCCAACCTTACATTTTCCATAATAGTAGGCGCGGATGACTACCTTGCTTTCCCCGATTTTAGATCTGCCGAAAAAACTTTTTCGCTGATTACTCAGGCGGCAGGAAGAACAGGAAGAGGAAAACTGAAAGGAGAAGTTATTGTAAGCGGCGCGGGGGATCACTACGCGATAAGACATGCTCTTACCCATGACTACGAGTCGTTTTACAAAGAAGAGCTGGATAAACGGCGGATGACCGGCTATCCGCCATTCTCTAGGCTAATCGGGCTACGGCTAGAGTCGAACTCACAAGAAATTTTACAAAAAGAGATGAACCGTATATCGGAAAAAGTCAAAATGCTTTTTAGTGCTGTAGAGGTACTCGGCCCAACAGAGGCGTTGATATACAAGCTTCGCAACCGATACAGGTGGAAGATGCTTCTTAAAGGGAAAAACATCGTAAAACTGCATAACGCCGCGATAGAGCTGGCAAATATTATCGACCCGAGGATTTCTGTTTTGATAGATGTAGATCCGATACGATTCTACTAAAAAGAGGTCTAAGGGCAAAAAAAAACCCGGGGCTTTTTTAAAACCCCGGGCTGTGTAGAACTGTGTATCGGTTAGCTAGTCGTTTCTGTTACCGCAAATGTAGCCTTTACAATCTTCAAGATATGTAGTGTGGCAATGCATGCAGAACTGTGGGTTCAAACCGTTACCAGGCTCTGTGTTTGCTATCGAAACACTGTCAGCCAGAGTGATGACATCCATGTAAGGCTTGCCTTCTTTGTGAGCAGTTGTAAAACCGACACCAAGTTTAGGCAAAAGCAGAATAGCAGTCATGCCATCCGGATACTCGGAACCTTTAGCATCGTATATAGATTTCACCGCAGGATTGATATGAGTCTCGTAGTGACCTGGATCAAGCGAGCAGTAAGCGTCAACTGTATCCTGAAGGTTCTGGTCCAAGCCAAGTGCAATTACGTTGGTACCGCATGGAGGAAACTGCCCCTTTGTTCCTACCGGCCAATCTTTCCAAAACTCAACCGCGGCAATACCCTTTTTAGCCGCCGGCGGTGCGGCCTTACTACAAGCCGATACAGTGAACGCCACTGCAAGAACAAGCGCAATACTTAAAAAAACTCTTTTCATTCTCTCCCCCTAATAAAAGACACCCCAAAACTAAACACCGGAAATAACGGAACTTACTAGAATCCCCATTAAGTCCTCAACAATTAGAGGGCATTCTACTCTGTACATATTGCCTTTGTCAAATAAGCCTATAAACTCCGACAGATCGCAACGGCGGCATTGTGCGATAAGTGGCGTGAACTTGGTTGACACTATCACGAAACCTCTATAAACTCTCCCTTTCTTGCATGCGCAGGTCCCATCGTCTAGCGGTTAGGACGTCGCCCTCTCACGGCGAAAACAGGGGTTCGATTCCCCTTGGGACTACCATAGACGAATCAATTAGGCAGGCAATTTTTGCTTTATTTCCAATGGGTTACTGCTTCTATTCTCTATTTCTCATTACTCCGGCTATTCTGGTGTTTCTGGCAATTGGTGGCTAAATTGTGCCGCATAGAAACTTAGCTGGAAACCCCAACGATACCCCCGAACAAGGTTAGCAGGGGCTGACGCCTGCCCTCACTCTATTTACAGCTATACAGCCGGAATTACTCACTTAGTGCCAAGCGTCCGGTGCAGTGCAGATTTGGAAACCTTTAGCACGCCTGCCGCCTTTTCCACACTTCCGTATGCCTCGACAGCATTTATAGAAACATAAAGCTTTACCGTTTGGAGTATTTCTGACATCGGCAAAGTAGGTTTAGAAAACAGTTGGCACTTCGGTTTGATGATTTGGAGCACTCTCCCAGCTATAGCATTTTTGGACATCTTTCCTCCTGATTCTGGTTTGGTTGGTGCGGCTCGACGAAAACCGCCTTCCCCTTCACGTTACCAAATTATTTTTTTACCTCATAACTAAAAATCGACCATTAGAAAATAAAACAGCCCTGAACCTGAAAGTGTAAAAAGCGGATAAGTTTCAGATATTGACGATTTTGCTTATAAAGAATAGAATTGTCCGTTCAACATTTTTTGAATAGTGGGAATTGCAAAATCATATGGAACAGATACTTAGCGGATCAGGATTTCTCTCTTCCAGGTCGAGCTTTGGCTCTGACCTTAGCCTTATTCTGGCGATAAGCTTTACCTGTCTTTATTTCGTTGCCGGATATTTTGCCGCAAAAGGGAAAGGGCTTACCCATCACAGGCTTATAATAACCTCTACTTTGGCGATGTTTGGCTACTTCCTCTATTACTATAAGGTGAGGAACCTCGGCTACAAAAGCTTTGCCGACCAAATTGAATTCAGTAGCCTCGGCTGGATACAGGCAAACCTATTTACGCCGGTCATATACACACATTTCCTTATAGTGGTTCTCTCTACCTTTGTCGCTCTCTATGCAATGGCAACAGGCTTTAAAGCCTCTACCAACATCAATGGTAAATTAATGCTTAAAAATGAATTAGCTACGATATCAAAGCTAGGATGGGCTTTAGGTTTTATATGGCTCGCTATCCTGCTGTGGTGGATTTTTGTTCAGCATGGCTTTAGCATCGAGTATGCCATCGCCTTCCTTATTCTCGGGTATTTTCTCCCTGTAAGCATAGCCCTTTATATACATCAGGTATTGCCAACCCTAGAGCGGAGGCACAGGGTAATCGGAAAAATCTCTATAGCTCTTTTTCTCTGTTTATTGGTCACAAGCACTCTTAGTTATTCGATTTTATATATTCTTTGATTGAGGTAACAAATTTTGTACAAGAACATTTTTACGATGCTAGATAATTCCAGCTATTCTCTTTGGTCTGTCGATTTTGCGCTGGAGCTTGCAAAACAGTTCGACTCCAGAGTAACGGGCAACCATGCCTACGCGTCAAAGCTTCATGAGGACAGGTTCATACAGATGGAGCCGGGACTTCCCGAAAAGTATCAAGCCCCTGAAGAGATACAAAAACAGCGGGATATTCATGGAAGCCTCATTGAAAGAGGCTTAGAGCTTATTTCAGATTCTTTTATCGACGTATTTGTCGAACGTTGCGAAAAAAAGGGCATCAAAAACTACAAACGGGAAATGTCGGAAGGCAAAAACTACTCTGTACTGGTAAAAGATATAAAAAAAGCAGACTACGACCTTGTCGCAATGGGTGCCTGTGGGCTTGGAGAAGTTGAAAGCACGCAACTAGGATCGGTCTGTGAAAGAGTGAACCGCAGAATAAAGGTAGATACCGTCATAATGAAAAATGGAACTCAGGTTCATGATGGTCATCTTGTTGTAGGAATAGACGGGAGCGAAGAATCGTTTTCCGCTATGCGAGCCGCGATACAGTTCAACAAACTGTTCGGCTGTAAAATAACCGCTCTCTCTGTCTTCGACCCAGAGTTTCACTACAAGGTTTTTGACAGCATCGCCAAGGTCCTTTCAGAAGAAGCTGGAAAAGTCTTTAAGTTTAAGGAGCAGGAAGCTCTCCACGAAGAGATAATAGACTCGGGACTCGAAAAAATTTATCGTGACCATCTGGAACAGGCTATAAAAATGGCGAAAGATGAAGGGGTAGAAATCGAAGCCAAAGTCCTTTCGGGCAAAGCGTACGACGAAATAATCAAATGGGTAAAAGATAAAAAAATAGCCCTTCTTATGGTAGGAAGAATCGGAGTGCATCAGGATGAAGGCCTTGATATAGGCTCCAACTCCGAGAATCTTTTAAGAAATGCTAACTGTAACCTGATGCTTTTTAGCAGTAAATACACACCAGCCGACCTCGAACAAGATCCATCCGACGAAGTTCAATGGACGGAAAAAGCTTTAAAGATGCTCGACCGCGTGCCGTCTTTCGTTAGAAAAATGGTGCGGGGACATATCGAAGCGAACGCCCGCAAATCGGGACAAAAACTGATTACGGAAGAGATTATGATAAAAGCACGCAAGAAAATGATGGGGCGATAGTTTAAATGAGCTTTGTACCATATGCCGTCTCGTGGAACCTTACCCAAAGGTGCAATCTTCTTTGCGAACATTGCTACATGGATGCGGGCGAGCGTGAAAAAGGCGGCCCAGACGAACTTTCTACAAAAAAAGCGCTAGAGATTGTTGGGCAAATTGCGGAAGTAAACCCGGGAGCTGTTCTTATACTGACAGGCGGAGAGCCTCTTATGCGGGCTGACATCTACGATATCGCTTCCAAAGCTTCGGGTCTTGGCATGATGGTAGTGCTAGGCACGAACGGAACGATGCTGACAGCCGAAACAGTAAAAAAGCTAAAGGAATCCGGCGTATCAGGCATAGGGATAAGCATAGACTCTCTCGATGAAACTCTGCACGATTCATTCAGGGGACTTAAAGGCGCGTTAAAAAAATCAATCGCCGGTCTCGAAGCGGCGCGCGACGGCGGGCTGGAAGTACAGGTACAAACCACCCCAACCACTAAAAACCTTGACGAAATACCAAAGATAGCCGAGTGGGCTCATAACTTTGGCGCGAAGGTTTTTAACCTTTTCTTTCTTGTATGCACAGGCAGAGGAGAAGAGATGGCCGACATCACGCCGGAGGAATACGAAAAAGTCCTCAAATGGGCGGTAGAGGCGCAGAGTGAATTCTCTGGAATGATGATACGCCCAAAATGCGCCCCCCACTTCAAACGGATTCTTTATCAAACAGAAAAGAACCACCCGTTACTAAGCACATATATAGCGGCATGCAGAGCCGGCACGCACTATTGCAGAATAACTCCAAACGGAGAGGTGACACCCTGCCCTTACATGCCTCAAACTTCTGGCGATTTAAAAGAGGTCTCCTTTAAAGAGATTTGGGAAGAGTCGTCTTCATTAACGCAGTTCCGCACGCCGGAGTATGGTGGCAAATGCGGGCTGTGCGCTTACAGGCTTTTGTGCGGTGGTTGCCGAGCAAGAGCATACGCAGAGCTTGGCGATGTTATGCAGGAAGACCAGTGGTGCGTCTACGAGCCTATCGCGATGGAAAAAGCGATAGAAAACCCAGATACGCAGGCAAAGTTCGCAACAGCAGAGCCGGTAGGCGACATAAATGAAAAGTGGAGCGATGAGGCAAAAGAAAAGCTTTCGCGGATGCCGGTGTTCGCGCGCTCTATTGTACAAAAAGCTTCAGAAAAATATGCCGATGATAACAACATAGATGAAATTACTGTTGAAGTAATGAGGACAGCCGCGCCGCCTCCAGCTCAGTTCGTTGGCAAAAACTTCGGCAAGCCGACCGGCAAAATAGAAGATGGCCGGAAAGATAAAGAAGAAAGAAAAGAAGACGACGTTGAATGGGACGAAGACGCGAAAGCACGGCTGGAAGACGCGCCAGACTTCGTACGGCCCGGAATACGCAAGCTTATGCAAAAACGGGCAAGAGAGCGAAGCCAAAAAAAAATAACAACAGAATTTCTTACAGAGATAAGAAACGAATCTATGATGCTGGTTACGAGGCGTGTCAAGAAAATGGGGTTCGATAAGATGGAAATGTCTGCGTGGGACAAAGCAAAAGATATTTTCAAAAAGTCGAGCGTCAAAAAAGAGACTATAGATACCATCGCCAGTTTTCTTGATAAACGCGAAGTAGTAAACGAAGATATGATAAAGAAATTTGAAAGCTACTTGGAAGACGACTCCAAATCAATCGGATGGGAAAAAGAGGCGAAGGAACGGCTGGCAAAAGCGCCATTTTTTGTAAGGAACAAGGCGAAAGCTTTTATAGAACAACATGCAAAAGAGAACGGCTACAGGTACGTTACCCTCAAAGCGGTAGAAGAGGCGATGGCAAACCTGCCGATGGGAAAAATGTTTTCAAAGCCAAATAAAGGCTAAAAAAGTAAAGCTTGATTAATCTTTAACATGCAGAATAAATAACTGTCAACACCCTCCGCCTACACTACTCCAAGGTTTGAATAGAGAATGTAAATTGGTCAAAATTAACAAGGGGCATCTATGTTCAACAGTCTTATGAGCCATATACGTCAAACATTTTCCTCGACCACTTTCGAGAGCTTAATCAACTAATCAATTGATTAGTTGATACAACTGCCTGAAATTATTGATTTTACATAAAGCAGATTGTGCTATATATGATATTGTAGCTTTGCGGTTGTTTGACAGTAATTCAGGAATTTTTAAAGTTTGCTCAAAATTAATTTAGGAGTATTTATGTTCAAGAAATTGAGTCCGGTTTCTTTGGCAGTTGTCGTTTTATCAATATTCATTTTAAGCATTCCGGCACAAGCCGGCGAACCTATCGGCAACAATACGCTAATCAAGAAGCTTATAGAAAAAGGGGTTTTGAGCAAAGAGGAAGCGAAGGAGATTAGCTCCAGCTATCCAAAAGTAAAACTTGGTGGACGGGTTCAGGTTCAGTACAGGAATCATGGCGGAGCGACAGACGCAAAAAAAGCGAACGAGTTTTTCATGCGCCGCGCAAGGTTCACGATCGACGCACAGCTAAGCGAAACGGTTTTCGCAAAGCTTAACCCCTTTTTCGATAAAGGATCGGTCGGCCTTAAAGATGCCTATATCGGTTTTCATACCGGCGGCGGCAAAGTTACTCTTGGTAACCAGTATGTTCCTTTCAGCAGAGAGGCTCTTACATCTTCCAAATACCTTCAGTTCGTAGAAAGAAACCTCACATCACAGCTCGCGCCTTTCAGGCAGATGGGCGTTTTGTTTCAGGGCAACGGCATAGATAAAAAGTTTGCTTACAAGGCAGGTATTTTTAACGGCAGTCTCAACAGCTCTAAAGTGGACATTGCCGGAAAGAAAATAAAGAAAAACCAGATATACCACATAGAGCTTGATAAGAACGACAACAACGCGTTGATGTACGGAGGCCGTCTTGAGTACCATCCTTTCGGTTTTCTGAAAATGAGCCAAGAAAACTTTAAAGGCGAGACCAAGCTCGCGCTAGGCACCAGCTACTACGCTTCCGACGATACCGCCAAGGCAGGCGCCACAGCCGACACAGCGAAGGGAAGCAATGCTATCAACTTTGACGCAGACCTCCGGCTCGGCAATTTATCGGCCCTTGCCGAATATACCGCCAGAAAAATCGACTACTACGATTCCACTTTAGCCACAGGCGATTCGAGCCAAAAATCGTACTCATTGCAAGGCTCTTATATGGTCACCCCTAAGTTCGCGGTAGCGGCCAGATATGAATTTCTCGATTATGATGACACCGATTCGGGCCTTACAGGCAATGATGGACAGCTGGAAGATATCTGGACAACTATCAGGGTGAGCTACTACTTTCAGAAGCACCACACCAAAATTCAGGCCAACTATGTAACCAAGGATGAGAAGATGCCGGCAGGCGGCGTAAAGCCGAAGAATGACACTCTGCTTATACAGACAGCTTGGTACTTCTAGGCTGAACTTTAAACGCCTTCTAG
>JAJRYD010000042.1 GCA_024275955.1 Nitrospirota bacterium
AGACATCTCATAGAATTAAGGAGCATTATGAAACGTATCCTGAATACCGGTAAAGTTGCAAAGGTAGCGTGACGGTCATGCCGGAAATTTCAACTAAGAAAGGGCTTGATTCGCCGAAAATGCCGGAGCTTATATCCAGTCATGGCTAAAAGTTTTTAAAGATGACAACAAAATCCTAATCTCATCAGCATCGCAAGCCCAAAAAGCTACCGACTACATAAGGGACAGACTCGCCCAAGAAAAATCAGAGGTCGCTTAAGCGACCTCAGTTTTCAGAATAACGGACTCTCCCTTTACAGCAGACGCTTGAGGTCATCAAGAGTAAGACCAGCCTTTTTGATTATGTTGTTGAGCGTTCCCTTCTTAATTTCTCTATGAAGGGGAACTATAACTGAAATATTCCTCTCCAGATTGTGCATGAAAATATGGCTTCCACGCTGGTGATCGACTACAAAGCCCGTCCGCCTCAGTGCCTTAACAACATTTTTACCTGAAAAGGTTTTACTCAAAAAGTCATCTCCACTTCTTTAGTGATAGCATCAGGTCTGGACTTTATTTGATTCAATTTCTCAAGCCCCTCAAGGTATGTTTGTATCGCTTCCTTGCCGTTTTCCACTGCAGATTCTTCGTTGTCGCCCTGTGTGAAACAACCATCCAGTGCAGGCACGACAACATTGAAACCGCCCTCTTCAGCAGGTTCAAGCACTATATTAAACTTCATAACATCTACCTCCTTTTGGGTTATTCTAGCACTTTTCTACAAAGGCGGGCATCTTTAACGGCAAGCAGGCAGAGAATGCCGGAGCATATATCCAGTCATGGCTAAAGGTTTTTAAAGACGACAACAAGATTTTAATCTCATCAGCATCGCAAGCCCAAAAAGCTACCGACTACATCCGAGGCAGACTCGCCCAAGAAAAATCAGAGGTCGCCTAGTAATTTACCCCTTATACTTCATTCCTTTGTCTGTTAGCTTCCATATACCATGACCAGACTCTCTAGGCCATTCAATAAAACCTTCCTTTTTTGCTCTTTCTTTTGCCCATGCAACCCAAGCTTGCCATCGTGGGACTGTTCCACCTTCGCTCATTTTTTGAAAGTACGACTTGCTAAATTCCCTTTGGTGCTTTTTGTGCATCTCTTGCTCTACCACTCGTTTTGATGCAGAGCCACCATGGTTTTTTAATATTTCAATTATTGAGGGTATCAAATCTTTTTGGGTAAGTTTAATAGAAGATTCTACTTTTGAATGTTTAGGCTTTTTGCCTGATCTCATCTTAGAATCAGAACTAACTAAAGCAAGTAATTCTCTCATCCAAATACAAGAATCTATTGTCCCTGAATCTTCATATAATGCAATTGTTTGTTTAAGAATATTCCGAAACTCTATTGAGTGGTATTGGCTGGAATCAACTTCAATTGAATTGAACAGTTTTTGAGCAGTTGTTTCAGAAATGTTCGCATACGACTTGAAAATATTTTCAAAGGTATTTGTGTTCACCGTGTCACAGACTATTCCCCTTACATCTTCATAAGTATCAAAAGCATTGTCCAATGCCGAAAGCCCTTCATTTGTGAATATGTTTTTTTCGTACAAGGCCAATGATTCTCGTATTGATTCAAGATATTTTTCCTGCATGTCTAGTCCTTCCGATAGGCTGTTATGAGTATTGAGGAAGTGTTATCTAAAACTAGACAAGCCCCAGAATGCTTTTCTATTTTATCTGCAGCCCTTCTCAGAACTTTGGCTATCTTCTTCGCCGTCTTCCAGTTTAAAAACAAGTGGTAACTATTATTCTTATATTTCTCTGGCAAAAAAGCCTCGACAATACTCATTGTATTTTCATCCATTCCTCTTGCCTCAAGCCTTTTATGAGCATGATTACTTATTTTCATTACTCACCTCCTTTTTGGGTGTTTCTTTAGTAAGAATCGGTTTTTGAGCTTCGTCATGAAAGTTACGTACTTCACTTGAGAGCAAATCAGTCAATTCTTTTATTCTTTTTATGTGCTTCATGTATTTATTTAGCTTTCTCTTATTCTTATCATTATTAAATGTTTTCCGAACTGCTTCTTAAGCATAAGCTATGAAGCTGTCCTCAATTTCCATCTGCCCAACCCAGAAGCAGTCAAAAAAATCCTCAAACCTTTCATAGCAAGAGTCATCTGTGTTCATCTCAAGTAAATCCAAGTCGCTTAGAGTATCCAAGACCAAATCTTCTTTTATCTTTTCAAATGCATCCCTACCCACATTTAATGCAAATCTAACTAGATTAAGATGTCTCATAAAATTGGAGGGATACAAAGATACAGCCCCTGTACTTGTTTTTTTCCGCGGTACAGTTGGTCTGGGAAGCTGAAAGACCTTAAGATAGTGTTTAATCGTGCTTGGCTTAAGATGCCCCCACCACCCTTTATTTTTTAATTCATTTTCTATATCTGCATTACGCATTCCATTTTTATATTTATTTTCTATTTTCGTTAATTCTTCTTCCGAAAAAGTAGAGATCCCTTTTTGATTCACAATTTTTTTATATTCACTGGATTTCGCTATTTGTAGTAGCTTGTACCTCGCTTTCGTGTAGACCCTTGGAATATCATCTAGCTTTAATTTAGTAGCCCTCGGTTTTTTAGTCTTCACAGAAATCTCCTTTCTAAAGTTTCATCAGTTTTAGCTTTCAGAGAAACTATAGACGAAGGAGAATATAGTGTCAACACTTTATATTTAAATCCGACATATGATAAAATAGCTATTTTACCTCCCCAAACCTTTGGAAGCTAAAGTAGGTTTTGATTGGATAGATTTTAGTTCTTGGGCTTGGGTATTTACTTTTGTTTTTTGGGGAGAAGGCTTTTCTGGCTCGTAGAGCCATTCCTTTACAGGAAGCCAGCTTGCTCCTGACTCTAAGAGCCAGTGGGCGGCATGCTCACGAAGCAGTGGAATTCCTTTTTGTCGTTGCACATCTTGAACGAGCGACAAAATATCTCCGCTCTTTTTACTGGAACAACAAAACCATTTCCCATGTCTCTCGATTCTAAGCTTCCCGCTTCTTCCATCGGCAAACGGGCTAACCGCCCAGAAAACTTTCTTCGTTGAATGCCGTTCATCCTTTTGAATGCTCAAGCAGATTAAAAGATTATCAAGGCTTGTATTCCTTACGACCTCTCTGATTAGTTCAGATGTAAAAATAAAAGGCGTGCCAGGTTTTTGGAGTTTTCGTTCGAGTTGCATGGTGCATAAGGTGAAAGGTAGAAGCATCGCTTGGATGCAGGTTCATTTTAACAGAATCGAAAATTACGGCAAGGCGAAATGAACTTCTAAAACTGGATGGGGCTAAACTCTGTCTAAGGGCTGGTTTTATTATTATCTCCGCTAACAGAAGTCAAACATATCCAAGTAGCTGTCAAGGTAGAACCCTTCGGGTCTCCACCTTGACAGCCCAGACACCGGCTTTTTTCAAGAACTGGCTGTGACCCTTTTGGGGAATTACCAGCCTCTTAAACAGTTAGGACTTAGCCAATCCAAAACTGTTTAAGGTTTTTATATATTCCTTTTTTATTTTCTAACATTTCAAATTATGAAACTACTTACAAAAGAACTCCAAAAACGGTTTGCCAAAATCGGCAGACAAGAGAACAGCCCTGACCCGCTCGTGATTGCCAAATTCTTCAATCCGTGTGCTCCATGCACATGGTATGCGACCCAGTATAACCAAGAAGATAAGATCTTCTTTGGATATGTAGCCGGTTTTATCGGAAACGGCGAATTTGACGAGCAGCACTTGCTAATTTAATAAAAATACACCTTTAAGCCTCTTCGAATCAGAGGGCCGGCGGTTCGAATCCGTCCGGGCGCGCCAATTTTTCAAGCATTTAGCTTTCCCCTTCCGGAAACTGTAGTCAGTTCTCAATACAGAAACACTGTTTCTAAGGCTTTCGACAGAGTGATGCAAATACTAACATTTCCCCAATAAAGGGTCTGTTGCCAAATCCGATAAATTTGATTTTGTTTAAAATTACCAATCGATAAAGGCTCTATTTTTAAGAAGTAAGAAAATGAACTTCTCCTTAAAATGCTCAAAAAACTCTTTTAGAAACAATCCTATCAGCGAGCAAACCTTCTACCGCTGGAGGTCGAAATATCGCTGGTTGTTCTTAAACAACCGTCTACTTCTAATCAGATATGGAGTATCGGCTTTGTTTTGGGCAACCTTTTTAGCTACAGAAGATTTCGTGCATTGACTGTAGTGGATAACTCCAGCAAGGAATTGCCCCTTCTGCTTACCGACAGCTATCTCGGGAGAGCAGGTTACAAGGGCTTTGGCTTCCTGTTATGCAGGGCGTTGTACGGGTTGATAACGGGCCGGAATCTACCCCCAAAAATATAATGCTTGAGTGGGTCTATCGGTGTGGTCAAGCTCGATTTTATACAGCTCAGCAAGCCGACCGACAGTGCTTTTGTATCCGAAGCAAACAGGTTAATCGAGCTTGCGTCTGGCGAGCTGTTCAGTCATTTCGGTCGATATCTTTTCGTCCATCGACGCGAATATTTTTGACGCTTTTTTGGCTTTAATTTGTGAAAGTATTTTTAGAGCTATTTTCCTGTCCATCGCCTGCAGTCTTGGCGCCGCCTCGCTTGCTTTCATAGATGAGTAGGTTTTAGAGAGTGCCGCTATATTTGTATCTTCCACGTCGCCGCGTATTTTTATAAGTTCATCCAGTCTCACCTGAAGTCTTCTCAGCTCGGCAATCTTTGTTTCGAGATCTTTTTCCAGCGCGTCTACTTTATCTTCACGCCTCTTAAGATCTTCCTCCCTTGCTATAAGCGTTTCCTGTTTTTCTTTTATGTCGTTTACAAGTTCCATGCTGAATTCCTGTTGCTTGCTTGCTCCGTTAGCGGCAAACACCAGTGATGTGTCGAACTCGCCGTTGGAGACAACCATCGCCATAAAGAGGAGAGATGCCATCAGCAAGAAAACTTTTTTAATCATATTGCCTCTCTCAAAGACATCTGCGAACCGATTTCATCCAGTTCGGCCTGTTCTTTCCTCTTCTCATTAAGGTCATACCTTTCTTTGAGCCTCTCGCGATAAAGCTCCAGCGAGCGTCTTCGTCTTACATATTCCACAAGTTCATCCCGCTTTGCCGACAGCCGTTTGTTTATCTCTTCGTCTTTAAAAAGCGCCTTGAGAATATCCATTTCACATCCTTTAAGGTAGTCGTCATAGACGCGAAGCGTTCCTACTTCCTTAACGGTTGCCGATATTTCCGTCAGCTTTTCCGCATTTTCCTGTCTGCTTTTTTTAAGCCTCTCCATCTCGTCACTATTGGCCACCAGCTCGCTGTTTATCAAGGCAAGCTCCCGCATCTTCCCCTCTTCTTCCCTTTTACGGAAGCTCAAAAGAGGTTCAAGCTTATATTTAAACATTTATATAATCGCCTTTAATCCTTCAATCGCTTCTTGCAGGTTAGCTGTTTCGCCGATTTTTTGCGTGAGGTAAGCATTGATAGCAGGTACTTTTTCAATCGCCTCATCCACTTCAGGGTTGGAGCCTTTTACATAGGCTCCTATTTTTATAAGCTCTTCCGCGTCTTTATAGACGGCAAGAATCTTTTTTACTTTTTCCGACATCTCGATATGCTCAGGAGTAACGACATCGAGCATCACCCTGCTTATCGAATTTAAGATATCTATCGCTGGGTAATGCCCCTTTGCCGCCATCGCTCTTGAGAGAACTATATGTCCGTCCAATATAGCTCTCGACGCGTCGGAAATCGGCTCGCTTATATCGTCACCCTCCACAAGCACGGAGTAGATGCCTGTTATACTTCCGTCGCTTTCGTCCGAGGTGCCGGCCCTTTCTAGAAGCTTTGGTAAAAGCGCGAAAACCGAAGGAGTGTAGCCTTTCGTTGCCGGAGGCTCTCCCACTGAGAGTCCTATTTCCCTTTGCGCCATCGAAAAACGTGTAAGCGAATCTATCATCAAAAGCACATCTTTACCTTTTTTGCGAAAATATTCTGCTATTGACGTTGCCGTATAGGCGGCGCGAAGCCTGACGAGCGGGGTGTTGTCCGATGTAGCAGTTACCAAGACGGCGCGCTTCATCCCCTCTTCTCCAAGATTCTTTTCGATAAACTCTCTAATCTCCCTTCCTCTCTCTCCGACAAAACCGATGACGATAACATCCGCATCGCTAGACTTTGCCATCATCCCAAGAATGACAGACTTACCGACACCTGTTCCGGCGATTATGCCTATTCTCTGCCCGCGCCCAGCGGTCAGCAGGCCGTCTATCGCCCTTACCCCAAGGTCAAGCGGTTCGCTTATTCTTTTTCTAGTGACAGGGTTTATCGGGTCGGCGTATAGAGGCATTTCATCTTCGCAGTCGAGAGCACCTTTTCCGTCTATCGGGTTGCCTAGCCCATCCAGCACCCTGCCGAGAACGGAGTCGTCAACCTTTACGACCGATTTACTGGAAAGCGCCTCTATCCTACAGTTGGGGCCTATCCCAAGCGGGGTTGAGAGAGGCATCATAAGTATTCTGCCGTCACGAAAACCTACCACTTCGGCATCTATTGTTTTTTCGTCTCCGCGCGGATATATCCGGCAGATAGAGCCGATAGGGGCGTTTGGCCCGTCTCCTTCTATAACAAGACCGACTATCCGTACAACCTCTCCCACAGGCGTAACTTCGCGGGTAGCTGTTACAGCCGATTTGTATTTGAGAAAATCGACTTCTATCATCTATAAAAGCACTTTCTGCTTAAAGTTCGCATAAATATCAAGTAGCCTGTTTTCGACCGTTGCGTCCAGAATTCCTACATTCGTTTTTATAAAACAGCCTCCATCGGAAATAGATGTATCTTCCTCGAATTCTACTTTTTCGAGCGACTCTATTTTTTCTACCAGTTCAGAAGCGAGCTCTCTAGCGCTGACTATATCTCTGGGATTGAGCCGGATAGTTATTGTCTGCCGTGAATGTATCTCCTCGACAGACTTTCTGATAACATTTTTGATTATCTCTCTGTCCGACTGCACTTCCCTGCGGATTATTTCGGTGGCGGTAAGGATGATAATATCTATCATTTCTTTTTCAGACTTTTCAAAAAATTCCATCCTAGTATTCATCAGCAACACTATGCTCTCGTTGAGCGATTCTATTACGGACTTCACTTCGCTAATTCCATCATCACGTCCCTGCCGAGATCCTTCGCTATACCCTTTTTCTCTTGCCTCTTTTTCGATTGACTCGACACGATTTTTAGCGTCGCCTATCATTTTTTCCACTTCGTCCGAAGTTTTCTTTAGTATCTCGTCGTGTTTGTAGCCTCCATGATATTCAAAATCGAAACCGCCAAGAACGAACGCCCTTTCTTCGATACTCTCGAACTCGCGCTTGAACGCGTTTTGGGCCTCTACCTTCTTATCTTTGCGTTGCTCTTCCTCTTCCGAAAAGGTTTCTAATTCAAATGAACGAAAAGATTCTCCCTTCGGCTCAACAAAAACCCGTGAAAAGCGTTCACCCTTATTAGACAAGTTCCTCGCCTCCGGCCGCCAGGACTATCTTGCCTTCCTCTTCGAGCTTCTTCACCGCGCGCAGTATGTTCTGCTGTGCCTTCTCTACGTCGGAAAGCTTTACAGGTCCCATTGCCGATAAATCTTCCGCCATCATCGTAGCGGCGCGTTTGGACATGTTCTGGAATACTTTTTCCTTTAGTCCTTCCGACGCGGTCTTTAGCGCGAGTGACAGATCCTCGTTGCCTACCTCTTTTAGCATCGTCTGCAAGCCTCTGTCGTCGAGACTTATAAGATCCTCGAATACGAACATCAGCTGTCTAATATTTGCCGCCAGCTCAGGGTTGTTCGATTCTATTTCCGAAAGGACAGAAACCTCTAGATTGTGGTCGAGACCGTTTACAATCTCCGCCGCAGATTCGATACCGCCAAGCGCGCTTCCCTCAGTTGCGCCAGCGGCCTGAAACTCGGCCGCGAGAGAATGGTCGAGATCTTTTAAAACTCCAGGTCCTATTCTTTCCAGAGTCGCTATTCTAAATACAACTTCCGCCTGAAACCTCTCCGGCAAAAGCTTTAATATCTCTGCCGCCTGCGTACCTTCCAGATGGGAAAGGATTATCGCTATAGTTTGCGGATGCTCTCCTTTTAGGAATGCCGATAAAGTTTTTGGGTCTATTGTCCGCACAGCTTCCAGCCCGCCGCTAAGCTCTTCAACAGCTCCAGGGCTGGTGATTTTGTTTAGTATGTCGGCAACCTTGTTCGGATCCATGCTCTTTTCAAGCATCTTCTTCATATAGTCGCGTCCACCGCGAAGCATGCCGCCCTCGCCGCTTTCGAGCGACTCGAAAAACTCGCCGATAACCTGTTCCAGCTGTTCAGGAGCGACAGTATCCATAAAAGACATATGATTACCAAGCTGACCTATCTCTTTTTCGTCGAGATGATCCATCACCTTCGATGCTATATCTTCTCCTATCGCCACCATCAGCACCGCTACCTTCGCGGCACCGGTTAATGGAGCTACAGTTTTTCTAGCCATTCCAAACCTCCTTTACTGCCTAGCCTTTAGCCACGACCTTATAAGGCTGGCCGCCTGCTCAGGATTGTCCGTTATAAGCTCTACCACTCGTTTGCGCATGTCGACTTTTTCTTCAGGCGCCTTAGAAAGATCGGCGAGTTCTTTTTCCATGTCGGCAAGAGTTCTAGGGAAAGTGCGGAGTTCTTCCATCTCTGCCGAAGGCCCCGCTACCATATTTAGAATAGGGCGAACAGCGAAGAAAATAATCAACAGCCCGACAATAGCGAGCCCAGAGTACTCCACCATCGTTACCACGAACTCCCTGTCGGAAATAAGCGAGAGGCTTTCCACTCCTTCATCGATCAACGAACTATCGAACCGCATACTCTCGATTGTAACAGTATCCTTCCGCCCCGCGTCAAATCCAATCGCAGACCGTACCAGTTTGTCTAAAGTCGCCTTATCGGTCTCCGAAATAGGCTGGAACCCACGGGTCGTCTTACCATCCTCATCTTTTCCTATCTTGTATTTTCCATCGACAAGAACCGCGACGGAAAGCTTTGTTACCTGCGAAGTAGGTTCGACTATCGTTTGAATAGTTTTGTTTATTTCGTAATTTATTGTTTCGTTTATCTTATTAGAGTTTGCCGGTTTTGACATCCCTATGTCATTTTTGGTAATTCCCGGCAGGTTGCTCTGCACTCCGGCAATACCAGAAGGAAGGGACGCGCCGGTGGTGTTCTCCTCCATCCTCTGTTCGCTACGAGCCACTTGGCTTGCTGGGTCAAAAATCTCCTGCGTACTTTGAACCTGCTTAAAGTTGATACTGGCGTTAATCCGTACCACAGCTTTGCCTATGCCTACGGTTCTTTCAATCATGGTGCGGAGGCGTTTCTCCAAGTCGGCTTCATACAGCCGTCTGTATTCGAGCTGTTTTACCGATAGACGATGGGAACTGCTATCCTCTTCCGGGCTGGAGAGGAGGTTGCCTCTCGTATCGGCAATCGTTATTCTGGTGCTGTTTAAACCTTCAACGGAGGAGGCAACAAGGTACGCGATAGAATCTATCTGCTCTTGTCCTATCTGCTTGCCGCCGGAAAGCTTTAGAACAATCGAGGCGGTTGCCTTTGTCGAATCGCCTTCAAACAGGTTCCTGCGCGGAATAACTATATGAACACGGGAAGACTTAACCGAACTCATAGCATTTATGGTGCGCTGAAGCTCGCCCTGCAACGCTCGGCGGTAGTTTAGGTTTTGGACAAACTCGGTCATACCGAAGGTAGACTTGTCGAACAGCTCAAAACCTACGCCGCCGCTTGAGGGAAGCCCCTCGCCGGCAAGTTCCAGCCTTAGCTGATACACATCTACCTTAGAAACGGAGATTACCGAACCGGCTCTCTCCAGCTTGTAGGTTATATTCTTCTCTTTGAGTTTTTGGGTAATGGAAAGGGTATCCTCGCCGGAAATGTTGCTGTAAAGAATAGAGTAATCTTCCCCCCTTGAGAGATAAGCTGTGACAAGTATGCCGACGACCATCAACATGCCTACAACGGCAATCGCTATTTTTTTCCCAAGAGGGAGTTCTTTGAATACTCCAAGAAAACTTTCCAGAGCCTCCCTAAACTGCTTAACCATGATTCCTCCCTACCTTTTTCCAAAAACTATCTTCATAGCGTTACCTGTTACCCAAATCAATAGCCTTTTGAGCCATACTTTTTACAGTGTTAATAACCGCCGCGTTCGCCTCGTACGACCTAGTGGCAGAAAGCATATCAACCATCTCCTGCATCATATTTACGTTAGGCATAGATACGTTCCCGCTCTCATCTGCGTCTGGGTGGGATGGATCGTACACTTTTCTAAACTCACTTTGGTCTTCTTTAACTTCGATAACTTTAGGCGCCCCGACTTGGCTGTCCAAGACAGATTTAAACTGATTAGCAAGAGGCTCTACGCCGACAATTACCTGTTTTCTGCGGTATGGACCGCCTTCAGGGGTTCTTGTAGTATTAATATTCGCAAGGTTGCTCGATACCGCGTTCATTCTTGCCCGTTGGACACTAAGCCCAGCGGAGCTTACTTTCATTGCATTCAATAAATCCATCTTCTATCTCCTATTTGACTCTTAATGAAATCGCACTATTGAGCCTACCTAGCTCTTTTCCGGCAATAGTGGTGTATATAGAATATTTAATGTTGAGGTCGGCAAGTGATGTAATCTCCTTATCCAAGTCAACGCTATTGCCGTCAAGCTTCTCGGCTGTCGCTCTTCTACTCTCAATAGCCCTAACTTTTGCGATATCGGTTACAGGCAGGTGACGCAGGTCTGTTTTAGCCATTCCGCCAGCCCCAACGCTTAGATTCTCTCCAGAGCTGATAGCCTTCGCCATTTCCCCTTCAAACTCCAGCTTTCGCGCCTTAAAGCCTGGAGTATCGGCATTCGCTATATTTGACGAAGATATACGGGTAGCGCGGGAAACGAAATCAAGACTCTTTTCCGCCAAACTCAAACCGGAACTCCCAAGACCAAAAATATCCATACCGTCAAAACTCCTTCATTACTTTTTTCTTCTCACTAAATAAGCAATCGTCATGCCTAAACTCTTTAACGGGAAACACCTAACAATTCAATTAGCTATAATAGTCATTCCGGCTGTTCCCAAAGCTTCCCTTATCAACATCTGTCAAATTTTCCACCGATTCTCAGAAATCAGCTCTACTAGGTGAAAAATGTGTGCCAAACAGAGGTGAAAGAGGACTCGGAATCTGCGAAAGAAACCGCATCTAGAGAGAAAATCTGATATGCAGTTCAAATAATTTCCCAAAAAGGGAAAATCTGCTTTAAAAAGTGGAAAAAAATGCCCTCCGGGGAAGAATTTTCCCTTATTAAATATGTAAAACAAAGGTCAACTACTAGGGTAACTGCTTGTTTTTAAAGGTATTTCTATATTGGCACGGCCGTTGCTCCATACACCGACAGAATGAGAAAAAACTTTAGAGGAAATTTAAGATGAACGCTGTCGATTTAGATATAGCTTTTGATATTCAAGCTACCGCTAACCAGCAACCGAGGTTAAAAGATAACAGAGAGGCCGAAAGCCGCTTTCAAAATATTCTGGATAACTCTATTAACTTAGAAAATGACGAAGCCTATAACGAGCCAAAACCTGAAAAAGCCGAAACTCCGCTGGCTAAAGAACCTGCCGAACCAAAAGATGGAACAATCAAGCCGATAGAAACCGCTACTCCGGTCTCTAACGAGGCTGAGGAAAGCGAGGAGCTGTCCGGCTTTATGGTAGTTCCTATGGCAGATATGATTGCGAAACTTGGGCTTGACGAAGAGCAGGTCGAAATGCTCGCGGAGATGCTCAATATCACCGTTGATGAGCTAAGAGAGCTTAAGATAGAAATCAACCTCGATGCTATCAAAAAGCTCCAAAACGTCTATAACCCGGATAACGGGAAAAACCCGACCGCGAACCTCCTTCCAAAAGCAGGAAACATCTTTAACGCGGTGCTTAAAGACGGAACAAAAGTCGACTTTACCGCCCTTCTAGGCCTTAACGCGGAGGAAACCCTTCCTGCTGACGCAAATGAAATTGTTGAAAAGATCGCCAAGGTTCTAGGTATCAGCAAAGAGCAGGCCGAGATAATGGCGAAGGAACTAAAGCTGGATAAAGTCGAAGTAAAAGCAGTCGAGAAAACCGGCGCGGAAAAAATCGCCGCTGTTGGGGATGAAAATAAAAGTGAAGGACCATTCTTAAGAAAAGATGCCGCTAGGGCAAAGGTAACAAACGAATCTTCGGGCAAGGCTGTTGACGAGACAGCCAAGGAAGATAGCTTTGAAGCGACCGCGGAAAAAGCAACCGGAAAAATGGAAACCGGCATTACCGAACCGGCAAAAAGCGAAGCTGTAAGAACAGTGGTTACAAAAATTGAATCAACCGAAAATACTATCGTACGGCCTGTTTCTCAAAACTCCACCGAATTTGAGACCAAAATAAAGGAGATTAAAGAAGTCCGGCATGCCGCGAGCGAGACGAGTACCAAGATAATGAACCAGATAGTCGAGAAAGCGAGAATCCTCTCCTTCCCCGAGCATACGGAGGCAAGGCTCGTGCTAAACCCGAAACAGCTTGGGACTATCGACATAAAGATAATGGTTCACGACGCTCAGGTTAGAGGCCAGATAGTGGTAGAAAACCCGCAGATAAAACAGATTGTGGAGCAGAATATCGACCAGCTCAAATCAGCGATGGCGGGCCAGGGAATAGAGCTACATGAAATAAACGTAGAGGTCGGTAGCAAAGAAACAAGACAGGGTGGTAACGAAATGGGTGACGAGGGTGCCAGACAGTTTGCCGATTCCAATTCTTTGACGCAAAGCGAAGAAGAGATGGGCAAGGCGAACAGGGCAATCGAAGTGGAAAACATGAGGAAGGCCGCGAGTAACTCGATAGTTTACTTAAAGGTCTAGGAGGTAACAAAAATGAACGTAGGACAGGTAACACAAACAGCCAATTATTCATCGTCCGAATCTGCTAAGACTAAATCAGACTCGATGGGTAAAGACCAATTTCTCACAATGCTTATAACCCAGCTTAAAAACCAAGACCCGCTATCCCCTATGGAGAATGCGGAGTTCACATCGCAGATGGCGCAATTCAGTAGCTTGGAACAGCTATTCAGCGTAAATGAAAATCTTGTCGGCTTACAGCACCTCAGCAATTCAATGAACAATACGCAAGCCCTCAACCTTATAGGCAAAGAGATAGAAGCAGATGGAGACCTTATAAGCGTCGGCGACGGAACAGCTTCCAGTATCTCTTTTATACTGCCGGAAGCGGCGGCCGAAGTGCGGATAAACATAAAAGATAAAGGTGGCCAGACTGTTAAAAGCATCTCGCTTTCCGGCATGACCAAAGGACCGCATGAGATCAGCTGGGACGCTAAAAACAACAGGGGCGGCGAAGTTGCCGCCGGGCTCTACACTTACAGCGTTAGCGCGTCCAGCTACACCGGAGACGAACTCAAAGCCGATACCTTTATGAGAGGAACGGTTGACGCTGTATCGGTAGATGGCAATATCACATACCTCCATGTTGGAGAGAAGGAAGTGATGTTAAGCGAAGTAACTAAAATTCTACAGGCGCCAAAAACTGGAGGATTGAAATAATGAAACGGGTGAATAGGGAAAGTTTTAAAGGAGGTTCCAAATGAGTCTATCAAGTGCGATGTATACCGGCATAAGCGGTATCCTTACGATGGGTAATTCGATGTCTGTTATCGGCGACAACATCGCCAATGTAAACACTGTCGGCTTCAAGGGAAACCGCTCCCTCTTCTCTGACATACTGGCGAATTCGCTGGCGAACGGCGATACCGTTCTGCAAATGGGACGCGGTGTCTTCACGCAGGATATACAATCAAGCTGGAACCAAGGTTCTTTTGAAACAACGGCAAACGCCACAGATATGGCTATACAAGGTAATGGTTTCTTTATAGTAAGAGACACCGCCAACAATGCCGACTACTATACGAGAGCGGGACAGTTTAACCTAAGCAGTAGCGGTCTTCTTGTAAATCCTAACAATTACTCGGTTCAGGGCTACGCGATTTCTACCAGCCCAACAGGCGTTCAGACTGTTGCCGGATCGACATCGAATATAGATCTTTCCGGCTCCCAATCTATGCCGAGAGCGACGACCAGCATGAGGCTAGGCCTTAACCTTGATGCGTCGGCAAGTGCCGGCACCACGTTCAACACATCGTACGATGTGTATAACAATCTTGGAGAGCGTGTGACTCTTCAATACACCTTTACTAAAAACTCATCGCTCAACTGGGGCTACAATGTCACAGCCTCTTCAGGGACAATTACTACCGGAGGAACCGGCACGTTGATATTCAACTCCGCTGGAGCGCTTACATCGCCAGCGACAAACCCGACGGTAACTATAGCCAACTTCACCACGTCCGGCGCGGCGACACTCACGCCGACATGGGCGCTTTTCGATGCTAACGGGGCGGCCTACTCCGATATTACAAACTACAGTGCCGCTTCATCTACCACCTTTATAAATCAGGACGGTTTTTCTGCCGGAATACTTGAAGGCCTCTCGGTAAACGCTGACGGGATTATATCCGGTCTTTTCTCAAACGGCCAGACAGAGCCTTTATACCAGCTCGCTCTGGCCAAGTTCCAGAGCAACTGGGGTCTTGAAAGGTTCGGAGCGTCGCTGTTCGGGCAGACCTCCGATTCTGGGCAGGCGATTATCGGCGTAGCTAGCGTCGGCGGGCTTGGGTCTGTATTAGGCTCCGCGCTTGAGCTTTCAAACGTCGATATGGCCCAAGAGTTCGTAAAAATGATTCAGCACCAGCGCGCCTACCAAGCTTCATCAAGAATAATAACAACTACAGACGACATGCTTGCCGAGGCGGTAAACCTGAAGCGTTAATAACTAGGTAATAAAGGTAAGGGTTAACCTCCACCACCACCCCTTACTTTTTTAGTGCAGCCCTGTTCAACGCAGGGCCGGGAAACCGGCCCTGCACCACCCATCCAGCTAAAAACCACAAACCTGACAACTCTATATCGGAAACAGATGCGAAAAGTTTAGAACCAGTATCGGTAAGCTTTTGCCAAAACAGTCAGCCCAAAACAGGCTTTCAAAACTACTTGCAAATTGATGCCGGAAATTGATAACCTCTACCTTGAATTTACCGTAGGCTCTTTACCGCCAACTTGATAACAGCCTTATATTGGAGATATTAAATGTCTGAAAGATTGCCTGAAGAAGTAAAAGAAGAAGCTGTCGAAACAAGAAAATTCAGCCTGCTTGACTGGTGGATACATTTCGGCATCGCCATAAACCTTGTTGTGGTGGTTCTTCTTGTCTACTATTCCCTAAGATGAAGGAGATGGTGGCGAAATAGCTTTGGGAACATTTAAGGGGAAAACTTATCTTTTAGCTTCTTTAAGATAGACATTTTAGCTGTTGGCAATTTGAATAAAATCAGACTTATAAGATCTGGCAACAGACCGGCAAAGGAAAACTACCGTAGGTGGACGCTGGTAAATGGAAGGTTGATAAGTTTTTAAAAATAACTTTTTACAACTGCCCTTAATAAGCCTTTTCAGGAAAGACTGTCGCGGTTTTTTAAGGCGAACTCCAATAGGCTGTTCATGCCGGAAATATCGAGCTTGCTACAGATGTTTGAACGGTGGTTTTGAACGGTTCTAATGCTTAAATTCAGTTCATCGCCAATCTGCCGGCTTGTTTTATTATGTGAGATGAGGGTCAATATCCGTTTTTCAGCTTGGGTTAAATCAGTCAGATTATTTGCCATATAATCACGGCTCTCCTTAAAGCCGGCCAGATCTAACTACAGTTTTGGACTAACATAATACCTATCTTCAAAAGCGGCTCTTACCCCGGATACTAATTCGCTGGAGGTGCTGTCTTTGAGAACGTAAACTTTCACGCCGATTCGGAGCGCTTCCATGAAGTACTCTTTTTCTTTGTACATTGTTAAAATCACAAAGCGGACGAGGCTCCCTTTCTTTTGTAGTTTGTCGACAATATCAAAACCGCTTTTATCACCCAGCGAAATATCAACAATAGCGACATCAGGCTTTAGCCTCTCTATCTCCTTTAGCGCATCTTCCGCGTTGCCAGCCTCGCCCAACACCTTTATGGAGGAATGCTTTTCCAGTAGTCCCCTTAAGCCTTGTCTAAAAATCACATGGTCGTCGACGATAAAAACGGTCATTAAGTTCACCCTGCGTTAACCCCTTGTGGGATTTTCGGAATCTTTATTGAAAGCGTAGTGCCTTTACCTGCTACTGAGTCTATCCTAAATGTTCCTCCGAGTAATTTTACACGGTTCTTTATACTGTTTATCCCAAACCCAGCATAAGAACCATTGGGCATCCCTTTTCCATTATCACTAAGGCTCAAGGCTAAGAAACCTTCTTCCATAATCGCGATTATCTCCACGCTCGTCGCCTCGGAATGCTTCAGCATGTTGCTTAACGACTCTTGCACTATCCTGAAAATATTTATCTCCTCCTCGGAGGAGAATATGTTTTTTAGATCCTGAATATGTATATCAAAATTTATCGGAGAAGCGTTGGAGGAGGTTTCGATAATATTTACAATCGCCTTAGATAACCCCAGCCGAGAGAGAATATGAGGATGTAGCTTACCAGATATTCTACGGGTTTCTTCAATCGTTTCGGATACGCTTTTTAAAACATTGCCCAGCTGTTCTTCTTTTTCCTTGCTGGAGCCTATATACTCTTCGATAGCATTTCTGACAAAAAGCAGGTTCTGCCCGAGACTGTCATGTATTTCCGAGCCGATTCTTCTCCTTTCCTCTTCCTGCCTTTCTACAAGTTTTTCCATAAAACGTTGCTCGCTTTTTGCCAGAAGTTGCTGGGTTTTTCTTATTTCGATAATTTTATTTCCCAGAGCGCTGTTTGCCACTTCCAGCTCTTTCGTGCGCTTTTTCACTTCCATTGATATTTCATCGTGAGACTGCTGGAGTAGCCATTCAGTTTTTGAGCGTTGCCTGTCAACTCTTATCAAAAGAAACGCAGGAACTATAAGTGAAAGCAATATGAAGGTGAGGATGGTCATTGTATATCTATACTGCGCCTCAAGCGGCTTTGGTTCCCACCCCAAAAAAGAGCCGACTAAGCCTTCCAGTAAAAATTCCCAGATAATAGTTATAGAGATTGCCACGAAAACCGTAATCGCCAATATCTTCACTATCTTCATAGTGCTTGCGTTTACAGCGGTATGCATAATCACCTCATCTTGAGTTTTTATTCCAAAGCAATGTCCAAACAGTACTGATAAAAGATATTAAAGCAGAGAGCGCTAGCTAGAGCAAATTCTTTGATTTGGTGCCGGAGGCCGGAATCGAACCGGCACGAGGTTGCCCCCGCGGGATTTTGAGTCATAAACAATCCTTTATTCACTACAACAACCAACAACAAACTAAATCAGACTACAGTAATGTTTTTCATTATAACTCAAACATCTACATGAGATTTCCTGAAACTTTCTCTGTTGTAGTGTGCTCTCTTTTGATGTGTCGTGCTGTGGCTATTTATTCCCAAGTGCACTTTTTTTGCACTATTGCATCAAGAGCCTGACTCGTAATAGGTATTAACTAGGAAGTCCTTTAACCTAATAACCAGCTATAATTCTCTATCAACCGAATATTCAGTTTCCTTATTTTTTATCCTACGTTTTGTTAGCCAAGTAAAAATCCACCTTGCTGGTATTGGTGGCGAATGTCTATTTATATCATGACGACGGTCGCTCAATGTTTTTAGTTCTTTTATCAAATCGTCTTCATCACCTTTTAAAGAATCAATCTTTTGAAAAATCCTCGCTTCATTCCTTAACGCCCTATATTCATCACCAGCATTTTGATGAAGCATTGCTTTTTCATTTGGGTTTAAGACTAAAATCAGTAGAGAGCAAACGGCAACAATGACTGACAACACCACCGTGTAGGTATAATCTTGGGAGACTACTTTATCAACTACCACTAGGGCGAATAAAGATGCGGGTATACCTATCCCATAGTGCATCAGTCTCCAAACGCGAGCGGCTTCAAAATGATTTATAGAGGAATGCTCGGAGTCCTCGCGCACTCTATCCGCTTCTTTTACGATTTCAACCTTCACATTGTCTATCATTGCTCACCTAGCCGATACATCAAAATATGGTCCGAATAACTGTTTCCAAAGGGCAAGTGTTCCTCTTGCATTACCCAATTTATCTAGTTTTTCTGCTTGCACAATTATGTCATACGCTTTGATGAAGTGCTTTCTTTTGCTGAATAATGAGGATAGTGTATCTTGTTTCTTAGATAACTTGGGTATTATACCACCATTTTCAAAGGGGTCCTTGATATGAAATTGTCCTAAAGTTAGTTGAAATTAAGGTATGACCTCACCTGCTAAGATATGTTTGAGAAAGAACAAAAAATAGCAAGGAGGTCAACATGGACAGAGTAAACGGAAAGAAGATTGATGGCAATAGTAGAATTGAAA
>JAJRYD010000043.1 GCA_024275955.1 Nitrospirota bacterium
CGAGCTTGGCATTTCCCGTCCGACAGTGATTCTCTGGCGTAGCCGTTTTGAAAAAGGCGGACCGCAAGCACTACGCCATGACCGTCCGCGAGGGAAAAGTTTTGCCGGTATTTCCCCTAAATTGCTTGTTAAAATAATCAATAAGGGGTCTGTTGCCAAATGCGATAAATTTGATTTTGTTTAAAATTACCAACCGATAAAGGCTCTCTTTTAAAGAAGTTAGAAAATGAACTTCTCCTTAAAATGCTCAAAAAACTCTTTTAGAAACAGTCCCATAAGACATTAAACGAAAAACCAAAAGACTCCACGCATTGGAGCTGTCGTGGCATAAAGCTTAGTGCTGTTAAGGTAAGCGTCAATAATTTTGCTCTCTTGCACCAGCTGTTTCCGGCAATATTGTAGGCAATTCTGGCGGTTTACCTGCCTATCTTCTGCGTTACCTCCTTCATGACAGATATAATTAATATAAAAACAATTAGTTGCCAGACAGGGTTTTTTGGCATGTGTTATGCAAAATATATTGTTGAAAAGTCTTATTGACAATTTTTTGGAGGGCCAAAAAATGATGGAGAAGATGAGGAATGTCGTGTCGGCGCTTGAGCTTCTTATCGCTTTAGCTATGATAGGGATAATGGCATTCATGACTATCCCGGCCAATTCTTGGGTTTTTTAAAATAAAACCTGTTTTTGCCGCGACCGACGCTAATGGAAAAATATGGGCGAAAAGCGTTTACTAATCCCTCTTAATAGGGATAGTAAATTTAAAATTGGCGCCTTTGTTCAGCTCGCTTTCCACCCATATTTTTCCATTGTGCAGTTCGACTATTTTTTTGCATATCGCAAGGCCAAGCCCAGAGCCATGATGCCCGCCCGCCTGTTTAAACTTTTCAAAGATTACTTCCATATGGTCGCTATTTAACCCGGGGCCTGTGTCACTTACAGCAATAAGCAGTTGTCCCCCTTCTAGGCTTTTCCTGACGGTAACTTTCCCCTCCAGAGGCGCAAACTTTATAGCATTGCCTATAAGGTTATTAAATACTTGGTAGAGTTTATTATTATCGGCAAAAACAGTTTTTGGCTCGTCCTCCGGCTCGTACACCAGCTTCACCTTCTTTTGCTCTGCACTAAAGTGAAGCGATTTAAGAGATTCCTTTACCAGTCTATCGACATCTATTTTGGAGTGATGCAGAATCATTTCACCTGCCTCGATTTTTGCCAAATCGAGTATATCGTCAACCAGCGCGAGCAGTCTTTCGGATGAACGAATGATGGCGCCTATAGGTTTTTGGCTCATTCCGTGTTTTTCTGCTTCCGGCATCATAGTCTTTGCATAGCCTATTATGGTTCCTATTGGAGAACGGAAATCGTGCGAAACTACAGAGACAAATTCGTCCTTAATGTTACTAAGCTTTTCCAGCTCTTTGTTCTTTTCCGCCAGCTCGCCGGCGTAACGCGCTTTCTCCTGCGCGACCACACGAATTCTATTAAGGCTAAGCAGTACAAGCGCGCCGATATAAAAAGCGGCGGCGACAAACGACGCGAACAAAAGCGACTGCCGCCCATGCTTTTGCACTATTTTTGTTATCTCGTATCTTGGGGTCATTATTCCGATAGACCACCAAACTCCGGCAAGGCTTATGCCGGAATAGGATAGGAGAACTTTTTGCGGCGGGCCTCCGTTCGAGCTTCTTATTTCGCGCCAAACAGTTCCCTTGCCTCCCGAATGTATTTTCATCAGCAGATCCGCGCCTTCGCCGTCGGAGCGTAGATTAAAAATAAGGCGCGTAACCTTTGCCCTGTTCTTCGGGCTGGAAAGTGAAACACCGCGATTATGCGTAAATATTAGAGCCGCGCTTGAATCCCGAAATTCTATCGGCTCAAGGAGGTTGATTCCAAGACGGTCGAAACCTATAAAGGCAACCACCATGCCTGTCGCGACCTTTGGGCCTCTATCAGTCGTTCTATAAACCGGAACACCAAACGCAAAACCGGAAAAACCTCCTCCTATAGCGTCGCTTATAATCATCTCGTCAAAGTCCGTTCCTTTGTTCCGTTTTTCGGCGGCATTTATCAACGCTCTTTTAAAAAGATCTTTTACATGCGCCCTCATTTCGGGCGATTCTAAAACAGGCTGTGGTGCGGCAACAATTTCGCCCCTATAGTCGACGAGGAATATGGTGGATATAATTTTGCTATGAGCTTTGATGGCACTTATCATCGCTACCATAGATTTCTCGATATCGAGGTTTTGTATTTCCCGAATATGCGACAGAACCCTCAGCTCGGTTTCTACCTCGTGAATAAAAAGCTGGAGTGTTTTGGTGGATGACTCGGTAAGGACAGATTGATATTCGGCGTATTCATCCTCCATCTCGTCAATTACCGCGTCGCTCATATTTATAGAGATAAGCGAGATGATAACTATAATGAAAGCGAGCGAAAGCCATATCGCGGTGTCGAGTTTAAGCCAGTTCTTCATCTGTTATCTTTCCTCGGCTCGAACCTGCATATAACGGGAGCCCCCTCAAAGCCGTATTCATCCCTTATGCGGTTTGTCAGATATCTCTTGTACTGATCGGAAACAGCTTCCGGCCTGCTTGCCACGAAATTGAAAATCGGCGGTTCTGTTTTTGTCTGCGATACATAAAATATTTTGGCTCTTTTACCTTTCTTCGCCGGCGGAGGCCTGCGGTCGGTCAGCTTTTTTATCAGCCGGTTCAACGGGCCGGTATCCACCCGCTTACCATACTCAGCCATCACCCTTTCCAGAGTTTCAAAAATCATTCCGGTTCTCTGCCCAGTTTTGGCCGATATAAAAACCACAGGAGCGAATGAAATAAATTTAAGCTTATCGCGAAGCTCGTCCGTAAACCGCTCTGTCGACATCGAGTCTTTCTCCACGATATCCCACTTGTTTACAAGGATGATACATGCCTTCCCTTCGTCGCGGATCATGCCTGCTATCCTGGCATCCTGATCCCTTATATCTTTTGTGGCATCTATAATAAGCAGTGCCACTTTAGAACGGACGATACTTTTAATCGCCATAATTACCGAGTACTTTTCTATTCTTTGCGATATCTTGTTTTTCTTTCGAATGCCGGCGGTATCGGTAAAAAGATATTCTTTTTTGTTCCACCTAACCAGAGAGTCTATGCTGTCTCTCGTCGTTCCCGGTATTTCCGAAACTGTCATCCGCTTCTCGCCAAGCAACCGGTTTACAAGAGACGACTTGCCTGCGTTAGGGCAGCCAACGACAGCAACCGGAACAGCGGCAGACTTAGTGCCGTCATCTTGCGCCTCTTCTAAAAGGTCTTTAAATTCCCCTTTAACAAGCGCTTCCGAAAGTTCGCCAAAGCCTATTGAATGTTCGGCCGAGACCGCAATCACTTTTTCAAAACCGAGGGAGTGGAAATCGGCCATCTCGTTCGCACTTTGCGGGGTATCCAGCTTGTTAGCCGCCAGCACTATCTCCTTACCGCTTCTACGAAGCAGATCGGCAATATCTATATCGACAGCGGTAAGCCCCTCCCTGCCGTCAACTACAAAGCAGATTCTGTCGGCCTCTTCTATCGCAAGCATCGCCTGCTCGCGTATCTGCGAGACGATAATATCTTCCCCGTCAGGCTCGAAACCGCCGGTGTCTATAAGGTAGGTAGAAACACCGTCAAGCTCCGCACGCCCGAACATTCTGTCTCTTGTTACGCCCGGCATGTCGTCCACAATAGCTCTGCGCGTGCGGGTAAGCTTATTAAATAGGGTAGACTTTCCCACATTGGGACGGCCGACCACGCAAACTGTAAATCCTGTCGTCATAACGCTCCACTATACATTCGTTTTAAGTTAAGTGGCTAAGCCAAAAGCTTGGCTAGTTCCCAAACCAAAGCAAAAATTCGACGTTGCCTTTCGCCCCCTTGATAGGCGACTGCGTAACGCCCAAAGCTTCAAGGCCTATAGATCTGCCAAAGCTGTCGACCTTCTCCACAGCTTTTTTTTGAACCGCTGTGTCTTTTATCACTCCTCCCGCTTTCGACGCCTCCGCGCGCCCCGCCTCGAACTGCGGTTTTACAAGGGCGATGATTATACCTCCATCTTTGACGACAGATTTCACAGGCAAAAGCACAAGCTCCAGCGATATGAAAGAGAGGTCTATAACGGCGATATCAAACTGACCGCCTACGTTATCGGCTGTAATTTCTCTCGCGTTACGTTTTTCCATCACTTTTACCCTCTCGTCGTTCCTAAGCTTCCAGTCGAGCTGTCCTTTGCCGACATCTATAGCAGTTACGCTTTTGGCGCCGTTTTGCAAAAGGCAGTCGGTAAACCCTCCGGTGGAAGCGCCTACATCAATGGCGTTCAGCCCCGTCACCTCTACCCCGAAATGCTTTAGAGCATGGGCAAGCTTCATGCCGCCCCGCGAGACGAACGGATGCTCCTTTTGCCTTACCGTTATATCGGCAGAGTCGTCTACCATTTCCCCCGCTTTTTCGAGCTTTTGCAGGCCGTTGAAAACAAGCCCTGCAAGGATGAGGCTTTTTGCCCTGTTGCGGTTTTCTACCAAGCCTTTTTCCACTATCAGTTCGTCCAGTCTTTTCTTAGCCATCACCTTGAAACCTTATAAAAGTGGTTGAAGTGGCATGGTTTGATAATCGGCAACCATGATTTCATCGTAGTCTTCCTATCGCAACATTTAATCTAGTGGATAGAAACCCAGCATTTTCCTCAAGCCGTCTGAAACCTCAAATACAAACTCTTTCCCACGTTTCCTTTTAATTAAAAAATGACGCTCAGAAAGCGTAAGCAGGTCCTGCCTAGCTGTTTGATAGACAATTCTATGAGTGCCTTCATGTTCCTTAATCGTGTACTGATATTTTGGGTTTCTTAAAGCATGCTTTAACAATAAGACTTGGCGTGCATTCAGCTTTTGCAAGCCTATTGATTGCTCCCAAGAGCTTTCCATTGAGTCAATTTCTTTTTGCTTTCTTACTAAATATTCAAATAGGCTTACTGCTTGCTTCTTTAAAATATCAAGCTGGTGAATAATAAAGTATGTTAGGTCGTTTTCGTCTGTCTCTGTGTGTAAAAAAGCACGGCTATACGCCTCTTTTGCTTTACTAATTGCGGTTGAAATGGAAGTAAACTCTAAGACCCAATACCCATGCTTTACAGCATACCAGTAAAATAAAGCTCTGGCGGTTCTGCCATTTCCATCATAGAACGGGTGATCATAAGCAAAAGTGAAATGCAGAACTATTGCCTTTATCAGTGGATGAGTAAAATTATCTTCCTCTTCCCTGTTTGCAAACTGACAGAGCAATTTTAATCTGTTAGGTAGCTCATCCACTGCTGGCGGGCTATGCAATATTCGTCCAGTCTCATGGTCAAGGACATCGATATTATCGCTCTCCAGTCTCAGCTTTCCCGCACGCTCCGGAATGTCCAAGGTTTTTTCTGTCAGCATTCTATGAAGCTCCAAAATAAATTCCGGTGTTAATTCATGTTCCAAGTTCTCTTTTATGTGGAGCATCGCTCTGTAGTTGTTAAAAATCATCTGCTCACTTTTGTCTGTTGGGTTTCTACCCTGTCTTAACATCTGCTTTGCTACAGCTCGGGTGGTAGTCGCCCCTTCTAATTGGCTTGAACTAATCGACTCATTAATCAAAGATTTAATCAAATATGTGCTTCGTGTTTCGGAGTCTGTTATCAGCTTGCTTTTAGGAGTTTCAAAACTTCCTGAAGTATGCTGGTCTAGCCAGTGCAAGTCTCTTAACACTTCATCCGGCGTTGCAAATTGAAACGGTCTGTTTTTCGTATCGGTAAAACCTAAAGTTTTGTAAAGAGCTCTCCTCGCAAGCTTCATCCCAACCCATCTCTCTTGCGGTGTAAATTTGGAAGAAGAGTCTAAATGTTTTGCTTTCTCCCAGTGGTGGTAATTGTTTTTACTGTCTGTCGGCTTGGATTTTATAATTAAGGCTTCCATTTTATCGATACCGCCTTCTTTATATAAGCTGGCAAGTATACTATTAACGCTTGGCGGAGTTTCCGGTATCTTCATTTAGCCTTCCCTAATCAATCATGCTACTAAAATTTCTAGCATTAGTAATTGTATCGCGCCGTAGCTACTAATTCAACATGAATTAGTAATAAAGCAAAAGTTAACTAAGATTCAACCCAAACTACTAAATTAGTAGATACTAGTAGCAAATTAGTAATTTGAGCAATGTGAGTAATTCCTTATTTAACAAACCAATATAGGTAAGTTTGAGCTATCCGTATTTACTATGGCGTGCTTTGTACTTAAAAATTCAACTTAAAATAACAGGAGCCCCCGCCCACGGCTATTGCTCCGATGCAACACGGAAGGTAAAATCAAAATGTTTTGGAAGA
The DNA here is from genome assembly GCA_024275955.1 of Nitrospirota bacterium. GTDB lineage: Bacteria > Nitrospinota_A > UBA7883 > JACRGQ01 > JACRGQ01 > JAJRYD01. Next base: position 6,388 of record JAJRYD010000043.1, read on the forward strand.
AAAAGAGTTATCACCGGCAATCAGGTACCTTCTTTGGTTCCTTTTGCTCATCACCCTTTTACGGCTTTTTATCGCCGGCTTTATAGAGCTTTCGTTCGACGAAGGATATTACTGGCAGTGGGGCAAACATCTGCGCCTAAGTTATTTCGATCATCCTCCTATGGTAGCTGTGGTAATCGCGCTTACCACTGTTTTTTCTGACGCAGAGTTTTTCGTACGGCTCTCATCGGTTATCGGCGCGCTTCTTTCGTCGCTTATCCTTTATAAGCTCTCCAAAGAGCTTTACGGAAACAAAATGGCGGGGTTTCACACCGTATGGATAGCCAACCTTACGCCGGTTTTTTCGGCAGGTGCTATTATAGTTACGCCGGATACGCCGCTTATACCTTTTTACATCGCCGGTCTGTTGGGATTCTTAATAGCTACTAAAAGCAGGCCGGAGGATACAAGAGATTCATACATCAAATGGGCTGTTGCCGGCGCACTTATAGGCGGTGCGCTTCTTAGCAAGTACACCGCGTTTTTCTTTTACCCATGCGCTCTTTTGTACCTTACTCTTTCGGCCGAGAAACGGTTCTGGCTTACGAAACCTCATCCATACATAGCGGCCTTAACATCCTTTATAGCTTTTACTCCGGTGCTTTTATGGAATGCGCAAAACAACTGGGCATCGCTCTCCTTTCAGGCGGGACACGGGCTTTCCAAAACCGGCGGCAACCCGCTAGCAATGTTTGCCGAATTTATCGGCCTACAGGTAATCCTTTATTCTATCGGCATCTTCTTTTTTCTTTTGGCGGCGTTTGTCGCTCTTACAAAAAAATCTTTCTTTAAAAGTACAGATGCAAAAACAAAAGAGGCTGTACTTTTTCTTTTTTCCTTTAGCGCGCCTATACTGCTTTTTTTCGTTCTTAACTCTTTTCGGGCAAGGATGGAGGGCAACTGGCCGGTACTTGGCTTCATCCCGCTTTTCGTGCAGGCAGGAGTGATGGTAGCGCTATGGCGGCAAGGCAAGGTAGTTGGAAAGGCATGGACAGCGTCAGCCGTTTTAGCGGTACTGCTTTTTGCGTTCTTACATATACAGATAGTAAACCCGATAATCCCGCACCCGCAGAGGTACGAAATAAGCCGGCGGGTCTACGGCTGGGAACTGCTTGGACAGCATATAGACAAAGCGCGCTCGGAAAACAGCGCCGCTTTTATGATAGCTAACCGCCATCAGTTCACCGGACTGATGAACTACTATACAAGCCCGCATCTGCCAGCCTACCTTATAGACCAAAACGCCAAGCGATACTTCTACCTTCCTGAGCCGGATAGTTTTAAAGGCAAGAACGCTGTTTATCTGGCGGAGGCAGGCAGAGACGAGATTTCGAGGATAAAACCGATGTTTGAGCAGGTAGAAAAAGCCGAAACAGTGGAAATAATAAGAAAAAACGAGCTGATTAGAAAATTCTCCATATACAGGTGCTACAATTATCTGGGTGGTTTAAAATAACTAGGTAAAAGATGGAAGATGTTTGTATAGCCGACCTCAGGTCGATAGTCCTGACCGGTTTTAAAGGGAGTGGCAAAACGAGCGTGGGGAAAGCTCTTGCCGAAAAAATCGGATTCAGGTTTATAGATATCGACACCATCATGGAGGATAAATTCGAAAACTCCGGGCATGACAGAGCTTTGGTAAGAGAGATATATAAAAAATACGGCCATGATTTTTTCAAAGAGCTGGAAGTTGTAGCTCTTAACCACGCGGTAAAACAAAAAGGTGTGGTGCTTTCTCTTGGCGGAGGCACGCCGCTTAACAAATCTTTTAATAAAAAAGATTTTATTAACAGCCTCTTCGTTCAGATAAAGGCCGAGCCGGAAATTATATACAAGAGAATAGAGGCTGGCGGCTTTCCCCCTTTTGTAGATAAAGACAACCCTAGGCCTAGCATCCTCAAACTTCTGGAAGAGCGAACGCCTTACTACGAAAAGATTGCCGACATAACCGTAGACAGCTCTTCAGGCAGTCCTACAGATACAGCTAAAGAGATAGAAAAACTGCTTATGGAAAACCTTAATGCCGGGTAATAGTTTCGGAACTTTGTTAAAGCTGACAAGCTGGGGAGAATCTCACGGGCCGGCTGTCGGAGGGGTACTCGACGGATGTCCGGCAGGGATGGAACTCTCGGAAATAGACCTGCAAAAAGATCTCGACCGAAGAAAACCAGGGCAAAGCAAACTGACAACACAGCGCAAAGAGCCGGACAAGGTAAAAATACTATCCGGGCTGTTTGAAGGCAAAACAACCGGCACGCCTATCGCCTTTATTATCGAAAACGAAGATAAAAACTCATCCGCCTACGATGATATAAAAGATAAGTTCAGGCCGGGACACGCCGACTACTCCTATCACGCCAAGTACGGCATACGCGATCATAGAGGCGGTGGGCGGTCCAGCGCCCGCGAAACGGCGGTACGGGTGGCGGCAGGCGCTATCGCCAAAAAAATTCTGGGAGATATAAGAATAATAGGATTCACGATGCAGATAGGCGACATCGCCGTGAGGGAATTCAATATCGCCAATATAGAAAAAAATCTGGTGCGTTGTCCCGACGCGAAAGCGGCGCTGAAGATGGAAAAACTTATAGACGAAACACGCAAGGCTGGCGATTCTATCGGCGGCATAGTGGAGATACGCGCGGTAAACGTCCCCGCTGGTCTTGGCGAGCCGGTCTACGGCAAGCTAGACGGCGACCTTGCTTCCGCGCTTGTAGGGATAAACGCGGTTAAGGGAGTAGAGTTCGGCGATGGCTTTGGCGCCGCCTTTATGAAAGGAAGCGAACATAACGACGAGATGGTAATAGATAACGGCAAACCATCTTTTAAGACAGATCATTCCGGCGGCATTATCGGCGGCATCTCCACTGGGCAGGAGATTATAGCGAGGATAGCGGTAAAGCCAACCCCTTCGATAATTGCCAAGCAAGATACGATAAATATAAACGGGGAGGAGGCCGAGATAACAGTGGAAGGAAGACACGACCCCTGTATATGCCCCCGTGTAATTCCGGTGGCCGAAGCGATGATGGCGCTTGTGCTGGCCGATCATTTTCTACTTAACAAAACCTCCCGCGTTCAGTGACTGACGATAACGAAAAAGTGGCGGTAGTACTCGCCTCCGGCTCACCAAGACGCAAAGAGATTCTAGAAGACTTAAAGCTTCAATTCAGCGTTGAAGTGTCCGATGTAGATGAATCGCCACTCCCGACAGAAAAACCGCAAGACCTCGCAAAAAGACTTGCCATACTTAAAGGATCAAAAATTGCCGCCAGCAACCCCGCTCACCTTGTAATCGGGGCCGACACCATTGTCGCTGTCGATGGAGAGACAATGGGAAAGCCGGCGGGCAAAGAAGACGCGAAAATTATGCTAAAAAAACTAAGCGGAAAAACTCACAAGGTCTTTACCGGCATCTCGTTTACTTTGCTAGATGAACATCTGCTAGAGTCTGCCGTTTGCAAAACAGATGTTACATTCAAAAGTTTAAGCGACAAAACTATAAACGAATATCTGACAACGGGAGAGTACGAAGGCAAAGCAGGCGCTTACGCTATACAGGGCAAGGGGAAGGAGCTGATAGCCTATTACGAGGGCAGTTTCTCCAACGTGGTGGGGCTTCCCGCCGCCGAAATTCTAAAATTCGTCCGCTCTTTCGGGCCGGAGCGTCTGTCGTGGAAATAAGATGACGGTAGTAGGCTTAACCGGCGGAATAGGCTCTGGTAAATCGACAGCCCTTAGAGTTTTTAAAAAACTGGGAGCATTTACGATTGATGCCGACCAACTGGCACGCGACGCGGTAAACCCGGGGCGCGAAGCATGGCTGGATATAAAAGAATGCTTCGGCAAAAAATTCTTTTTTAAAAATCATAAACTCAACCGTAAAAAATTGGCGGCCCATGTTTTTAAAAACAAAAAAACATTAAAAAAACTTGTCGACATAATCCACCCTCGGGTCTTTGAAGAGGAAAAAAGGCTCATAAGCTTTTACTCTAAAAAGAAAAAAAGGGCTCTTATAGTAGTAGACGCGCCTATGATGATCGAATCGAACTCGCACAAATGGAAAGATATTCTGGTGGTGATGAACTGCTCGCGCGAAAACCAAATTAAACGGATATTAAAATCGGGCAAACTTGAAAAAACCGAAATCGAAAAACGGATAAAAGCGCAAATGCCGCTCTCTAAAAAACTAAAATATGCCGACTACGTTATCGACAACAACGGCACGGCGTTAGAATGCCGTCAAAACAGCAAAAAGGTATATCAAGAGATTATAGCCAAGCAAAGCTAACGGTTATTGCCCTGATGATATCGAGCTGTAAAGATTGTCATAAAATTTCTCTGCTATCGGAAAAACAGCGGCCGCTTCGCTATCTGAAGCTTTTATCATCTTTGCGGTCGCCGCTCTCCCAAGCTCTTGCGTAACCTCGTCTTTATAGAGGCGGCACCATTTCGCCACCTCGTTAGTGCCTTCTATCTCTATATGAAACTGCAGACCAAGAGCACTACCGCACGCAAACGCCTGATTTTCACAAAGCGCCGAACCTGCAAGGCGTGTCGCCTCTTTTGGTATATCAAAGGTATCTCCATGCCAATGAAAAGGCTTGAACCGCTCCGGCAAATCATTAAAGAGCTCTGAGCTTTTCCCTTCGGCGGTAAGCTCTATCTCGAACCAGCCTATCTCTTTTTGGCTGTTGGCTCTTACCTTCGCGCCAAGAACGCGGGCTATCATCTGCGCGCCGAGGCACAGCCCTACCGTCTTGATATTGCTTTTTAAACATTTTTCGATAAACGAATATTCTTCCGCAAGGTATAGATATTTATTCTCCTCATAAACATTCATCGGCCCGCCCATCACCAGCACGAGAGAAAACTCTAAAGCAGTGCCGGGAAGTTTTTCGCCTCTTTCCAAATCTACCGTTTGAACGATGACACCTTTTTTTCGAAGATAACTGCCAAGCGTTCCGGCGCCTTCTATGCCGATGTTCTTTATTATCAATGCTTTCATAGCTAAAAATTATACCTAATGCTGGTGGTAAAGTTGGTATCGGTTTTTCTAACACTGTCGCTTACAGGCAGGTTCTGGTATTTCGATTCGTATGTCACCTCAAGCGCGAGCCTTTTGGTGATGTCGTTTACAATCGACGTTTCGAAGATAAAATAGTAGTCGTCAGGTTTTTTCGACGTAAGCTTGTATACCGCCTTTTGCTTAAACTTTAAGCTGTCGCTGAATTTATAACGAATGCGTCCCTCTATGTTGTGTATATAGTACTGATAGCCGCGGTCGGCACCTTCGGTAAGGCGGTCTTTATTGTAGTAGAGATAGTAACTGCCGGAGAGGTATTTGGCGTCGTCCTTCAAAAAGAAGTAGCCAAGCCCCGGGCCGGTGGCAATCCGGTAGTCGTATTTCTGGAACGGGTTGCGGTAGTGGCTAAAATCCCAAAACGGAAACCATTTATCTTTTCTTAGCTCGGCCCTAAAAACAGTTTCCAGCTCCTCCTTGGTGCTTGCCCCGTCACTTCTGCCGTAAATAGATTTCGCGCTTAGCGAAAAGCGGGTCGTCTCCCCCTTGTGGCTCAGGTTCGCCTTGGCAGAAAGCGATTCGGTGTCGGTGTTGCCGGATGTCTTGGCAAACCCAAGCGAAACGGAGCCGTTATTTTTACCCTTTTTTACCGAGCTGGAAATCGCGTCTAAGACCTTCTCACCTGCCCACGCAGGCGAAGCAAAGGCAAGAAACGCCAGCAGTGCAAAAACCTTGACAGATAAACTTCCCATACCGCGTTTGATAATAACAGACTAATCACTTTTTACAGCAGAGAGGAATAGGCAGTAGGCTGTCAATGCGAGCAACCATCGGGAGAGCGTGGCAATCTGATAGGTCGCCACATTGTCAACTGCATTGACTCCTCAATATGACAATAGTACTGCTACTGTGCGGCTACTATACATTGCCGTAAGCGCCTCGCCCACGCCACTTATGTTCAGGCTGACAGCGGTGCATCTTCTGAAATTCTACAAGTTTCAATAATTCATATCTGCCGCGTTGCGACAACTCGCTCCACGCTATGCGTGGCCCGCACTGGAGGTCTGCTGTTTGTGGGGCTGTTGCCGAATGAGATAAATTTGATTTTTCTGCAAATTACCAATCCCTAAAGACTCCATTTTTAAGAAGTTAGAAAATGAACCTCCTCTTAAAATGCTCAAAAAAACTCCTTTGGAAACAGTCCCTTTATTGTAGCTAGTGTCCCACCGAAGCTGGGAGCGGTGCATTGATGCAAGTTTAGGAATTTTTAGGAAATCATACCGCCACCAGTGAGAACCGCCGCCACAGGCAAGGTGGTTGACGGGGGGAGGCTATTTGGCTTACTATTTCCGATTCGTTTGTTTAGATATAACAGAGGTAGAGATAAAAAATTATGAGCGAGTCATACATACAAAAACTTTTTGCCGATAGAATCGGCGGTGAGAAGTTCGGCAAAGATACGACAATCTACAAATTCGAGAAAATCAAACGTGCCAAACGCGCCGCTATCGACGCGAACCCTGAGATGGAGATGATAGATATGGGTGTCGGCGAGCCGGACTGGATGGCCGACCCGTCTGTCGTGGAGACGCTAGCTAAAGAGGCGGCGAAACCTGAGAACCGCTGGTACACAGATAACGGCCTGCCGGAGTTCAAGGAAGCGGCTGTTAAATATATGGCTGATATTTTTGGTATTACCGGCCTTGATGCCTCTACGCAGGTAAACCATTCTATAGGCTCTAAACCTGCGCTTGCGATGATGCCTTCCGGCTTTATTAACCCGGGCGATGTAACGCTGATGACTGTGCCCGGCTACCCTGTGATGGGGACGCATACCGAGTTTCTTGGCGGCGAAGCGTATAACATGCCTTTGAAAAAGGAAAACGGTTTCCTGCCGAACCTTGATGAGGTGCCGTTAGAGGTTCTAAGTAGAGCAAAACTGCTTTGCCTCAACTACCCGAACAACCCTACAGGGGCTATCGCCACCACAACGTTTTACGACAAGGTGGTGCGGTTTGCGAAAGATAACAACCTTGTCGTGATACAAGACGCGGCATACGCGGCGCTTGTCTACGGCGCGGAGCCGACATCATTTTTAAAGGTAGACGGCGCGCTTGATGTTGGTGTGGAAATACACTCCCTTTCTAAAGCGTACAACATGACCGGCTGGAGACTGGCGTTTGTCGTCGGCAATCCTTTAATAGTAAGCGCGTTTGCCAATGTGAAAGACAACAACGATTCGGGACAGTTTGCCGCTATACAAAAGGCAGGGATAAAGGCGCTGGAGACTCCTGCCATAACAAAGAGAACTGTAGCAAAGTATGAACGGCGGTTAAAGCTTATGGTCGACATGCTAAGAGGCGCCGGTTTCGATGCCGAGATGCCGGGCGGAACATTTTACCTTTATCTGCCGTCGCCAAAAGGTATCAAGGACGGCGAGAGGTTTGTTACCGGCGAGGAGGCGAGCCAGTTTTTGATAAAAGAAAAACTTATTTCGACAGTTCCGTGGGATAATGTAGGCAACTTCTTAAGGTTTTCCGCCACGTTCGAGGCGAAAGACGAGCAAGAGGAGACCTGCGTGCTGTCGATGATGGGGCAAAGGCTTAAGGAGGTGAACTTTGAGTTTTAGAATTCCAAAATCCGACATTGAAAAAGCGTTAACAGACGCGCCGAGACTCGGTCATCAGGTAAAAGCGTACCTATCGCTCGGCTCCAACGACGGCGATAGGCATGCGAACCTCGACAAAGCTATTGCCGAGCTAGAAAAATCCGATAACATTACACTGCTGAAATCTTCCGATTACTATCTTTCCGAACCTGTTAAAACTAAGACTGGAGAGAAGTTCCTTAACTGCGTAGTGGAGGTAGAAACATTACTTGAACCGCTTGAGCTGTTAGACAGTTTGGAAGATATAGAAACCGACTTCGGCAGAACCGGCAAAGGGATGAACATACCGCGCGCTATTGATATTGATATAATCTTTTACGGCGATATGGTGGTCGCCTTTCCCAGGCTAAAGGTCCCTCACCCCCGTATGGCCGAAAGACGCTTCGTGCTGGAACCGTTGGCACAGATAACACCCGACTTTAAACACCCTATTTTAAAAAAAACGCCGATAGAAATGATGGCGATGGTATCTCAGCAGGTTGTCTTTCGTGAACAGCTTGAAAAAACCGGACTATAACTACATAGTGGTCGAAGGGCCTATCGGGGTGGGCAAAAGCTCGCTTGCTGTTAAGCTTGCGGAGCATTTTGAATCCGAAACGATGCTTGAGAAGGTGGAGGAAAATCCTTTTTTACCAAAATTCTACGCGAATATGAAAAAGCATGCATTCAGCGCGCAGATATTTTTTCTGCTCTCCCGCTACCGGCAGTTAAAATCAGCCAACCAGCGGAACCTTTTTAAAAACAGCATTATCTCCGATTACATGCTGGAAAAAGATTCCATTTTCGCGGAACTTACCTTGAGTGAAGAAGAGTTTAAGCTTTATAATGACATCTACATGCTGTTACAAGGACATCTGGCGAAGCCCGACCTTGTGATATTCCTTAACGCACAGCCGGAAACGCTTATCAAGCGTGTCGGTGCTCGCGGAAGGGATTTTGAGGAAGGGATATCGGAAAAATATATTGAGGAGGTCAACGAGGCCTACCACAAGTTTTTCTTCCGGTACGAGAGCGGGCCGATGCTTCAGGTAAACACGAACGATATTGATTTTGTCAACAACGAGGAGGACTTTGAAAAACTGCTTGAGAAACTTTCCAAGCCTATAAGAGGCAAGGAATTTTTCAATCCGCTTGGATCGAACTAGTATTGACCGGGACGGAAGTTTTGTTAATGGCGATAAAGGTACGGCTTTATTTTTAGGCCGCCCCCCATTTCTTAAAAAACGCCCGTTCCTAAATGTTTACATAATGGAGATAAACAATGGACAGGGTGACAACGCTATCGCTGATTGAAGAAAAAAAACTTGGTAACAAAATAACCGCCCTCACCGCCTACGACGCGCCGTTCGCGCGGATGATGGACGAAGCCGGTGTCGATATCATCCTTGTAGGCGACTCTGTCGGGATGACCGTTCTGGGACGGGAGAACACCCTCTCGGTAACGATGGAAGAGATGATCCACCATACCCGCGCCGTATCCTCCTGCGTTAAACGGGCGATGGTCGTCGCTGATATGCCGTTTATGTCTTTCCAGATATCGCCGGAGCTTGCGCTTGAAAACGCCGGAAGGCTCATAAAGGAAGGCGGAGCCCACGCCGTAAAGCTGGAAGGGGGGAAAAGCATATTCTTAGCGACACAAAGCATAGTGGAGGCCGGCATACCTGTTATGGGACATGTAGGGCTTACCCCGCAGTCGATGCATCGGCTTGGAGGCTTCAAGGTGCAGGGAAAGAAAAGCGGCTCCGCAAAACGTATAATGAACGACGCGAAAGCTGTGGAAGAGGCGGGGGCCTTCTCGGTTGTCATAGAAGCGGTGCCGGTAGACCTTGCGCGGGCTATTACTGACAATCTCTTTATCCCGACAATCGGCATAGGGGCGGGCGAGCATTGCGGTGGGCAGATACTTGTGATGCAGGATATGCTTGGGATATCGGGCCGAACGCCGAAGTTCGTAAAAAAATATGCAGATATTGCGGGCATTGCGAAAAATGCTTTTGCCGAATATATCAAGGATGTGCGCTCATCCAGTTTCCCTGCCGTAGAGCATAGTTATCAACCTGCGGCCGCGAAACTCAAAGTAGTCGGCGGCGGGAGCTTAAAGAAAAAAAGTTCGTAAAAATTCTTTCTCTTTTAAAACAGCTCCATCGGGTCGAGCTTTGCCAGATAATAGAAAACCAGCTCTGATATTTCCATTGAGAGATTTTTCCAAAGCTTCCCGTTTTGGGATAATCGGGTTATCATACCGGCTGAAATGTTGGGCTAACGTAATTTAAGAGGTAGACAGGTGATAGATTCTATTAAAAAGTTTTTTGGCGCAAGCAAGGAAGAAAATAATAAGGAAGACGCGGGACACGACACGCGGGTAGCGGCATTCGCGCTGATGCTGGAGATGGCCTCCGCCGATGACGAGTTTAGCGAAAACGAGCAGAACGACATAATGGAAATTCTAAAAAAAGAACATGGCCTAGAAGGCGATGATGCCAAAGCTCTCTTGGAAGAGTCTAAAAAAAAGCTGGATGGAAGTGCCGACCTCTGGCAGTTCACAAAGCTTATAAACACAAACTACTCCAAGGAAGAAAAAATCAAGGTGATAGAAATGGTCTGGCAGGTAGTCTACTCCGACGGAGTGCTGGATAAACATGAAGACTACCTCGTCCACAAGCTGGGAAAGCTGTTGCGGCTCAGCCACAAAGAGCTTATAGAGAGTAAGCTTAAAGTTCGTGACGGTAAAAACAGTTCCTAACTCCAAACAGCAAAAGGAAAGCTTCACCGCAACAATACTTACATAGTGAGTATTACCTACAGATGTCCTACAATATAATGAGTATTGCCTACAAAATTTGTAGTCGAACCGCCTCTATGTTTTCTAACATATTGTTTTTAAATACTGTCAGTATCGGCACACAAATTGCTTTGTTAAATATGTAGGAGATGTTAGATAGCCCTTCCCTCATTGAAAGGATAGGAAATGGCGGACAAGGAGCGACATGTTTCGATAGGCTACAGAATCGTTGCCTGCTTTATTGTGGCAGGTTATTTTCTTTTGCACCCTACTCTTCTTTTTAAGTAATAATTTGATTTAATTGGATTTACAATGGTAACAAGAGAGAAAAAGATAGTCTGGCCTTTAAAGCTGTTTTTCTATTTTTTTGCGGCGGTTTGCCTTTTGATGACCACCATATTCATCGGGCAGGCTTTTTCCTCTATCGTCTAAACAGCCCGCTAAAAAGGCATAGCGGTTTCTAAAAAGCCGGTTTTGTGCCGCTACCTTCTCCATCGTCGTGGGTGGTATCATTATCCAGAGAGGTATTTGCTAGAGGTGCTTTAATATTGCGCGGCCTATAGCTGTTTATGGCAAAAAAAGAGGGAGGTCTTCAAGTGGGCGGTTCGACGATACCCGACCTTCCGGTTTTGCGGATAGAGTCCGGCATGCACCTTACCTCCATCAAAAGAGGTTCCGTTGATGCTAAGAACCGTTTTCTCGTAACAGGTTCCGACGATAAGACTGTTAGGGTTTGGAACCTTAACGACGGATCGCTTATAAAAACAATTCGCCCGCCGGCAGGCACAGGGAACGAGGGGAAAATATTTTCCGTCGCTATTTCGCCAGACGCGAAAAAAATCGCCTGCGGCGGCTGGACGAACCACAGCGGATGGTCTACCGACATCTACATTTTTGACAGGCGGACAGGCAATCTGCTTAGCAGAATTAAGGAGCTTCCAAACGTGACCCACGACCTTGCGTGGTCCAAAAACGGATCTATGCTTGCCGCCTCTTTTGGCGGAGCGTGCGGCGTTAAAATTTTTTCCGGTTCCGGCTATTCTCTCCTGTTCGAAGACCGCGACTACGCTGGCGACTCCCATTCAGTCGATTTCGATGATAATGGACGGCTGTTATCCAGCTCGTTTGACGGCTCTCTGCGAATATACCAAACAGGAGACGGAGCTTTTAAAATGACTCACAGGTCAAAAGTAACCGGAGGTTCGCAACCTGTCTTTGCCCGTTTCTCGCCCGATAGCGAACGGGTCGCGGTAGGGTTCAACGACACCAACAAGGTGCAGATACTATACGGCAAAAATCTTAACCACCAGTTCTTCCCCGACACAGGCAAAGCGGAAGGCGGAAACTTTTTCACCGTCGCGTGGTCTAACGACGGAAGCATGCTTTACGCCGCCGGTATGCATCAGGTTGACGGCGTTCATCCGGTTTTAATCTGGCCGAAAAGCGGCGGAGGCAAAGTTGCCTCTGTTCCGGTCGCACAAAATACCGTTCTTGGAATTTTCCCTTTAAATGACAGAGGGTTCGCCTTCGTCTCGCATGAACCATCTTTCGGCAGATTTAGTGAGCAAAACCACGAACTGTTTGTTAAAAAACCGGCGATAGCGGAACATAGGGGAAACCTCGAAAACTTTCTCGTATCGGAAGATGGGCAGGAACTGCAATTCGGGTACGAGTTCGGCGGGGCGTCTTCGGCAAGGTTTTCACTAAAAGATTTTCGGCTTGCAAACGAAAGTTCTAAAAACGGACTGCTGGCCCCAGTAAGGCAAGCTGAAAATTTTGAAGTCTCCGGCTGGAAAAACAGCATTACCGCCAAGCTGAATGACAACCTGCTAAAACTTGACCCAAGCGAACTGTCGCGGTCGCTTGCTATCGCCCCCGATAGAAAAAGCTTTTTACTGGGAGCAGACTGGAACCTGAGATGTATAACGAATAAAGGCGCTTGGCAGGTAGGCTGGAGCGTGCCGTCGCACGGACCGGCATGGAGCGTAAACATATCCGGCGACGGCAAGCTTGGCATTGCCGCCTTTAGCGATGGAACGATAAGATGGTACGCGATTGAAAATGGAAAGGAGCTACTCGCGCTCTTTCCGCATAGAGACGGCAAAAGATGGATAGCATGGACACCATCCGGCTACTATGTAGCTTCACCCGGCGCAGACGACCTGATAGGCTGGCAGATAAACAATGGGTACGACCAATCGCCGGATTTCTATCCCGCTTCCTGTTTCAAAAAATACTTTGAAAGACCGGATATAGTATCAGCCGTTCTAAAAACCCTCGACGAAGAAAAGGCTGTTAAGCTGTCAAACTCCGCGTCGAAAACAGCTGTCGAAAAATTTTCAATAAAGGAACTGCTACCGCCAGTGGTAGAAATAAATCACCCCCTCGAAGGAGCGGTAATATCTGCAAGCCTTATAAAAATTAAATTCTCCGTAAAAAGACCAACCGGCGAGCCGATAAAGTCGATCGCCGTTCTCGGTGACGGAAGAACGCTCGTAAAGCTTGCCGGCAAAAGCCTTTCGGGAAATATGGAAAAACATGCAATGGAAATAATCGTCCCAAAAGGCACCTCCCGCCTAAGCGTTATCGCGAAAAACAGCAATCTTGCAAGCGCCCCTGCCAGCGTGAACATTGCTTGGAGAAACCTCTCGGATAAAAAAGTAAACCTTCACACCCTCGCTATCGGGCTGTCGGCTTACGAAAATATAGAGCAAGGCGCTGATAGCGCGGCTGGCGATGCCGAAGCTGTCGCCAAAGCGCTCGCCATGCACGAAGGGCGATATTACAGTAGTGTAAAATACAAACTGCTGAAAGACAAAGAAGCAACCAAACATAAAATTTTAGAGGAGCTTCAAAAAATCGGAGATACTGCCGAGCCTATCGACAGGGCAATTATCTATCTTTCCGGCCTCGGCAAAACTGACGGTGAGGGGAGGCATTACTTCCTGCCGTACAACGCAGATATGGAAGAGACTAAAACAACCTTTCTCCCATTTTCGGAAATAAAGCATATCGCAAAAAAACTTGCGTGCCAGACGATTGTAATGCTCGACATATGCCGGCAAGACGATGAGGACAGTAAAGATTTCCGCTTTGGGCTTGACCGCGCCATAAAAGAACTTTCATCAACAGATACCGGAGCGGTGATAATAGCATCTGGTGCCGATAGCAAAACTTCACAAGATGCTTCCGCCCTCTCGCCGTTCGCCGAGGCGTTGGCAGACTGCCTTAAACCTGTTGACGGCGAAAAGAAGATGGTAAGCGTTGACAGCCTTACAGATTACATTTGGAAAAATGTATCCGAATCTACCGACGGCAGGCAGATACCGATAACAGCAAGGCCGAAAACCGTCCCCAATTTCCGGGTGCTGTGAGGAAAGGGGCTAACTATGTCATTTGATAAAAACGGATTTTTAGGAAAAGAAGTAAACGACACCGTTACTAAAATACACTTGAAATACACTGATTTAATAACTTTTTTAAAAACTCTAAATAAATTCTCTCATGAAATTCAAAACAGACTAACTATAGACATCAAGAACAGCCAAGAAGTTATCTGTGCCACCTTATTTATAAAAACCTTATCAACCTTTCAGGCATTTTTGCTGATATCAGAAAGAGGAATGAAATCTCAAGCAGAGATGCTTTTACGGGGTCTGATTGAATCATTGTTTATACTAGTCGCATCTTCAAAATCGAAAGATTTTGTAAGAGAATATGCAAACCAAGATCTACTTCAAAGGAAAAATATATATAATCGCCATATGAACTCAAGCGATAAAGCTTTACACGAAATGTTTAAGAATGAAATGGGAAAAAACCTTTGAGAAAATCAAAGCAGGCATTAAGAAATTTGATGTAAAGAAAATGAGTGTGGAAGATATTGCAAGGAAAGCAGATATGCATGATTGGTATATCAGTGCTTACGCAGACTTATCGGACTCCGTACATACCAGCCCAAGAGATTTGGAAAATTTTATCGACAAAAAAGATAATGGGATTGCTGGACTGAAAAACATACCTTCGGACGAAGACTTGGATAAAATACATCTCACCGCTGGTGATAGCCTTCTCCGTGCCTTAAAAGCGATTAATAATATATTCAAACTTGAAATTGATAGCTCCCTCGAAACTTACGCAAAACAGCCTGCCTCTCTTTATACTAAATACAATCCTATTAAAGGCGGAAAAACATGACCGACGAAAAAATCGAAAAAAGCAACAAAGAGGAATACAGCGAAAACAGTTTTTGGAACAAAATAAAAGAACATGCAAAGGCGATAGGGTGTAGCCTTATCTGCAAGGCGCTGGTTCTTTATTACACTCTTCAAAACCCTAACTGCCCCAAGTGGGCAAAGACGACGATAATAGGCGCGCTTGCCTACCTGATAAACTTTATGGACGCGATACCAGATTTTACGCCGATAGTCGGCTACACCGACGACTTGGGAGCGCTTGCGGCGGCGATAGCACTGGTCGCTGTCTATATTACCGATGTAGAAATAATAAAGGCGAAAGAAAAAGCAAAAGAACTGCTCGACTGCGACTGCCCCGGAATCGAAAAAGATAAACCAAACGGCTAATCGGGCATTACCGAGCCGCTTCTTGTCATTGCAAGAAACGAAGTGACGAAGCGATCTCTCGTTGAGAGGGAAAGCAAGCTGGTGCCTTCGCTTCCCCCTGCACCGTAAAAGAGTTTCATCCAGTCGGCAGATTAAATGATTTAATGCCGAACCATCATCACCGAAGAAATTTAAACAGTGCTTCAAGTTGTGCAGGTTTTGATATTCTTTCGGTTGACTCTTGAGCATTTTTAAAAGAATGCTCAAAATAGTTTTTGCGTTTTGGTTCCAAAAAACCTGATCTCCTGATGCAACTGGGTACGCACTGCTGATTAGAATCTCTGTGAGTTTCTGAATGTCATCATGATTCTTGATTCGAGAAAGAGGGTTGTACCTTAGAGACTCGGCTAGGTTGTTGGGCTTGAGAACTTTTATCTTGAATCCCCTTTTCGCCAAGTGTCCACTGCACGCTTTAAAGATTTCGCCCGAAGGATCGGTTATCACTGTCGAATGGTCTAAGCCCATTACATTCGGGATTACATAGCGTGTCGTTTTCCAACTCCGGTAGGTGCCATCAAAAGGAGATGGGCGAAACTGTTTTCAAGCGAAAGGCGAGAGCTTCCGACAAGCAAACCTTTGCTATTTTCTCGGAGAATTTTGAATCGTTCAAAAAAGTTTGCGAAAGAAGCATTCTCTAAGTTTTGTTTTTTTGGATAGAAGCCGATGACGAAGAGAAAAACCTGACCAACTAACCAAAAGATAAGCTTTAAAACAATGAAGCTCCCCGCGGCAAGCCGCGAGGTATCAGGGGTCAGGGCTTGAAGAGCCTCAATTGACCGGCTTCGCTCCGCTCCTTCTTCCCTTGCCCTGCAACATATTTCAAAATTATATCTCGACTGCCGCCCTCTCCTA
>JAJRYD010000044.1 GCA_024275955.1 Nitrospirota bacterium
GAAAGGGAAGGCTCATAAAAGATATGAGTTTGGCTGCAAGGTTGGAATCACAACAACTTCCAAAGATAACTTCGTTGTTGGCGCGATGGCGTTTCATGGTAATCCTTATGACGGCCATACCTTAAACGATTCTGTAAAGCAGGCGGAGCGGTTGGGTGGTTTTGAGTCGAAGGAAATTTATGTCGATATGGGATACCGCAAACATGACTACGATGGCAAGGCGGCTGTTCACCTTGCGAGGCGGGGGTTAAAGAAGGTGAAGCGGAGTTTGCGGAAGTGGTTGAAGCGCAGGTCGGCTATCGAGCCGGTGATTGGTCATATGAAAAACGATGGACGGCTTGGGCGGAACTATCTGCTTGGCAAAGAGGGCGACAGGATGAACGCCGTTCTCTGTGGTGCTGGGCATAATATGAGAAAGCTACTACGGGCTTTCCTATTTTTTCTTTTTGGCTGGCGGTTTTACGAAGATTTATCGGCAGAAAACTAAACAGGAAGGTCAGTTACAAAACCTTGCCACGCTAAAAACCTACTTTATCAAGGGCGACTAGGTACCACTGCTCTCTTCCAGTTTTTAAAGCCGCCAATAATTAAAAGCTGGAAGTCTTCGAGAACTATAAGCTGACTTTATATCAATAAAAATCGGTTTTTTTTCACCATTTTTGGCAAACTTCAAAAACTCCGCCTCAGCCCTCTCAAGGAATTGCTCATGCGGGACTGCCATAATTATAACATCCACATCGCTTATATCTTCTTCCTTCGAAAGCTTCATACCACACCTCTTCTCAACCTCGCTTGGCAATGCCAAGGGGTCGACTATATAAACTTCGAGCATGCTCTCTTTAAGTCTATTAATAATGCTAATAACACCGCTATTACGAATGTCCGTGACATTTTCTTTAAATGTTATTCCCAAAATAGCCACCCTTGCGCCTTTAAGTTCTTTGTCACTATCGATTAACATGTTCATGGCAGTATTAGCAATAAACTCTCCCATCCCTGAATTTAGACGACGACCTGCCAATATCACTCTGGGAGTATATCCTAGAGATTCAGCAAGATGGGAGAGATAGTAAGGATCAACACTAATACAGTGTCCTCCCACTAAGCCAGGCTTGTAAGGATGAAAATTCCATTTGGTGGACGCTGCGTTTATAACATCCGTAGTATCAAGTCCTATTCGGTCAAACACCAAGGCCAGTTCATTAACCAAGGCTATGTTAATATCACGCTGGATATTTTCAATCACCTTTGCCGCCTCGGCTGTTGCAATATTTTTGGCAGGGTAAACGCTCGTTATCTTCCCATAAACCATTTCAAGAATAGATAAAGCCTCATCGTCTTCAGCGGCAATAATTTTGGTTATTTTATCAATAGTATGTTCAGGGTCACCGGGATTGACACGCTCAGGAGAATATCCCAGTTTAAATTGACTCTTCCTTCCCAAGCCAAGTTCTTTTTCAAGGATTTTTTCAGCAAGCATTTCTGTAGCCCCAGGATAGACTGTAGACTCACTCACTATAATTGACGGTTTGTGGAGGTGCTTTCCCACTGCCCTTAATGCTGATTCAAGGCATTTTAAATCTGGCATATTATCACTGGTAACCGGAGTTGGAACGGCAATGATTACTAATGGTGATTCCGAAAGTTTTTGGGGGTCGAGAGTAAATTCAATCGTAACTTTGCCTATAAGTTCATTATTTTCATCGTGTATGTCGTGACCATTTTTCAGATTTGAAATACGCTTTTCGTCAGTATCAAACCCTATAACGGAAAAATGCCTCGCAAGTGCAATTGCAAGAGGAAGGCCCACATAGCCAAGCCCGACCACAGCAATAGGTTTCTCTCTCTCACGAAGCACTGATTCTATTTCACAAAAGTCCATATTTCTCCAAATCGTTAAACATGCTAGCACACTACTGTCCGGTTAAAATAGCGAAGCTTGTCTAGGCTCCATCTCCACATCTTTAAGTCTGTCCGGCTTTAGGGTCAGAATGTCGACCAAAGCTTTTCTGTCCAATAAGAGTTTCCCGTATTGCTTCAAAAGATTATAGGAGCTGGCTGGCCCCAAGCAAGTCAGTTGCAAATTTGAATTATAAGCAAATTATTGCACGGCCATATTTCTTTTGAACAACTTGGAACAGGAACAAAGAACCCCTAAAAGTATCCAGTATGGCACGCCGAAAAATGGACCCTCAAGTGCAACATGCCCAAAAAGATAAAAAGATGCTACAATAAAAGCCAATATAGAACCTAATGTAATTCTTGCTTCATATGATTCCTTATCTAGCTCTCTATATATTTTAATGGCGCTGTAGAGCGCATACCAAATTAAAGTGAGATAAACCAGCATTCCTTCCATGCCGACTCTTCTAAGAACTGATACATATGAATTGTGAGGATCGTGATAATTTGAATTTTTTAGCAATTCATTAGAATAATTCCCAAAAACAGAACCGCCAAACCCTATACCGTAAGGATATCCAGTAAAGTCTCTCATTTCGGCAACAAGTATAGTTCTTCTCACATCTCTTGAGTATGTCTGTGGATTTAGAAGCGAACCAAGCGGATGTGTTTTCTGTTGCGGTGTAAAAAAGAGAGAGAGTACTATCAAAAGCACTACAGCTAGGTATCCGTTGCGTGGAATATCAAAGTGCCTTGTTGCGGCATAGGCGACCAAGATAAAGAGTAACGCCAACATTCCTGTTTTACTGTATGAGTAGAAGAATATGATAAAAAACAGCCCAAGAAAGTAGAGCTTCAATAGGTTGCCCCATCCCCGCCTGACAGTAAAAATAAAGGGGAGTACAAATCCGGCCACGACCGTATAATAAAATGAATTCCGCAACGAGTAGTTTTTCTGCAAATCCGTAACGGGAAGAGTTCCATATAGAAAATTTAAAACTTCGGAAAAAAGATTTGGAAGAGTGCCGAGCGCAATCGCTCCGATAAGCCATTTAAGGTCTTCGAGATTGCGAACATGCGCTAAAAACAGGAGCGTAAAAAAGGAATAATAGATAATCACAAAATCACGTGTTGCTTCAACAATCCCCCAGTAAAAAACGGTTTTTGCGTAAAGAAAAGCTCCTACTCCAAAATATAGCAAAATAAATAGTAGTGGCTTCCTGTATTCTTTGTAGAGAAATTGGAGTTTTGAAACTGAAGATATTCCCAGTATCAAGAGCATCCATTCGGCAATATAAATCGGAATATGGTCAGCTTGTAGAGAGACATATGCAAAATCTTTGTGTTTATAGGCTAGGCAAAAAAGGAATACTGCGAGAACCTGCTTGGGAAACCTTAGCCCAAGAAGCGAAAATGAAAAAAAGAACCCACCCACCACTGATGTAAAGCCGTTAACGGACAAGAGAAAAGAAAGTCCAAAAAGCGCGGATAAAATGGCAAGGGCTATAAAAGGCTTATTTGTGGAATTTGACACTCTAATCCCTAAAAAACAATCGCCCCGAAAATCATACGAATATATCTTTTCTGTCTGAAAGATAGTTAGCCAGAAGTAGTGCGGCGGCGCTTATGAGCAATAAGGCCACAATTTTATAAGAAAATTCGCCTAGTGAGAAAGGTGACTGGAACATAAGAACCCACGCATCCATATAACTAGTAAAGAAAAGAAACCGGATATCTTGAAAAATTGAAAGCCCTCCGAGCGTAAATAATATTAAATAGGTTATGGAAGATATTCCTACTACAGTAGCTGGCTCCGGTTTCATATAAGTTATTAACACCGAAAAAGCCGCAACAGGCAGGAGACTTATGGTACAAACCGGAACGGAAAGAAAAAACAGCATTAAAGCACCTTCCGACAGAATGATTCTTGGGTTTCCTATATTGCCTACAATCTGGGAATCAATGTTGAGGTTACCAAAACCGGCGAATGAACAACCTACAATTAACGTTAGAAAAATAAAGAAAAACACCGTTCCAAAAAGGTATGCCGTCAAAACGATAACCTTTGAAAGAATTATCTGCCACTTCTCCACAGAACGCAATAAGGCTGTCCTTATCGTGGCATGGGAGAACTCTTCAGTAAACATCTGCGCCGTAACTACAATTGTAATTAATGGAAAGATGAAGACAACGGAAAAGTACAACGATAAATAAGTGTACCTCATGCCGTTAAAACGCTCGCGATCAACCATACGGCGTTTTAGCTCCACAGGTTCCATTAGCCACAGCATTCTCTTCTTGACCCTTTCAACAAAAAGGTCGTCTCCTCCAAGCGGAACTTCTCCCTTTATGTCCATAAGATCGGTAGCATGCGCAGTAGCCAGAGAAAAGGAGAACAGGCTAATGTTTAAGGTGCTTTCCCTTGCAGGGTTCTCCTCTTTGCAAGGGCAGTCTTCTATAGGACGGGGAAGCGGTTTGGGATTTAAAAGACTATCAATGAGCGTACCCAGATAATTGAAATCATTCATTTTCTGCTCAACAGGAGCTTCAAGAGCGTTACTGCCATCTTTAACATGGAAGCTCAGGGTTGGGGTTGTCGATAGAAAAAAAACATTTTTAACCATTTCCCCAATACCGGAAAAGATGTTTGCAATTAGCGAAGGCGAGTATTTTTCACTCTCGATAAGTCCCTGCCTATTGGTCTCGGTAATTTCAACACCATTTTTCGCGGCATATACTTCAAACCCAAAAAGCATTACACCAAGAAAAAATATAATCACAATTGGGGCAACCCAAAAAACCGCAGATTTTAGAAGCTTTTCCGCCTCAATTAATATCAACCGTGACATATCATTTGCCAAATTCCAAAATTTTGGAACGGGATTCTGAGATAAGATCCATCACAGAGTATTTTTTGAGAGAGAATTCAAAAATCTTACATCCGTTCTCCACGAGAGTTTTTACCAGTTGATTAGCGTAATCCTTCTCAAGATTCAGCTTAATGCCACCATCCATCTTTACGGAACCATGTACAAATTCCATCTCACTTATCAAATCTAGAACTTTTTCAGCTGGGCTACAATTGAGAAAAAAGTAGTATGGGAATTCCAACAGATCGCTCAATGACCCCATATATACTTTTTTGCCCCTCTCAAGCATCAGCACCTTGTCGCATAGCTCTACAATAAAATCGAAGTTATGGCTGGTTATGATAAAGGTCTTGCCATTCTTTTTCATTTCCTTGAACAGTTTTGTGATATTGCCCACCCATGCTTCATCAAGTCCTTGAGTCGGTTCATCCATTATAATTATCGGCTTATCATTCAAAAGAGCCAGCCCTATACCAAGCCGCTGGAGCATCCCCCTGGAGAATTGCCCAACTTTTTTATACGCTTCATCTGCAAGGCCGACCTTCTCAAGAGCATCGAATATCTGTTCCCTTGAAGGATAATGAGAAAAATCTGCAGTTATGCTGAGGTTACTATAGGCCGTCATGTAGGAATAAAAAGCTGGTATTCCTACAAACCCCGTGACATTCGATAAGGCCGTAGCCCTGTTTTTATGGGGTGAGACCCCTCTTATTTTTATTTCACCAGAAGTAGGGGCGACTAAGGCTGTTATGATTCTTAACAGCGTTGTTTTACCCGCGCCGTTCTCACCGATGATTCCAAAACAACCGTCATTACCAACGCCAAATGATATTTTGGAAATAAGCTCGGCACTGCCCACTCTTTTTCCAAGAGAGGACACCTCAAGGTTCAAAGGAATGCTCTCTACGCCACCTTCAGTCATCGCAGAATTATCTCCTGATTGCAATGCGGGCCTTTATTCTTTCGTATTTGAACTTTGCCTTTGCGTTCTCCCTAAACATGGCAACATTATACAGTCATTCCAAAAAATAGGAACAGGTTCCAGTTAGAGACTTCAGCTTAGCAATTCCGCAATCTGAACAGCATTAAGTGCCGCACCTTTACGGATATTATCGGACACAACCCACATATTAAGACCGTACTCAACGGTCGAATCTTTTCGTATTCTGCCTACAAATACTTCGTCGTTACCAGCGGCTTCAATCGCCACAGGGTATATGTTTTGGGAAGGGTCATCCAAAACAGCAACACCGGGCGACATAGCAAGGATATCTCTCGCATATTCAGGTGATATCGGTTCATAAAACTCAACATTCACAGATTCTGAATGACCAAAGAACACAGGAACCCGCACACAGGTAGCCGACACTTCCATGGAATCATCATCCATAATCTTTTTGGTTTCGTTCACCATTTTAATCTCTTCTTTAGTGTAGCCGTCTTCCTGAAAAACATCTATGTGCGGAAGGCAGTTAAAAGCTATCTGATGCGGATATACGTTTTTCTTCACTCCCTGCATACTAAAAAGCGATCTCACCTGTTGGCTAAGCTCGTCAACAGCCTTTTGACCCGAACCAGAAACCGCCTGATAGGTGGAAACCACCACTCTCTTTATCTTTGCTTTTTGGTGTAACGGATTAAGAGCTACAACCATCTGTATAGTGGAACAGTTTGGGTTGGCAATAATCCCTTTGTGCCATGCAATCGCACCTGGGTTTACTTCTGGTACTACCAAAGGTACAGCCTTATCCATCCGCCATGCGGAAGAGTTGTCAATAACAGTCGCCCCAGCCTTGACAGCTATCGGCGCAAACTCTTTGGATATCGAACCGCCAGCGCTAAATAGGGCTATGTCGATATTTTCAAACGAATCTTCGTCGAGTTCTTCCACTTCTATATCGCGTTTGCGAAACATAAGGGTTTCCCCAGCAGATCTAGCTGATGCTAAGAGGGCAAGGCTCTTTATCGGGAAATCTCTTTCCTCAAGGATTTTCAAAAACTCGTTACCGACAGCGCCGGTAGCACCGACTATCGCAACATTAAATCCATCTTCACCCATTTACGACAACTCTTTTACAACGAGGTCGCCCATTTCAGAAGTGGAAACTTTTTGCGTACCATCGGAATATATGTCGGCAGAGCGATAGCCTTTATCCAGCACTTTTGCCACTGCGTTTTCTATCTCAGCACCTGCCTGCGGATTGTCAAAGGAATATGTAAGCATCATCGCCACACTAAGTATCGACGCAAGCGGGTTGGCTATCCCCTCCCCCGCTATATCTGGCGCGCTTCCATGTACTGGCTCATACATACCCTTCTTGCCGTTAAGCGAAGCGGATGGAAGCATGCCAAGAGAACCAGTAAGCATAGCCGCCGCATCCGAAAGTATATCTCCAAACATATTGGTAGTTACTATCACGTCAAACTGCTTCGGGTTGCGGATAAGCTGCATCGTCGCATTATCTACATACATATGCGAAAGCTCCACTTGCGGGTAATCTTTATGAACCTCTATTACTACCTCTCTCCAAAGTTCGGTGCATTCGAGTACGTTGGCCTTATCTACGGAGCAAACCCTTTTATCTCTTTTAATAGCCGCTTCGAAAGCGACGCGGGCAATACGTTCTATCTCAGGGGTGGTATAAACAAGAGTGTTAAACCCTCTTTTGCCGCCCTCAAAATCTTCTACACCGCGAGGCTCCCCAAAGTAGATGCCGCCTGTAAGCTCTCTTATCACCAGAAGGTCAACACCTTCTACTACCTCCCGTTTAAGGGTGGATGCATCTATAAGCGGGCTAAAAAGCTTTGCGGGCCGAAAGTTGGCGTAAAGATCCATCGCACTTCTTAAGCCGAGTAAAGCTTTTTCTGGACGAACGGAAATATCGAGCGGTTCCCACTTCGGACCGCCAACAGCGCCGAGAAATACAGCATCGGCTTTTTGGGCAATCTCAAGGCTCTTATCGGGAAGCGGATGCCCGAACTCATCATAAGCGGTTCCGCCGACAGGCGCATCCTCAAACTCGAAACCAAAGCTATGCTTCTCATCAATAGCCTTTAGAATCTTCACCGCTTCGGATGTTACCTCCGGCCCTATTCCGTCGCCGGGACAAAGAGCTATTAACGGCATTGCCTACGCTCCTATCTTTTTCTTAACGGCGGCCATAAGTCCACCAGTTTTTATCAAATCTTGCATGAATGGAGGTATAGCCGATGCCTGATACTCTTCACCTTTGGTAAGATTCTTTATCAGGCCGCTGTCCATATCAACTTCCAGTTTATCTCCCTGCTCTATCTTCTCCGCCGCTTCATCCGATTCAAAAATCGGCAAACCCATATTGAACGAATTACGATAAAAAATCCGCGCGTACGACTTTGCTATTACGCAAGATACTCCAGCACCCTTAATAGCAATCGGCGCATGCTCACGGCTGGAGCCGCACCCAAAATTCTTTCGGGCGACAATAATATCTCCCGCCCGCACCTTTTGGGGAAACTCAGGGTCTGCGTCTTCCATCAGATGCTTCGCAAGTTCCTTCGGGTCGGTACTCACAAGATACCTTGCCGGAATAATTGCATCGGTATCTATATCATCGCCAAAAGTGTGCGCCTTGCCTTTAAAAGCCATTATGCAACCTCCTCAGGTGAAGAAATTTTTCCCGTTATCGCTGTTGCCGCCGCCACCGCCGGACTCGCGAGGTATATTTCGCTTTTGCGCGAACCCATACGTCCTACAAAATTGCGGTTGGTGGTGGTTAACGCTTTTTCGCCGTCAGCAAGTATTCCCATATAGCCGCCAAGACAAGGGCCACATGTCGGAGTGGAAACAACCGCTCCAGCATCCATGAAGATATCTATAAGACCATTGCTCATCGCCTCTCTCTGTATTGCGGGAGTTGCAGGGATTACTATCAGCCTTATGTTGCTAGCCATTTTTTTACCTTTTATCAGGTTCGCTACGGTTTCAAGGTCGGAGTAGCGCCCGTTTGTGCAGGAACCTACTACAACCTGATCTACCATTATGTCGCCGACTTCCGATATCCCCTTGACATTCGATGGAAGGTGCGGGAACGCAACCTGAGGCTCAAGTTCTCCTACGTTTACCTCTATCCTCTCGCAATATTTGGCATCCACGTCGGACTCGTAATATTTCGCTTCTCGCTTGAATCGGCCTTCAACATACTCCCTTGTTTTGCCGTCGGGGTGGAAGATGCCGTTTTTAGCGCCTGCTTCAACAGCCATATTTGCTATCGTAAAGCGGTCATCCATCGAGAGATGCTCTATCGCGTCACCTTTGTACTCCATGCTCTTGTATAGTGCTCCATCTACGCCTATCTTGCCGATTATGTTAAGGATTATATCCTTGCCGCTTATCCACTTACCCGGTTTACCTTTTAGCTCGAAGAGAATTGTCTCCGGCACCTTGTACCAAGCTTCGCCGGTTATCATCGCCGCCGCAAGGTCGTTACTACCGACGCCAGCGGCAAAAGCTCCGAGAGCGCCATATGTGCAGGTATGGCTGTCTGCGCCGATCACGAGGTCTCCCGGACCCACAAGACCCTGCTCGGGCAAAATGGCATGCTCTACGCCCATTCTGCCATCCGCCCAAAAATTGATAATTCCCTGATCTTTGGCAAAATCACGCACCACCTTTATCTGGTTGGCCGAAGCGATATCCTTGGCAGGTGCAAAATGGTCCATCACCAACACCACGCGCTCTTTGTCAAATACCTTTTTGGCACCTACCCTATTGAATTCTTTGACAGAAATAGGAGCAGTTATGTCGTTTGCAAGGGCTATATCAACTTTGCAATTAACAAGCTCGCCAGGCTTCACCTGTTCGGCACCAGCGTGGGATGCCAGAATTTTTTCTGTTATAGTCATTTCCATGTTCAAAGTCTCCGTTGAATTAAACACTGAATTCTATCAAAAAATATCAGAAATGGACAAGTTTTTGCGATAAAACGACCAGAAAAAGCACTCCATGAGTGGAATAGCTATATCAGTCTTGCTAGGATGAGCATTCTTATGTTTAAAGGTATTTTAAAAAGTAGATGATTAGAAGAGTAGTCGCTACCACCATGCTATTAGTGCTTATCCTTTCTGCTTTTCACGCTCCTATCCTTAATGGCTTATCATCCACCTTAGTAAGGAAAGATACAATCACCATTGCCGACGCAATTGTCGTCCTTGCCGGGGATAATAAAGGCGAACGAATGATGACTGCGATAGAACTTTATAAAAAAGGATTTGGTAAAAAAATCATCTTTTGGGGTGGGCAACTCTACTGGAAATTCACTTATGCTGGTATGTTTTTAAAACAACTGGATGAAAGCGGCGTTCCGAGAGAAGACATTTTATACTCGGATGAAAAGCTGACAGAAATTAGTTCAAAAGGAGAAGCAAAGGTTAACATAAGGCTACTCAAAGAGGCTGGGTATAAATCTTTCATCCTAGTTACTTCCCCTTACCATACCGCGCGAGCAGGAAGAGTGTATGACTCTCTTATTGCAGACAGTGAAATAAAAATGTATGTGCATCCATCAAAAAATTCTCGTGTACAGATAAAGGGATGGTGGAAAGATCGCGCTAGTGCCAAAACAATCTACTACGAACTCAATAAAACTATCTATTACTATTTGACAGACTGAGAGAAAATCTGCTCAATTCAGAATTTTTCCTATTCGACTATTGAAATGAGAAAATACTGGATTTAAAGTTTTTCCAGAATTTCACCGGCCAGTTGTCGGTTTATTGACAACACTTCGGCTAGCTCGTCCACATCGACAAATTTAGCCGCTTTGAGTGACCCGTATTTACTAATCAATATTTTTTTACGCTTTGCCCCAAAACCTTTAACACTGTCCACTTCATTCCTAAAAGCAGTTTCATCTCTTTTTTGCCTATGGTATTTAATGGCAAACCTGTGCGATTCATCCCGCAACCGCTGAAGCAGAAATCGCCCGGAACTTTTGATCGGAAACTCAATCGGCCCTTTAACACCCGCCAGATGGAAAATATCTGTTTCCGACCTTTCCCTCTCTTTTCCTTTTGCTATTCCAAGAACGGCCTGCTTAGGATTATACCGTTTCACAATCTCCCACGCGGCATTAACCTGCCCTTTGCCTCCGTCTATCACCAGCAGGTCGGGAAACTTTTTATTCTCTATACTTAATCGCTTAAACCTACGTTCTACAACTTCGGCTATCATTGCATAGTCGTCAGACCCTGTAATTTTTAGTTTAAATCGTTTATATTCTGATTTTTTAGGCTCGCCATTGAAAAAACTTACCAAAGAACCGACACCGGCAATGCCAGAAATATTGGAGATATCTATACACTCCAACACGGTGGGCCATTCGGCCATGTTTAGAAGATTTTTAATTTCATTCAAAGCCTCTTTGCGCGACTCTTCACTTGAGGTAAAGTTTAAAAGTTTCAGCTTGGCATTTTCTATTACCATTTCAAGAATTTTCATCTTTCTTCCACAAAGAGGCCTGATAGTTTCAACCTTATGTCCCCTCAATTTTTGCAACCAGCTTCTTACAACCTCCATCTCATCTGGAAAAACATTAAGAATAATTTTGGATGGAACAACAAAAGCAGAATTATAAAACTGTTGAATAAAAGCTTCGATAAGTTCCTCAGGGTCATCGGCTTTTTTAAACTCGAAATTCTGGTCACCGACAAGCTTGCCACCTCTCACCATCATGACCCTAACTATCCCAATGCCGCCCTCGACAATTGCAGCGATATAATCTTCATCAATCTTTTCTGAAGCTGTGTCTATCTTCTGCGTCTCCTGCACCAGTTGAATCGCCTTTAGCTGATTGCGCAAAAGTGCCGCCTTCTCAAATTCGTACCCGTCGGATGCCGCTTTCATATCGCGCTTTATGATTGTCGTTATTTCCCTCTCTTTCCCTTTAAGAAAACCGACTGTCATTTTAACCACTTCTCCATATTCCTCGATGGAGATTTCGCCACTGCACGGCCCAAGACACCGTTTCATCTGAAAGTTGAGGCATGGCCTTCGCGGAAGCACACTGTCCAGATTGTCCCTGCTTTGCCTTAAAGCGAAAATACGGTGAATCGTCTTTTTAACCAACCTTACGGCAGTAGCAGAAACATACGGGCCGAAATACTGAGCTCCATCCTTTAGCAAACGCCTTACGACCAGAAGTCGCGGAAACTTTTCGTTGGTCAGTTTCAGGTAGGGATACGTTTTATCATCCTTCAGCATAATATTGAAGCGTGGTTTTTCTTTCTTGATAAGGTTATTTTCCAGTATCAACGCCTCGACTTCGTTATCGGTAGTTATAAAATCGACATGGTCGACTAAGGAAACCATTAAAGCTATCCGTGAAGAGTGTTTTGCCGCCATATTGAAGTACGAACGAACCCTGCTTTTAAGGTTTACCGCCTTACCAACGTATAAAACCTTATTTCCCCTATCCTTCATAAGGTAGGTTCCCGGCTTTGACGGTATACCGGAGATATCCGGTTTTTTGCTCTTAGTGTCCATAGGCAAATGATACCTGATTAATAATCTTGTAGGAAGAACGAGGCATTAAGCGATCTGGGAGTAATGCCCGCTTTCATTCCACGGGGATGTCATGCCTAGGTATTGTAATCCGCTCGCCTTTTGCAACCTGGTCTAAAAGGCTCGACAAATCTCTTTTTGCTTCATAGAATCCGGCCTTTTTCATAACCCCTCTATAACTAGTCTAAGACTAGTCTGATAAATATTTCCGAAGCTGTCAAATTCATAACCACGAGCAATATTTAGTAAAAAACCTGCCGTGATGGGGGAGCAAAGTTGAATAAAACGCCCAAATGAGTCTACCCACTACTTAACATCTCAATAAACAAACTATTGCAAAAGAATAGACTAAGAATATTACTTTCCCCCAAAGGGAAACACAAATTTATAGTACTATCGTGTCTATGGGTTACAAAGGGATAATACTGGCCGGTGGTTCCGGAACGCGGCTCCACCCGCTGACTCATGCGGTAAACAAACAACTTATGCCGGTTTATGACAAACCACTTATCTACTATCCGCTTTCGACACTGATGCTTGCCGGTATACGCGAAATACTCATTATCACCACTTCGCAGGACCAGAAAGCCTTTAAAACCTTTCTAAAAGATGGCTCGGACTGGGGGTTATCACTGCAGTACGCGGTTCAGCCAAGCCCCAACGGGATTGCACAGGCTTTCCTTATAGGAGAAAAGTTTATAGGAGAAGACACGGTATGCCTGATTCTTGGCGACAACATCTTTCACAGTAATGGTCTCGAAAAGCTGATGGACAACGCTACTAAACGGACGGAAGGGGCTACTGTGTTTGGCTACAGTGTGAGCAATCCGTCCATGTACGGTGTGGTAAGTTTCGACAAATCCGGCCATGCTGTCGATATAGAGGAGAAACCAAAAAAACCAAAGTCCAGTTACGCTGTTACCGGCCTTTATTTTTACGACAATAAAGTTGTGAGCATTGCAAAAGGAATTAAACCATCAGCAAGAGGCGAGCTCGAGATTACCGATCTAAATGGCATATACCTTAAAAATGGAACGCTTAACGTGGAAATTCTTGGCCGTGGAACCGCGTGGCTCGATACAGGCTCGCACAATTCGCTTCTGGATGCGGCAAACTTTGTCAAAATCGTAGAGGAACGCCAAGGGCTAAAAATCGCCTGCCCGGAGGAGATAGCCTATCACAAAGGATTTATTGATGCCGCCCAACTTGAAAAACTGGCGGAACCGCTTAAAAAAAATGGCTACGGACAGTACCTTTTAAAAGTTTTAAGCGAAGAAGATTCGTGACTACCTCAACATGAGCTGGTCTAAACTTACAGCCATCTATTTCGATAGATCACGGCTTCGTTTAAAACCACTTGCCGAGAGAGTCCACGACCTCGACTTATCGGTTATGAAATCTCTTTCTAGAACAGACACCTGCTCCGATTCCATTAGACAGACCGCCCGTAGGATTGTTTCCGCACGCAAGAGTGGAAGCGAAGTTGTGATGATGATCGGCGGGCATGTTATCCGTTCCGGCACTCAGAGGTACATCATCGACCTTTTGGAGAAAGGGCATATCTCGTGTATTGCGACAAACGGTTCGTGCGCGATACATGATTTTGAACTCTCGCTAATAGGTGCTACCACCGAATCGGTAGCAAAATATGTCAGCGAAGGACAGTTCGGGCTCTGGGAGGAGACTTCCAGAATCAACGATATCGTAAACGACGCGCATGCTTCAGGTAAAATCGGAATGGGGAAAGCTATCGGCAAAGCTATATATGATGGTAATTTCCCTAATAAGGAGCTGAGTGTTTTTGCCGCATGCTACAGACTTAAAATACCGATAACCGTTCATGTCGGAATTGGACACGATATTATTCACGAGCATCCAAACTTTGATGGTGCCGCAGCCGGTGCGACATCGTATCTCGATTTTTTGCGTTTTGCCAAGGTTGTAGAAAATCTCGAAAACGGTGTGGTGATGAATTTCGGTAGTAGCGTTATGGCTCCTGAAGTTTTCCTTAAAGCGTTAAGCATGGCAAGGAACGTGGCCGGCATGGAGGAAAGAAGAATTGTTGATTTTACCACGCTGGTATGTGACCTGCTCGACCTGCCAGAAGAAGTAAGCGCAGAGCCTTCCAAGGAAGAAACTAAATATTATTTCCGACCATGGAAAACGATGCTCGTAAGAACCGTTGCAGATGGTGGAAAAAGTTTTTACGCCAAAGGTAAACACTCTGATACAATTCCAGAGCTTTGGACGGCAATTCAAGAAGAAAGTTCATAAAACATAATCAACCTTTATAGGTGCGAAAAAGGGACAATATAAGTCAACATGGACGAGTTTAGAATCGACAGCCACAAACTCCTTTACCATGTGCCAAGGGTAAACGACTGGCTGGCTGGGAAAAATATTTATCCCGTCTACATGGAAATAAGCCCGATGGGAACCTGCAACCATCGTTGCACTTTCTGCGCGCTTGATTTTATGGAATACGAAGTAAGGTATCTTGATGCCAGCATACTGAAAGAAATGCTTTCCGAGATGGGAGAGCTTGGGTTAAAAAGCGTGATGTACGCTGGTGAAGGTGAGCCGCTACTGCATAAGCGTATCGCCGAGATTACGGAGCATACAAAAAAATCGGGAATAGACGTAGCTTTTACCACTAATGCTGTTCTTCTAAGTAAAGCTATGTCTGAAAAAATTCTTCCATATACAGAGTGGATAAAGGTAAGCATTAACGCTGGGAGTAGAGAATCGTACTCAAAAATTCATAGGGCTAAACCGGAAGATTTCGACAAGGTGATTAAAAATATGACTGACGCGGTAAAGGTCAGGGAGGAAAATGGATACAGTTGCGCACTTGGAATGCAGATGGTGCTGTTGCCGGACAATGCTAATACTGTCTTGGACCTAGCTAAAACGGCAAAAGATATCGGAATAGATTACTTGGTTATAAAACCATACTCTCATCAGGATTTAAGCAAAACCGAAGATTACAAAGATATCAGGTATGAAAAGTACTTAACGCTTGCTGATCAGTTAAAGAAGTTCAACGATAAGAACTTCAACACAGTATTCCGCATTAACACAATGAAGAAGTGGGACGACGGCGACCGTAGCTATAATCGTTGCCTTGCCCTGCCCTTTTGGTCCTATATCGATTCTGGAGGCGGGGTCTGGGGTTGTAGCGCATACCTTGGCGACGACAGGTTTCTTTATGGGAACATAAACGAAAGCAGTTTTAAGAAGATATGGGAAAGTGAAAAAAGGGAAAGATCTCTCAAATGGATAGAAAAAGAACTTGATACGCGTGACTGCAGGGTTAACTGCAGAATGGACGAAGTGAATAGGTACCTTTGGGATTTAAAAAAACCACCGCCGCATCACAATTTTATCTAACGTCCCAGTTTGAAAGTGCGGTAGCTATCTGCTTACACTAAAAGCTATTTCTCAAACCAAATCAGGACTCATACTCTACCAGCTCCAAGAATCAATGCATATCTCATTGACGTTCCCCCAATAACCCTAAGTAAGTAACAACTGTGATGAACTCGAAATAATCACGTTCTAGAATTTAGCATCTATCGGAATTAATCTCAAAGTTGTTTTGACCGCCATTTATAGTTGCTCAGGGTACTGCTTTAGTGAATGCTCCCCGCTATGGTAGGCCGTCCAAAAATAGGAAGGTTAAAGATGTTAAAATACCGATAAGATTTCATAAAGAAGTATGTGAAGCGACTCATCCCATTTTGTAAACCGCGAGAAATTACAAGTTGGAGAGACTCAAAAAAAAGATGCTCATTTTGGCTTAAAGCCGTTCCCCTCAAGCTCTTTTAGTTTTTTAATGTTAAAAAATTCAGGGACGAAATAATCTTTCCCGATATCTTTTTTAACAAACTCGGCTATTTCCGCGATGGCATCCGATACACTTACCTGCGGAACAAAGCCAAGAACGTTTTTAATTTTAGAAAAATCAACATTGTAATCCCTGCGGTCTGCGTCATCTGGCGTTACCTCAACAACAGTATTACCAATCTCCTTTTGAACCCTTTCAGCCAGATTTTTTATCTGAAAATTATTTTCATTGGAGCCTGCGTTAAACAGTTGTCCAAAAACCTTCTCCAGCTCAGCTTCTATTGTCATTTTAAAGATATTCGCCGCATCGCGCACATGCAAGAACGGTCTCCACTGCTCTCCCCCACCCATGACATATATTTTCCCTTTTGTTATCGCGTGCATCGTCATCATGTTTATCGCCAAATCGAACCGCATGCGTGAACTGTAACCAAAGATTGTCGCCTGCCTTATACTTGTCGGACAAAATGTATCGTCAGCAAGACTAAAAACTTCCTTTTCACTTTTGAGCTTTAATTCTGCGTATAGGGACACCGGCTCGCAAGCAGATGTTTCCTTCAACAGCTCTTTCCCTCCATGCCCATAAACCGAGCATGAAGAAGCAAAAACAAAACGACCACATTTTTTCTTTTTGGCTAATTCCGCGAGCCTTACCGTTGCATTATGATTAATTTCTGTAGACCATTTTGGGTCTAGGTCGCATGAAGGGTCATTAGAAAGAGATGCCAGATGAACGACACTGGTTCCATACTCAAGGAGTGTCTCAATAGACTTTGTATCTCTAATATCACCTTCTATGACAGAAAGGTTTTTGTGGGACGATAAAAGCTTGATAGGCTTAAGGCCAAAATAGAAGCAATCAAACAATTTGACTTCATAACCAGAATCCAACAGTTGCTTAACAAGCTGAACGCCTATATAACCGGCACCGCCTGTTACCAGCACCTTTTTGCTACTCATGGTATTCGATTAGCACCTGTACGATACGGTCAGCGGTGCCTCCATCCCATAGCGGAGGCAACGCTTTTTTCTCATGATTATTGCTTTCGTTCATAACAGACTTTACAGATTCCAACAAGTCATCCACCGATGCCAGCCTGTTGGTCCCATCGGTAATTGTCACTGGCCTCTCGGTATTCGGCCTTACAGTGACGCACGGCACCCCAAGAAAAGTTGTTTCCTCCTGAATACCACCAGAATCGGTAATTACAAGCATCGAATTTTTTATAAAACTCAAAGTTGTGTGGTAAGAAACCGGCTCAAGCAATTTCAGTGCTGGCTCACTTTTAAGCTGTTCCAGCAGATTAAATTCTTTAAGTCTTCCCAACGTTCTTGGATGCGCAGGGAAGACGACAGGCAGTTTTTTAGAAAGAATCGAAAGCGTACTAACTAAGCTCTCCAACTTATCCTTCGCGTCGACATTAGACGGTCTGTGCATGGTAACAAAACAGTATTCCGAATTTTTCAATCCTAGCTTCTCGCAAGGGTTGGCCTTCTCTATCTTTTCAAGATTTGCGACAACTGTATCAATCATAATATTGCCAACCATCTTGATTTTTTCTTTATCAACCCCTTCGTTCAAAAGATTTTGACTCGCATCACTACAATGAGTGAACAGTAAGTCAGATATAGAATCGGTGAGTCTGCGGTTTATCTCTTCCGGCATCGTCATATCAAACGACCTAAGACCAGCTTCGATATGGGCAACCTTGATACCAAGTTTTTTGGCAACCAGCGTTGCGGCAATAGTAGAGTTAACGTCGCCCACGACTACAACCCAGTCCGGTTGTTCTTCAAGGCAGACATTTTCAAACGCCTTCATAGTGTCTGCTGTCTGTACAGCATGACTACCAGAACCTACGTCTAGGTTTATGTCGGGCTTTGGAATATCTAGTGCATCAAAAAACTCTTGGCTCATTTTGTGGTCATAGTGTTGGCCTGTATGCACTAGGATATGGGAAGCAGTTTCGTTAAGCCTCATTAAAGATTTACAAAAAGGAGCGATTTTTACGAAGTTTGGTCTCGCCCCTACAACGCTTATTATCTTAATTTTCTTGGGCATATTCGTAAGACTGGTTTATTGGCATTCCCAGCAAGCAATCATTAATGACGCTGGGAAGGAGGAGCATTGTAATCAAGATTGAAATTGGTGTCTGGGCTATCATAAGCTTCAGAAAATCCAGAGATTCCATTCCTAAGCATGTCATAAGCCATTATCGGCGAATCCTCCCATTTCTCCAATACCTTTTCCATTACCACAGGTATTGTATCAAGATTCATATCATCTTTTTTAAGAACGGAGATTTTAGGATTTTCGGTTTTATTAAGTTTCTCGCTCGACAGACTAAGCTCCTCGTGCATTTTTTCTCCGGGACGCAAGCCAGTAAAGCTTATATCAATTTCTTTTCCAGGCTCAAAGCCTGCCATTCTAATCATCTCTTCAGCAAGTTCAAAGATTTTTACCGGCTCACCCATGTCAAGTATCATGGTATCTCCCTGCTTTCCCAAGTAAGCGGCCTGAAGTATAAGCAGTACCGCTTCTGGTATCGTCATAAAATACCTTGTGATATCTTCGTGCGTAACTTTTATCGGCCCGCCTTTTTCTATCTGCTTTTTAAAGATAGGGATTACACTGCCATTACTCCCAAGAACATTACCAAATCTGACTGAAAGAAATTTCGTGCTTCCTTCTCCCGAAAGGTATTTCGCGTAAAGTTCACCCATTCTTTTTGTCCAGCCCATTACATTTGCCGGATTAACAGCTTTATCTGTAGAGATAAAAACGAAAACTTCAGAGCCTGCTTCATGCGCCATATCCGAGACATTTTTTGTCCCAACCAGATTGTTGTATATCACTTCATCTATGTTGGCTTCCATCAGCGGTACATGCTTGTGTGCGGCGGCATGAAAAACAAGCTGTGGTTTATGAGAAGAAAATATAGTGTCCATCTTCTTTCGATTGGTCACATCCGAACAGTAGTATTTAGTCTTGATTTGAGGCGCTGATTCCAATAAATCCTGTTGAAGATAAAAAAGAGGTGTTTCGCTATTATCAACGCATACAATCTCATCGGGCATAAAGGAGGATATCTGGTTACACAGCTGGCTCCCTATTGAACCGGCCGCGCCTGTGACAAGAACCCTTTTTCCCCGTACCATCCCTTCGACCTGCGAATAGTCGATTTGAACCGAATCCCGCTGTAGAAAGTCTTCAATAGCGACATCTCTTAATTGTGAAACCCCGACTTTGGAGTGGACCATATCAAGGTACGGCGGGATAATCCTACACTGCACTTTTTCCTTCCGGCAATCGGTGAATATCTTTCTTATTATCTCCTTTTCAGGGTTTGAGGCGATCATAACTTCGTTGATACTAAATTTGTCGATGATGCCTATTAAATCGTCACTGGTGCCCAAATTTTGCACCCCATGAATTATTGACCCTTTGTGCTTTTCATCATCGTCAAAAAAACCAACTACGCCATACGGCTCTACATGGTGGTGATGGTGTAATGACCTGAGTAGCATCTCTCCTCTGGAATCGGAACCATAGATTAAAATATTTCTGGAGGCAGTATCATTTGCCATCGGCCAAAATTTTTGACCTAAAATTCCAGCAACTACCCCTTTTAAGAGTTGCCTAGAAAAGTAAACCCGAATTGAAATACGAAAAATACTGGTGAAAGCGATAGTCAAAATAGTATCAAGCAGAAGTACTGACCTTGAAACACCTTCCCCATACTTTATAAAAACAATTCCAGCTATCACTATCAACAGTGAAATAATCGAAGACCGTACAATTTTTATCAGGTCGAGGACACCGGTATATCGCCAAGGGCCTCTATAGAGTCCGTTCATGGAAAAAACCACAAATTTGGTAAAGACAACAGGTACAAGTATCTGCGAGAAAAGCTCTTGGTGAATAGTGGGAACTCCCTCGAATCTTAGCCAATAGGAGGCAAAATATGCCAGTGTAAAAAGAATTATATCGCCGCTAGCAACTACTAAACGATTGACGGTAAACACTCTTTGAATTTTCCCTTAAAATTTTATGACGCTTTTCCCATACATCTTACATCCCTATCGGTGAAAAACAAAATACTTATATTTCAATAATATACAAAATCTACATAAATCTATTTGTAACTGGATATCGTCTATCTTTGCCAAATGCTTTAGGGGTAATTTTTACGCCTGGCGCTCCTTGCCTTCTTTTGTATTCGCTCGAATTTACCAGTCTTAAAACCTTGACAACCTCGTCCTCTTGGTACCCCCGTTTAACAATCTCTTCTATGCTCTCTTCGTCTTCCAAATAATGCTTTAAGATGGCGTCAAGCAGAGAGTAATCCGGCAGGGAGTCACTGTCTTTCTGGTCAGGCCTCAACTCTGCCGACGGCTCTTTGGTAATAGTTGACTGTGGAATCTGGGCTAAGTCAGGGTTGGCATTAACCCATTCGCAAACTTCGTAGACCATAATCTTTGGCAAATCTTTTATCACTGCAAAACCGCCGGCCATATCGCCATACAAGGTGCAGTACCCGACGGAAAGCTCGCTCTTATTTCCCGTTGTGAGAACAAGGCTTCCAAACTTATTACTGATTGCCATCACAAGAGCGCCTCTTATTCTCGCCTGTATATTCTCCTCCGCGACACCTTGCTCAGTGTCTCTAAATTTTTCTTCAAGAGCACTGTCGAAAGCTTCCATCAAAGGAGTGATAGGGATAAGATCAAGCTCTATTCCATAATTTTGGGCAAGTTCACGAGCATCCAAAAGGCTCGACTCCGATGAGAAGTATGATGGCATAGCAACCCCGCTAACGCGATCTTTGCCAAGCGCACCAACCGCTATAGCTACGGTAAGCGCCGAATCGATACCACCGCTAACGGCGATGATAGCTTTATTAAAGCCGTTCTTTTCAAAATAATCTTTCACGCCGAGCGTTAACGCGCGATAAATATTCTCTGGATAAGAAAGCGGCTGGTTAATAACCGCATTCGAATCACTCTTGCCATCATCAACAGGTATGTCTACTACCAGCAAATCTTCTTCAAACTCTTTTGCAGAGGCGACAATCTCTCCCTCGCCATTACATACAATGGAGCCGCCATCAAACACCAGCTCGTCCTGCCCGCCCACAAGGTTGCAGTAGGCAACATGCTTGTTCTGCTTTTTGGCCCACTCCCGAATAATCTTCCTTCTCTCTTCCGTCTTGCCTATATGGAACGGTGAAGATGAAAGGTTTAGTATCAGCTCAACATCAGGCCTGCCGCAAACTTCTGATATCAACTCGTTATCCACCCATATATCTTCACAAATAGTTACCGCAATATTTACGCCAGAAATCATTACCGGCTCGTTCGTCTCCGCAGGCGTGAAATACCTCTTCTCGTCAAAAACCCCATAGTTGGGCAGTTCCGATTTATTTACAATCTGCCTTAGCTCTCCATCAGAGAGAACAGCCGCCGAATTGTAGAGAGACCCATTTTCCATAATCGGTAGCCCCACAACCGCGCTTATTCCCACAGTTACCGCTCTTAAGCGTTCGAGAGATTCTTTTGCCGTTGCAATGAAATTTTTATTATAAAGGAGGTCTTCTGGAGGGTATCCGGTCAGTACAAGTTCTGGAAAGAGAATTAGCTGAACTTTATCTAGTTTTACTTTTTCGATTATCTCCCGAACTTTTTTTTCATTTTCCAAAATATCCCCTACTGTAGGATTTATCTGGGCGATGGCAATACGAAACATTTCTAATTCCTCAAAGGTATCCAAAAACTACTTTACAGCCTTTTTAACCTCAGAAACGACTCTCTCTATCTCATCTTCGGAAAGGTATGGATGCATCGGAAGGCTGAAAACCGAGTTGGAGACTTTCTCGCTTACCGGAAAGTCGCCTTCCCTGTATCCCAAATATTGGTACGCAGTCTGCAGATGCAGAGGTTTTGGATAGTACACAGCAGTAGGGATTCCAGCTTCTGACAACCGTTCTCGCACGATATCCCTGTCGCTCACCAAAACGGAATACTGCGCCCATGCACTTTCTGTATTGTTCGGTACAACGGGAGTCTCAACCACGCCCAGCAAGCCTTCCGTATAACGCATGGCAACTTCTCCGCGCGCTTCTATCTCATCGTCAAAAATTTCCATTTTGGCCAGCAGAACCGCCGCCTGAATGGAATCCATCCTGCCTGTTATTCCTACCCTAATGTTGTCGTACTGGCTCTTCCCCATCCCGTGAATCCGTATGGAGCGAAGTTTTTCCGCCATAACGTCATCATCGGTAAAAACAGCGCCGCCGTCACCGTAACAACCAAGAGGTTTTGCAGGATAAAAGCTTGTGGCGGCGGCATCGCCAAACCGGCAAAGCTTCTTGCCTTTGTATACCCCGCCAAAGCCCTGACAGCCATCCTCCAGCATAAAAAGACGGTAATTGGAAGAAATCTCCCCAATCGAATCGTAGTCGGCAGGAAGGCCGAACATATCGACAGGAATTATCGCTTTGGGCTTCAAGCCTTTTTTTTGGGCATTTTTAATAGCTGCCTCGATTTTTGAAGGCTCCATATTAAACGTTCCAGCATCAATATCGACAAAAACAGGAGTAGCCCCCAAAAGGCTTATAACCTCTGCCGTGGCGACAAAAGTAAAAGGTGTGGTTATCACCGCGTCCCCCACCCCCACCCCTTTGGCCATAAGAGCCATCAAAAGGGCATCTGTGCCGGAAGAGCAGGAAATGACATTTTTGACAGAAACAAAGCGTGATAAAGCTGTTTCCAGCTCTCCCACTTCCGGCCCCATTACATAAGCGCCGCCGTCAAGCACCGCCGCTATGCGGCGATTCAGCTCCGGCCTTATCCTGAGCTGTTGGGCCGCAAGATCAACAAATTTCATAACTTTTTGATATCCTACACTGACTCCGGCAATCTGTTGCAAAAACCGTTTTAAAGAGAGCCTCTTTTGGTATTATAATACCAAGACAAGCTAGCATTTATTTAGCTGGCACACCATCTGATTTTCATCTAGAGAGGTTTTACACCATTGTTGGAGTATAGTTTATTTACCATGAAAAACAGACATTATGAGTGACTCTGCCCAAAAACAGATTTACGAAAGCTTCCTCTCAGAAACTGCCGAATTGCTGGCAGAACTCGAAAGAGAGGTAATAAAACTCGAAGCATCTCCCGAAGAAAAGGAAACTGTAGATAACATCTTCCGTTGTCTGCACTCCTTAAAAGGCAATAGCTCCCTGCTTGGCCTTTCGGACATAAAACTTTTCGTACACCAGATGGAAAACATGGCCGACAAGATCCGCAATAGGGAGCTGGAAGTGACCACCAATGTCATAAATACTCTTCTTGAAGCTTCAGATCTCTGCAAAGGCTTATTCGGGCGTCTCCCAAAAGAGATAGAAAATGTGCCGCTACTGCCGGAAGAGGAGGATTTTCTGGAACGGGTCTCTGCCATAACCTCGCCCGACAATCCTGAGTCTGAATTTGAAGCACTTAGAATTGAACTTCTAAAATTCTTTTCCCACCCTGATATACAGATAGAGCTAAAATCGAACGATGCTTTAAGCACTCTAGCAAACCTGATTCAGGAAGCGGCGCCGCTTCTTATGGAAGATAGGCGGACAGTTAAGGCCGAAGCGCCGTCTATTTTTTATAAAGGTCTGGATGTAGGCCGAGAATACCTCAGCATTAAGTCGATTATAGAGGAAGCAAAGGCCGGAAATGCCTCGGATACCCAGTATTCAATCGTTGTGAAAAACCTGGAAGAACTTCAGACTAAACATCAGGAGAATGACCAGAATGACGCTTACGAGCTTCTGGAAAGCCTTAGGGAAGATCTTGAAATGCTGTATCACGACGAATCCGGCTTTGATGATGTGTTGGCGCAGATTACCGAGGAAGCATTAGAAACGTATGAAAACAATCTAATGAAAGTCGAGCCTGAGACAGGCAACTATCAAGCCGATGGCGCAGATAAAAAAGATTCCAAAGAGGAATTACAATCCAAAGCCGGAAAACCATCGGCATTGCAAAATGGTCTGCGAGGTCAGGTGCTAACCAAACAGATAAGAGTGAACCAAGAGAAGCTTGATAAGGCTATCGGCACCGCTGGAGAGCTGGTAACCATTTCAGAATTTTTTAACTACATTAACAGCCAGATATTAATAGACACCGAGAACGTAAAAAAACAGCTGAGAAATTTCAAGGATGCCTCAATGGCTCTACAGGAACTTAGCGAAGACCTTTCCAGAGAACTTTACGATATACGCAAAGTACCGATAGAGGACTCTCTGGAGAGGCTTCCACGAGTTGTGCGGGACGAACAAAAAGCATTGGGCAAAAAAGTACGGTTAGTAATCGAAGGCGAAGATACACCTGTTGACAAAGGCCTTGTTTCAAAGCTCGAAACCATACTGGTTCATATGATCCGAAACAGCATCGACCACGGACTCGGAACCCCAGAGGAACGAAAGCAGGCAGGGAAGCCAGAGGTAGGCACTATATCAATTACCATCACCAGTGACGACACCATGATGAATATTATTCTTGCCGATGATGGAAAAGGTATAAACCTTGAAAAGCTTAGAGAAAAAATGATTAAATCCGGCAAATACGATGAAAAAGCGGTTCGAGCTATTTCTGACCAAGAGCTTGCCGAAGAAATTTTTGCTCCAGGACTATCCACAGCGAGTGCTGTGACCGAAACATCAGGACGAGGTGTCGGAATGGATATAGTCAACTCCACCATAATGGAAATGGGAGGCAACGTTAAGGTCGACACAAAAGTCGGCAAAGGAACTTCGATAACACTGCGGTTCCCCCTAACTCAAACAACAATGGTTAAAAAAGGGCTTGCTGTTGCCGTGGGGAAATCGGTTTTCCTTGTTCCTATAGAAGTAGTTATAGAATCTTTTCGACCATCTAACGGGCAGATTACTCTGGTGGAGGGCAAAGCCGAAGCGGTACACAGACGAAATGAAATAACCCAGTTGGTGCGGCTACACCGGCTGTTCGAGATTGAGGCAGTAACAACCGATCCATACGATGCCATTTTGCTGATGGTCCATCACAAGAAAAAGAAAATCTGTTTCATGGTTGATTCCGTAATAGGGCAACGGCAGATAATATACAAAGATCTTGACATCAAGACAGTTCGCCAGCCTGCGCCATTTGAGGGAGTTTCTGTCTATGACGGTAGCCGGCTGGCGATGATATTGGATGTTCATGGAATAATGGAACAAGCGGAAAAATAATATTTCCAGCAAAGGATTTTAAAATGGAAAAGAAAAGAGTTTTTGTTCTTCCCGGCGAACTAGCAGTTACAAGACAGCCAACCATCATTTCGACATTGCTTGGCTCATGCGTTTCTATCTGCCTGTATAACAAAAAAACCGGCACGGCCGGCATGAACCACTTTATGCTCCCCACTGGAGAAAGAGGCGATGAAATGAAAAACAAGTATGGAGATATCGCCATCCAAAAACTTGTCGAGATGATGAAAAAACTTGGCTCAAACACCTTCGATCTCGAAGCTCATATCTATGGTGGAGGCAATGTTGTGGGACACCTTAGCGCGGGAGAGGGCGTAGGAAAAAGAAACATAGCTATGGCCGACAAAATGATGGCCAATTACAATATTAAAGTGAGAACCAGAAAGGTGGGGGGCGACAATGGCAGGAAGCTGTTCTTCGACACATCTACCGGAACTATTGAAGAAAGATTAATAGAAAGGTCTGAATCTGCGCAGTCTCTGGCCGACAAAAAGAAATCGCTTGCCGGAAGGAAAATTCGGGTTCTCGTAGTAGACGACTCTGCCACAATCCGGCAAATAATAACCACCGCCATATTAACCGACCCCCAAATTGAAGTTGTCGGGGAAGCTGAAGATCCATACCACGCGAGAGAAAAAATACTGGAACTAGACCCAGACGTAATTACGCTTGATATCATCATGCCTAAAATGGACGGGATAACATTCCTAAAAAAACTTATGTTACATATGCCAAAACCTGTCATCATTGTCAGCTCTATTGCCCAAAAAGGCAGTAAACAAAGAGGAAGAGCGGAGGAAATAGGAGCATTTGATGTGCTGGACAAAGAAGAGCTTAACCTCTATAAGGGCATTGAGACCACAGCAAAAATCCTCGTCCCCAAGATAAAAATGGCGGCACAAGCTTTGGTCAAGAAAAAGTCACACGGCGAAATCAGCCATATCTAACTTATTCACTGCCCCCTTGCCCGCCCTTGCCAGTCAATTTTCCACCTTTTTTCGATACCTCTTTTAAAATATAATGCCCTCAATGAGATGTTTTTCAGCATGATACGCATAACCAACATTAGTGTCTGAGGCTGTGGATAGTGGAAAATACGATATCGCGTTAACATTATTGGCTACAATACCGAAACATAAATAAACTCAACGGATATGTAAGAAATAATACAAGCTAAAAATGATTAAAGATTACGAAACAAACATCAGGGAATTCACTAGGCTACTTGATATTGGTGCGATACTCGCATCATTTTATCTTTCTTTCTATATTCGTGATTCCCAAAGCTTCGCGCTAGTCGCACACAAATATCTAGGCGGCATTCTGGCGTTTACCATTACGGATAACTTTGAGCTACCTGTTTACGAAAAGTACCTATGGTTTATTATTCCTCTATGGCTGATCCTGCTAACTTATGGGCGGACATACCTCTTTAGCAGAATAGAAACCTTTTCTCATGTATTTCTCAACCTGCTCAAGGTCCATATAATCGGTGGGTTCATACTTAGCGCTTTCCTGCTATTGCCATATTCTCAAGATTTCAAACGCTCCTTTTTTCTCCTGTTCATTCTTATCTCTTTAATTCTGACAACAGCCATCCGGTTTATTTTTATGATGCTTTTTGAGTTTTTCCGCTCACACGGGAAACTAAGCAATCACGCAATAATTTTAGGAACCGGAAAAAATGTTGAAAGGCTTCTCAAGGAGCTTAACGATCATCCTTACTGGGGGTTCCGTATTATCGGCATCCTTACACCTAGTGGCGATGAGAGTGACAAACTCTCAAGCCTTGCTCATCTTGGTACCCTAGACGACTTAAGTAATGTTTTGCGAAAAGAAACCGTTGATGACGTTTTTGTAATTTCCGACGGCAAGGCCCACTCGGAATTGAATTCTACCTTAAAAATATGTGAAAGTATCGGGGTGAACGTTCACCTTATCCCTAACAAATACGACCTTAGTATCGCTCGCTCAACCATCGGCACGATGGGAAAACTGGAGTTCATTACTTTTTCAAGCACGCCTGCCGACCTTGCTCCACGATTGGCAAAGCGTACTATCGATATTCTAGTGTCAATAACCCTTTTGCCACTACTACTAATAACCACCATCGTGGTCGCAATCTTGATTAAATCGGAATCACATGGGCAGGTATTTTACAAATCAATCAGAATAACCCGCAACAGAAGGCCTTTCGCATTCTACAAGTTCAGAACAATGTTTGAAAATGCCGAACAAACAAAAAAAGAGCTTGAAGAAAAAAACCAGATGAGCGGTCCGATCTCTAAAATAAAAGACGACCCACGCGTTACCAAGATCGGCAAACTCTTGAGAAAATACAGCATCGACGAACTTCCACAAATTGTAAACGTCCTCAAAGGAGATATGAGCTTAGTCGGACCCAGACCACCTACCCCCAGCGAAGTTGACCTGTACGAATTTCAGCAGTTGCGTAAACTTAGCATGCTTCAAGGCATGACAGGGCTTTGGCAGGTAATGGGGCGGGACGATATAAACGATTTTGACGAAAGACTTAAACTTGACCTTAAATATATCGACAGCTGGTCGCTTGGCCTTGATTTTAAAATACTTCTTAAAACCATCCGAGTGGTTTTTAAAGGGGCTATGTGACAAACTCCCTAAAAGGCCTAAATCACTAAAAAAAGAACCCGATTCGTAAAGCGTAAAAGATTCACAAGCCGGATTACCGCTCACAAAAAAACCGCTTCCGTAGGGAAGCAAAGGCATATTTTAGTCGGCACAACGAAAGCCTATTCGGTTGTTCCTTATCTCTGGATATAGGGCGTACCTATTGGTTGTCCGAAGAAGATCGGGA
The DNA here is from genome assembly GCA_024275955.1 of Nitrospirota bacterium. Lineage (GTDB taxonomy): Bacteria > Nitrospinota_A > UBA7883 > JACRGQ01 > JACRGQ01 > JAJRYD01. The sequence goes on from JAJRYD010000044.1 coordinate 28,267, forward strand.
TGATTATACCAAGAACCACCGCGCAAAACTTTTAAATCCCCTGTGCCGGGTCCAGTAACATTGTAGACAGGGCTTTTATCGTAGTACTTCAGGTTGTACCAATCGCTCACCCATTCCCACACATTTCCGCTCATATCATAAATCCCTAAAGAGTTTGGGGCAAAGCTTCCTACGGGAAGCGTCTGATTTCTAAATTTGCCAGAGCTAGAATATTCTTTTTTATGTCGTGAGCTGGCATTAAAGTTTGCGTCTTCATCTCCCATTATCTTTTTCTCAGTGGCAGTAATGATCTCTTTTCCAGCTTCCCTAGCCGCGTATTCCCACTCCGCTTCCGTAGGGAGCCTCTTGCCGACCTTGTTGCAGTAAGAGTCGGCTTCATCCCATGTAACATTTTCCACGGGGCAGTAGGGGCAGTCTTCAAAGGCAGATCGGCTTTTCCCCATAACCTTTGTATAGGACAATGTTGTCACTTCAAATTTATCAATCGCGAATGGACTCAGGCAAACTTCATGTACTGGCTTTTCATCCCCTTCTTTCATATCTTGAAAGTCACCCATTTCATAACAGCCGCCTTCCAGCATTACCATTTTTGGAAGAATATTGTTGAGGGGGACATCAATCTTTTTCTCCTCTTTATCATTAATGTTGACAGACTTTGCCCCTTTCATACTATCGGAAACAATTTCTATAAGCCTTTTGCCTATCCCTACTTCTTCAGCAAATGGAACCTCTCCCACATGCCTACCGTCGATAAATATTTTTGCCCCTTTTCTAAAAGGGATAGATGATATTGTAACTTTCCCGCGAAGTTTTTTGAGTGTCGCCTTTTGGGGAAGAATTTCAAAAGTTGTACCCGCGGTAATAACTTGCGGTATATAGGCGGTAGAGTACCCATTCTTGGATACCGCCACCATGTAGCGCCCTTTTGGAATCCTCTTGTTAAAAGGTGTCGCACCTTTGGAAGTTACGGAGCAGTTCCAATCTCTTACAGTTACCAAAACATTTTTCACGCTGGAAGCAACTACAAGCTCTCCAAAATTTGGTACCAACTCCAGCAGTAGCTCTAATGTTCTAAAGTTATCGTCCTCATCTTTGAAAACCGTTTTCAGAACTTTATCCATATAAAGTTTCTTTTTTAATGTAATTACAGCAGGCCCCGGCTCCACTTTCACTCTCCCGTTAAAAGGCGTTCTTCCAAGCAGATTTTCGTTTATGTATATGCTGGCTCCATTTGGGATGCTGTCAATTATTATGGGCATCTCTTCAGTATCATCCGACTCTTCCACTTTTATATTTTCTTTTTCAGGATTAAAAAATCTTTTAAGCGTTTTCCCTCCATCGTAAACAATCGCCTTTAGCGCGTCTGTCGCCTGCCTATCATCAAAAACATGACAGCTCCAGCTACTGAAAAAAATAGGCTTGATATCAAATCTATCTCTAATTTCAAGAAACAAGCTATAGCCCGACAGCTTTTTTTTGATTAATGCCGTCGCGGTAATATCGCTCTTAAATTTTTTTGAAGCTCTTTTTAGGCAGTCGCCATCTTTGCATTTACTCCATTCGATTATTGTCGAATATTCTGCCAATCCTTTGCGGATAATAGCTTCCATTTCAATAGCAGATTCGTTGTCAAGACCATCAGCGGAAAAAGGAAAAAGAACTATCGCACCCTTATCCTCGGCAGAGCTATTACCTGTAGCCAGTAGCAAAAGAAGCAGAAGTAGCAGGAGCTTAGCCGGACATTTCTTACGCATCCCCCATCTATTTTTTTTCACCCGCGTAATTCTATCAAAATATATTAAAAACTTTCAGAGGTTCTTTGAGTCTATCTAGGCTTTCATCTGAAGTACTCTTTGCAGAACGATGTAGTACACTTTACACCATCAACCCTTTTCACTGCTTCCCTGCACAGCTTTCTCTTTACCTTCATGGAGGTAGTACTCGGAAAGCTCCTTGCGAAGGAAAAGCCTCGCCCTATGTAGCCTCGACTTTACTGCGGCGACTGAAATACCAACTGCTTCTGCCACATCTTCTCCGCTCAAACCTTCTCTCTCTCTTAAAACAAAAACTATCCGATATTTCTCCGGCAAAGCCTGCAAGCTTTTTTCGATATGCTCCTTTAGCTCATCGTCCAGAAGTTCATTTATAGGAGTGGTATACCACCCCTGCCCCATAATATTTTTTCTTTCTGCTTCTCCGGGGAGCAGGTCTTCAAACGAAAGGTGGTAGCCCGGTTCGTCTTTCCTCCTCCTCTTATTTCTAAGGCAGGCGGTGGAAGCTATTTTGTAAAGCCATGTTTTAAAAGATGCCTCACCGCGAAAACCGTTCAGGTATCTATAAGCATTTAGAAAAGTTTCCTGAAGAACATCTTTCGCGTTCTCGCCGCAACCGCACATTTTGGAAAGAAACCGATAGATTCTCCCCTCGTAAGAGGAAACAAGCTTCTCGAACGCCAAGAGGTCTCCACCCTTAAACTTTTTAACGGTTCTAGCGTCCCGTTCTTTTTCAGTAATATCCATATAAAATTCCAAGGTAAGTATACCCCGAATACGACGAGATATACTTAGATACTGCCAGAAATTACTCTCCTAAAAACAACATGATACCCCATAAAACAGTGAAGAGCATTTTCCGACTGCTAACTGCCCGGAATTGTGCTACCATCTCCAACTATCTAAAAAACTGGGTATCTATGAATGACAGTCTACATTCTGGGTGCTAGGCGATTTATTAACCTTTTCAGGATGGATTAATGCTGGAAACACCGTTGAACGAGTATCTAACATTTGATGATGTTCTGCTCTTGCCCGCAAAATCTAAAACCATCCCAAAAGATGTCAATCTCAAAACAAGGCTGACCAAATCTATCGCGCTCAACTGCCCGCTTATATCTGCTCCGATGGATACCGTCACAACCGCCCCTCTTGCGATAGCGCTCGCTCAGGAAGGCGGAATAGGTATTATTCATAAAAACCTTCCGCTTAAAATACAGGCAAAAGAGGTTGAAAAAGTAAAGCGGTACAGCTCAGGAATGATCGTAGACCCTATAACACTAAATCCGACGCAGACTATACGTAAAGCTCTTGAAATTAAGCAAAAATATAATATTTCCGGAATTCCTATTACAGAAGGTGAAAAACTTGTCGGAATAATAACAAACCGTGACCTCCGGTTTGAAAAAAGGACAGACCTTAGAATCAAAGAGCTGATGACAAGCGAAAACCTTATTACAGCTCCCATAGGCACCGATATAGAAACAGCCAAAGGGCTTTTGCACAAGCACCGTAAGGAAAAACTGCTGTTAGTCGACAAAGGCGGAAAACTTGCGGGACTTATTACCGTCAAGGATATCGAGAGGTCTATCCAATATCCGCTCGCGAGTAAAGATTCTATGGGACGTCTTCTTGTAGGGGCGGCAATCGGCGTTGGGCAGGATAGAGATGAGCGCGCCAAAGCTCTTGTAAATGCCGGCGTAGATATACTGGTTATAGACACAGCCCACGGCCACTCTGAAGGAGTGATCAAATCTGTCGAGGCTATTAAAAAGTCATACCCCGATTTGCAGGTAATAGCAGGCAACGTAGCGACAGCCTCTGCCACTAGAGATCTTATCAATGCTGGAGCCGATTCCGTAAAAGTCGGTATTGGGCCTGGTTCCATCTGCACCACAAGAATAGTTTCCGGTGTAGGAGTTCCGCAGATATCAGCGGTTGCCGACTGTTCAAAAGAGGCGAAGAAGAATGATATACCTGTCATCTCTGATGGAGGAATAAAATACTCCGGTGACATAGTAAAAGCTATTTCGGCGGGAGCGTCGACGGTAATGATAGGTTCCATATTCGCCGGCACGGAAGAAAGCCCCGGCGAGAAAATTCTTTTCCACGGAAGAACTTACAAAGAGTACCGCGGCATGGGTTCAATAGGAGCTATGCAGGAAGGAAGCTCGGATCGCTACTTTCAGGAAAACGGATTATCGGAAGCTAAACTGGTGCCTGAAGGGGTGGAAGCAAGGATTCCATATAAAGGTTCTTTATCGGATGTGATGTTCCAGCTACTTGGCGGACTTCGTTCCGGTATGGGTTACTGCGGGTGCGAAAATATTGCCGAGCTTCAGGAAAAATCAAAATTTGTAAAGATTACAGGTGCAGGACTTAAGGAAAGTCACACACACGATATTGATATCACCAAAGAAGCGCCAAACTACCCTACTGAATAATCTATGACTGACACAGCTCATCAAGAAAAGATTCTTATCCTTGATTTTGGTTCGCAATATACCCAGCTTATTGCGAGAAGAATCAGAGAAATCGGCATTTACTGCGAAATTTTCCCATGCACCGATAAAATCGGCAAGATAAAAGAGTTTAACCCAAAAGGTATAATACTCTCCGGCTCTCCTTTTAGCGTTCACAAAAAAAGCTCTCCCAAAATACCGGCAGGCATTATAAAGCTAGGGGTTCCTCTGCTTGGTATCTGCTACGGCATGCAGTTGATTACCGATTTCTTTGGCGGAAAGGTACAAGAATCTAAAAAACGCGAGTACGGCCACGCTGTTCTGACCACAGATGATAGAGACGATATTCTGGCCGGCTTTAAGAAAAGCGAGCAGGTTTGGATGTCGCATGGAGATAAAATTATAAAACTCCCAAAAGGGTTTAAGAAAATTGCCCATACGGAAAACTCTCCAGCGGCGGCAATGAAAAACGAATCTGCCCGTATATACGGGCTACAGTTCCACCCGGAAGTTATTCATACCCCAAATGGCACGAAGCTTTTAAGAAATTTCTCCAAAAAAATATGCGGTTGCAAAGGCAACTGGAATATGGGGTCGTTTCTTAAATACGAAGTAGAGAAAATCCGGCAGAGGGTAGGAAAAGATAAAGTTATACTCGGCATATCCGGCGGTGTCGATTCAACGGTAGCGGCCGCCATAATTCATAAAGCGATAGACAAACAGCTTACATGTCTTTTTATAGACAACGGTTTACTCAGAAAAGACGAGGCCAAAAAAGTTCTAAAAAGTTTTCGGGATAATCTTCATATCAAGGTGAAGTTCAAGGATGCTTCGATGGAATTTCTCAAAGCACTCCACGGAGTTACTAACCCTGAAAAGAAACGAAAAATAATCGGCCGAAAGTTCATAAAAATCTTCCGTGAAGAGGCAGAAAAAATAGGCAAAGTAAAATTCTTGGGGCAAGGCACCCTTTACCCCGACGTGATAGAGTCGGTCTCTTTTAAGGGGCCATCGGCGGTAATAAAAAGCCATCATAATGTCGGTGGACTGCCTAAAGTTATGAAACTAAAATTGTTAGAGCCGTTGCGGGAGCTTTTCAAGGACGAGGTGCGGGTTTTGGGGCGTGAGATGGGCCTAAGCAGACAGTTAATACAAAGAATGCCTTTTCCGGGGCCGGGACTAGCTATAAGGATAATCGGCTCGATTACCGGCGAAAGGCTGAAACCTTTGCGCTAATCCGATGAAATTGTAGTAGAAGAGATTAAAAAAGCCGGTCTTTACACCGAAATATGGCAAGCTTTCGCGGTGCTTTTGCCGATTAAGACTGTCGGGGTTATGGGCGACCAGAGGACGTATGAGAATGTGCTTGCGATAAGAGCTGTGAACAGCAGGGACGGTATGACAGCCGACTGGGTACGTCTTCCGCAAGAGCTTTTGGCAAAAATCTCAAACCGGATAATTAATGAGGTACAAGGGGTCAATCGTGTGGTATATGATATATCGTCGAAACCGCCTGGAACAATTGAATGGGAATAAACTGGAGGTAGCATGGTAGATGCGAAATGGGGAAAGCGATATACCTGTTTTAAGTGCGATACACGGTTCTACGATTTAAACAAACCAGACGCAGTCTGTCCTAAATGTGAGGCGAACCAAAGCAAGGCTCCCCAAAAAGGGGTGCTTTCGGCCGCGGCCAAAGCGAGACGAAAACTTATGCCGGTAGAAGAATCTTCGGAAGAAGACGATACGAAAGCCGAGACTGATAGACTCGATATCGACCCTCTGGAAGATACCAGTCCACTGAAAGTTGAAATATAGAGATGCAAGGTGAAGATTTTGTCCATCTTCACCTTCACTCTGAATACTCTCTGCTCGATGGAGCGATAAAACTTAGCGACCTACTGCAAAAAACCGAAGCTCTCAATATGTCCGCTGTTGCGGTAACAGATCACGGCAACCTTTTCGGTGCGTTAGAGTTCTATCAAAAAGGTTTTAGGAGCAGTGTGAAACCGATTATCGGGTGCGAAGTATATGTCGCCCCCACAAGCCGGCACGACAAGACAGCAACCCACTCGCCGGACGAAGACAAATCCCATCATTTGGTATTGCTAGTAAAGAACATAAAAGGCTATGAGAACCTTTGCAAACTTGTTACCGCTGGATACACGGAAGGTTTTTACTACAAGCCTAGGATAGACAAAGAACTTCTTGCGGAGCATCACGAAGGGCTTATCGCTCTTTCGGCATGCCTTCAAGGAGAGGTGGCAAGAAGACTTCTCTCCGGCAAAGAAGATGAAGCCGAAAAAGCAGTATCGTTTTATAAAGAGCTTTTCGGAGATAATTACTACCTCGAAATACAGGATCACGGCATACCGGAACAGAAAAAGATAAATCCACTTATAGTCAATCTCGCAAAAAAGTTCGGCATAAAAGTCGTCGCTACCAATGACGCGCATTACCTGCTTAAAAAACATTCAGACGCGCACGATGCCCTCCTTTGCATAGGTACCGGAAAAATACTCTCCGATACAAACAGAATGAAATATTCCACAGACGAATTTTATCTAAAATCGGCCGAAGAGATGAGACAACTTTTTTCGTGGATACCAGAAGCGGTAACAAATACGAAGGAAGTTGCTGATAAATGCAACCTTGATATGAACCTTGGCGATTATCATCTCCCTGAATATAAAGTGCCAGCCGATACCACTCCTATCCTATACCTTGAAGAACTTGTGGAACGCAACCTTGCGGCGCGCCTTGAGGAAGAGAAAAAGCGAGGCGACACCATGCCGGATGAAAAGATTAAGGAATACAAAGAAAGGCTTAGAACGGAACTTGGCGTAATCAAGAATATGAAATTTGCAGGCTACTTTCTCATTGTATGGGATTTCATAAATTACGCGGTCAAACACGATATCCCTGTCGGGCCGGGACGTGGGTCTGCCGCTGGAAGCCTTGTCGCTTACTGCTTGGGGATTACCGATGTAGACCCGATTAAATACGGCCTGCTTTTCGAGCGTTTCCTAAACCCCGAAAGAATATCAATGCCGGATATCGACATTGACTTTTGTATGAACAAACGCGACGAAGTAATAAAGTACGTCAACGAAAAATATGGAAATGACAATGTAGCCCAGATAATAACATTTGGAACAATGAAAGCTAGAGGTGTCATCCGCGACGTAGGCCGCGTGATGGACATACCTTACGCTGAAGTAGATAAAATTGCAAAGCTGATACCTGAAACGCTAGACATAACTATTGACAAAGCGATAAACACGGAAAAAAAACTCGCCGAACTCCAAAAGAAAGATTCCCGAATAAAAGAACTGCTTGAAACAGCAAAAATTCTGGAGGGTATCGCGAGGCACGCGTCTACGCATGCCGCCGGAGTTGTTATAGCCCCTTCGGAGCTGACCAACTATCTGCCCCTATATAAAACCAATAAGGGAGATATAGTCACCCAGTTTTCCATGACTAACTGCGAAGACTTAGGGATGCTCAAAATGGATTTCCTGGGGCTCCGGACTCTTACCGTTATCGACTGGACGGAAAAAAAGATACGAGCGGAAAAGGATCCAGATTTTTCAATTAAAAATATACCGATGGATGATGCGGTCACGTTTGCCCTGCTTTCAGAGGCAAAATCGCTAGGTGTTTTTCAGCTGGAATCATCCGGCATGCGCGACATACTGCGAAAGCTAAAACCTGAAACTTTTACCGATATCATAGCGCTTGTAGCGCTCTACAGACCAGGCCCAATAGGAAGCGGCATGATAGATTCATTCATAAAAAGAAAACATGGCACCGAAAAAATTGAAAACATACTCCCCCAGATGAGCGAAGTACTAGAAGAAACATACGGGGTTATCGTTTATCAGGAACAGGTAATGAAGCTTGCCAACGTGCTTGGAAACTTTACCATGGGACAAGCGGATAACTTAAGAAAAGCTATGGGCAAAAAGAAAATGGACGTTATGGAAGCCCAGCGGGAGCTTTTTATGAGTGGGGCGAAGAAAAACAAAATTAGCGAAAAGAAAGCCAAAGAGGTTTTCGAACTGATGTTCCAGTTCGCGGAATACGGGTTCAACAAATCCCACTCCGCCGCCTACGCGCTTATCGCATACCAGACTGCCTACTTAAAGGCACACCACCCTCGAGAATTCATAGCCTCCATCCTTACATCCGAGATGGACAACACCGACAAAGTTGTTGTTTACCTTAATGAATGCAGAGAATTGGAAATTGAGGTTAAACCGCCAGACATTCAAGTAAGCAATGTAAATTTTACTGTAGACGGTGATTCGATAATCTTCGGCCTTGCCGCTGTAAAAAATGTAGGAGTGAATGCCGTAAAGGAGATAGTCGGCACGCGCGAACAGGGGGGAGAATTTAAGTCAGTCGCAGATTTCATAAGAAGAATCGACACAAAGTCGGTAAACCGGCGCGCACTGGAATCGCTTATAAAGTGCGGGGCTTTCGACTCTGTCTATAAAAACAGAGCCGCTCTTTTTGAATCTATCGACCAGCTTATGTCCGAAGCTTCCAGAACACGGGACGAGGTGGCGGTAGGGCAAGGCAACATGTTCGATAACCTTGAATCGGCGGAACAAAAAGAGAAAAGGCTTATCAAGAATGTTCCAGACTGGCCGGAACATGACAAGCTCCTTTTTGAAAAAGCGACTGTCGGTTTCTATATAACCGGCCATCCTCTCGAGCCTTATAAAAAAGAGCTAAACCGTTTCGCGACTCATAGCGCATCGGAGGTTTCGGATGCCGAAAACCAGAAAGAAATAAGGCTTTGCGGCATGGTCGGCAGTTTAAGGAAACAGATGACAAAAAAACAAAAATTAATGGGCTTCATAACGTTTGAAGATCTTACAGGCTCGGTAAACGTAATAGTATGGCCGGAGACTTTTGAAAAATCATTAAGCCTTCTGGAAAGTCACGGCCCTATACTAATACATGGCAAAGTAGACGCTGATGAAAATGAGGTAAAAGTTATCGCCTCAGATATCATTTCGCTTAAAAAAGCAAAATCAGAATCGACTGATAAAATACATCTGGACCTTAACATGGTCGGCATGGAAGAAACCACTCTAGCCGAAATTAAAAAGATAGCTAAAGCGCAAAAAGGAAAAAGTCTCCTTGTACTGTGCTTTTCACATCCCGATAAAGGAAAGGTGAAAGTTCATGCCTCCGAAAATTTCCGTGTAGAAAATAATGACGAATTTGAAAAGAAGATTGAAGGACTGTTAGGGGCTAGGTCTATTCGTTATGAATGCACGGTTAAGACCCCTGAAAAACCACGCCGCCGCTACCCACGCGCCGCCAACGACTAACGATGGCAAACGCGACTTGCAAACGACTACCGAGCCATTAGGTGCCGGCTAACAGACAGCCTATAGTGGGCTACTTAGGCTCAAAGGTAAACTCTACGTTGAACGCTTCATCCTTATCTGTCTTGAAGGGTATCACAACCGTCGCGGCATCATCCGAGACCATCGCGCTTATTTTATGATTCTCTCCAGAGACAACGGTAGGAATTCCCGCTTCGTAATTCATTCCATTCTCCGAAAGTCTTTTTCTGGAGTCGCCGGTAATCATGTTTGTCATCTCACCGACAGCATCCATAACATCGTCATCTATATCTGATTTTTCTTCATAAAGCATCCTAGAGACAATCGTGCAGGCGGCTTCTTTGGAAAACGATAGAACAACCAAACCGTTATTCTCTCCAGTTAGCGATATTGCGCCGGTAACATCGCCAAACAGGGATGAATTAGACTTTAATGACGGTTTTCCGATGACAGGGTTAGTTTGACACATAGTGCCGAGAACATTCTTGGTACCCTCGATAAAAGCGTTAACGACTGCGGCATTTATAGGTTTTGACATTCCCCTCCCCCAATTCCATCAATAGTTATGGCATGATGATACCATTTAAAACTAAGGTTGTTAACCCCACCTTTTCCTTATTTGAATGACTGGTACAAAAAATAATGCAAACTACTTACTAAAAACACTAAAAAACTCCTCCAGCCTTATATCTAAAATGCTTCCATGCCCCCTATCCTACGGAATAAAACCGCACTACGAGGAGACAAATAATTATATATTGTAACTAAATAGCAAGAATACTATCCTTGAAATTTGATTTTTATACCGAAAAAGGCCTGACTCGCCCCATAGGAGCCTGCCCCCGGGGCTGATACTTTTCAACTTTGCTTCCATTTTTACAAGCTAGCCATTCAAAAATGGAGAAAGAAGTTATATCCAAAAAGCGTTAACCAATCGACGCAGATTGCCGGAGCCTACCGGCTAACCTGCCTCGTAGATGCTGTTTTTCACTCGCTTTATATATCCTCTACCTCCGGGGCATAACCGCTACGCATTGAATTTTCGGAAATGGTACGCGAATCGGCAAAATGAAGCAAATATCCAGGCCCTCCAGCCTTGATGCCGGTGCCGCTCATCCCAAAACCTCCAAACGGCTGTCTGTATACAAAAGCTCCGGTTATATTCCTGTTAAAATACAGGTTCCCCACCCGAAATTTACGCTTTGCCATCTCAAGATGTTTTGGACTACGGGAAAAAATACCGCCGGTAAGAGCAAACTCCGTCGACACAGCGGCATCCAGAGCCTCCTCAAAAGTTTCGACCTGCATAAGTGCTACTATCGGCCCAAAAAACTCTTTTTGCATCAACGGATGCTCAGCATCGCTAACTTCAAACAGCGCTGGAGGTGCGAAGTAGCCGTTATCAAAATCTTTTTGTAGCTCTTTTACGAAAAGCAGGTTTGCCCCTTTTCCGGGATTGTTTATAACTTCCATCAATCTTTTATATGCCGCTTCACTTACAACCGGCCCAAGACGGCATTCCGGCTTACTGGCTGAAGATATTATTATGCTTTTACATGCTTCTACTAAGCGGTTTGCAAAATTCCTGTATGTCTGCTCTCCTACTATTATAACTCTGGAGCAAGCGGAACACTTTTGGCCGGCATATCCAAACGCACTTTTTATAACCCCTAGAACCGCCTCGTCGATATCGGCATCATCGTCGACTATAATCGCGTTCTTGCCGCCCATCTCGCAGATAACCCGTTTAACTTGGGGCTGACCTTCTAAAACCTTTGCCGCTTTTTCTATAATGGAAAGGCCAACCTCCTTACTGCCGGTAAATGCTACCTGCACCACAGAAGGATGCTTTACAAGATAATCACCAACAGATTCACCGGCACCGGGAATGAACTGAACGACGCTGGACGGAAACCCCGCCCTGATAAAAAGCTGATAAACTCTATAAGCAACCGCTGGCGATCTTCCCGAAGGCTTTAGTATTACAGGATTACCGGCAACCAGCGCGGCTGTTGCCATACCGCAAAGAATTGCGGCGGGAAAATTCCACGGTGTTATTATAACCGTAGGCCCCCTCCCCTCGTAGAAAAGGCTGTTATCTTCTCCGGGAGTATTGCCCATTTTTCGCGGTAGAAGCTCCACTCGCGCGCGCGCCGCGTAGTAGCGGCAGAAGTCTATCGCCTCGGCAACATCAGCATCGGCTTCTCTTATAGGTTTTCCAACTTCTAAGGTTTCAAGCGCGGCGATATCTGCCCTGTTTTCTTCCAGAAGGCCGGCAAGCTTTTCAAGCATCGCGCTTCGTTCCTCCACTCTCTTTTCCAGCCATTTTGGATAGGCGCGCATCGCCGTGACGACGGCGCTCTCCGCTTCAGATTCACTTGGAATGACAGCTCTGGAAACAAGCTGATGGCTTTCACTTGGGCAGAAAATTTCGGTGGTATCGCCGTCAAAACGTTCTCTACCGTCAACTACTACCGGCACGTTAACAGGAAGCAACCTGCCGGTATCACTAATGGCGGATAGATATTTATTCCTATTTTTTTTATTTGTAAAATCGGCAAAGGGAGCGTTTCTAAAACCGTTTTTGGTTTCAATACCTTTCTTCTCTTCCAAAAAGTGAGGCTTGGCAAGAAGCTTGGCTTCGTCGGCTCCTTCGTGATAGCTCATCCTTAAAAAACCGGAATTGGACATATTTTCAAGCAACCGTCTAACAAGATAACCGATACCGGGTAAAAGCTCTCCTATAGGCGCGTACAGTCTTAGCCTGCTTGCCAGCTCTTTAAACGCCATCCTCTCCGGCTCCGCCATTCCATAGAGCATCTGTATTTCATACGCGTTCTTTGAAACCCCTATATCATCGGCAGTCGCGATGGCATTTAGCAATGAACGGTGGTTATGGCTTCCAAATGCCGGACGAAGGTAATCTACATTGTCTAAAAGTTTTCGAGTAAGCAGTTCGTAATTGGCATCGGTATTCTCCTTTCTCGTATAAACCGGACACGGCAAGCCGTTGCTCAGCGCGTTTACAACCTCAAAATCCCAGTAAGCTCCTTTCACAAGCCGAACTGTTATAGCTGTTCCCCTCAACTTTGCGAGCAACAGTAGCCTTTCAAAATCTTTTTCCGATTCTTTAAGGTAAGCCTGAATAACTATTCCAAGATGCGGACAGCTTTTAAGCTCTGGCGTGAAAAGAATTTCTTCAAACAGGTTATAGGTTATTTCATGGTACTCCCATTGTTCCATGTCGAAGTTCACGAAAACATTTTTCTCTTTTGCCAAGATAAGGATGGGAAGCACCATCTCTTTAAGGCGGGAAACGGCGCCAGCAGGGTCGAGACTATTAAGCTGTGGGTCCATCGCCGAAATCTTGATAGAAACATTCGCAACCGGAATCGGCCCCGCACAATCGCTAGACAGCGATTCATCGGTGGGCCATTGCTTAACCTCATCGGATACCACACTAATTAGGTCTATGTATCGCTTCTGGTACGTTTTGGATTCGCTGTTACTGAGCGTAGCCTCGCCAAGTATATCAGCCGTAAAGCCTATCCCCCCGTCATAGAGTTTTCGCATTTTTGGCAATGCTTTCTCTGCGCTACTGCCGATGATAAACCGCTGAGCAAGAGTTTTAGCCCCTTTTTTAATCACTAAGCTACTCACTCCTGATGTCAACCAATTTGACGCCGCTTTAGTTGCTATCGAAATCACACCCGGAAGCTCTCTGCCGTCTTTTAGAAGATACTCGTTTAAATGTTCTGTTATCTGCCTAGAAGTTTCAAGAGACGGCAAAACATCTACAAAGCGGAGTAGGTCAACCTTGAAAGCTGAATCTTTCATCGCCCAGCCGAGAACCTGCCCCTCCCAGAAAGATTTATCAAAAATGGTAGGTATACCGCCTTTGATTAGTCTATCCAATTTTTCTTTTAGTTTCAGAATGTCCGATTCGAGTTTCTTATTATTATCTATCAAAGGCATAATATTATCTCCGCCTCTTTTTAAAAACTACTTCTCTCATATCCCTTGTAGCCTTCTTACCAATAGCGAAAGGAACAGCCCGACATCTGTAACTACCCCAACCGATTCAAGGCTCCCCCTATCGGCAAGTTTAGTCACTACCGATGGATTAATATCGACGCAAACCAGCTTTACCCCCGCCGGAGTCATGTTCCCCGTAGCTATAGAGTGGAGCATGCTAGAAAGCATAAGTATCATATCTGCCCCTTCTATCATCGCCGCGTATTCTTCCTGAGCCTTTATAATATCCATTTTTGTTTCGGGCAATGGTCCATCGTCACGGATACTGCCGGCAAGGCTAAACGGAACGGCATTTCTGATAAGCTCGTAAAAAAGCCCTGATTTTAACTTACCGCTTTCAACAGTGCCTTTAATGGAACCAGCTTTGCGTATACGGTTGATAACTTCAAGGTGGTTTCGATGACCGCCTTCGACAGGATTGCCTGTTTTTAAATCTACTCCAAGACTTGTTCCGAGCATCGCATTTTCTATATCATGGACAGCTATAGCATTGCCGCCGAGAAGAGCGTTGAGATAACCATTGCGTGCCATCCATGCGAGATGCACCCCGCCGCCTGTATGAATTACAACCGGCCCGGCAACGACAACAAAGTGCCCGCCATTCTCTTTTATACGTTTCATCTCCCAAGCTATACTTTCGACAGCAAGCTCTACACGCCGTTCGCTGGAACTGCTCGAAGCCATAAATCCAAACTGATCACGGTACATATGCTCACTTTTCAGATTAAAACTTCTTATCCCGTCACTGCCCACAACAACCTTCTCGCCTTCTTTAAGGTTCCTTAAGAGTTTACACCTAGCGGAAATACCAGAAATAACAACTACCCCATCCATTCTTTGCTTCTCTACATCCAGCCATTCGCCTTTAATCCGTACTTGGGTAGGATAGATGGTAGTGCCGTAAAACCTTTCAGGAGCAACACCTCTTTTAACAACAGTTGCAACGACAGCATCTTTACTTTCTTTTTCTGGAAGCCTCGCTCCATGCTTGATGATTTTCTGAATGAGATAATCCAGCTTCTCCTGATTGGGTGCTGTAACCTCTATTTCTGCGCGCGAATACTCTGTACGCTTTTGACCGAGGTGCATACCTTTAACAAGAAACGCCCCTCCCCCCCTGGCAATGTCATCGCAAATTCTGCTCATCAGCTCGGAGTCAATCAGCTGACCTTCTACAAGAACTTTCCTTCCAGCCACGGGCGAAACAGCACCGCTTACAGAAGGCTTCACCTCATCCAGAAGAAGCGTTAAACATTTCGCGCTTCCACCGCCTTTTATAAATTCCGAAAGCTCTGTTTGGACAACCTTGAACCCAATTGAAGTAAGCTCTCCGCAAAGAGTGGCTGTGCATCGGTTCATAATAATCGTATGGCCGATAACTATAGAATTAGCAGAGAAAGAAACAGCATTCTCGCTATCTATTAAGATTCTTTTTTCTTCGGGTACGAGACTTTCTATCATTCTGTTGGAATCAATATCAAAGGCATCAGGATAGTAGAGGAGATACCTGTCGGGCAGTGGTAGAAAACATGTATCGAGATGATAGAAACGTGGATCGACAAGTCTTAGGCTTACGACCTTTATATTAAAAATCATCGCCAAAAGCGGATGAGATTCAAGCGAGCTTCTTTGTCCGTAAGCGGCCCAAAGCCATCGCCCTTCCCTATCGAGCAGAGCGTCTACGCCCCCTTCAAACGGGAGATCGGGCGGAATAAAATGCAGTTTAAAACCTTTATCCTCGAACCATTGTTTAAAATGTTTTTCTTCTGGCTGACGTTCACGGTAGGCAAAATGAGAAATTACCACATCGTTGCCGATTAACAGACCGGCATTGGCAGTGAACACCATATCGGGAAGGCCTCTTTGAGGCTCGACCAATTCGACCTTGGATATTGAGCCGACTATCCGGCGTAGCGCCTCCCATTGCTCCCTAGCCGACGTCGATGCAGTCCGTCCGACGTTTCCTTTCATCCATGGATTTATTACATAATTGACACCGAAATAATCAGGCCGGCACATTAAAAACCTAACATCAGGATTTGCCATAAAACCCTCCAGAATAAAAGTAGATGCTACAAGCGATTCCATTCACCATGTTAGCGGGAACGGTTCGTAATCAATCGCTATCCTGTCTGCCTATATTTTACAGAATTACCTTTTTTGTACCTAGTTAAATAGAGTTTTTATCAAAAAGCTAAAAACAGACCAGCAACAGCTTATTTATAAAGCTGTTACCTGCTACTAATCTAGGTTTAACGGCTACTTGAATTCTGCTTTTTACGAACATATTTTAAGATAAATCCGGCAAAGAGATAGCCAAAGAGCGCGAGGTAAGCGGCAAGCATCATCGACGCTAAAACATTGGCCACCTTTTGTCTGACAGGAATCTTAAATGGAAAGTTTTTATAAGAGACAAAAGCTCTAGCCTCCTCCATCTGGTCTGCCCGAAAATGGTCCCCCGGGCTACAGCTGTTTTCTTTCGGGTAAACGTAGCAAGCTGGGTTTTTAATATTAAGCAGGCCATCTGCTTCGGCCAAAACTGGCCCCGGCTTGAGTGATTTTGGGCGAAAATCCTCAAGGCTGTATCCAAAAATAGGTTCATAGCAAAGAAGGTAAGAGTAGCCACTGGCTAGAAAATTGTTTCGCCCCAAGACCCCGGCAGGTTTACCTTGAGCGTTAAAAACTTGGTATATCTCTTTAACGCGCGGTTTAAACCGAGCCTTTTTTGACTCTTGGTATCCTTTTATAATCGGATTGGGATCGTAATATTGCTTATAGTAGAACTTTCTTTCCAAAGAAATATTAAACACAACTATGATTATTATTCCCAAAGAAATAATTGTCATATTGTGTCTTTTGAGGAATGGTATTTTCTCCAGCATAAGTGCCGAAAGCAGGATAACAATTGGAATATAAAGTGAAAACCAACGTATAAGAGTTGAACTGGTTTTAATAATTGGAATGGTTTTTAAAAAAGAGTTCCATGATGGTGAATAGAAGTTAAGAATTATCGGCAGTGAAAGAAGAGAGAGGAGTGATAGAACTGTTAAACTTTTATTTAAATTAAACTGCCCCAAGCCGCTTCTAATGGAATTAAAACGAAGAAACCAAAAACAGCCGAGCAGTATGATAAGTAGCGGAATGAACGTGACCCCGAATTCGAATTCATGTCTTCCAACTAAAAAGTTAGAGTTTGCTATTATTGCGTTTGCGCTAATCTCGTCTGGTATCCAGAAAACAGTTCTTATTAGCAATCCCAGCAGGTCTACCATGTTAGGAATGCCCGGAAGGTGGTAGAACTCCCTTGGAAAATTCTTTAAGAAACTGAGCGCTCCTATGATAGAGGGAGAAGCCAGAATGATAGAAAAAAAGGATGCTAAAAAAAATTTAACCGCAAAAGTGTTAAAGCTGGCTTTCCCCCAGAAAACAAGAATGTAAATAAGCCCGATGCCAAAGACTGATAGCATTATGGGCGGAAGAAACTGCGACATGCCCGAATAATAAATGTAGGCAATTATAAAACCTGCCAAAGCAGAATCTTTTAAAATCCCCCAGCCTGTCTTATCCGAACCTAGAATTAATAATGCTATGAATGGAAGTAGCATAAATCCATGATAATTAATATGCCCCACAATAAAAGCATGAGAGTAGAAGGTGTTAAAGAGGAAAAGAGTTCCTCCAAGAACAGCTGTTCCCCTTGAAACATAAAAAACCTTTCTAAGGAGAAGATAAAAACCTGAAAAGCCCAAACCTGCAAAAAGAGTTAAGGTTATTTTGGTAGAGGCTATCGGCCCAAAAAAGAATAGCAAAAACTGAGCTAGTGAAAAGTGCTCGGTTTGTGGGGTGAAAAACTTCGGTAGACCTCCGCAAAACGATGGAGTGAACCATGGAATGCTAAAAAAGCCGTTCACTCTATGCCAATAATAGCCGTCAAAGATATCTGGAAAGCTGTAAGAGAAGTCGTGTCCCATTAAATGAAAACGGTTCGGATAAAACCTATAGTAAATATAAGCATGAACAACAAGGAGGATAGTACAAACTATAAAAACGTCTCTCTTTGATATTACTTTTTCAGGCATCTCGTAAAAGGATACACTCTCTAAAAAGAATCAACAATGAAATCTGCCTCCATGTGCAATCTGCTTCACGTTGAGGTGTCGGTTACTTAAAATGCGGTTTGCGTGTTTCCCCAGCCTTAGAGGGCAACATAGAGCTAATCTATTGATTTTATTCATAAAATAAAGATGTATCGAACCATTTTTCTGCATCCTTAACTAATTTTATTCCAGTTAGTTTGAAGAATCTGGAGTCGCTCACGCCTTAAAATATAGATTTCCAACGGCTGTATTCATAGAAGGCTTCAGTTCTACCAATTTTCAAGCAGGCTAAGAAAGATAGAATTGGCGATGGTTATCTGTTTATTAATCCTAAAACTGGAAAGCATTTTACTTTGTGCGGGCTGAGCAGTGCGTGGAGAAAAGCTTGCGATTTAGCAGGGGTTGGAAACTACACACTTCAAGAGGCAACAAGAAAAACTGTTACCAATGATGCCCTTGAACGAGGTATCGACATGAGGGATATTGCAACCGCTATGGGGAATAGCCCAGACGTGATTCTTAAACATTATGGACAGATTTCTGCGAATAGAAACTTACGTGTTTTCGCTGAAGTGATAAGGCTACCCAAGAAATGAACCGTACACGGTTCGTACACGGTTGCCCAGAATTTAACTTGTTGGATAACAAAAGCATTTCCGTAAAAATGGCGGAGAGGGAGGGATTCGAACCCCCGGAGCTTTCACTCGACGGTTTTCAAGACCGTTGCCTTAAACCACTCGGCCACCTCTCCAAAGCGCATAGCAGAGTCTAACCTAATACTGCTTTAGCTCAAGCAATTTTATTTAAAAATAAAGGCCGCCGTTTGCATCTGTGCAAAAACCAAAACTGAGCTACACGTGAATTCCTATTAAAAAAAAAGAAACCCCTCTTTGTTCTACCCAAGTTTCGTCAAATTATTCATGTAGTGCCGCAAAGCTTCAGGAAGCTCTACCGTGCCATCTTCATTCTGAAAATTCTCAAGCAACGCGACGACAGTTCGCCCTACCGCAAGACCTGAGCCATTGAGTGTATGGACAAGCTCCGGCTTGCTTTTTTTATCGCGCTTAAACCTTATAGCCATCCGGCGTGCCTGAAAATCGACAAAGTTAGAGCAGGATGAAATTTCTACATAGCGGTTCTGCGAAGGAAGCCATACCTCTATGTCATAAGTTTTTGAAGCGGAGAAGCCTAGATCGCCTGAACATAGCTGGACAACCCTGTATGGAAGCTCAAGCTTTTGCAGTATCGATTCGGCATCAGCTGTTAGTGATTCCAGCTCTTGCGCGGAGTCTTCAGGCTTACTTAGCTTAACCAACTCTACTTTGTTAAATTGATGCTGGCGTATCAAGCCTGTGGCAATCTTGCCGTAAGAGCCTGCCTCGCTTCTAAAGCATGGAGTAAAAGCACAGAATTTTTTTGTGAGATATCCTACAGGAACTATTTCGTTACTATATATATTTGTAATCGGCACTTCGGCTGTAGGGATAAGATAATACTCGCCTCCATCAACCTTAAATAAATCTTGCTCGAACTTCGGCAACTGCCCTGTACCTGTCATAGATTCAGCATTAACGATAAAAGGAGGCAATATCTCTTCATATCCATTTGCGGAATGAATGTTAAGCATAAAGCCTATAAGGGCCCTTTCTAGTTTTGCCCCAGCTCCACGGTAAAGAACAAAGCGGGAACCACTAATTTTTGCGGCTCTTTTAAAATCAAGGATGCCAAGCGACTCGCCTATATCAAGGTGTGACTTTGGTTCGAAGTTGAACTTGCGAGGCTCGCCCCATTTGCGAACTTCGATATTATCTTCTTCGCTTTTGCCTTCAGGTACCGACTCATCGGGAATATTCGGGATTTCAAGAAGCAAAGAACGTAGTCTGCTTTCGGCCTCACGGCTCTCCGATTCGTCCTCTTTGATGCTCTCGGAGAGTTTTTTCATTTCTGCTTTAGGCTCGGAAATATTCTTTCCTTCCTTTGCCATAAGCCCGATTTTGGCCGAAGCCTCGTTCATTTTTCGTCTATTTTCTTCAAGCTCCCGCTGAATGGCAAGGCGCTTATCATCAAGGTCTAAAATTAAATCAAGATTTAAATCGATCTTACGGATAGCAAGCTTCGATGCCACCAGCTCTTTATCTGCTTTTAAAAGTTTTATATCAATCACGAAGTTTTACCTACTATCGGTTTTTTTCTTCTAACCGTTCCTCTATCGCGTTGATTTTTGCCTGTATTAAAGCTTTGTTTGGAAATTCATCCGCGAGATCTCTGTATATCACAAGCGCGTCACTGTAGTGTTCTTTTTCTTCCATACAGACCCCCATAGAAAGGAGTATATCGTGTCTCCATTCATTGTCAGGATATTTTTTTAGAAGTTTTCTATATGCCTTGCTGGCTCTTTGGCAATCGCTAAGGACAAAGTAACAGTTAGCTATCTGGTAGTCTGCCTCTGCGATAAGTTCACTATCGGGGTACCTGTTTTTCAAGGTTTTGTATTCGATGATCGCTTGCGAATAGTCTCCTTTTCTGTAGTAGGACCTGCCTATGGCAAATTGATAATTGTCACTTTTGCCCGGGTCATCGGCGCTGTCAATGAGCCTCTGGTATTGTATAACCGCGTTATCGTATTCCTTTAGAGTATTTTCGTATATTGAGGCTATATATTCAGAGGCAACCCTAGCCTCTTTACCGCTGGGATATACCGAAATAACTTTCGAGAAATACTTAATCGCCTTTTCCGGCTCAGATAGATTAAGGAAAAAAGTTTCCCCAGAGCGCAAAAGCGCTTTCTCGGCGTATGGTGAATTAGGGTATCTGTCCGCCACCTGCAAAAAAAGACTTACAGCCTCTCTGTAGTTGCTGTTCAGCAACTGGTTTTCTGCTTCTTTTAGAAGCATGTCGCCATTTGAGGTGCAGGAAACCAGTAAGCCCAGGCTAAAAGCCAAGAAAATCTGCTTTGGAGTCGACATTATTCCGGTTTATCGCCTTCTTCCCTATCTTCCTCAAGAATGGCGATTGACATAACCCTACTTTCCCCATCGGTATCGACTATCGTTACTCCTTGCGTGTTTCTTCCAATAGTAGAAACCTCTTTTACTTTGGTCCTTACCATCTGACCATCCTCCGTGATAAGGAGCATTTCATCTTCATTATCGACAGCTTTTAACGCGACGACATCGCCGTTTCTTTTGGAGTTAATTATGTTTATTACACCCTTTCCGCCTCGGCCGATAAGGCGGTACTCAGAAACAGCGGTTTTCTTGCCAAACCCGTTTTCGGTAACTGTAAGTATAGTTGAATCCGGCTTGGTAAGCGCCATTCCAATAACGCTATCGCCCTTCTCAAGTTTTATACCACGCACCCCGCCTGTATGCCTGCCCATCGGCCGGCACTGTTTTTCATGGAAATGAATCGCCTTGCCTTTGCCGGTGCCGAGAAATATTGCGTTGTCGCCATCGGTGATACCGACTCCAGTCAAAACATCATCATCGGAAAGTTTTATGGCAAAAATCCCGCGCTTATGAATGTTGGCGTAAGCAGAAAGAGCTGTTTTCTTTACCGTACCGTTGCTTGTAGCAAGAACAAGGTAATGATCGTTGCTAAAATCTTTCACGGCAAAGACAGAGGTGACTGTTTCGTCAGAAGGTATGGCAAGAAGATTCGCAAGCGATTTTCCTTTAGCTACACGGCTCGCAAGCGGTACCTCCCATACTTTCACACGGTACACTTTTCCTGCCGAGGTAAATATCATCAGGTACGAATGAGTGGAAGCGATGAAAACCTTGATAACGATATCCTCGTCTTTCATCCCCATCGACCTTACGCCTTTGCCACCTCTTCTTTGGGCTCTATAGGTATCAATAGGAACACGCTTTACATATCCACCCTGTGTAAGGGTAACTACCATATCTTCATCGGCGATGAGGTCTTCGGTATCAAGGTCCCCTTCCATCTCTACTATTTCGGTACGGCGGTTATTGCTATATTTTTTCTCTATTTCGGATGTCTCGTCTTTTATTATTTTGTACTTTTCTTCCTCGTGATCCCGAATATAGACAAGCCTTTCTATATCTTTTTTGATGCTTTCCAGCTCGTCGATGATTTTTTTGATTTCCAGCCCGGTAAGGCGCTGTAGGCGCATTTCTAAAATAGCTTTGGCCTGCTCCGATGAAAGGCCGAACTTACCGATAAGCGACTGTTGAGCCTCTGGAGGGTTTTTGCTTTTCCGTATAAGCTTTACCACTTCATCAATATTGTCTACAGCGACTTTCAGGCCTTCAAGGATATGCTCCCTTGTCTTTGCCTTTTTTAGGTCAAACAAAGTCCTTCGCGTAATAACAACCCGGCGATGCTCTATAAAATGGCTCAACACCTCTTTAAGGTTAAGGAGCTTGGGTTGCCTGTTTACCAGCGCTATCATAATAATGCCGAAAGTATTTTCAAGCTGAGTATGCTTATAAAGCTGGTTCAAAATAATATTCGGCACCGCGTCTCTTTTAAGCTCCACGACGACTCGAATGCCGGTTCTATCGGACTCGTCTCTCAAATCCGAGATTCCAGTAATCTTTTTATCTCTTACAAGGTCGGCAATCTTTTCCAGGGTGCGGGCTTTGTTTACCTGATATGGAAACTCTGTGACGATTATATTTTCCTGATCTTTTTTACCAGGCTCGAACTCGCACTTAGCCCGCAGGCGTATATGACCACGCCCAGTCAGGTATGCCTGATGAATTCCCGTGCGTCCCCGAATTATACCGCCGGTAGGAAAGTCCGGCCCCGGTACTATTTTTATAAGATCTTCTACCGAGCAGTCTTTATTTTCGATAATGTATCTCACGGCACTACTCAGTTCGTGAAGATTGTGCGGCGGAATATTCGTAGTCATCCCAACCGCGATACCGGAAGAGCCGTTTAGCAAAAGGTTCGGAAACTTGCACGGCATAACCGTAGGTTCTTTAAGAGTATCGTCGTAGTTCGGCGTGAACTCGACGGTATCTTTATCAAGATCTACAAGCATTTCGTCGGTAAGCTTGTCGAGCCGTATTTCGGTGTAACGCATAGCGGCGGCAGAGTCGCCGTCTATCGACCCAAAGTTACCTTGACCGTCAACCAGCGTGTGGCGCATCGAAAATTTCTGGGCCAAACGAACAATGGTATCGTAGACCGCCTGATCGCCGTGAGGGTGGTATTTACCGATGACATCTCCAACGATTCTGGCCGATTTTTTGTACGCCTTATTATGAGTATTGCCCATTTCATTCATCGAAAAAAGCACCCGTCTATGGACAGGTTTCAGTCCATCACGCACGTCCGGCAAGGCTCGGCCGACGATTACGCTCATCGCATAGTCCATATACGAAGTACGCATTTCGTCTTCAATATTTACAGGTAGTTGCTTACCTCCTTGCTCATCCATAAGCGGATAATTCTACCACTAAAATAAACATTTTTCGCCTCTTTTTTTGGACTTTTTTACCTTATTTTTCAGTATGTTAAACAGCCAGAAATCGAATTTCTCGTAAGGTTTCAAAGTTGGGTCCCGCAGTCTTAATCTGCCTATGGAATAGAGCCTTAGAGAGGTTGAAAATATGCTTATATAGATGCGCGAAAGGTGCTTTCTTCCCAACCTGAGTAGCTCTCCGAAATTTTTTAATAATGCAAATTACCGCTATCCCAGCTTTGCATAGCTGTCAATAATCCCAAAAATCTCCTCAATCTTTTCGTCTGCCTCGCCTTTCCTTATCGCATCAGCGACACAGCTCTTTATATGGCCACGCAAGATATCTAGGTTTGCCTTTTTTAATAACGACTGCGCGGAAAGTATCTGCTTACTAACATCTATGCAGTATCTATCATCTTCGAGCATTTTTATGATTCCATCTATCTGTCCCCTAGCGGTTTTCAAGGTATGGCCCGCCTTTTTTCTCGATTCAGTGCGCATAACCTATCCTTCGGAAATTCCGGTTACGGTGTAACCAGCTTCGGCTACCGCTTTTTTAAGCGTCTCATCGTTTAGTTCTATATCCGATTCTACCGTGGCAGTTTTAGAGCCGAGGTCAACATTAACGGAAATTACACCTTCGTTACCTTCAAGAGCTTTAGTGATATGAGCGACACAACTTCCGCAGGTCATCCCTTCGATCGTAAGTAACTTTTTCATTTCCATCTCCTTTTCATTTAAAATTTTTCAACCTGAGCGCGTTTAGCAAAACAGAAATAGAACTAAAGCTCATAGCCGCCGCCGCGAAAGCAGGTTTTAAAAGCGGGCCGTCGAAAAAAACCAAAGCCCCAGCGGCGATAGGAATGCCGAGAGCATTATAAAAGAACGCCCAGAAAAGATTTTGCTTAATGTTTCTTACGGTAGCGCGGCTAAGCCTTAGCGCTTTTTCCACGCCTCTTATATCTCCGCTCATTAGAACTATATCGCCTGTTTCAATAGCTACATCGGTTCCTGTTCCTATCGCTATGCCGACATCGGAGCGCGCAAGGGCCGGCGCGTCGTTTATACCATCACCTACCATGGCAACTTTTTTACCAGCTTTCTCCTGAAGCTTTCGAACCTCCTTCTCTTTATCTTCCGGCAGTACTTCGGCTATAACTTTTTCGATCCCTGCTTCGCTTGCTATCGCCCGCGCCACCGGAAGCGAATCGCCGGTTATCATCGCCGTCTCTATTCCCATTTTGTGGAGTTTCTCAATAGCTCCGCGGCTTGTTGGCTTTATCGTATCGGCAACGCCGATTACTGCGCCAAGCTGTCCGTTAATGGCAAGCAGTAAACATGTCTGACCGTTCGCGGATATTTTTTTAAGCGACTTTTTCGCAGGCTCTATGTCTACCCCGCCGTTCTCGAGCATCAGAGGTTTCCCCAGCATTATATTCTTCCCCTCATAAACACCGGTTACTCCAAAGCCTGGAACCGACTTAATGTCATCCGCGATTGCTGAAAAAGTAATCTCCTTTTTAGCGGCGGTAAGAATAGCTTTTGCGATGGGGTGTTCGGAACCAGATTCGACGGCAACGACTGCGCGGAACAACTCCTCCCTTGAAAAACCATTAAGGGGCTCGAAGCTGGTGACTGCCGGATTACCTTCCGTTATTGTTCCGGTTTTATCGAACAGCACCATGTTTATCTTATGAGCGTTTTCAAGCGCGACCGCGTTTTTGATAAGTATTCCCATATCCGCGCCGCGCCCTGTGCCTACCATTATCGCCGTCGGAGTTGCCAGCCCCAAAGCGCATGGGCAGGCGATTATAAGTACCGATATAAATATGGTCAACGAAAATGAAAACGGCTGACCGGAGAGCATCCACCCTGTGGCAGACAGAAATGCTAAAAGCACAACAACAGGAACAAAAACAGCAGAGACCTCGTCCGCCAGTTTAGCTATCGGGGCTTTTGATCCTTGAGCATCTTCGACAAGTTTTATAATCCTTGCTAGAGTAGTTTCGCTCCCTACCTTTTCGGCACGCATCTCTATCGTGTTCTCTCCGTTTACGGTGCCGCCTGTCAAGTTGTCGTCTGCTTTTTTCGTTACAGGCATACTTTCGCCGGTAATCATAGATTCATCTACAACGGTCGTTCCTTTAACCAATAGGCCGTCTGTCGGAATTTTTTCTCCCGGTTTTACCAAAAGCATATCTCCCGGACGCAAGTCATCAACCGGCACAATCTTATATTCGTTTCCATCAATAAGAGTAGTGCTGTCTGGCACGAGGCTGACAAGCTTTCTGATTGCCGACGATGTCTCGCTTTTAGCTCTCTCCTCCATAAACTTACCCAACAGAACCAGAGCGATAATAAAACCGGCCGCCTCGAAATAAAGATTATGGATGAAAGACGAATCGCCATAAAAAATTTTAGCCGTTCCAAAGATGGAATATAAAAACGCGGCCGATGTCCCTATAGCGATAAGCGAATCCATATTCGGCCCTAAATGAACAAGAGCCTTTCCGCCGGAAATATAAAACCTGCTGCCGGCAAACAGTATAGGCAATGTAAGAAAAAGCTGGAAGAGTGCAAGATTTTGGGGGTTAGTTTTTGCTGAGATAAGCTCCGGCAATGTTAGCCCTGCCATAGGCCCCATAGCTATAAACCCGAGTGGAATGACAAAAGCAACAGCGACGGCGAGGTTGAAACGCGGCTGATTTAAAAGAGGAATTTTTTTGTCCTCTCTCATTTTTATATCAATGTTTGACAAAGCTTTGTAGCCAGCTTTTTCTATGACCGCTCTTAGCTCTGATAGCCTGATTACCGTTGGGTCGAACGTTATCGTCGCTTTTTCTGTCGCCAGATTGACCGAAGCCTCTAGCACCCCTTCGGTTTTATTTAGGCTTTTTTCTATCCGTGTTGAACAGGCGGCGCATGTCATGCCGCCAATCGGGATAGTTACCTTTCCAAGCTCCGGCTCTGCTACGCCGTATCCAGCATCTTTTACCGCTTTTTCTATCAGCTTTTCGTCAGAAACATTGCCGGCAGACTGGACGGTAAGCTTTTGTGTGAGGAGATTGACAAAAGCCGAACTGACACCATCTAGTTTTTTAACGCTTCTCTCAACACTGCTTGCGCAGGAGGCGCAGGTCATGCCTACAACCTTTAGGACTGTTTCTTTGCTGTTAATCTTTTCCATACTGCCATCTCAATTCAGCTATATTATACCCCTCCCCTAGTGGGGTGTATATAGAAATTTGTAAGCTATTAAAAATCCTTAATGTACTCAGGAAGTGGACACTGCCCACAACCGGCAGGTGCTTTGTAGCAGAAGTCGTTGTAAAGCTGTATTATCCCCTGCTGGTGCCGGACGGTATCTATCAAATAACGCCTTTCTTTCCCCAGAAGGTTGCGTACCATAAAGTCGATAATAGAATTAGACGACGGTTTTGGAACGATATAATAAGCTTCATAAAGATTTTTTTCCATTTCTCTGTCATGCTCGGCACGGCAAAGTGCAAGAAAAAACGGGACGACACAGTCGACCATAAGCGATATCGACCTATCCCTCCCGATAAGTTTTTTTGGCAGACGTGTAGCCCTGTTAAAGTTGTATCTAACATCCCAAAATCTATCCGAGACATCTGTAAAGAGGCGCATCATTTTAGCCACCTTACTTCTTGGAGCCAAGCTTGATAAAAGAATCTTTCTAAAAAAGTCGATGTCGCAACACTCCGTCGCGATATGCGAAAAAGCACCAAGCCTTCTATGGGGATAGTTGACAGGTCTACAGCCGAGCATCGACCAGTCGCTAAGGGAAAAAAGATTCGCCACACGAGTGGAAATATTTACCTTGCCGTACTCAGCTAGCATTTCTTTTAGTCGGATATCTTCGGAAGTAGATTGAGCCGACTCCAAAAGACCGGTGGATACAAAGAAGACAGCCTGTGCCGTGACAGAGGCTTCCAGCTTAGAGTTCTTCGAGATAATTTCATCGAGATATTCAATCGGAATATTTTCGGCAACTGTGAGAAACTCTCTTTTAAATCTGGAGTAGCCCATGCATTCAAACATCGCTTCGTAAAAAACCTGCCGCGTGCCGGCAGATTCCATCCTGTCTATAAATCTGTTGGACTTTATAAGCATTCGACCTTCGCTTATAATATCCAAAATTATGGCGGTATCTGTTTCGTTCTTTTTAATGAACTCTTTTCTGCAAGGCGGGTTATCCGCCCTTCCTGTAACAGGCGAATCGCCAAGCTCTATCTCTTTTTCCAATTCGTCCAGTGAATGCCGGAGGTAAAGGCCAAGTTCTAACTCGTGCAATATTTCACCTTTTCTGTTCGCGGCGGGAGCCGTTTTTTCCGATCGGCTTAAAAAAACATGGAGAATAGTTTTATCGTAATGCCTAGAGATATGATGTTTATGCTGATACCATTCTCTAGCGTCAAGATGTATCTCTATATCTCCTGATATTTTTTTGCCGTCTATGAAAATCTCTCCATTTTTAAAGTCTGGCCCTTCACGCCTGTTAAAGCGTCCAGCCTTTAGGATTTTTACAGAAACACCGTTTGTGGTTTTCATCGAGCCGTTATTAAAAAGCATATTCTTCCAGAGAAGCTGTACTACCTTCTCGGATATCCGTCTTGGGGTTAACGGCATGTAACCGGTTTGAGGATGCTCTAAAACCCTATCGCTCTTACCACTTTTAAGAAGAAGGTACGCAAGTGAGAACCTGCTACGCTCAAAATGGCGGGGCAAACTCACGTTGGGGACAAAAACCTTACCGCTACCGAATCTCCCAAACAGATATCATATGACTTGCTGGCGTTTTTATTACGCATGAAAAGTTCTAAAAGATCAAAGCTGTTAATAATCGCCCCAAGCTCTCCGTTTTCCATAGATTGGTAATATCTACTTAAACCTTTTACCAGATATTTTCCGGCAACCTCTATGCTTATACTCCGCGTGGGGAAAAGCTTTTGCATCTGCTGAATCGTTTCCGTAGGCACATTTGTGAACAGATTGCCGAAATGATCAATATAGGTCACTTCTCCTTTTATGACATCGGCTTCAATTTGAGGCTCAGATAGTCTGAATTTATCCCTGCTTTTAAGCGGCTGACCAAAGTCATCCATAGCCCTTGAAAAAAGCTTCGCGGCTGTTGGCGCGAATATATCTCTGCCATGAAATGTGGATGAAATATTATCTCTAAAAAAACAGTTGTTGGAAATTTTTACGATCTTCTCGACCTTAGAATCTAGAAAAGTAAAAACTCCGTTATCTGGGCCGACATAGTAGTAACGCTTTGTCTTGATTATTATAGGATCTCTAGCAGAACCTACGCCGGGGTCGACTACGACAAGATGTACTGTTCCTTTTGGAAAAGAGTCTTTAATTCCACGCAGGCAGAGCGCCGCTTTCATAATATTTTGCGGAGGGATATCGTGGGTTATTTCTACAAACCTTATCTCAGAATCTATTGACAGCATTACCCCTTTCATTATCCCTACCCATGGGTCGGATAAACCAAAGTCTGTCGTCAGCGTAACGATCTTACTCACTTAAGTTCGCCCAACATTCCTGTTGCCGTAACTTCTTTGAGACGGACATTCGCAAGAGAGCCTTTCATTTCCCTGCCACCACGAAACTCGACAGTTATAAAGCTGTCGCTCTTACCTCTCAAGACTCCACTATCATCCTCTCCTGCCTCGACCAAAACTACGACATCAGAGCCGATAAGGCTTTCCCGAAATTTAAGGTTCTTCGCGGTTGCCATCAGTTTCAACAGTTTTGCTCTTTCCTTCTTTACGGCAGACGATACCTGCCCGCCCATCTTAGAAGAATCTGCCTGCTCTCTGGCTGAGTAGGCAAAAACATGCGCGTATGTAAACGGTAGCTCCTCAAACATTTGTAAAGAGTTATTAAACTCCTCATCGCTCTCACCGGGAAAACCAGCAATAATATCGCACCCAAGCGCAAGGTTTGGCAGGTGGTACGATGCCAGCTCTATCTTTTTTCTATAGTCGGAAGCACTGTACGGTCTTCTCATCATTTTGAGAACTCTGTCGCTTCCTGCCTGAAGAGGTATATGGAGATACCGGCAAATATTTTTATTCTCGGCCATTACTTCAAGAAGCTCTTTGGTAACCTCATTAGGATTTATGGAGCTTAAGCGAAACCGTGCTTTTTTATTTTCGGCCACCAGATTTAAAACATTTGCAAGATCAATATCGCCCGACAAATCGTTTCCATACTGTCCGACGTTTATGCCGGTAAGGACTATCTCCTTTGCTCCGTCTTTGATAAGTTTTTCTGTTCTCTCTTTTACAAATTCTGGAGAGGCCGACCGGCTTTTCCCACGCGCGAGCCTTACCACGC
The DNA here is from genome assembly GCA_024275955.1 of Nitrospirota bacterium. Lineage (GTDB taxonomy): Bacteria > Nitrospinota_A > UBA7883 > JACRGQ01 > JACRGQ01 > JAJRYD01. The sequence continues at coordinate 57,802 of JAJRYD010000044.1, forward strand.
AAAAAGAGCATGTTTCATCGCACCCGTTTTGGATTTTCAGGTACGCGGCGGTACGGCTTTCCATAAACCCGACCGCTGTTTCTAAAAAACCGTCGGCAGAGTTAACCCCTCCGGTATATGTTTTGGCGCTGTTTTTTTTAGAGAGAAAACTCCCGGTGCTGAATTTTTCCTCGTTGCCTAAAACAAGGTCTACCCCTTCAATCTCGCCGACCGCCCGCGGGTCCAGCTCTGCCCAGCATCCGCTTACCACTATCGAAGCATCTGGGTTTTCCCTTATGGCACGCCTCACCGCGTGGCGGCTTTTCGCTTCGGATTTTGCGGTAACAGCGCAGGAATTTATTACAACCACCGGCTTGTCAATGTCAGCGCCTATCCGCTCTTTAATCTCCGCCGATTCGTACCTGTTAAACCTGCACCCACAGGTAATTACTTTTGGTTTGTCCCGCATCTGGAAGATTATCTTCAATTATCTAAACCGAAGTCAACCTAACACGATGGAACAGTTATCAATATACTGTTGGGAAAAGTGATTAATACGAAAGTGTCCGCCCCACCTTTAGAATGATAACTTACCAAAAAAGTAGACGGCCCCACAGTTAGAGCAACCTCCATCTATTCTATGCAAGCAGATAAAATTCAACAGGTTAAAAACCTCTAAATAACGCTAAAGAAGCAAAACGATGTTGCCGATAAGACAGATGAGAACAGATAGATTTATGGACAGGAAAATAGGTAAAAGACAATGGAAGTAAGAAAAATAGATAGGGTAAAAGTTGAAGCCAAGAGAGTTGACGACTCTGCCAGAAGCTCCAGACGAACAGCCAGAGAAGATGCGCCTGTCGAGCGGATGGAAGAGGCTCCCAAGCCCGAACCTAACAGAAAAGCCGACAGCACCTTTAGAAAGCCCCGCAACGAGGAAATCTACAACCGCAAACGTGACGATGCGGTAAAAGAGATGAAAACTGCCAGTGCGAAGAAGGCTGAAAGAGAGATGGTAGACCTCTCTGAAAAAGCAAAAAAGGCGGAGCTGGAAGCGAGCGTCAAGCTGGAGCCTGCTGGTACATACAATGATTATACGGTAAACTCTGACAATGAAGTTATTGTTAAGGTTCGCAACCGCGAGACCGGCAGTCAGGTTAAGCAGATACCGAGTGAAGAATATGTTTCGGCCAAACGGGCTTTTAGGCAGATGGTCGAAAAAATCTTTGATACCAAGATTTAAAACCGCTTTCGTGCCGACAACTCTTAACAACTGCGGGCGTTTTTTTTGCTCCCTCTCTCCTCACCTGAGCTAGCGACATGCTAAGACCATATAGAGGAATCAGCCCCAAAATCGGAAAATCGGTTTTTATCGAAGAGTCTGCGCAGGTAATCGGCGATGTGAAAATCGGCGATGAATCATCTATCTGGTTTAATACCACTGTTCGTGGAGATGTAAATTATATCCGTATAGGAACACGGACAAATATTCAAGATAACTCGGTAATACATGTTACTCACAATACCTACCCCACAATTCTCGAAGATGATATAACCGTAGGCCACTCTGTTACTATCCACGGCTGTACCATACGCTCTAGAGTGCTTTTAGGAATGGGCGCGATAATTCTAGACGGTGCGGAAATAAGCTCTGACTGCATAATCGGGGCTGGAGCGCTAGTTACCGAAGGGAAAGTTATCCCGTCCGGCTCGCTTGTAATTGGATCCCCCGGCAAAGTGGTAAGAGAACTAACTAAAAAAGAAAGAGATATGCTTCTAGAGTCGTCCCAAAACTATATAAACTACAAAAATGAATACCTTAAAGAGCTTTTAAAATAGAACACCGATATCGACTCTAACCTCTATGCAGGTTTACAATTCTGGGTTTTTATAGCAAATAACTAGTCGCCATACAATAAGTTAGAGCGAAGGTAGAGATTTTTGTGCTTTTATTCCAGTTTTAGCATAAAAATAACTTTCATTCTGATAAGTGATTTTTGTCCTGCATTTAAGTCTATTTAGATATTAGATGTTACTTTTCAAATAATTACAAGCTAGCTAATAGCTATTGTATATTGATTTTTAATCTTGACAAATTTAGTAGGTTTTTATAAACTCTCAATACTCAAAATAATTTGGCAGGAAGGATTTTCACCATGAGTGGTACCAAAAACGGTAAAAAACTACGGATTACAGTTGACCATAATCTTGATGAAACGGTAATCAAGAAGATAGCTGTAGATGCCGAAGTCGCTGGTAAAGATGCTAAAGGCAAGATAGATTTTGCAGGTCTTCGTGCCGGCGGGTTTATAAAGCAAAGACAAAAAGATAAGTTTACGGTACGGCTCAACTGCCCCGGCGGCAGAATGACTATCGAAAAGCTTAAAACCGTGGCTAAGGCGGCAGAAAAGTTTGGCGACAAGTTTGTACATTTCAGCGTGAGGCAGTCTTTAGAAATACCTACTGTCGATTATCACGATTTTAACGAACTGACCGATATGCTTGGAAGCGTGGAGCAGAAGATAGCTTCTTGCGGCCCTCGGGTGCGGGTGCCTACGGCATGCGGCGGGTGCGAATACAACCCCAACGGAATAGTCGATACGCAGTCTATGGCACAGACGATAACAGATATGTTTTTTGGAAGGAGAACTCCGCACAAGTTTAAGATATCTCTTTCCGCATGCCCGCACGACTGCATTCACTCAACCGGTACCGACCTCGGGCTACAGGGAGCGATATTCCCAAAGTGGGATGTAGAAAAGTGTACGGGCTGTACTATCTGTTCGTCCGCCTGCACTGAAGATGCGATTGAGTCCGATAAAAAGACAGGACAGCCGATTTTTGACGCTTCGCAATGTATTTACTGCGATGACTGCGTAAGGGCATGCCCGACGATGGCATGGGAAGCAGAAGAGCGTGGGTATATGGTTCGCGTTGGCGGGCATGGCGGAAGACACCCAGCTTTTGGTACCGCTGTTGCCAACTTTCTCTCCGACGATGAAACATTAAAAGTTATAGACGGCACCATCACATGGTACCAGCAAAAAGGCGAATCGCATGGACGTATAAGGCTTGGAAACCTTTTGCTAAAGGAAGGGATGATGGCAAGCTACATGGAGATGCTGAAAGCTACTATTGGAGACGCAAAGCTTGAAAAGAACCCTGCCCTGCCCCGCCTGATAGTTACGAACCCAAAAGGAGAGAAGAAGAATGGAAAATGAGCCAGACTTAAAAGCAGATCTCTTTATAGATATCTCTGATGAAGTCTGCCCTATGTCGTTTGTCAAAACCAAGCTTGCTCTCGACAAGATTGAGAGTGGGCAGGTTTTGGAGCTGATATGCCAAGCCGGAGATTCGGTAAAGAACATATCTATACAGCTTAAGGATGAAGGACATTTAATAAAAGGCGTAAAGCGCGAAAGTGAAGATATCTTTCGCATAAAGATACTAAAAGACGGTTTATAAGATTGTGATTTACAGGAGGAGGAAGAATGAGCGAAAATATGCAGGAACTGGTTGATACTCTCCATTTTGGAGAAAAGGTTGAACGGGCCGAGAAACTTCTAAAAGAGTACTTCGATAAATACGGCGATCAGGCTGTAGTGGCCAACTCGCTTGGCAAAGACTCTATGGTTGTTTGGGATATGGCGGTAAGGATTAGGCCCAACGTTAGAGGGTTCATCGTTACTACGCCTTTTAAACCAAAAGAGACCAAAGAGTACATGAACAGGCTTGTTGCGAAGTACCCCAGCCTGAAAGTTTACGAAGCAGATAGACCGCTGGAAAAGATATACGAAACCGATGTCGATAAATGCTGTGACATTTACAAAGTAGAGCCGGTGAAACAAGCTGTTCGGGAGATGGATGTAAAGGCATGGATTACCGGCCTTCGATGCACCGAAGGCAGAACCCGTACCGACTACAAAGAGGTCGAGCATAGAGATAAAGACCTCGTAAAAGTAAACCCTATTCTCCTTTTTAAGGAAAGAGAGATTTGGCAGTATATGGCGGTTTACGGAGTGGAAGCTAACAGCCTCTACAGGATTGGCTACCGCTCACTCGGCTGCACGCCATGCACCGCTATCACAGCGTCCGACGACGAAAGAGACGGCAGATGGGCCGGCACATCGAAATGCGGCGGCGAGTGCGGTATCCACACACGGCCTCTAAAGGAAGATGCCGTAGCTAGTTAATTTATAAACTAGTCCGTAGAACGATTTATAAGGCAGACAGGTTTTTGTAATCTGTCTGCCTTTTTTTATTTCCCCCACACAAAACATGGAGACCGTAGCACGGCGGGCAGTTGCCGTGCGTGATAGATTTCGTAATCAATAGGCTGGCGGTTAATTCCGTTTAGCGGCTCCATATTTTCAATAGGTTGAAGTCTTTAGCATATCAAGAACTTCCAGCAGCAGGCGTATTGTAGGCGAAAAATTATTATCATTTTATGCTTTTATTGGAATCCCAGATAAAAAAACCATTTTGAACTTTATTGTCAATCTGCGAAGCCTTGAATCTAGTGACAAATGATTGTAAGTTAATTGAACTAACCTTGATAGGCTGGTGGGGTGGGCATTAGTGCGAAAGGATAGCCTTGAGGTTGGTAGCGGAAATGTGGGGGGGAGTAAGGAATGAGAGACGTTTTTACAACTAGATTTAAGCTATATTCGATTGTTATAGTCCCCCTGTTAGCATTGTCTTTTTATTCATTCAACATTTTTATCGAAAAAAGGGCTGTGTTGGATGAAATGAATAATCTCAAAAACCTTTCTTACTTAGCGCTGGAAATCAGCGACCTTGTGCATGAGTTACAAAAAGAGCGTGGAATCAGCTCACTTTTTCTAGCTTCTAAAGAAAAAGATTTTTCTAAAAAGCTTTCCAAGCAGAGATTGTTAACGGATAAAAGCTTTTCAGATTTGACCATACTTCTTGACAGTTTTGTAAATGTGAAATATGGGAAAGATTTTCAGGAAAGACTAAAGGCTTCTATCACCAAGTTCGGAGCTTTGGGTGCCAAAAGAAATGCCATAGACTCTTACACACTTTCACTTGAAGATTCCATAAATTACTTCACAACTGTTAATCATGGTTTCTTGGAAACGGTAGGATTAATACCTAGCTTTACCACCATACATGAAATGGGCAACATGTTTCTGGCATTCCATTTTCTGCAGGACATGAAGGAACACTCTGGAATAGTAAGAGCCATCTTAAGCGCGGTATTTCATATGGACACTTTCGAGCGGGGTCTGTATGTGAAATATATAGAATCCGTACATGAAGAAGAGTACTCAAAAAAGTATTTTCTAAATTTAGGTTCGTTAAAATCCAGGGCTATCTTTTTTCAAGAATCAAGTAAGGAAGTTACAAGAGAAGTGCGCAGGATGCAGAATATTGCCGTTGAAAAAGGGACTGAGGGTGGTTTTGGCATTGACCCCGAACACTGGTTCGATATGAAGACTAAAGAGATAGACAACTTGGGGAGGGTTGTGTTTTTATTCTCTAGAGAAATTCTTGAAGTAGCAAACGCCGAGCAGAAAGAGGCTAGATATGCTTTGGTAATTAGCATTTCCTTGAGTCTCGCTGCTATATTGTTTGCAATAATAATTATGAGAAACTTATTGCACAGCAATAAAAAAATTAACCAATACACTGCAAAGATGGAAATGGCGCTACGTATGGCCGAAGATGCATTAACTTTCCTGTTAAAACCTCCCGGCCTAACACCCTTCTTTATTACTTCTCCAATGTATCACACAGCCAGAACCGTTGGCGGCGGTGATGCGTTACGATGGATAAGGTTCAGGTCAAGATATGCTGGTGTTTATCTGCATGACGTATCCGGCCATGATATAGAGGAGACTTTGCTGAACATATTAGCTACAGCATTAGCAGACGACTGTAAAACTAACCCCCAAAAGAAATCCGTAAGCCTTCCATCCGTCTTTTTAACTGATATGAACAAAGGGTTAACAAAGTTCTGTGAAAAGACAGGTCATTTTATAACCGCAGTTTATGCTCTTATGGAATTTGATTCACGAGAGATTAAGCTTTCTCTTGCAGGCCACCCAGCCCCGTGGCTGATAAATCCAGATGGCAGTATGGAGATGGTTGGAAAACAAGGCTTCATGCTGGGGCAATTTGATATAAATCTGGAGGACAGTAACAGATATAGTGATGTTTCTCTGATGCTAAAAACAGGTCAACTATTACTCATATACAGTGACGGCCTTATGGAAGAAAAAGATGAGAATGGGGTTGAATTTGAAACCAAGCTTAAGGGCAAGATTCTTCCCCGTCTAAAAGGCATGGAACCGAATGACGCATACAATCTTGTCAAATCTGAGTTTGAATTGCATCTAAACGGAGGAAGACCGGAGGATGACGTTTCGTTTGTCTTCATTGGTTCAAGACCTGCAGAAAAGTATGAAACACTGGAGTTCAGACCTGGGCCACCACTCTTAACATTTATCATGGAGCATAAGCAGTATGTTTGCCCGATAAAAAACCATGAGCCTGCACCGCTCCCTAACTCCAAAAACATTGATAGTGAGTCCACTTTCCGAGAGATTCACCATCTGGAAGATACCTATAAACCAATTATCGAGAAACTCTCTCAAGACGGCTGGTCTGCCCAGAAAATGAACGAAATAGAGGTTTCACTGGGCGAACTTGTGATAAACGCAATTATGCACGGGAACCTTGCGTCTGATATCCACAATGTGCAAATAAGCCATATTCTTCATAACGGCATTCTAGAGGTAAGCGTATTTGATGAAGGAAAAGGTTTTGACGGTGCTAAGCTTTCGCAGGTTATTGAAGAAGATGATTTGCTAAAGGAGAGCGGTCGTGGTCTTTCCATGATCAGCATGTATGCCGACACCATATGTTTCAACGATGCCGGTAACAAGTGCTGGACAATCTTCACAAAAGAAGAGGCTTTAGATTAGTAGCTACGATAGTCGCTATTAGCATTTACAATCAGCCTCGATGATAATCGGCTCCGCGCCCTGCGTGGTGCGATGCCTATCGAAAGCAAGCGCCTTGCGAAGAGAAGCGAGTTAGGCAAGGAGCCTAAAGTTTTTTTGAGTGGGCGCACTGACAAGTGCGTAAGTGGTAAAAAAATTGAAGGCAATGACACTATCAGCCCTCACACCGTTGCATGGCGCGTGCGGCTGCTGCGGGTCGTGCAACGACAAAAGGCTGGATGTTTGACCATCCAGCCTTTAAAGAATCTTTGGTTTGAAAAAAGCTATTTGACGGCTGGTGCCCCTTCTTCCTCTTTCGCTCTTTTTACTCTTCTTTTCGGCAACGCTTCTGGGTCTCTATCTACCAGTTCGATAATAGCCATCGGGGCGGCATCGCCTACTCTTGTTCCGGCATGGAAGATGCGGGTGTAGCCGCCGTTCCTTCCTTGGTATCTTTCGGAAAGAATGGAGAACAGTTTTTGCACCACGTCCTTACTGTTAATGTAGGCCAGCGCTCTTCGCCTTGAAGCAAGGTCTCCCTTTTTGCCGATGGTAATCATTCTATCGGTGAACCGCCTAAGCTCTTTAGCCTTGGCAAGGGTGGTATTTATCTTTTCGTACTGAAGAAGCGAGGTAACCATATTGCGGAACATCGCTTTGCGGTGAGCCGCTTTCCGGTTAAACTTTCTCCCGTCCTTTAAATGACGCATCGTCTATACTCTCCCTAATCCTGGGTCTGCTGTGCTATTTCTTCTTTGCTCATGCCTAGCGAAAGTCCCATCTCTACGAGAATAGCTTTTATTTCGTTGAGTGATTTTCTGCCGAAATTACGAGTCTTAAGCATTTCGCCGTCTGTCTTTTCGACCAGTTCCGCTATTGTCTTAATCTCCGCCTTTTGCAGACAGTTGTAAGAGCGGACGGAAAGCTCAAGCTCTTCGACGCTTCTGTTCAGGTTTATCGACGATCTTTTTGGCTCCTGCTTCTCTTCGGGTACCGGGGTGACTATGTCATCGTCGATATTCATAAAGACCAGCATATGATCTCTTTGAAGTTTGGCCGCGTTCGAGACCGCGTCCTCGGGGTCTATCGTTCCGTTTGTCCAGACCTCTAGGATAAGCTTATCGTAATCGGCAGAATGGCCGACACGGGTCTTTTCAATTTTGTAGTTCACCTTTTTTATTGGAGAAAAGTTAGCGTCAATCGGAATGACCGAGATATCGCCGCCGGCAGTATCGTATTCTTCCGATGGGACATATCCGTAGCCTTTTTGCGTGTAAAGCTCCACTTTAAAAACGGAGCTTTTATCCATAAGGCTTGCAATATGCAAATCGGTGTTGACTACTTTTACTCCGGGGGGACACTTGATATCAGCCGCTGTTACTTCTTTCTTTCCATTCGCGTCGATAACGAGAGTAAGAGTTTCGCCGGCCCCTTGTTCGATAACAAGCTCCTTGAAATTTAGAATAATATCGGAAACATCTTCATAGATGTTAGAGAGGGTTGAAAACTCGTGATGAATTCCTTCGAACTTGACCGCGACTACAGCCGCGCCCGGAATTGATGAAAGAAGGTACCTGCGAAGAGAGTTTCCTACAGTAGTTCCAAAGCCCCTTTCAAGAGGCTCTGCCATAAACTTCGCATAAAAGTTTCCTTCATCGGATTCAACTCTGTCAAGCTTCCTTGGTCTTACTGGATCCTTTAACATATTACCCACCTTATTTAGAGTAAAACTCAACAATTAAATGTTCTTCAACAGGTATCTTTTTCTCCTGCACCATCGGGTCGTCGATAACTTCGCCTTTTAGCTCGCCTTCAGACCATGAGAGCCATGACGCAAGCTCAAGGCTCGCCCGCCTGTCTAAAGTGCCGGCAAAAACTTTTTTCTCTTTGCTCTTTTTGTTTACTTCTATAACGTCACCTTTCTTCACCTGATATGAAGGAAGGTTTACCACTTTACCGTTTATAAGAAAATGTTTGTGGCTTACAAGCTGTCTCGCAAAATTTCGGCTAGGAGCAAACCCGAGCCTATGAACAACATTATCGAGGCGCTTTTCCAGCATCTGAAGAAACACTTCGCCGGTGATGCCTGTTTTCCTTGCCGCCTTATCGTAAGTGTTGCGGAACTGTTTTTCCATAAGGCCATAAATTCTGCGGACTTTTTGCTTTTCACGCAACTGTATTCCGTACTCGCTTTCCTTTCTGCGCCTATTAAGGCCGTGCATCCCCGGAGGGTATGCCTTTCTGTCCAAAGCACATTTAGCAGAAAGGCAACGCTCGCCCTTCAAAAAGAGCTTAATACCTTCTCTCCTGCAAAGCCGGCAAGCGGCGCCTCTATATCTCGCCAAAATTTCCTCCTTAAACCCTTCTTCGCTTTGGGGGTCGACACCCGTTATGCGGAACAGGGGTTACGTCCCTAATCATATCTATATTAAGCCCTGCCGCTCTCAAAGAGCGTATCGCCGCTTCGCGGCCGGCACCAGGCCCTTTTACTCTTACTTCCACCTGCCTCATTCCAGCATCTAAAGCCTTTTTAGCGGCACGCTCGGCTGTTGACTGGGCCGCAAACGGCGTACCTTTTCTTGACCCCTTAAAGCCGGCGGCACCGGCAGTGGCCCACGAAATAACGTTGCCAGCCGTATCGCTAATAGTAACGATAGTGTTGTTGAATGAAGCGTTTATATGGGCTATCCCATTTGCGGGAGCTTTTATCCCTTTTTTCTTTGAAACCTTGCTCTCTTTTTTCTTATCTGCCATTACTTCTCCGATTACTTGTTAGCAACTTTTTTGGATCTTGCTACTGTACGTTTAGGGCCTTTTCTGGTTCTCGAGTTCGTTCTTGTGCGTTGACCGCGGCATGGAAGACCTCTTTTGTGCCTCATTCCCCTATAACATCCGATTTCCATCATTCTCTTGATATCCATCTGGACATTGCGCCGCAGGTCGCCTTCGACTGTATACTGCTTTTCTATAATGTTTCTGAGCTTGTTTATGTCTCTATCAGAGAGATCCTTTACCCGTTTGCTTTCATCAAGGCCGGCTTCCTTGAGAATCCTCTTGCTAGTGGTAGGACCAATCCCATAAATATATGTAAGGGATATCACTACTCTTTTGTTTCTTGGAATATCTACACCAGCAATTCTTGCCACTACTACCCCCGTTATCCTTGACGCTGTTTATGTTTCGGATTTTCGCAAACTACCCGCAACACGCCTTTGCGTCTTACGACTTTACATTTCTCGCAAATCTGTTTTACAGATGCTCTTACTTTCATTTTCTAATTCCTTAATTCACTCAAAATTTCCGGTCCGTTTTCCGTTATCGCGATACTGTGTTCAAAGTGAGCCGAAAGCTTCCCGTCTTTCGTAACGACAGTCCACTCATCATCCAGCACCTCAACCTGCCATCCGCCGACGTTTACCATCGGCTCAAGAGCCAGCACCATGCCAGCCTTCAAAACCGGACCGTTACCGGCCTCTCCAAAGTTAGGAACCTGCGGATCCTCATGCGGAGATCTGCCTATTCCATGTCCCACAAAGTCCCTCACAACCGAAAAGCCACTGCCTTCGACATGCGACTGAATCGCGTAGGAAATATCGGAAAGCCTGTTGCCGGGCTTTGCCTTTTCAATTCCCTTATAAAGAGCTTTGCTCGTAACTTCTATCAATCTTTTCGTTTCACCGCTCACTTTGCCGACCGGCACCGTTATCGCCGCGTCGCCACAGTAACCTTCGTACTCTGTTCCGAGATCCAGCTTTACCAAATCCCCATTTTTCAGCTTTCTGTCGTTTGGTATCCCATGCACCACTTCCTTATTAACGGAAGCACAAAGCGCGTTAGGGAACCCCCTATAACCTTTAAACGACGGCTTTGCCCCTTCGGAGCGAACCATCTTCTCCGCTATGCTATCAAGCTCCAGCGTCGTAACGCCTTCTTCTACCAAGCCTTTAAGCTTTGCCAGAGATTCAGCAACAATCTGGTTTGCTACTCCCAGTTTCTTAATCTCTTCCGCTGTTTTTAAGATAATCATAAAAACCATCTAACCGTCTATAACCGCGCTTACCGCCTTAAAAACAGATTCAGGATCAGTGGTACCGTCTATCAGCTGATACTTGCCCAAACCGCTGTAGAACGATTTAAGTTCGTCAGACTGATCTTTGTAAACCTCAAATCTATTCTTTACAGTCTCTTCATTGTCGTCGTCGCGCTGAAACAGCCCGCCGCCACACTTATCGCACACACCATCCGTAGATGAGGGTGAAAACCGTATATGATACCCGAATCCACAATTTTTGCAAGTCCTTCTTCCGGTAAGTCTTTCCACGAGGAAACTCTCATCTACAGAAATGTCGAGTACATGCCCAAGCTCCATTCCGTTCTCCTTGAGCATATCCCCAAGAGAAGAGGCCTGAGCCATCGTACGCGGAAAGCCATCTAGGATAAACCCGTTGGAGCAATCATCCTCTTTTATGCGGTCTTTTATTATTTCTATTACCACTTCGTCGGTCACAAGCTTGCCGGCATCCATGTACCCTTTCGCTTTTAGCCCCATCTCGGTGCCTTCCTTGACAGCCGCGCGTAGTATATCTCCCGTAGAAATCTGGGGAAACTTGTATTTTTCAGTTATTTTCTTAGCTTGCGTACCTTTGCCTGCTCCCGGGGGGCCGAGTAGAATCAGGATCATCTTCTGCCTCTCATTTTTCCAGACTTAAGGAAACCGGAGTAGTTTCTCATTACCATGTGAGATTCAAGCTGAGACATAAAGTCCATCGAAACGCCGACTATGATAAGCAATCCTGTCCCACCGAAATAAAATGGAACGGAAAAAGCCTGAATCATAAAGTCCGGCAAAATGCATACCAGCGAAAGATAGATAGCCCCTCCAAGCGTTATTTTGGAAAGGGTGGAATCTATATATTCTGCCGTCGGCTTTCCTGGCCTTATGCCGGGAACATAACCACCATGTTTTTTCATATTATCTGCCACATCAGCAGGGTTGAACACAATCGCCGTGTAAAAAAAGCAGAAAAAGAGAATCATGCTTACATAAATAACGGTGTAAAGCATAGAGCCAGGTGTAAGCTGGTCTGCTATTGATGTCATCGTCGGGTGCTGCATGAACCCGGCTATAGTGGCTGGAAACATTATCACCGACGACGCGAATATCGGCGGGATGACACCGGAGGTATTAACCTTCAACGGAAGATGGCTCGACTGCCCCGCATACATCTTGCGTCCGACCATTCTTCTGGCATATTGGATAGGGATTCTTCTCTGCCCTGTTTCGACAAACACTATTATGCCGACAACGATAACCATAAGCATAACGACGATAATAGCCTGTATTATTCCAAGCTCGCCTGTTTGTATAAGCTGTATGCTGTTTACGATGCCAGCAGGCATAACAGCGACTATGCCGGCAAAAATAACCAGCGATATGCCGTTGCCTATACCGCGCTCGGTTATCTGCTCTCCCAGCCACATAATAAACGCCGTCCCTGCTGTGAGGGTAAGCACTGTAAGAAGCCTAAACGGCCAGCCGGGAGTGGTGACGATGGCGGCGCCTGTGGGAGATGTCATAGCTTCAAGCCCAAAACTCATGCCAAGCCCCTGCACGGAAGCAAGGACTATAGTTCCGTAACGGGTATATTGCGTAATTTTCCTTTGCCCTGCCTCACCCTCTTTTTTAAGTTTTTCGAGGTGTGGTACGGCGACTGTCATCAGCTGAAGAATGATGGAGGAACTTATGTACGGCATAATGCCAAGCGCGAAAATAGTCAACCGAGAGAGAGCGCCGCCGGAAAACATATCGAAGAAAGCGAGCATCGTTCCCCGTTTTTGGGCATCAAAAAATTCGGCAAGCGCCGCCGACTCGATACCCGGCACGGGGATATGCGCTCCTACGCGGTAAACCGCGAGCATCGCTATAGTAAATAGAAGCCGATTCCTTACTTCAGGAATCCTAAAGATATTACCAATGCCGTCCGCGGTGCTGGCCAATTATATCTCCAGGGCTTTGCCGCCAGCTTTTTCGATTTTCTCTTTTGCGGTTTTGCTGAATTGGTCGGCAGAAATGGTGACTGCTTTTGTAATTTCGCCGGTACCTAGTATTTTAATTTTGTCTCTCTTGCCTACGATACCTAGCTTAGATAAAACTTCCCTGTTGAACTCGGTTACACCTTCTACCTTGTCGAGGCGGTCTAAATTAACAGGTTTATATTCTACTCTGAAAATATTAGTGAAGCCTCTTTTAGGCAGGCGCATATGGATAGGGTTCTGTCCGCCCTCGAAGCCCGGCACAAGCGAGCTTTTACCGCCAGACCTTGATCTTTGCCCTTTATGCCCCCTAGTGGAAGTTTTGCCGCGACCAGAGCCGGTTCCTCTGCCTACAACTTTTCTCCCTTTTTTAGAACCTGACGCAGGCTTAAGAGTATGCAATCTCATTTTTCTAATTATTCCTCTACTATTTCCGATACGGTCTCGCGCATCTTCATTATCTCTTCACGGCTCCTGAGGCTTTCAAGCCCCTGAATCGTCGCGTTAACCACATTAAAAGGATTATTGGTACCAAGCGACTTGGTAAGTATATCCTTAACACCAAGAACATCGAGTATGGCGCGCACAGGCCCGCCAGCGATAACGCCGGTACCTTTCGACGCAGGTTTCATCATTACATGCCCGGCACCAAACCTTCCATTCACTTCGTGCGGGATGGTGCCTTCCTGTAGGGAAACGGTAATCAAACGCTTTTTGGCCGCGGCGATAGCTTTTCTTATCGCCTCCGGCACCTCTCGTGCCTTTCCGTAGCCGGTTCCCACCTTGCCGGACCTATCGCCGACAACAACAAGGGCGCTAAAGCTAAACCTGCGGCCGCCTTTTACAACCTTGGCGACGCGGTTGATGAAAATAACTTTTTCGGCAAGCTCCACTTCGCCCGGAGCAAGCGGCTCGCGCCTTCCGCCATGCTGTCCCTTAAATTGTGATGCCATTTTCCCTCAAACTTTCCGCAACCTTTTTTACATTGCCGTGATACGCGTAGCCGTTTCTGTCGAACACCATTTTTGAAATCCCTTTGTCTTTTGCCCTTTCGGCAAGTACAGACGCTAGACCTGAAGCGGTTTCCTGATTGTTCTTTGAAAACTTAACTTTAAGGTCTTTTTCAATCGTTTGGGCGGAAACAATAGTTTTCCCCGCCACGTCGTCAATAACCTGTAGTGATAGATTTTTGTTACTGCGAAAAACAGACAGCCTCGGCCTTTCGGCTGTGCCGCTAAGATCTTTGCGGATTCTGATTTTTCTTCTTTTCCTCGGTGAAAACGCTTTGCTTCTCATACTTTATTTTCCTCCCGCAACCGACTTGCCAGCCTTGCGGATTACATGTTCGCCTTTATAGCGGATTCCCTTACCCTTGTACGGCTCCACTTTTCTGAACTGTCTTATATCCGCGGCAACCTGACCAACAAGCTGTTTATCCATCCCTTTTATAACAATTTCTGTCTGCTTTTTGCTCACCTCAAACGAAATGCCGGCGGGAGCGTCGAAAGTAATCGGGTGCGAATAGCCAAGCGCGAGGCTCAACCCCTTGCCTTTAAGCGAAGCACGATAACCGACTCCCTGAAGCTCCAGCTCTTTTTCAAACCCTTTGGAAACACCTAAAACCATGTTTGCCAGAAGCGACCTAAAAAGACCATGAAGCGCTTTTACCGATTTCGCGTCGCTTGGCCTTTCAACCGTCAGGGTAGTTCCATTAAGTTTTGGAATTATAGGATCTTTAACTTCACACTTGAGAGTTCCAAGAGACCCTTTCATTTCGACATTACTGCCATTCACCTGAACGGTAACCCCAGAAGGTATCTCAATCGGCTTAATTCCTATTCTGGACATATCACCATATGTAGCAAAGAACTTCGCCGCCGGTTTTTTCTTTCCGGGCGACTGCGTCCGTTACTATTCCTTTGCTTGACGAAATTATCGCTATTCCAAGACCGCGAAGCACCCTTGGAAGGTCGGCGGCGGAAGAGTATACCCTTCTGCCGGGCTTGCTCATTCTCTTTAGCCCTGTAATCGCAGGCTTTTTTGAAGAGTCCCATTTAAGGTAGACTCTGATAACGCCCTGCTTATGGTCTTTAATAAGCTTGAACCCGCCTATGTAGCCCTCTTCCTTCATTATTTCCGCAAGGCGGATCTTAACGCGTGAAGACGGTATCTCCAGTTTGTCGTGCTTAGCCATAATGCTGTTTCTTATCCTTGTGAGCATATCTGCTATCGGATCTGTTACCATTCTATATACCCCTACCAGCTCGATTTTGTTACGCCGGGAAGCATTCCCTCTAGCGCCAATTTTCTAAAACATATTCTGCACATATTAAACTTTCTTAAGTAAGCACGGGGCCTTCCGCAAATCGGACACCTATTGTACGCCCGTGTAGAAAACTTTGCTTCCTTCAAAGCTTTGGCTATCATAGATTTTTTTGCCACTCTTTTCCTCCTAATTCCTAAAAGGCATTCCAAGAGCCTTTAGGAGTGCTTTACCTTCGATATCGTTTTTTGCCGAAGTTACGACAGTCACATTCATACCTTTAACTTTATGGATTTTGTCGTATTCGAGTTCAGGGAATATAAGCTGGTCTACTATGCCGAGCGTAAAGTTCCCTTTTCCATCGAAACCTTTGCCGGGTAGCCCCCTAAAATCGCGTACGCGCGGAAGAGCGGCAGAGACAAGTCTTTCAAGAAACTCGTACATACGATCTTTTCTGAGAGTCACCTTTACGCCTATGGAAGAACCTTCTTTAAGCTTGAAGTTTGAGACAGACTTCTTCGCCTTTGTAACAATAGGCTTTTGCCCCGTTATGCTTGTAAGGGTATAAATACCGCCTTCGATAAACTTGCCGTCGGTAACAGCCTCTCCAAGCCCCATGTTAAGCACTATCTTTTGAAGCTTTGGTACCTGAAAGATATTCTTAAGCCCAAGCTCTTCCTTAAGCGCTAATACCATCTCTTTTTTGTATCTACTTTTTAATTGTGATGCCATTTTTACTACTTCCTAAATCATGACGCGTCGAGCACTTCGCCGCACGCTTTGCATGTTCTTACCTTTTTTCCATCTTCAAGCAGTTTTTTGCCTATCCTTACAGCCTTATCGCATTTGGAGCAGACAACTTTTACGTTGTCCAGCCGTATGCCGTTTTCAATCTCGATAATTCCGCCTTGGCTAGACTTTTGCGTAGGCTTTTGGTGCTTCTTTACTATGTTGAGATTTTCCACTTTAACTCTGCTTTTTGCCGGCTGTACGGAAAGCACCTTGCCTCTTCGCCCTTTTTCCTTGCCAGCTATAACTTCCACTATGTCGTCTTTTTTTACATGAAAGGAACTCATAGAACCTCCGGAGCGAGGGAAACTATTTTCATAAACTTCTTCTCTCTAAGCTCGCGGCCTACAGGCCCAAAAATACGGGTGCCGACCGGCTCGTTTGAATCGTTGATAAGCACTGCCGCGTTGCTGTCGAACTTGATATAGCTTCCGTTAGGACGGCCACACTCTTTTTTGGTTCTGACAATCACCGCTTTTTTAACTTCGCCTTTTTTGATAGCAGAGTTCGGAGCGGCCTGCTTGATGGCGACCTTTATAACATCACCCACGCGGGCATAACGGCGGGTGGAGCCGCCAAGCACTTTAATGCACTGAACTATCTTAGCGCCGGAGTTATCGGCTACTTCCATTACAGTTCTTAATTGAATCATCTCTTACCTGTTGCTTTCAAGGATGGAAACAACTTTCCATCTTTTAGATTTGCTCAGCGGGCGGGTCTCTACAACCTGCACGGTATCGCCTACCTTACAGCTGTTGTCGCCATCGTGAGCATAAAGTTTTTTTGTTTTCTTTATAATTTTCCTGAAAACAGGATGGAGAATCTTTCTTTCGATTTTCACTACAACGGTTTTATCCATTTTGCTGCTTACAACTTCGCCTGTGCGGACTTTTCTATTAGGAGGAAGGTTGGACATCTTTTGCGTTCTTCCTTTCGCTTACTATCGTGTTTAATCTCGCTATATTGCGCCTTATTTTCCTCAACTCATGGGGCTTTTCCAACTGCTGTGTAGTCTGCGCAAAACGAAAATTCAGGAAATCCCGCTTCATATCTTCCAGCTTTACTGCCAGTTCTTCGTCCGTCAGTTCTCTTAATTCCAAAGCCTTCATGAAAGACAACCTCTTTCTGCTTTTACCAGTATTCTTGTTCTAAGCGGAAGCTTCATGGCACCAAGACGCAAAGCCTCTTTTGCTACTTCTACCGTCACTCCGCCCATTTCGAAAATAACTCTTCCCTGCTTAACCCTCGCGACCCACTGCTCAGGAGAACCTTTACCTTTACCCATTCTTACTTCGGCAGGCTTTTTTGTAATCGGCTTATCTGGAAACAGCCTTATCCAAACCATTCCACCACGCTTAGCATGCCTAGTAATGGCAACACGCGCCGCCTCTATCTGCCTGTCGGTAATCATGCCGGGGTCTAAGATCTGAAGCCCGAACTCGCCAAAGCTTATTTTGGAGCCTCGATAAGCGATACCCCTGTTTTTCCCTTTTTGGCGTTTTCTGTGTTTGACTTTTTTAGGACTAAGCATCTTTTGCCTGTTTCTTCGCTTTACGTTTTACAGGTTTCTTTGCTTTGGACGCTTCATTTTCCTGAACATTTTCCTGACGGTGCTTTATGATTTCGCCATGAAATATCCATACTTTTATCCCTATAATTCCAAAAGTAGTCGCCGCTTCCGCTACACCGTAATCAATATCGGCGCGCAATGTATGAAGCGGTACTCTGCCCTCTCTGTACCATTCTGTCCTAGCTATTTCGGCGCCGCCAAGTCTTCCAGCGCAATTTACCCGAATGCCTTTGGCTCCAAACCTCATAGTCGTGCCGACAGACTTTTTCATAGCCCTTCTAAACGCAACACGCCTCTCAAGCTGTAACGCTATATTTTCGGCTACAAGCTGAGCGTCAATCTCTGGACGACGAACCTCTTTGATGTTTATAGAAACTTCCTGAGTAGAGCCGAGAAGAACCTGAAGCTGTCTTTTAAGGCTGTCTACTTCAGAGCCTTTCTTTCCTATGATTATGCCGGGCCTTGAAGTAAATATATTTATTTTTATCTGCTTGGCTCGTCTTTCAATAACAACTTTAGAAACTCCCGCATGCCCAACACGCTTTTTAAGAAACTTCCTTACTTTCAAGTCTTCGTGAAGCTGACTCGCGTAATTCGCTTCAGAAAACCAGCTGGAAAACCATGGTTTAACTATTCCAAGTCTGAACCCTATAGGATTTGTTTTCTGCCCCAAACCTGTTCCTTCCCTTACTTCTTTTTAGGCGAAGACTTTTTGACCGTCTTCTTGGTTGTAGATTTCGTAGCCGCCTTCTTCTCTGTTTTCTTGGCCGCAGGCTTGACCGTCTTTTTTGCCGTCTTCTTGGCTGTAGATTTCGTAGCTACCTTCTTTGTTGTTTTCTTGGCCAGAGATTTTGCCGCCTTCTTTGCAGTTTTCTTGATAGCAGGCTTAGTAGCCTTGACCGGCACCTTTTTCGCACTTTTGTTCACCGGCTCTTCTTCGACACTGTTTCCATCGGAGAGAACAACTGTGATATGACTTAAGTTCTTATGCAAAACATCTGCCCTGCCTCTGGCTCTTGGGAACATCCTCTTGATTATAGGACCTTTGTCTACGAAGATTCTCTCTATCGTCATCTCATCCGGGTCTGGAACGTTTCTGTCCTCCGCGTTCGCACGGGCGCTTTTAATAACCTTTTCTATTAACCGCGCAGGCTTTTTGGGAGTGAACTGAAGAATACTAAGCGCGTCGGTCACTTTTTTTCCACGCACGAGGTCGGCCACAAGGCGGGCTTTTTGCGCCGACATCCTTATATGCTTTGCTTTAGCTATCGTTTCCATCTAATTCCTATAAAACCAATCAATTCAGTACCCGATTCCCCCAGAAGGTGGAAGCCGACAAGTCTATTAACGTCAGAGTAAAATGTCAAGATTTTTTCTGCACCCAATCTTGTCTCACACGAAGAAAAACTGCTTTTTGTAAGTTAGTAAGAACCTACCAGAGAAAAGCTGTTGCCTCCATGCGAATCGGGAGAGGATACTACATCGGAATCTGTTTTCAAAGGGTTATTTTTATTTTTTCCCAAACCAGAACTTAGTGAACGTAGCGATAGCCCCGCTAAAGAGCTTTTCCCTGTAATACTGGTCTGCCCCCCTTTTGACGATTTGGCCCATAGTTGGATATACATGGATGGTGCCGGATATCTTTTGCACAGGTATTCTGTTTGCCATTGCCAGTGCGTATTCGTGTATAAGATCCCCTGCGTTAGCGCCAAGTATATGCGCCCCAAGTATCTGTCCTTTTTTGTCGCAAACCAGCTTGACCAGCCCTTCGGTGGCATCCTCTATCACCGCTCTGTCATGGTCTTTATAGTTATAGCGGTAAATTTTTATTTTATCGCCGTAAAGCTCTCTCGCCTCGGATTCCAGCATACCGACTCTTGCCAGTTCCGGGTCGGTAAAAGTGCACCACGGCACGACCCTCGTATCAACCTTCCGCCTAACAAGAGGAAAAAGGGCATTGGATATAACTATTCCAGCCGTATACTCGGCCATATGTGTAAACGGAAGCTTTCCGGTTACATCTCCGCAGGCGTAGATATGAGGCACTGTGGTTCTAAGGGTATCGTCAACCGTAACACCGGAACGGCTTGTTTCCACTCCAATCCCTTCGAGGTTTAGCCCCTCTATATTTGGGCTTCGCCCCACCGCGACAAAAAGGCTCTCCGCGCTAAACTTTCTCGCTATTTTTTCCTGCCCACAATAGGCACTCAGCGCTATTTTTCCATCTTCGATTCTAATGTTTTCTATTTCGGAACAGACCTTCACCAAAAGCCCTTCCCTCACTGTTGTTTCATGCAAAATCTTGGTCAGTTCGATATCCTCTCTTGGGAGGATTCCAGTCGCCTTATCGAATACCGTAACTCTGCAACCAAAGCGGGTGAACATCTGGGAGTATTCAAGCCCTATCGGGCCTGCGCCAAGAGTCAGCATAGACTCGGGCAAAGTTTTGAGTTCGAGCATCGACTCGTTATTTAGATACGGCACATTCTCAAGCCCCGGTATCGGAAGCTTGGCAGGCCTCGACCCTGTAGAAACAAGAAACTTTCTCGCCCGCAATTCCTTACCTTCCACGATAAAGGTATTTGAATCTTTAAACCTTCCGGAACCGAAAAAAACATCAATTCCCATCTTCCTGAAACGCTCAGGGTCGTCGTGGACAGATATAGCCGCGCGGACATCACGCATCCGCGCCATTACGCGCGAAAAATCGAGCTCGGCATTCTCTACGTTGATACCGAATTTTCTAGCGTTTTTAATGTTGTGGTAAAGCCTTGAAGAGTGGATTAGCGTCTTGGTAGGAACGCAACCGTAGTTAAGGCAGTCGCCGCCCAGCATTCTTTTTTTCTCAACAAGCGCGACCTTCGCTCCAAACTGCGCCGAACCGCTGGCAGTAACAAGACCGCCGACTCCGCCGCCGATTATTACAATGTCATACATGCTAGAACCCCACTTTAGCTTTTTAAGAAACCACGCGAGAGGCAGAACTGGTTTAGAAACAGAAACAGTTCCTAATAGGCTCCACTATAGCAGAAGAAACCTGCTTTCATCCGCTTTAAATAGCCGTCCATGAAAAAGCTGTTTACTGTTTAAACGATTATAAAAACCTTTCCCTTTTTAAGAAGGGAAGGCGGCGTGAGCCTGTCAAACTCCGGAAGGATTACCAATAAGAACCACCCCCGCCCTTCGGGCGACCCCTTCCTTCCGCTTCGCTAAGGAGGAGGTTTTTGTAAATAACCTTGAGTTTAATAACTATATTTTTGATTGCTTCTTCATTTTTCTTGCGATTTCCAAAGAGTTAAAAACTGCTATTAACCTTTACTCACAGTATGAAGCAACTTTTTCGGGGACGGCTAAATAGCTTTAAATAAGAAAAACTGGTTCCATTCTTAAGTTTTTACATTCACTCAAAACATCGGCAACAACGCCATAGAGCTAAACCAAACGTAGACGGCACATACACGCCTCTTAAATATACCCAACAACAACGCCGAAAGCTATAAAGAGTACTTCTGCTGGCAGAGATGCTTAAAATAGAAGGCACGGTCTTTCGAGCCGATTAATTGAAAGCTCTGTTTTTACCAAGCCCCGCCCCAACAGGCTGATGCAGGGGCTGTTTCCAAAAGAGTTTTT
Source organism: Nitrospirota bacterium (assembly GCA_024275955.1). Taxonomy (GTDB): domain Bacteria; phylum Nitrospinota_A; class UBA7883; order JACRGQ01; family JACRGQ01; genus JAJRYD01. The sequence continues at coordinate 79,034 of JAJRYD010000044.1, forward strand.
AAGCGTTTTAAAGGAAAGTTCATTTTCTAACTTCGTAAAAACAGAGGCTTTAGAGCTTGGCGATTTACAGCGAAATTCAATTTATGCCATTCGGCAATAGCCCCATGCAGATTCATGCTCTGCCGGCTTGAGGTTGCCAAGAGAAAAAATGGCCATAAGAAGATGCTTATAGGCTTTAGCTGACAGCGGCTAGATGCCTGCGGGAATTTCCCAGCCAAGCTGTCTTAGTATCGCAGGAAGCGGTTGCCCTGTCTGCACGCGAAGAGCCTTTGCTATATGGAACTCTGAACGGGCTATAAAACCTCTCTTAACAAGCTTGCCGACTCTGCGGCTCTCAAAAAACCGTACAACAACGTGCTTTAAGGCTCGGCCCTCCTTCTCTATTTTTTTAAGAATATTTTTTGCGTTGCGCCTGTTTATGTTTTGTAGTGCGTTCACGGCGGCACATGCTATTTTTATATCTTCATTGCGTAGATACGTTTCAAGTATCTTCACCGAGCCTTTATGATCTACAAGACCTAGACAAAAAATTATCTCCGCCACAAGATACGGCTCGGCAACTTTTAACTCACTTTCAAAAATAGCCAGCGCTTCAAAACCATGACAGATAGCCAAAGCCCTCGCCGCCTGCTTTTTGACAAACCCGTTGCTGGACTCGAAAAACCGCAAACGCAATTCCTCAAACGACAACGAAGATACCCGCGCGTCTACATACCCGCCGCGATAAACCTTTCGCTTGCGCGACCGCTCTCTGGCAGATGCTCTTTTGGGCAACTTTTGGAAAAATGTAACCTTTGCCACGAAAGCGGCAAAAGCAGTTTGCCACCTCTTTGGTTTTTTAAGGCCAAGGCTCTTATAATGTTTTTGTATCTCGTGATATGCCTTTACCGTATCTTTGAATTTATCGGTATCGCCAATGCCGTCATTAGAATCGGGGTGATAACGCAGAACAGCCTTTCGATACGCATTTTTTATTTCTGCCATATCGGCTCCGGGCTTTACCCTAAGAATAGAAAAATAATGGTTCATTTACCCTTGCTTACCCCAAAAATTGGTAGTAATTTAATATAATTATAGGGGCTTGTCAACATATTTAACTTTCGGTACATTAAAACAATTACTTAAGATAATTTTATATGATAGAAATAAAAAACGCATTTTTCAGCCACCCAAGCCAAGAATATCTAATCTCCGGCCTCCATTTTACACTAAACAAAGGGGAATTAATATTCATAACTGGCGAGTCTGGTTGCGGTAAAAGCACCTTTTTAAAGCTTTTAAACAGGCTGTTAGAGCCAACCAGCGGAAGTTTTGAACTTCACGGCCAGCGATACAGCTCTTTCGATACGCTGAAATTAAGACGAAAAATACAGCTTGTACCGCAAACCCCGTTCCTCACGCAAGCTTTAGTGATAGACAACCTTACCCTAGCCTCAAAGCCGGAAGAAGACAGAATTGAGATGCTTATGGACGGTTTTAATCTAAGCTTGGATATTTTGCATAAGAGCGGGAACGAATTATCTGTGGGACAGGCTCAGAGACTCTGCGTTATAAGGGCATTGCTCCTAAAACCAGAGGTGATACTGCTTGACGAGCCGACAGCGGCGCTTGACCCGAAAAACCGAAGCGACTTTAGAAGCTCATTTGAAAAAATAAGGAAAGATGAAGGCATAGCTACAGTTTGGGTAACGCATGACGACCCGGAAGGGATGGAGGGAAAAATCCTCCATATGGAAAATGGAAAACTTGGTAATTAATCCATCGCTGGCAGACCTCGGCTTAACCGCCATTCTTTTCGGCATAGTTATTCTGCTCTCCGTGCGGGAACAGCTAAGCCTTGAGCGGACATTCACATACGCGGCATTCAGAGCTGTGGTACAGCTTCTCCTTGTAGGATATTTAATAGAGCAGGTTTTCCACCTCGATAGATGGTACTGGGTAGTTATTCTCCTAATTACGATGAGCATCATAGCGGCAAAGGCAGGCGCGGATAGAATTAAATCCAAACTGCCAGGCCTGTCACTTCTTGTCTGGGTAGCGATTTTCGCAGGCACAATTATCGACACATTCATCGTTACCGAAGTGATCTTAAAAATAGACCCGTGGTGGGACCCCAGATACCTGCTACCGCTCGCAGGGATGATAATGGGCAACGCCCTCAACAGCGGGTCTCTGGCGGGTGAAAGATTCATCTCCGAGATGAGAAACAGAAAAGCGGAGATAGAGACGATGCTGATACTCGGCTTTTCATCCGCAAGAGCGTGTGAAGATATGAAACGGGTAGCTGTAAGAAATTCCCTTATACCTACTCTCAATGCCATGTTCACAGTCGGGCTTGTTCATCTTCCGGGGATGATGACAGGCCAGATACTCGGCGGTGTCGACCCTATCATCGCGTCGAAGTACCAGATAATCGTTATGTTCATGGTCGCGTCTACCGTAATTATCACCGCGCTCATATTGATAAAGCTTCTTCAAAGAAAATATTTCACTGCCGCCCATCAGTTAAGATATAACCTGCTTTAAGTAGAGAGAGGATTCAAAGTTGAAATATAGAAAACTTGGAAAAACCGGAATAGAAGTTTCGGTAATAGCTTTCGGTGCGTGGCAGGCGGGCGGCCCTCCGTTTTGGGAAAACACCGACGAAAAGGTATCTATAAAGGCGGTGAAAACCGCGCTTGAACACGGCATAAATCTTTTCGATACAGCTCCTATTTACGGTTTTGGAAGGTCGGAGAGGATAATCGGCAAAGCTTTAAAACCATGTCGCAAAAATATAAGAATCGCCACGAAGTGCGGGCTTGTATGGGAAGCGGAAGATATGAAATCTGTTAATAACAATTTAAAACCTAAATCAATCCGTGAAGAGGTAGAGGAAAGCCTTAGAAGGCTCGATACCGACTACATAGATATATACCAGATTCATTGGCCATCGCAGGGCGACCCTATAGAGGCAACAATGGAGGAACTTTTAAAACTTAAACGAGAAGGTAAAATTCTGGCGATTGGCGTTAGCAACTTTAGCGTAGAGCTTCTCTCAAAGGCGATGGAGACGGCGACTGTTGACTCGGTACAGCCGAAATACAATATGCTGGAAAGAGAAGCCGAAGATACGCTTCTTCCGTTTTGCAATGAACACGATATCGGAGTTTTGGCCTACTCTCCCCTTGCTTCCGGGCTTTTAACCGGAAAATATTCAAGCTCATCATCATTTGACGACTGGCGCGGAAAAGGAAACTTCGGCATCTTCCGTGAAGATACGATAGGAGAAGCGTACAAAAAAGTTGAAAAACTCGGAAAAACAGCAGAGAATATAGGCGTATCGTTGAAGCATATGTCTCTTAACTGGGTTTTGGCAAACAGTGCCGTTACATCTGTCCTTGTCGGAATTAAAGAACCGGTCCATATAAGTGACAATGTTGCTTGCCTAGAAAGACCGCTTTCAATAAAGGAAATAACCGATGCCCAAAAAATTTAACGAGTTAAGCAAAGACCAGATTATCGACGGACTTCTTAACGCGAAATCGCTAACCAACGATTTTTCCGATAGCGAGATAGAACTGCTGTCGGAAATCGTACAACCGGAAAAGTACGATAAAAACAGCCTTATAGTGGAGGAAGACTCCTCTTCACGCGATATTATGATAATTAATCAGGGGCAGGCGAGTGTCGAGGTAAAACTACGGCCCGATAGCCCCGAGCGGGGCAGAATAGGTAAAATAAGGGCCAACTCCGTAATCGGCGAATTTTCCTTTATAGACGGCTCAAGACGGTCCGCAGATGTAAGGGCGGTTGTCGACACAATAGTTTTTAGGATACCGCACGAACAGCTGAATATGATTTGCGGGACCAACAACAGAGTCGGCTACAAGGTGATGAGAAACCTAGCCGTCCTTATGAGTGAACGGCTCAGAGACACGAACTTCGAATTAAGAGAATACCTCTACATCTAACGCTGGGTCTTTGCCATTGAACGCTGATGTTCCATCCACTCGTCGTACATATCTTCAATCGCCTCTTTGTTCCTTTTTCTGTCAACATCAAGGGCGCAACCGCCGTAGGTGGTAATAACTATTTTGCCTCTCGCGTCAAGAAGCTTACCTACCACACGCTCCCCCCTTTCAATGGGAACAAACGCTCTTACAATATCCGACAAGCGGTCAAGGCCTACTCTCCTTAAATTCATTGCCAACAGCATTTCAAACCAACCAAGCAAACCGTCTAGATCGAGTCCTCTCTTTAGCAGGCCAAACCCGCTTTTAATGACATTTGAAAACCGCTTTAGGTACCGGACCTCATAAAAGTTATGAAACTCATCCCTTCTGCCTACTCTAAAAGGTGTTATGAGATGCAGGTTGTTTACCCGTAAAAGGTTCTCCGCAAAATGTGAATAGACAAACGTTATCCCACCACTCCCTTTTCGAGGCTCGTAATAGCCCAAAGTCGATTTGGCAGTCATCCCCATAAACCAGTCATAGCTGTCGATATCCCAGCATCCATCAAGAAACTGGTTCACCTCGACACTAGTCATCAACGGACAGTCGCCAGCGGTAACAAAAATGGGCCGGTTCCTCACCTCTTTTTTGATCAACTCGTCGCCATCGCAATAACCGTTTAGCGACTGCAAAAAAGGATGCCAGACATTTTGCACAATATTCGATAGAGACTGGTAGACGATTACCTTTCCATCTGGAAAAGCTAGGCCGCAATCTTTAATCTCCTGCTCCAGTTCATCTTTGGGACCAACGACGAATATCGTACCAAGACGTTCAACATCGAGTAGTGCCGATAAAACATGGATAAAAAGAGCCCTCCCCTTCAGCTTCATAAAAGTCTTGTTGGGAAGCGGAGAGGTACCAGACAATTCCGGGCCGCCCGCGAGAACAACAGCATCGCACCAGACCAAAGATGTCACTTTATTCTTCATATTTCACAATTATAGTTCAAGAGCCAAAACAGTTGCCGGTTTTAAATAAGAAAACTGGCCTCCCTGTGCAGAGTCTTAATATTTTTAGCAATACTTCATGGATGTGAAAATATTCATACATGATGTGAAAATTTCTACCCATCACTAAGATGGAGACTTCAGCAACTTATAAACACTTTCTTAACACTTTTTCCACAATCACAGATTTAGATGCGAATATTTTTACACATATAAAGCTTCTGACATCGTCACAATATAACATAAACTGCTTAAAAAACATGCAAATACAAGATTGGCATGAAAAATGCTTATAAAAAGGTATAAGAACAGTGGAGTTTTTAAAAGTACTTTCGTCGAGTCTCTCCATTCCTTTTGACCGTCTGTCTGGCACTATTCTCCCCCCTAATCCCTATGCTAGACAGACGGTGATTAATTATCTCGATTTAAGGCAAGTAGACTAAGCTGATTTCACTTTTCCATAAAGGAATAGCCACAGCTCTCTATATCATCCTCGAACCATGGGTATTTTTGGCATATAAGAGGCTTTGTAGAACCTTCTGTATGCAAAATACAGCTTTTCTCCTCGGTTAGCCGGTCGCACGGGATATCCAGCTCCAGCAGAACTCTGTCTCCCCTCTCATCAATATCGGCAAACTTTATTCCCCTAAAAGAGTAGTAGGCTTTGGCATCTTCCAGAGTTCCATGTTGCCTCAAGATGTTGCTTAATATGGAAGTTATCCTCGTTTTCTTACAGCATTCCCCACATTGAACACAGGCACCTCTGCGCTCAAGCTGTCGGCTCACCGTATAATTTCTCTAAGCTCGGCAGGGCTTTGGGCCACCGCATCAGGGTTACTGCCTATCACCTCTTCTCTTGGACGAAAACCGTAAGTAACCCCTACAGTTTTTAGAGATGAGTTCTTGCCTGCCTGAATATCAACAGCACTGTCGCCCACAAAAACTGTTCTATTTCTATCGGCTCCTATATCGCTTATTATGGTGTCTAGCATCTCAGGCTCCGGCTTTTTGGTTTTGTAGGAGTCGCCCCCTTTTACCGAAAGGAAGTACCGCTCCATATTAAGGCCTTTCACTATATCGGCAACATAGCCATAAGGCTTGTTGGAAGCTATAGCCATTTTTTTACCATTGCCGATAAAATGTTCCAGTAGCTCTTCCACCTCATCAAACATCACCGTCGTTTCCAACAGCCTCCGGGGGTATATCCGGCGAAAATGCTCCACAGCAACACCTATCTCATCCTTTCTACCGGCCTCTGCCATCGTTTTTTCCAGAAGCGGCCTTACGCCGTTACCAACATAGCTATAAACAAGCTCCAGCGCCAAAGGAGGAATAGAAACAGCCTCAAGCGTTTCATTCAGCGAAACAGCTATATCCCTTTGAGAGTCTATCAACGTCCCATCAAGGTCAAAAATTATCAGTTCCGAATCAAATTTTTCCATAGAACTTTTCATTCTGTCATAACAAAATTTACAATCCAACTATAATCCCGGTAATGTATCAGTTTGAAAATTGCAGTCACCTCCCTCCTCCCCTTGCGAAGCTAAAGGGGAGCTGTCCCCAGCGAGTGCGGGACGGAGGGGCTACAGGGGGTTCTATCCTTTTAAAAAGAGGGGAAGCCACCGGAATTCAAACTGACACACTGCCATAATTCCCACAATTCGCCAAAACCGAACAACTGGTTTATGCAACCGCTATTGGTTATCATATAGGCATGATTGATTCGCATCTGCATCTTGTAACAGCCGAAATGATAGGCGATATATCGGCAAGGTGCGAAAAAAACCATCCGGGCTTCGGCAAATCGCTTGTAGAAAATGCCCACCACCTTATAAACGACAAATTTATCGAATATCTGTCGAGCATAAGCATCGAAGATTTTGCCAAAAGGTGGATTACCGAAATGGATGAAAACGGAATAGATAAAGCGGTCTTCTTCCCTATATCCGAAAGGCCGGAACAGATGGCAAAGTTCGTAGCTTTCTCGCCGGAGCGGTTTATCGGCTACGCCTATCTGGGAGACCCTCTTTTGCCCGATGCCGCTTCCAATCTTAAGCGTCAGGTAGAGGAGCTTGGCATGAAAGGCCTAAAACTCTACCCATGCCTACAGCTTTTCAACGCTTACGACGAAGCGGTCTTCCCTGTTTACGAAATGGCCCAAAGCTTGGGGATACCGATAACATTCCATATGGGAATAACGCACGCGCCGGTGTCGGACTACCGCTACACAAACCCTATAGACCTTCAGCTTCCTCTAAAGCTTTTCCCAAAGCTCAATTTTATAATCGCGCATTTCGGGGCCGGTTTCTTTCGCGAAGTTTGCCTGCTTGGCTTCCACTCGCACAACCTTTATGTAGACAGCTCCGGCACCAACAACTGGCGGGAGTACACGCCAGAGCAGATGGAGCTAAAAGATGTGTTTAAGAGAACTATCGAAATTTTCGGCGCTAGTAAGGTTCTATTCGGCACCGACACCGTTTTAAAAAACGATACCGGCTACAGAACGGCAATAATGAAAGAACAAAAGGAGATAATACACTCCGTATGCAAAACCAAAGCGGAAGCCGAAATGATACTTACCCAAAATGCCTTAGAACTTTTTGAATAAGTAGAAGTAGCGCAAGTTAGAGTTTCCAGAGTGGAAAGAATACCAAATCGAGCTGACAATCTGGCCAACGCTCAGGCAAAAGCTATCTGCTTTATAGGCAGTTTCTTAGTTTAAACTACAAGGGGCTGTTGCCGAATGAGATAAGTTTAATTTTTCTACAAATTACCAATCCCTAAAGACTCCATTTTTAAGAAGTTAGAAAATTAACTTCTCCTTAAAATGCTCAAAAAACTCTTTTGGAAACAGTCCCTACAAGTCTGTTTAAATCTCATCACTAGGAGCCAATGTAGTTGGCGGCGTGGTTGTCTAGTAGATTAGCTCCGTACGCCTACGGCGTGCTCGCTGAAACTTCAGATTGATTGGAATGGTTTTGAACTTAGTTTTGCCGGAAGATTCCGACACATTCTTCGCAACGAGAATTCTGCGGGCAAAAACAGCTTTTTAAAACTGACACACTGCCCACAGTACAAAAAAAGCGGCAGGCCGATTACCTACCGCCTACGAACCGCTACCTACCGCCTTTCGAGTCATTAAAGAACTTTAAGAACTCCGATTCATCGGTAAGCACAACGGTATTATTATATCTTAGAGAAGTTTTATACGCGTCTAGCGAACGGGTAAACTCGAAAAACTCTTGGTCTTTCCCGTAAGCATCGGCATAAATCTTTATCGACCTAGAATCTCCCTCACCTCTTATCTCCTGCTCTTTTTTATACGCGTCGGCAAGCAGTATGGTGCGTTCTTTGTCGGCTCCCGCTCTTATTATGTTAGCCTCTTCTTCACCTTCAGAGCGGAACTGCGTCGCTATACGCTTTCTTTCTTCCATCATCCGGCGGAACACCGCATTTTTATTCTCTTCCGGCAAGTCGGCGCGTTTGACCCGCACATCGACTATTTCAATTCCCATGTCGAGCGATTGCGCTTTGACATTTGAGCGTTTAGTAACCTCTTCCATAAAAACACGGCGGTTAACGGAAACTATCTCCTCTAGGGTATGGCTACCAAACTCCTGCCAAAGCTCCGAAAAGATAATATCCTTAATTCTGCCTTTGGCCGCTACTTCGGTTTTTACACGCTTATAAAACAGTTCAGGGTCTACAATCCGCCACTTCGAAAAGCTATCGACAAGAAGTGTTCGCTTATCCATCGTAACTATTTCCGTCGGGGCGATATCGTAGCCCAAGAGCCTCTTTTCGTACTTTGTAACCTGCAGGACGATAGGAAGCTTCATATGTAGGCCAGGGTCCGAAACAGTATTGACGAATTTACCAAAGCGAAGCACTACTGCCTGTTCGTTTTCCTTAACCGTAAAGAAAAAGTCGCTACCAAGAAAAATTACCACCAAGGCAACAACAGCCAGCACTATTTTTACTATCTGCGAGTTCATCGTCCGCCTCCTTCAGTTACTCCGCCGACCATGCCGGCCGGCCCGCTCCCCATCTGTAAGATAGGCATCAGTTTGGAGGCTGTCTCTTTGTCTACCATAAATTTATTGGAAGTAGATAGAACCAATTCCATAGCCTCAAGATAAAGTCTTTTCCTTGTTATATCTTTGGCCTTGTTGTACTCATTTACCTGCTGGAGAAAGCGCGAGGCATCACCCTCTGCTCTTGCTATTTTCTCCGCTCTATAGCCTTCCGCTTCTTTTATAACCTGCTCTACCTTACCGCGCGTAACAGGGACTATCTGGTTTAAATAACCTTCGGCCTCTCTTATCAAGCGGTTTTTATCCTCTTCCGCGTTATTTACATCTTTAAATGCCGCTTTTACCTCCTGCGGAGGATGAACATCCTGAAACTGTACAAGGCCGATTATAATACCTGCGTCGTACCTATCTAGTATCTCCTGCATCAATACTCTTATCTCTTCTTGCACGCGGCTTTTCTCGGTGGTTAAAAGCTGGTCTATTTCGCTACGCCCGACAACTTCTCTCAGCGCAGCTTCGCCGACATTTCGTACAGTTTCCTCAAGGCCACGGTCGAAAAGCGAACGGCGGGAATCTGCGATATTAAAGAGATATTTCACGGCATCGCCAACCTGATACTGAACAACCATATCAATATCTATTATGTTTACCGCCTTAGTGAGCATCAGCGATTCTTCGTGAAAAGCGTTCGGGTTTGGAGCCCTTCCCCTTCTACCTTCAGACCTAAAGCCTATCTCTACACGTTTTATCTCTTCGATTTTAACCTTTATTACATCTCCAATAGGGGTAGGAAAAAACCAGTTAAGGCCCGGCTCGGCCATTTTGGTGTACTTGCCAAAAAGAAGCACAACCCCTTTTTCGTTAAGCCCTACTTTATAAAACCCTGTCAAGGCCCAAACAAGAGCAAGCACAAGAAGACCGATAGCTATAGTGCTTGAATTAATCGGAGGCAAATTCGGTAGTTTTATTTCAGGTATTTCGATTGGGGGCCTCTGCCCGCCGCCGCCTTGTGGTCGCCATTTATCTTCCCAGCCCATACAGTGATGCTCCTTTGAAAAATCTGTGAAACAAAGGTAATTATTTAATCTCTTGGAGGGAGTTATTCTTACTCATTTGGGGGCGAAGTTCAAGCCTTTATGAAAAACAGCCATTGACAACATCGCACTCTGTATATATTTTACCCGTTCAGCGTAAATATGGGGCCGTAGCTCAGTTGGGAGAGTGCTTGACTGGCAGTCAAGAGGTCGTCGGTTCGATCCCGACCGGCTCCACCATATTCCTGCTAAGCTTCTAATGCCTGTTTTTTCAGATGGTTTCACCAATAATTTCTCTGTCTCCCAACTCCTCTTTATTTATACAAGATGCCGTTCTCTTTTGTTTTACTTCTTGCGCAAGCCAAGATTTTAAAAATAGTTTCTACAACCTCCCCTCTCTATGGTGATATAATTTCATCGGTGCGACAATCTTTTCGTTGGAGGAATATGTAAAATGCGTTCTGTCGTTTTATCGCTTTTTGTTTTCGCCCTCGTGTTTTCGTCTACCGGCTTTGCCGCTCAAAAGGCTCTTAAATCGCCAAAGAAAATAGACAGCAAAGCGGCGCTGTACAATAACGAAGGTGTTGAGTCGTACCGAGGCGGAGCCTACAGAGGCGCGAAAGCGTCGTTTGAAGATGCGATAAAAGTAAAACCTGATTTCGCGGAAGCATATTACAACCTCGCTCTCTCATACCGTCAACTTGGCAATCATAGCAAAGCCGCCAGATTTTTTAAAAGAGCTATGAAGTACGGAAAGAATAACCCCAAGATAGCCAAATCTAAAGTTCTTAGAGCATACATAAATACAGGAACAAAACAGGTCTACTAGAAAATATGCGCCTGCGTGCTTTTCTGCCAAAGGCTGGAGGCTCAAGCCGAAAACTATCTGCGGTTGGAAAACTGCCGGTCAATACTGTTTCTATTTCCATCACCGGCTATTCCCTATGGCGGTCGGTTGGAACCCAACGGTAGCCACAACAATCGTAAAACCGGAACTTATCATTGTCATAGATGCCGATGCGGCTGATAGGAACGAATCTGGCTCTTTAAATATAAAAAAAGATTAAAAAGAAAAATGATTAACCATTATGCAACCAGCCTCCTTTAGCTGTTAGCTGGAACAAGGCTCGTGACGCTCCACCCATCGCCAGGCTCAAAAGTCTCTCCCAAAGTAAAGATTTTTAGGCTACCTTTAGGGCCGATAGCAAAAAGCGGTATCGCCTTTCCATCGTGTTCGTCCATATAAGCCTTAAAATCGAAACTTTTCGTAATCAGCGTGCTTTTAGTCTCGGCATCGCCGTTTATCATATCTCTCAGGCTGGAATAAGTTACATCCTCACCAAACAATGTCGTCCCCCTAAACTCAAGAGCGGCTCTATGCTTTTCCGATGCCGACTTCTGCGACTCTGTCTGCAATGAAAAAATTCTGTTTCTGCCAAACTCCGCCCTGTAGCGTAGCGATGAAAGCATATTTATATCTTTTTGCGGAGAGAGAGCGAGAAGATTACCAACACCTACAAGATCAAGTTGCCTATCGGCATGTTCGGAAATAGGGTTCCCGTAGTAAGTCTGTAAACCGTCCATTCGGGCTTTACTTATGTTGTCCCAGTTGGTATCGGCAAGGATAGCCCTGTAGCCTTTGTCGGTTAGCACTTTGGCTATCGTTCTCGAGACAACTGTCGCTCCTATAACAAGAAAGCCTTTTGGTTCAGGCTCCGAAACACCCAGCAGATTTGCCAACGGCCTTGCGGTGAGGCTTTGCAATACTACGGTGCCGACTATAACCATAAATGTCAACGGCACAAGAAGATTCGCTTCTTCAAACCCAGCGTCATCCAGCCGTATGGCAAAAAGTGCCGATATAGCGGCCGCCACTATTCCGCGCGGGGCGATGAACCCAAGAAGCACTCTCTCTTGCCAGCTAAGAGAGGAACCGATGGTAGAAACGAAAACTTTCGCGGGGCGGGCAACGAACTGTATAACAAGAAAAACAATAACAGCCGGCCAGCCGAGACGCAATATTTCGCTAAATTCGATTCTCGCGGCGAGAACTATGAAGAGAACAGAAATAAGAAGAACGCTAAGGCTTTCTTTAAAGTCGAGTATCTCCTCTACAGGAACATCTTCCATATTTGCCAGCCACATACCCATGACGGTAACAGCCAGTAAGCCTGCTTCGTGGTGTACGGCGTTTGCCGCTACAAAAACGCCAAGAACTATCGCCAAAGTAGCTACGTTATGCAGATATTCCGGTAGCCAGTAACGCCTCAAAGCCTGTCCGAAAAAGTAGCCTGCCACGGCACCGAATAAAAGCCCTACAAAAACTATCAGGCCAAACGAGATAAAAGTCTGCCCAAAAGCGGAGCTATCTTTGCCGGAAATAATAAACCCAAATACAAGAACCGATAAGGTAGCTCCAACCGGGTCTATCACTATCCCTTCCCACCTGAGTATATTCGCAATGCTGGCATTCGGCCTTACGGTGCGTAGCATCGGCACGATTACGGTAGGGCCTGTGACCACGGCAATCGCGCCAAAAAGGAGCGAAAGCTCCCAAGAAAACTGTAGCACTAGGTAAGTTGCCAAGGCAGTTATCACCCATGTAACAAAAACACCGACAGAAACAAGATTACGGACAACCTGTCCTAACCCACGAATTTCATCGAGCTTGAGGGAGAGCCCTCCCTCAAAGAGTATTACCGCGACAGCAAGGGAGACCATCGGGAAAAGCAAATCCCCAAAAATTGCTTCAGGGTCGAGCCATCCGGTAACAGGCCCCGCGATCATGCCGGCAAAAAGTAAAAACAGTATCCCAGGAAGTTTTGCCAGCCAGCCAAGCCATTGGCACGTTATGCCGATTAAGCCTATCCCTGCCAAAATAACAATCAGATGTTCTTCCATATCAGGCTTACAGCTTCCTTCCAAAAATAAAATCTTTAAAGACCAATATATCATCCCGCGCTGACCGTATGATACAAAAACAGAATTTAGGCAGTGTCTCAGCCTGAAAAATCTGCTTTTCCCAAGCAAAGCTCTCATTGCGAAGAATGTGCCGGAATCTTGCGGCAAAACTAAGTTCAAAACCACTTCAATCAATCTGAAGTTTCAGCGAGTACGCCGTAGGCGCACCGGAGCTAAATCCGGCAGATTGCCACCACGCTACGCTGTCGCCAGCTGAGTTGCTCCTCGTGATGATATTAAAGCAGAGCTGTAATTCAAGCTAAGAGACTGCCAGAATTTAAGCAACGCTTCGGCAACATGCACAACCTATAGCGAATATCCTTTGTATCCGATGAAGATAGGTTATTCTATGAAGAGTAGGAGGTTCTCTTTGTATGGGTAGTGATATCAGTTACGGTGATTTTGTAAGGGAAGCTACAATCCAGCAAAAGCAGATAAGCTACGACCTCGTTACCCCCAGACCTGAGTACGATGAAGAGGGGAAGGAGATTCCACACAGTCCCCAAAAATTTCAGCTCCGAGGCATAGATATATACCGCCTTCTGTCGCCGTACATCTCAGTAAGGCTCAAAAGCCAGATAAAGGCTGTCGTGCCGCTTGCTCTTTACCTAATCTTTTTCCAGCTGGTAATTTTAAGACAATCGGTACTCGACCACTGGACGATTACGGCAGGCCTACTCGCCGTAATAATAGGCCTTATGATTTTTATGGAAGGGCTCAAGCTGGGCCTTATGCCGTTCGCGGAAATTATAGGGGACCACCTGCCGAAAAAATCATCGCTTAAACTTGTTCTTTTTATCGCGTTCCTGCTTGGGATAGGAGTAACTTTTGCCGAACCGGCAATAGGAGCGCTTCAAGCAGTCGGCTCAATTGTAGACATAGTCAAAGCTCCGTATCTCTACACTCTGCTAAACGACTGGACAGACCAGCTGATCCTAGTAGTCGGTATCGGTGTCGGGCTTGCGGCGATGCTAGGCACCATGCGGTTTCTGCATGGATGGAGCCTAAAGCCGATGATATACCTGACGCTCATACCGGCGCTGGGGCTTACCACATACTGCATGACAGACGATGAACTTGCAAAAATTATCGGGCTTGCGTGGGATTGTGGCGCCGTAACGACAGGGCCGGTGACAGTTCCGCTGGTGCTGGCGCTTGGTATAGGCATAGCCTCGGCGGCAGGAAAAGGCTCTTCTTCGCTTTCAGGCTTTGGAATAGTAACATTGGCATCACTGTTCCCGATAATAGGCGTTATGATGCTCGCCATTTATATATCGTCGACTGTTTCTGTCGAAAGCATAATTCAGGCGGCCCAAGCTGTTTCCACAGTTTCCCAAACAGCAGTGCCGTGGTACGAGCAAACACCGATAGCGGAAATAATTCTCGGCACGCGGGCTATAGTGCCGCTCGTAATTTTTCTTTTCTTTGTTCTCAAGGTAATAATCCGCGAAGATCTTCACGACGCAGGTATAGTAACCTACGGCCTCACCCTCTCCGTCGTAGGGATGATACTATTCAGCATCGGGCTGAGCTACGGCCTTGCAAAGCTTGGAAGCCAGTCCGGCAGTTTTGTTCCTTCCGCTTTCGCGCAGATTGAAAATGTACAAAACTCTCCGTTGTACAGCTACTCCATAGGCATTTCGGTAGCGTTGCTGTTTGCGTCGGTTCTAGGCTTTGGCGCCACCCTCGCCGAGCCTGCCCTTAACGCTCTGGGAGAGACCGTCGAAAGCCTTACAAACGGCGCTTTCAAGAAAAGCACCCTGATGTACGCCGTTTCGGTAGGAGTCGGAATTGGAATAACAATCGGGGTTGTCAAGATTATTTACAACATTCCACTCGCCTACATCCTCATCCCCGCGTACACGGTAGCTGTCATGCTTACCGCTATATCTTCGGAAGAGTTTGTAGACGTAGCGTGGGACAGCGCCGGCGTTACCACCGGCCCGATAACCGTTCCACTGGTACTTGCTATGGGGCTTGGGTTCGGAAACGCTATCGACACCATAGAAGGCTTTGGAATTCTTTCGATGGCATCTATCTGTCCCATACTGTCGGTGCTTATTACCGGCATAATCATAACCGCGAGAATAAAGCGCATTAAGCGCAATTCGGAAGAAAAAACAAAAATAGCCGGAGTAGTGGCGGCATGAGCAAAAGAAAAATTACAGTATTAAAAAACGTAGCGCTGATAACATGCATCGTACAGCGCGGGCTGGGAGATGAAATTTTTAAGGCGGCAAGAGAAGCTGGAGCGCAAGGAGCGACTATAAATTTTGCCAGAGGCACCGGCGTAAGAGAAAGGCTCGGCATTCTCGGCGTGGCGGTAGAGGTTGAAAAAGAGGTTATCAGCATCGTAGTCTCCACGGAGCAGGTAGAGCGGGTCTTTGAAAAAATGTTTATCGCTGGAAACCTAGACACGCCCGGAATGGGCCTAATGTACATCACACCGCTCGAGAAAGCGGCTACCTATATACCGCCGGAAATTCTCGAAAAACTGGAGGGTGCCGATGATTAAGATATCTACGCGGTACAAGAAAGTAATCGGCAAGGGATGAAAAAACTATCCAACACAAAACTGATCACCTGCCTCTTGCCGAAAGATAAAGCGATTAAAATAACAAGACGGCTAAAAGAAGAAAAGAATATTCTAACGGAAAACATAAGCCACGGAAGAGGTGTCGGAGTTTCTGATTCATCACTACTCGGCGCGTGGATAGAAGTTGACATCCTTACTGTCGTAATCGAAGAATCTATGGCAGATGAGATATTCGAATTTATATTCTTCGAGTCTGAAGCGAACCAATCGCATGGCGGCTTTATGTTCCAGTCGAACCTAAGCAGTTCTACGCGGTTCAGGTTGCCCGATATTCCTGTGGAAGGTGAATAGGCTTTGCCATACAGTTAAGAAACTAGAAAAGTATGAGGTGATACCATGCACCACTCTTCCGTAGTGCTGGAAACGGTTATAGGAGTTGTCACTCTGCTCCTTGTCGCAACCGGCATACGGGCATTTACCAAAGCGACAAAACTTCCTTTCAGCATAGTCCTCGTTTTAACCGGAATGGGGTTTTCATATATCGCCCAAAGCTACCCGGGAGCTTCAACGCTCCTTCCGAGTCTTGAAATCTCGCCGGATATAATTCTGTACATATTTCTTCCAACGCTTGTGTTCGAATCGGCCTTTTCCATGGATACGCAGATGCTTAGAGAAAACCTCCGGCAGGTTCTGGCGCTTGCGGTGCCGGGCCTGCTTTTATCGACAGGACTAACCGGCTATATAATCCATCTCGCTACAGGCATTCCGCTTGCGGAATCATTTCTGCTTGGATCTATACTAAGCGCGACCGACCCTGTAGCGGTCATAGCTCTGTTCAAACAGCTTGGGACACCTTTAAGGCTGACCGTACTGGTGGAGGGAGAAAGCCTCTTCAACGATGCAAC
Organism: Nitrospirota bacterium; assembly: GCA_024275955.1. GTDB lineage: Bacteria > Nitrospinota_A > UBA7883 > JACRGQ01 > JACRGQ01 > JAJRYD01. The sequence continues at coordinate 95,449 of JAJRYD010000044.1, forward strand.
AGCGATAGTGGTTTCGCGAATACTGATTGCCGTAGTGGCGGCTGGCAACATCACCTTTGGAACACTCCTGCATGGCACTGCCAGCTTTTTCGTCGTGTTCATCGGCGGGGTTGTCGTCGGCTGGCTGTTGGGGTTGCTTACAGGCTACATCCTCGGCATGGTTGAATCCGACCCGTTTATAGAAATCAGCCTTACGACAGTTCTGGCCTACCTCTCGTTCGTCATAGCGGAGGAGCTACTTCATGTAAGCGGAGTAATGGCAACCGTAGCCGCCGGCCTTACTATAGGCGGCTGGGGCAGAATGAAAATCTCTCACTCGGTTAGAAGCTATCTGGAACATTTCTGGGAATATTTGGTTTTTGTAGCCAACGCGCTTATATTTCTGATGGTAGGTCTCCATGTAAAAATTTCTGCCATTACAGAGTCGTTTGGAATGATTTTATGGATTATTCTGGCGATGTCGATATCCCGCGCGGTAATCATTTTCGGCATTGTTCCGATGGTAGGAAAAAGAGAGAAATCCGAACCTGTAAACCTACGCTATCAAACAGTAATGTTCTGGGGCGGACTAAGAGGAGCGATAGCGCTGGCAATAGTATTAAGCCTGCCCGACTTTGAATATTACGAAATTTTCGTCACCCTTGTAACCGGAGCGGTACTCTTTACGCTAATCGCGCAAGGACTTACAATGAATATGCTTGTGCGGTTTTTGAAGCTTAACATAGCGCCGCTTTCAGACCGTTTCGCCTTTTTGGAGGGAAGCCTCGCGTCCAAGCTTACTGCCCAAGAAAAAATACCGGAACTTATGAAAGGCGGACAGTTTTCCGGCTCCATCGCCAACAGACTGCAAGAGGAAAACTCCAGAGAGATAGAGAAAATAAGAAAAAAAATAGACTCTCTCCAGCAGTCGGAACTGACCCCGGAACATGAGAAGCGATTGATTCTGCTTTTTGGTTTTGCCGAAGAAAAGTCTATGTTTATTGAGATGTTTAATAAGGGACATATATCCGAACGAGCATTCAGAGAGTTGGTACAAGTTTTGTCACTGCATATGGATGCGCTACGCCACAGTAGGGAGGTGGAGCATGTAGAGGCATATAACCTTCCCCAACGGCGCTTGGAGCGTGCGGCAATCTATCTTGCCGAAAAAACCCCCGGACTATCGACCGTTGCCGAAAGTATACGCAGATTAAGAATTGCGAAAGACTACGAAATGGCTTGGGGACGCTACAAGGGAAGCGGCTGGGTGCTACAGCAGATGGGTAGCCTGACAAAGCTTAAATCGTTGTCCGAAGAGTCGATAAAAGATCTGTTCAGGCTATACAAACGGTGGCAGAGAATGTCGGGGGAGATATTGGACCAAACTGCCGAGCAATTCCCCGAATTCGTAAACACCGTTCAGGAACGGATAGGAAAGCGGCTACTGCTCCAAGCCGAGTCCGAAGCGATTAAAAGAGAGGCCGAACATGGCTTCCTCACGCAAGGGGTAGCCGAGAAAATGCAGGAAGAGGTGACGGGAAAACTTCATGCCTTAAAGAAAATCGAAACCGGCAAACTAAAATTTAAGCCTTACGAACTTTTACGGGAGGTTCCATTTTTTAGTGAAATTCCAGAAAAAGAATACGAGCAGATTATCGAACATACCATCACACGCTCCTTCTCTGGAAAGGATTATATAATAAGACAGGGCGAAGAAGGTAGCTCCCTTTTTCTTATAGCCCGCGGAGTGGTGAGAGTTTCACGGAGTGATGAAGGCAAAACCAGCGACCTTGCGACACTTATGGCAGGCGATTTTTTTGGCGAGATGGCGCTACTCCACTCCGAGCCGCGTAGTGCCACGGTAAGAGCCGCCACCCCATGCCTGCTTTACGAGCTGAAACAAGAAGACCTTTTTACCGCGATGAAAACATCTCCATCCATTAGAAGCGCGCTGGAAAAAGCGGACAAAGAACGAAAATCCTAAATGAAAAAGAGAAGTTTACCTATTCGCCCTCGATAGACAAAAGCTCTACGTCGAATATAAGTTTCTCTCCAGCGAGCGGATGATTTCCATCGACCACCGCGTGTTCATCGGTCAGCTCTATAACTGTCCATGTAACATGCTGGTTCTGTCCGTCGGAAAGACTGTCGCCCACCTTTATTTCCGGCGGAATGCTGTCCCGCAAAACCTTAGCCATAAGGTCATCACGGCGCGGGCCGTAGGCATCTTCAGCCTCGATTTCCATAATTTTCGTTTCGCCAACCTTCATGCCTACTACTTCTCTGCTCATGCCGGGGATAACCTCCGTGCCACCGGCGGTAAAGCCGAACGGGGCAGAGCCTTTGTTGCTGTCAAAAACTTCGCCGTTTGACAGCTTTCCTTCGTAGAGAACAGATACCTTGCTACCTCTCTTTACGACATCGCCCATCTAGCCTTATCTCTTTACAGCTAGGCTAAGCGTTTGCGTGGTGGTGCCGGGCCACGCTACAAGTACCCGTGAGGCGACAAATATCGACGAATAAGTACCGACAATTATGCCTACAAGAAGGGCGTAGGAAAAATCGTGAATTACCGAACCGCCGAAAATAAATATCGCCGCCACGACGAAGAATGTCGTACCCGAGGTAATCAGCGTGCGTCCAAGCGTCTGGTTGATGCTCACGTTGACTAGTTTGTTTATCTCAAGCGAGCGCTTAAGACGCAGGTTCTCGCGTATACGGTCGAACACGACAATAGTATCGTTAAGCGAATAGCCTATAACGGTAAGAAGCGCGGCAACTACCGGAAGAGTAAAGTCTTTATCGAGAATAGAGAACGCCCCGACAGTGATGATGATATCGTGCGCGAGAGCCACCACAGCCGCCACGGCAAAACGAAATTCAAATCTGTATGAGACATAAATAAGTATCCCTATAAGCGCGTATATAAGCGAAAGCAGAGCTTTTGTCGAAAGGTCTTTACCCACTTTAGGGCCGACCATCTCTACCCTTTCTACCGTAAAGCTTCCATCGCCGAACTTTGCCTTAAGAGCCGCCTTAAGGTTTTTGATAGTTTCGTCATGTCCATCGTCTTCGGTCTGGATGTTTATGATTACATCTTCAGGTTCCCCGAACTCCTGTATATCCCCGCCGCCGCTTACAGCTTTTACCACATCTCTTATTTGGGCGATCGGAGCCGCCCCATGAAACTTTAGCTGAACCAGCGTACCGCCGGCAAAATCTATACCGTACTTCAAGCCGCCATGCATAAGTATGCTCAAAAATGTCAGCGCTATAACTCCGCCCGATACGGCATAGCTGATTTTTTTGTACTTCGAGAATTCTATTTCAATTTCTTTTCCAAAAAGTTTCATATTAAATACTCACCTTTGTAACTTTCCTGTTGGAAAGAATCATGTTGAAGATGGTTCGTGACACGAAGACCGCTGTAAACATCGACGCTAGAATACCTATGGTAAGAGTCACGGCAAACCCTTTTAACGGCCCTGTTCCAAACTGGAAAAGCACCACGGCCGCGATAAGAGTGGTGATATTCGCGTCAATAATAGTTAGAAACGCTTTTGAAAAACCAGATTCAACAGCCGCCCTTACTGTCTTGCCGTTGGCCATTTCTTCCTTGATACGTTCAAAGACAAGCACGTTGGCATCAACCGCCATACCGACGGTAAGAATGATTCCGGCGATACCGGGAAGCGTAAGTGTAGCCTCCAGATAACCCATAAGCCCTGCCATCACTACAAGGTTCATAAAAAGGGCAAAGTCGGCAATAAGGCCGCCTACCCTGTAATAAGCCATCATAAAGAGAACAACGCTAATAAAACCGAATATTATTGATTTAACACCCCGCGCCACCGAGTCTGCTCCCAATGACGGGCCGATAGTCCTCTCTTCAAGAAGCCTAAGAGGCGCCGGCAACGCACCGGCGCGGAGAACTATCGCAAGGTCGCGCGCTTCTTCCTGAGAAAAACTGCCGCTTATCTGCGCGCGCCCTCCGCCTATACGCTCCTGAATAGTAGGGGCGGAATGGATTTTGCCGTCAAGCACTATCGCCAGCCTGCGCTTTACGTTTTTTCCCGTAAGCTCCGCAAAGCGCGAAGCTCCTTCACCGTCAAAAGTAAGGCTTACATACGGCTGGTTGTATTCACTGTCTATCCTCACATCGGCGTCTTCTATAAACTCTCCAGTAAGGCGTACCGCCTTTTCAAGCAGAAACGGGTCTTTTTTTACCGGAAGCCCTTCAAGGTTCGTCTCGTAGCTCCATACCAGTTCCAAGTCTGAAGGAATATTCCCTTCGATGGCACTGTCAATAGAGCCTGTTTCGCTGACCAGCTTGAACTCAAGCATCGCAGTGGTATTTATAAGCGCTTTGGCGCGCTCAGGATCCTGTACGCCTGGAAGCTGTATCAATATTCTGGTTTCACCCTGCCGCTGGATTGACGGTTCTGAAACGCCGAAAGCGTCTATACGGTTTCTCAAGGTCTCCAGCGCCTGATCTACGGAATGCTCTTTTAAGGTTTCTTCGCGTGCTTTGCTATAGGCGTAGAAAAGAACATTGCCGCCAGACATATCTGCAACCTCGTTAAGGTCGATATGCTCGGATATTATCCGCTTTACTTCCATGATATCGCTTTCATTATCGAGTACTACTTTCAGCCGGTTTCTGTCGTCAAGAGTGATGTCTGAAACGGCTATCCCGTCATCTTCGATAGATGCAAGGAGGTCGTCGCCTGTTCTGTCCAGTTTGAGCTTGATAGCTTTGTCGGTTTCGACATCGTAGACAAGGTGCATACCGCCTTTCAGGTCTAGCCCGAGCTTTATCTTCTCATCAAGAGGCCAGCCGGAAAAAAAGGCAACTATAAGAACCGCGAAAGTAACGGCGAAGCGAACAAAAATTGATTTATCCATTAGTCTTTTGAAGCGAGAGAAGTAACGTAACTCCGGTTAATCTTAATTCTCACATCCTGAGCGATTTCTATCGTCAGCTCCTTTTCTTTAACTCTTGTAACCGTTCCTATAATGCCACCCTGCGTCAGAACCCTGTCACCTTCCTTTAGGTTGTCTATCAGCTCTTTTGTCTCCTGCTGTTTCTTTTGTTGCGGACGGATGATAAAAAAATAGAAGATTACCATCAACACCACCAAAGGCGCAAAGCTCATAATGGAATCAATAGGGGTCGTCTCGGCTCCCGGGGGAGGCGCCATAGCGTAAGCAGTGCTAACAAACATTCAATCTCTCCATAATCAAAAAAAACGCGAAAGCTAATTAAAACTCATGCGGGAAAAAAGTTCAAGAAAAACCATAAAAAACCACCATTTTCCTTTATCCCAACAGTTTTATACAACATAATACCGTACCTTTGGTCGTAATTTGGGTTCTTGAAGGTTTTTATCACAAATTCGCCAAAATCTCTGCTAGCCTTCATTAAAAGATGAATAAAAAGGGATTCTCCGGCTTTATAGTTCCAGCCTTATTACTGCTCTTTTTCATACTGTCAATATCATTCGCGGCAGAACAAAACGGTACCGCTCACGAGGAGTTTTTCCGAACAAACATCGCTTTCGATTCCGCCCACTTCATCAAAGACGCAAAGGTGATAAAAGAAACGGGGCTTTTTTCAGCTCCAGAAAAGCTCGGCAAACCGCCTATCTACCCTATCCTCATAGCCGTTTTTGGCGACCACGGATACGGCATCCCTATCTTTCAGGCAGTTTTGGCCACAATATCGCTTGGCCTTCTTTACTGGGTGACGCTTAGCAGTTTCGGTAGGGCCGAGGCGGTAACGGCGCTTCTCATCGGTACGATGTATGCTCCCTTTACCTTTTACACCATAAAATATATAAGAACTTCGGTCGTTGTTTTTGAATTGATGGCAACCTTTTCACTAGTGATGGCCGGAAAGAACAGACCGTGGGTAACAGGCTGTGCCGGGCTAATGACTGGGGTAATGAGCATGACAAGACCCTACTACAAAATCTACTTCCCGCTTATACTTCTATTGCTTCTTTATGAGCTATGGAACAAAAGAGACAAAACAAGAGCTTTAAACATACTCTTTTTTACTGCCGCGTTCGCTCTTTCCACTCTTGCTCTGCCGTCGCCGCAAAAGCCAGGCGCAGTAACCGGCAAATATCCTGTAAGCGGAACATTAGAACACTTTGTGAGCGGCAATATTCTCGACTCGGCATTCGGGTACCTTTGGCAGGAAACACCGATGAAGAACAAAATAATGGCCGAATCTCACGGTTCCATAACCACCGCGATAACTCTCATTGCTGATGAGGTATCAAGCCGTCCGGCAGAGTATTCGTACTTTTATTTCAAAAAACTAAGAATGCTACTTGGAAGCTACGAGTTTCCGAGCAATTACAACATCGAACTTTACAGGGACGAACTTTCCACCGTCATAAACCTGCAGTTCATGCAGTTCGGGTGGATTGTTCCTTTTGCGCTTTTTGGAATCGCGCTAGCGTTAAGAGAGGCGAGGAAAAACATTTTTCTTCTTTCGTGGCTTGCGATAACATTTTTCCCTCTCCTCTTAACAATCCACAACTCCCGCTACCGTCTGCCGGCGGCACCGTTTTTTATAATTTTTGCCGGAGCGGGAGCAGTATGGTTCTTTAAAAAAATCAAGCAAAGAGACTATCCAAAGCTGATTCCAGCTTCGATTGTTCTAGTTTTGGCATTGATATTCTGCCGGTACGACTACAGCCCGCTAAAAGCGCCGATTACCAGCGAAGACTACTACAACCTTGCATTGGCACACAAAGAGGCCGGAGAGATGGAAAAAGCCGATTTTTACCTTATCAAAGCGAATAAACTACGATAGACACGAAAATTATCTCTTTTCGTCTTACAAAAAGAGACTGTTTCCAAAAGAGTTTTTTGGGTATTTTAAGAGGAAGTTCATTTTCTAACTTCTTTAAAATAGAGCCTTTAGGGATTGGTAATTTGTAGAAGATCTAATTTATCTCATTCGGCAATAGCCCCAAAAAACAGAGCAAGCTATTGAAAAATATTCGATATTTGAGCCAATTCCTGTCTAAATGCCCGTTATAGCTTAAGAAAAGCTAAATTGTTCCGATAAGCAACAAGATACTTTCTTTAGAGAAAGAATGAGACGATAGATATTATAATGAATGAATTGTTAGATAGTTTATTCGCACAGTAAAGGAGACCGCCGATGGAACAGGGAGAAAATAAAAACCGCTCAACTTCGTCGGGGGCCGCTACCGCTATCAAGATGACCAAGCTTTTTGCCGAGAGCTATATAGAGGCGTTCAATAAAATCAGCAACGGCGGAAAGAAATTTACCCTTTCCCCTTCGTATTATGTGATAAACGCCGCCCAAACACGCCACAGGGTAGCCTCTCTTCTGGATTTTACCGGAGGCATAAACGGCTTTGCCATTATCAACTACCCAAAAGAGTCGGCCCTAAACGTAATAGAGGCGTTCCTTACCGGAATGGGTATGGGCGTGGAAGACTGCCCCAAAGCTATATCCGAAGAAGCGATAAACACGCTAGGTGAAGTGTGCAATCAGGTACTTGGAGGCTTTAGAAGAAACGTAGAAGAAAAATACGGCTTCCACGCGACATCCGGCACGCCGATTACCATGCTTGTAAATACTCAACTAAGCCTCACGCCTGTAGAAGCAGACCAAAACTACCATTTTGTAAGAGCGCAGATAACAACGCCGAACATGCACCCGTTCTTTATAGAATTCTGCCTTGAGGAAGGCACTTTCGTAAAACTTAAATAACCGCCGACCCGTACCCTACCAAAAAAGTTTTTTAAACTTCCACGGCGCAAGCGGGTTCGTCTGTTTCCAAAGGCCGGCTTTTGCTCTTTTCGCTTTCTCTTCTGCCGAGATATAAAGCTTTCTTACCTTGCCTCTAAGGTGCTTTTTGTACGCCCACGCAAAGCCAGACTCCAGCATCTCAAGATTTACATCAACGCCTTCTTGGCTTACAAAGCATACATCTCTCTTATGGCTCATAGCACCGGTAAGACGCACCTCGACATTCTTTTTGTCTACAAGCTCCACCATCTTTTCTGTTGCCGGCTTGCCATACGGCTGTCCCGGCTTGCCGCCGATGTACGCCATCTCCGGCGCGTCAATACCGTAAAGCCTGCAGATAAACCGCCCATTTTTTACAGACTCCACGACAACGGTATCGCCGTCTATCACTTTGGCTACATATCCCCTGCGCAGTTCCTGCTTTGCAAAGGCTAGCGAAGGTAAAACCAAAAGAATAGTTAAAAATAATCCTAGCCTAAACATCGGCAGGTTCCTCCAGTAATGAATAGTCCTGTTTTCTTCGGCGAGGCACAAAACCGGCATCGGTTATCAGCCTTCTTATCTCTTTTTCGTTAAGCCTAAACGATACGCCCGCAGACTTCACTACATTCTCTTCCAGCATCGTGCTACCCATGTCGTTAGCACCGAAGTAAAGCGACATCTGCGCCACCTTCGCCCCTTGCGTTACCCATGATGCCTGTATATTGGCGATATTGTCGAGCATAAGCCTGCTGAGGCTGAGAGTTTTAAGATAGTCTATAGAGCCTACCTTCTTCTTTACACCCTTTCCCCCAAGCTCGGTGTTGCCCGGCTGCAAAGGCCACGATATGAAAGCGGTAAAACCTCCTGTCTCGTCCTGTAAGTCTCTTATTTTCACCATATGTTCAATTCTTTCGGCAACTGTTTCAAGATGACCAAACATCATCGTCGCCGTCGTTTTTAGACCGAGGCTGTGCGCCATCCTCATAACAGCTAGCCATTCACCTGCCGAGCATTTCCCCTTGCTAATTTGCCGTCTTACCCTATCGACAAGTATCTCCGCTCCGCCTCCCGGTATCGAGTCTAGCCCGGCATCTATAAGACGTTTGAGCGTATCTTCCACCGTAATACCGCTTAAGCTGGAAATATGGATTATCTCCGGCGGAGAAAAGGCGTGCAGATGTATCTTGAAGTTGCTTTTTACAGTTTTTAGAAGCGATTCATAATCCTCTATTTTCCATGTAGGATGAAGACCGCCCTGCATCAGTATCTGAACGCCTCCATGCTCTTTTACTTCTCTTATCTTTTCCGCTATTTTACCAGAAGATAAAAGGTAACCCTCCTCATCCCCCGGTTTTCTAAAGAAGGCGCAAAACTTACAGCCGGACACGCAGATGTTTGTGTAATTTATATTTCTATCGACGATGTAGCTGACAACACCATCAGGGTGAAAGCTTTTTCTCGCGTCGTCGGCCATATGTCCAAGCTCTGTAAGCTCCAGTTCGTTAAAAAAAATTTCCGCTTCTTTAGGTGATAATCTATCACTCACTGTTTTTCGATTCTCCGATTTTGAAGACTTCAATACTCTTTAAGCCCATATCACTCGCCTCGAGAATTATAAAACCGAACTCTCCGATAAATATTTTCTCTCCCTTTACCGGAATCCTTTCAAGGTGCGTGAGCATATACCCTCCGATGGTCTCATAGTCTCCCAACGGCAGGTTCCAGCCATAACTCTCGTTTAAAAAATCCATCTCCGCGGACGCATCCACTGCCCATCGGTTAGCCCCGCTTTCCTTTACCGGAGATTCCTCCTCGTCATACTCGTCCTCTATCTCGCCAAATATCTCTTCTATCAGGTCTTCTCTTGTAACTATGCCTATAGAGGCGGAATATTCGTTTACCACCACCGCCAGCTGTATACCGGCCTGCTGCATTTCCGGCAGAAGATCCCCTATTTTCTTTTTCTTATAAACGTAATATGCCGGTTGGGCCATATCTCTCGCTTTGGTGGCATCTTTTGAGAAACGCAACACACTAAAAGCACTCACAACGCCGGTAATATTGTAAATCCTATCTTCGTAAACCGGAAGCCTCGAGTGTTTTGTTTCTATCAGCTTGGCCTTTACGGAGTTTATCGGTTCGTTTATCCCCACTGCCGCCATATTTATAAGCGGAATCATGCACTGCTCGACGGTTGTCTTTCCGAAATCGAAAACCCTGTCGATCATCTTCACCTCATCAGGATGAAGATCGAAATCTTTTTTCCCCATAGAGAAGAGGCCTCTTATCTCTTCTTCGGAATAGCGGTGTATGCCGTGGGCATGCTCTTTCTCGCCGCGCCCAAGTATAAGCATTGCTATTGTGCTTAAAACCCAGAGGAACGGCGAAAAAATCTTTTGCACCACCACAACGGGGTAAATAACAATATACGAAATAGTGTCGGTAAACCGTTGGAACAATGCTTTGGGAAATATCTCGCCGAACAAAAGCGTCACGGGAGCCATTATCAACGTTGCCCATAAATCAGCTTTTTCAGGGTTAACCTGCACTAGGTAAGCGGTCATTACCGATGTGCCAAGAAAGACAAAGACATTCGTTCCCATAGAGGTGGCGCCGTACAAGCGGGACGGGTTCTTAAACTGCGCTTCCAATAACAAAGCTCCGCGCTGTCCCTTCTCTACCAGATGAGAAAGCTTATGGCGGCTTATAGATACAATAGCTATTTCCGAACCAGAGAAAAAAGCCTCCAGCACCACGCATAAAGCGACTATCAAGATCGTTGTGGTAATATCCATCCCCTACCCTTCCCCTTTAGAGTCGCTATCTGGTTTCTCACTCGATGCGACCTTGATAGTGAGTTGCGATATCTTCGACTGTTGTATCTTCCTTACATAAAAAGTAAAGCTGTCGCGGTCTATTGATTCACCGCTTTTAGGCATCCTGCCAAAAAGATGGAACACCATCCCCCCCACAGTATCTACATCCTCCACGGTATACGCGGTGTTGAAATATTCATTAAAGTCGTGCAGAGGCAGTCTTCCCGGAAGGTTGTAAAAACCGGGCTTAATCTCTTCTATACTTTCCATTCCTTCGGGGTCGTCATCTTCGCCCAGCACCTCTTCAAGGATATCCTCAAGCGTTACAAGGCCGTCAAGCCCGCCATACTCATCTACAACTATCGCGATATGTATTTTCTTTTTTCTGAAATCTCTCAAAAGTTCATCAATCTTTTTTGTCGGAGGGATGATATACGGTTCCCGCAACAGCTTTTCCATATTACCGCCGCTATCGCTGGTTTCGGATAAAAGCAGGTTCCTTGTGTATAGAATCCCTACTAAGTTATCCGGCCTTTCCTTGTAGATAGGAATTCTGGAGTAGTTCGAAAGAATCGCTCTTCTAGCGATAACATCTGGGCCTTCCTCAAGAGGCAGGGAAAAAATTTCGGCGCGCGGTGTCATAACTTCCGCAACGGTGGTATCTCCAAGCTCGAAGATGTTAAGTATCATCTCTTTTTCATCAGGCTCGATAACACCTTTATCCTCACCATGCTCAAGAACGGTTTTCATTTCATCTTCTGTTATCGAAGTTTTACTGGTAGACTCTCCGGTCATCGCGACAAGGCTATCGGTTACCGATGTGATGCCTGCCTGTAACGGATAGACAACTTTGGAAAACCACAAAAGCGGGCCGGCCGCGGCTAGAGAATAGCTTTGAGCATGCCTAAAGGCGAATGTTTTCGGCGTGACATCGCCGAATACTAACAGCATGAAAGTGCCAATACCAACAGCGGCGGCAATACCGTATTCTCCAAAAAAGTGGAGGGCAAGTATAGTGCTGACAGCCGCTATGGCGACATTTATAAGCTCGTTACCTATGTAAATAGTTACCAAAAGTTTTCGGGGCGATTCAAGAAGCTTCGCCACGGTTTCCCCTGCGGCTCCTTTTTTTTCCCGCATCATATCTACCTGAACAGGCGAGAGTGAAAAAAGCGCTATCTCTGCCCCGGAAAAAAGAGCGGAAAGAAATAGAAGAACAAAAAATAGGATAAGTCTTAGAATTAGCCAGTCTTCCATAGTTATCTAACCACCGAGTTCTCCTTCCCTTTTGGAATTGCCATCCGCCTCTACAGATCTTGCCGCCTTGTGGGTACGATAGCGCACGACAGCCCTCACAGCCAGAAAGTAGCCTATCACACCAGCTAGTATGCCAAGTACAATATTGCCTATGATAAACGGAATGATAAATACCTTGCCCAGCTCCATTAGCGTGTTGATATCAATCCCCCAGCTGAATGACTCTGGAATCGCTGTTCCTGTTATCAAGAGGCCTACATAAAAACCGCTTAAAAAAATAGGTACTATGGTAAAAGGATTATTCACAAACGAACCTGCCAAAATAACCGCTGGGTTCAAACGACAGAGCCAGCCGATGCCGAAACATAAAGCGGTATGCGTGCCGAATATCGGAAAAAAAGCTACAAAAATCCCAAACCCAACAGCAGTGCCTATCTCCTCTGGCGTCCCTTCGGCATGGGTAACTTTTCTTATTAGTCTTTTAGCGGTATTTTTCGACCATTTAATCATTCGCTAAGTTTTATCTCTTTGGTCGTGCCGAATTCATCCATCTTTTCTCCCATTTTCTTGGCGTCTCCAACCGCTATGATAACCAGATTCTCAGGATGAAGATACTTGGCGGCAACCCGCTTTATATCACTTAAAGTTACGGCACCGATCCTTCCGCGAAAACTTTCCAGATAACCTTCCGGCATATCGAAATATTCCAGCCATGTATATTGAGATACGATTTTGAAATCTTTTTCAAACGCATGGACAAACCTGTTCGCTATCGCCTCTTTTGCCTGAGCAAGCTCATCTTTCGTTACGCCGTTTTCAATAATATCTTTCATTATCGTAATAGCCTCGCTGAGAAACTCGTGAGTACTCTCGGCCTTTGTCTCTCCACCCATAAGAAAAACGCCTCTACCTTCGTAGCCGCCCGAGTAATAAGACCAGACAGAATAGGCAAGCCCTTTGGTAGACCGAATCTGCTTCATAAGACGCGACGAAAAGCCGCCACCTCCGAGCATATAGTTCATCACTCTTACCGCGTAGTAGTCGTTATTCCTTCTGCTTATACCAAAATGCCCCGCCCTTATAACCGTCTGCGGCCTATTTTTATTTACGATAAAAACTCCGCCTTCAATATCTGTAGGAGTTTTTGGGAAACCGGAAATCTTTTCCTTCGCCGGTTTGAAATCGGCAAAAAGAGTTTCGAACCTTGCGGTCATCTCGCTCGAATCAAAGTCGCCGCTAATGCCGACTATAAAACTTTCAGGGCCGACATGGTCGTAATAAAACTGCTTAACATCGGCCCGCGATAGAGCGTTCACGCTTTTTAGTGTTGGAGGACTCCCATACTTGTGGCGAGCAAACAAAACCTTATCAAGCTCCCGCGCGGCAATCTTCTGCGGATCGTCGTTTTCTCTTTTAATTCCTTCTATCATGCTTCTTTTAGCAACGGCAAACCGTTTTTTGTTAAAGGATGGGTTTTTAATCAAATCCGCAAAGAGCGACAGCCCTTCGTCCAAATCCTTTTTAAGAACCGACAGGCTTATGGTACCGCTCTTTTTATCGACATTAGTTTCGATGCCTGCTCCTATAAATTCGAGCCTCTCGTCAAACTTTTCCGGAGCGATAGCTTTTGTACTCCCAGACCGCCAAACATTTCCCATAAGATTAGCAAGACCGCTTTTCCCTTCCGGCTCCCACGCGCTTCCTACGCGTACCATCGCCTCGATATCGACGATAGGCAGTTCATGGTTTTCATAAAAGTGAAGCACCATTCCGTTTTTCAAGACTACCCTCTCTGGTTTGGGCAGTGTGAACTTCAGTTCAGGATACTTGATAGATGAAAGATCCGTCACACGGCTCGATATCTTCGCGCCCTCTTTCTGACAAGCAGTAAGCGTCACTATAACGGCGATAAGAAGTACCAGATTACGAATCATCTGCCTGCTTTCTTTAGAGCGACCAAAGTAGCTACTGTCCGGTTGCTCTTTTTTAAATATTTTACAGCCGCCGCTTTGACATCATCCGAAGTTAGCTTTTTTATCTCTTGCGGGTATCTCGACATATACTTCCAGTCGCCTGTCAGCACTTCGTAGTTGGAAAGGTAATAGGCAAGCCCAGAGTTGGATTTAAGGCCCCGTATGTAATCAGCTTCCACATTGTTCATTATCTTTTGCAACTCCCTTTGGGGGACAGCTTCCTTTGCAAGTTTTTTAAGCTCGGCGTAAATCGCCTTTTCGACATCTTTAGTGGTATGCGGCGCACGCGGAACGGCATGGATGGTAAACAGATTATCGTACCTGTCTCCGGGCCCTACCCACGCGCTTACGGAAACGGCGATTCCCTTTTCCAAAACGAGAGATTTATAGAGCCTTGATGTCCGTCCGTTTGTTAATATTCCGTTTATCAAATCGAAGACATAATCGTCCTTGTGCGGCATGGCAGGCTTATGAAACCCTATAAGAACTTCCGGCTTGGCATCATATTCCACTTCTATCCGCCTTTCACCTTTTTGCTCCGGTTCTCGCGTAACTATTCTTGGAGGTATCTTCTGCGATGGTATATCGCCAAAATATTTTTTCACTACCGCAAAAACCTCGTCAGGCTCTACATCACCGACGATTACAGTGACCATATTGTTTGGTGAGTAGTAGGTCTTTAAAAACTTCTTTACTTTAGCTTTCGGCAGATAAGATATATCGCTGGCCCAGCCGATAACCGGAACACCGTAAGGGTGCGCATAAAACGCCGTAGCTATATATTGTTCATACAAGGTTCCTGTCGGGGAGTTTTCTATGCTTCTGCGCCGTTCTTCCATTACCACATCCCTCTCGGAGTAGTATTCCCGCAATACAGGAGACCTAAGCCTATCCGACTCCAGCCATGCCCATAACTCCAGCTTATTGGCAGGAAGCTTTATGATATATGTGGTTGTATCTTTGCTTGTGAACGCGTTGAACGCCGCACCGCCGTTGCGCGAGTATATCGACGACATCTCATCCTTGACTATAAACTTACGTTGCTCGGCAAGAACATCTTTCATCTCTTTTTCAAGATTCTCGGTTTTCTCCATATCGGCGGCAGAGCCTTTTCTTCTTTCGGTATCAAGCTCGATGCCGAGCTTTTCCACCTTTTCCATCAAAACCTTTTCGCTATTAAAATCGGTACTGCCTATCTTTTGGCTACCTTTGAAAAGCATATGCTCGAGGATATGCGCTATTCCGGTTTCGCCGACGTTTTCGTCGACGGCACCTACCATAAGCCTCGAAAAAACAGAAAACGTAGGCGAACCGCCACGTTTGAGGACCAGCAGGCGCAGGCCGTTATCAAGCTTGTATTCCTTGACTCTATCTTCTAGCGTCTCTCCATAGCTGGAAAGCGGTAGCCCAAGCGAAGAAAGAAAGACCAGAGCGGGTAAGAGCAATCTTCTAAACATTCGGTTTCTTTTGAGCTTCAACTGCCGGTTTCAAAAACTATTGTTAACACTGTAAAAATTCTAAATTCAATTATTTCCGCTGTCAATCAAAAGTTTGAGAAGCCGGCAAAAAGCAGGAGCCGTTTCATCAGCCGCCAGACCGAACATCCGGCATAATATCGTGTTAGAATGCCCCTTTGCAGAGGGTTGAATGGATCAGTTTTCAAAAGAGCTATTAGACGAATATCTTCTCGATTCCAACGAGCAGATAGAGATAATCGAAAACACCGTAGTCAACCTTGAAAAACAGCTCTCCAGTAGCGAGATAGACCTTCTTTTCCGCGCCTACCATACGCTAAAAGGCAATTCCGCTCTCGTAGGAGAGGTCAAAATTCGTGATTTAAGCCATGTAGCCGAAAATATGATAAGCGAAGTAAGGAACGGAAACGAGGTTGTATCAGAGACGATGGCTAGCCTTATCCTTTCTTCGACCGACCTTATTAGAACGATGCTAAAAGAGCTTGAGGGGCCAAACAGGACTATAAAGACAGACCCATCCATAATGGTTGAAGAGATAAAGAGCTTTATTACCAGCCAAAAAGAAAATAGGGAAAAACATCTGGCAAAGCAGGGCCAGACAGAAAACAGAACAAACAAAGAACCTAAGAGGATGAAGGTAAAGTGGCACCCCAAGCTGACTATTTTTGAATTGCCCGGTAGCCTTGACAAAAAGCATATAAACGATTTTTTAGCGGCTATCAGGCTTTTCCAGCAAAGGGGAACGGTAAACTATATTTTCAGGTTCGACAAAACCGTTTCACTTGCCGATGGAGGGTTAGAGCTTATCTGGAGAGCGCTAAAAGAGGTAGAAACAGGAAACGGCAGACTTGTAAATTGCGGCATCTCCCCCGACCTTATCGCTATTATTAAAAAAGAAAAACTGGATGAAATGATGGAGATAGAGCCGTCTATAAAAGATGCCGCCGCCGTTCTTAGTCTATTCTAGCTTTCACCCTTTTGGAGATTCGCAAAAAGCTCTATCGTGGAGCCGTTGACACCAGACGAACTATCACTCGCAAGATGCAGGATTGTTCCTGCCACCTGCTCTGGGGTAAGCCTTGGGTAAAGGCCGGGAGCCGCTTTTTGTAGCATCTGCGTATCAACAGCGCCGGGTGCTACGGCGTTAACCCTTATCCCATAATCTTTACACTCCGCGGCAAGAACTTCCGTCAAGCCTATAACTCCGAATTTGGAAACAACATAAGCTCCAAACCCCGGGAACTTTTCCACACTGCGGATCCCAGCGAGAGATGAAATATTAATAATTGAACCGCCGTCGCCTTTCATCAGCTTTATAGCCTCGCGGCAGCAAAGAAACATCCCAACACAGTTGACATCGAACACTTTTCTAAAATCGTCGACGGAGATATCTTCAATTTTTCCAGCAGAAAAAATTGCGGCGGAGTTTACCAGAATATCGAGCCTTCCGTACTTATCTCCTATTTCGGAAAAAATTTTCGCAACTTCGTCTTCGTCGCTTACGTCACAGACAAAGCTTTCTATCCCGCCGTCGGCAAGCGACGCTGTCTTTGCCAGCTCTTTTTTAGAACGTGAACAGATAACAGTTTTGGCACCGTTTTCGGCAAAGAGGGCCGCGACTGCCCGTCCTATCCCCCGGCCTCCGCCTGTAATTAACGCCACTTTACCTTTTAACACTTTCCATCCCTCCCATATTTATCGAGCCATTCTACCAGAGGTTCTATCGTTTTCGGCCAATCAAAACATTTCCGCGCCTTCTCCATCCCTGCCTCCCCCATAGATTTTCTCAAAGATGCATCTCCCATCAATTTCAGAATCGCGTCGACAAGCGAGGCTCTATCTTCCGGCTCAACCAGTATCCCTTCCTTACCGTTCTCTATAACCTCTGGAACGGCACTGCTGTTTAAGGCGACAACAGGTTTGCCGGCGGCCATCGCTTCGAGATAAACCAGCCCAAAAGTTTCGTGCAGGCTAGGTAGGCAAAAGATGTCGCAACCAGCATAAAAAGCGGCCATTTTATTTAGAGACCTTACATCACCTTCAAAAAAGATGGAACCGCCCACACCCAGATTTTGAGCAAGGCTTTTAAGGCTATTCATTTCAAGACCGTCTCCCACAATACGAAGCGTAGCGCAAGGCTCTCTCTTTAAGATATCAGGCCATGCCTCTATAAGCCTATCCAGCCCTTTGCGCTTATACAGCCTAGCAACCGCAAGCAGAGCATAGCCGGAGCCTTCGCAAGCGTTCACGGCATCTACCTCGGCTCTCCATCGGTCGAAAAAAATGCCGTTAGGCATTACCGTTACCTTGCTTTTGGGCAGACCATAAATGGAACAAAGCCTGCCTTTGCAGTACTCGCTGGGAGTAAAAACGATATCGGATTTATGGCAAGCTATCTTTTCAAGCCTTGCCAGCCACCGCAAAACGATACGCACCAGACCGCTTTCAAAACGTATAATATCACCCAGTATCCCGCCGTTCACCGAAGCGAACCTAACATCAGGCGGAAAGCAGAACCCATCAAAGTCGAAACATACCACAGGAGATTCGCGAAGGTCTTCGTTGCTCCTGATGGAAAGATTAAAAAGGACACGGTTAAATGCCATTGTCAAATATCGGCTCTCTTGAGAATGTCTAGGGGAGATGAGCCGCGCCTCCAGCCCGTCTGCTACAAGCGCCCGATGCAAACTTTTGGCAACCACCGCCACGCCACTGCCCGCGCCGGAATCCAAAGGCCACGAGGTAACAATATTAAAAACAGAACCGCTCATACCAAAGGCTCATAGAAGCTACCACCTAAGCGGGCCGAAATTTATTTTAGGTTCATAAGGTCTTTGAAATAATCGACGATAACCGGATCTTCCCAATCTCTTGGCCCAATAGCCTGCGCAACTACATCGCCCGTTGGATTTACCACAAAAGTGGCCGGAAGCGCGGAAACATTAAAAAGGCCGGACGAAATACTTTTGGGATCGTGAAAAATCTCGAACGTAAGGCCAAGCCTTTTCACAAACTTTTCGACCTTCTCTTTCGACCCTCTATCAAGAGATATAGCCATAACGGTAAAGTTGTCGCCTTTATGATTGTTGTAGAAAGCCTCTAGGGAAGGCATCTCCTCGACGCATGGCCCGCACCATGTAGCCCAGAAATTTATCAGCACCCATTTTCCCCGGTAATCGCTTAAGGAAACTTTGCCGCCTTCCAGACGCTCAACCGAAAAGTTTGGCGCTGGAAAGTTCTGCCCAGCGAGAACCTCGTCGTGCCTCTCAAAACTGCCAAGCACAAGCGAGTAGGCAAGAACAAAGATAACCGCAAAGACCGAAAGGCTCCGGCGGTTAAAAAGCAGTCCTTTTCTGCTCAAAATACCTGCTGTACTTCTTTGATTTCTGGAATTTCTTCTATAATAGCTCTCTCGATGCCCATCTTGAGCGTCATAGTGGAACTTGGGCAGGCACCGCACGCTCCGGTAAGCTTTACAGAAACAATACCATCTTTTATATCAACAAGCTCTACGTCTCCACCATCCGCCATAAGCATAGGTCTAATTTTATCAAGTACTTCTTCTACTTTTTCTTGCATTTCAATCTATCTCCTTAAAATTTCGTTTGCCGTTGCCTAAATTATCCCAGCCGGCCAAACAGTTGTCAATGACACAAGTCATACGGAAGCGGTGAGGGAAATATCAACCGCCCTCGGGCCGCCAGCCTATGGCGGCGGAGACCGATTTTCTCGGTATCATTATTTTTGAATCGGTCAGCGATACGCCTATCTTTACCGGCTCAAGAAGCCTAAAAATTTCTGGCTGGGCTGATAGCGTCCAGTCTCCATACCCCGGCGCGTACCTAAAGGTCGTCCCATAGCCGTTTTTGTTGCATTCAACCGTTATCTTCTCATCTACCTTCTCCGCCATATAGTCGGCCATCCAGCCGCCGACATACTCGAGGTAGAACGAATCGGTAGGTTCCTTTGTTTTGAGTTCATCTGTTCTATCAGGAATACCAGGCCCGATGGTTGTGCATAAAAGCGTCACATATTCGCACGGCTCGAACATCTCCGATATTTTTTTGCCAAAGAAAAGGCCGGGGCTTCCCTCTACGCCGGGAGGATGGTTATCTTCCTTTGTAAGTTTAAACGTCTGGTATATAGCCTTTGGTTCAATAAGCGTGTAGGCGGTATCTATCGCCTTTTTAATATACCCTGCAATATTTCTCTCCGGCATCTCATCGAGGGAGGAAAGCTTGGATATCTTCAGCTCTCTCATAACCCTCTCCTCCTCGATGACGAAAGGAAAGCTGTTAATCAATATAGGGTTTTTAAGGCTTTCAAATATCGCCGCCATTATTTTTCCTCTTTTTTGCTAAAAACGGTTATCCATAAAACAAAGCATCGTTCCAAAATAACGAGCCGACGTTTAGCTATGAACCCAGTATAACCTGTTTTAGAAGAAGAGAGGATATAGTTAAGTAGTGGGCAGTGTATCAGCTTAAAAATTACAGCCATCTTTATCCTCCCCTTGTGAAGGAAGCTGTCCGACAGGTGCTGGACGGAGGGGCTGTTGCCGAAATAGTTTTTGGAGCATGAAGGAAAGGCTCATCGCCTAACTTTTTTTAAATAGATATTTTAGCGATCGGCAATTTTAAACAAAATCAAATTTATGTGATTTGGCAACAGTCCACTTAACTATCCATCAGCCCCCTCCTTTGAGAAAGGAGGGGAGCGACTGGAATTCAAACTGACAGGCTAGCGGTAGTTAAGCTGTCTTGTCGGCTGACCGTTTGATATCATACCGCTTTGAGCAAAAAGGATAAAAAGTGAAAATATCGGCTATAGAAAGAACCAAAAAGTAAAGATGCCCGCCTAAAACAGTAGTTATGGACAATACTGATTTCAAAAATGACGTTACGGTTGTAATCCCCACTTACAACGAGGGCCGGTCTATTGTGGAATTGATAAACCGTATAACCGAAAGCTTTAAAGAATCGAAAGTCAAACTGGAAATAATAGTAGTGGACGACAATTCCCCCGACGGCACAGCCGAAAAAGCAAGAAGCGTAGAGACAAACTGCGACCTGAAAGTGCTGGTAAGGGAAAAAGAGCGCGGCCTTGCCACAGCTGTGGCATACGGCTTTAGACACGCAAGCGGCAGGTACCTCTCTGTTATCGACGGAGACCTACAGCACCCGCCGGATATCATCTACAGACTGCTTAAATCTGCCCAAGAGCAAAGCGCGGAAATGGCGGTGGCAAGCAGAAAGGCGGCAGGCGGCGGAACAGCAAACTGGGAACCGCACAGAGTACTTATTTCCGAAACAGCAACATTCATAGCAAAGTTTCTCCTCCCGATTTCACTTTTCAAAATCGGCGACGCGACTACAGGGTGCTTTCTTTTCAAAAACGGATGCGTGGAGCTTTCGCGTCTTTCGCCCATCGGGTTCAAGATTTTCCTTGAGGTACTGGTAAAGGGAAATTTTAGCAAAACTATAGAAGTAGCATACACGTTCAATCAGCGCTCTCTTGGTGAAAGCAAAATGACCTTTCGGGAAAATCTTCTTTTTATCGTCCATATATTAAAACTTGGAGTACCAACGGGCGAATCAATAATACCTATAGCTGTAGCGTTGCTGGTGCTTTATGGAGCTTCTCTACTGCTTTTGGGAACAGTTTTTACCTAATGCCTAGCCTCCGGCCGCCAAGATAAGCTTTTGGAAAAGGAAGAAGTTTTTTTAATCTCCCAGCCTGACAAAGGCTACCGCTTTTCTCAAGACCCGTTTTTACTGGCCAGCTTCGTGGGCCAGGGCAATCCGGCCCGGATAGCCGACATCGGCACGGGAAACGGTATCCTACCGCTACTGCTTAGAAAATTTTTCCCAAACGCCGTTTTTATCGGAATAGATATACAGTACCAGCCTCTCCTTGACGCAAAAGAAAACTTCCCAAAATGCTCTCTCGTCAACGGCGATATCCGTACCGCGAAAAAGATGTTTAGAAAAGGAGCATTCGATATGATAGTGAGTAACCCGCCGTACAGGAAAGCAGGTTCCGGCCGAATAAGCCGAATGCCGGAGAAGGCGGTTTCAAAACACGAAATCAGCCTCACCATCGAAGAGCTTATCGCCTCGGCAGGCTATATGCTAGCTGAGGAAGGAGTTTTCTATCTTTGCCATATAGCCAAGAGGAGCGAAGAAGTAATCGACAAGCTAAGGCAGAACGGTTTTGCCGATATAACATCCAAACTTGTAAAAACAGAAAAAGGTAGCGAGCCTTACCTCATCCTTTTATCGGCAAAAAAAAGCGGTAAAAAGAGGTTTTTAGAAATCCGACCGCTTATAATCTACGACAAGGGCAAACATTACAGTAAAGCGATGATAAACATATATAAAAAACTGGAAATAAAAGGCTTGGGGAAACGATGAGCGGACGGACAAAGGTAATCGTAATCAGCGGTCCTACAGGTTCTGGAAAAAGTGAAGTGGCGGTAAAGGTTGCGAAATCTTTATCGGGTGAAATAGTATGCACCGATTCGGTGCAGATTTTCCGTCACTTCGATATCGGCACTGGAAAGCCGTCCAAGGAACTAAGAAGCCAAGTACCGCATCATCTTGTCGACTGCATAGAACCTGATAAGCATTTCACGCTGTGGGACTTTAAAAAAATGGCGCGAAAAACGATAAGCGAAATAGTCTCTCGTGGGAATGTTCCTATATTGGCAGGCGGTACAGGCCTTTACATAAAGGCTACGCTCGAAAATCTGGATGGCGGGGTTTCCGCGGAGCCTCAGCTTAGAAAATCATTGATGGAAAGTATAAAGTCCGAAGGGACGCAAGCTCTTTATGAATGGCTGATACGGATAGACCCAAGCGCTTCCGCCAGAATCCACCCCAACGACACTCACCGGATAATAAGAGGGATAGAAAACTCCCTTTTGCAGGCAGACAGTCCGGCTGCCAGCCTCCCTCCCGCTAGCGTGTACGATCCGTCATACTTCATTCTTTCCGGCCCTCGAAAGGATGTCTACAAACGTATAGACAGTAGAGTGGCGAGGATGTTCGGTGGAGGCTGGATAAAGGAAGCCGATAGTATCCTCCAAAAGGGTTATAATGCGGACTGCAAGCCGTTTCAGAGTGTGGGATACAAACAGATTATGCAATACCTTAAAGAAGCGGTTCCGATAGAAACCCTGATTGAGGATGTCAAGATGCAGACCCGCCGCTACGCTAAACGCCAGATAACATGGCTCAATTCTGTAAAAGAGGCTATAATTATAAATTCGGTCTCACCCGATGTCGATTACGACGAACTCGCCGATTTTATTGAAAACTGTTTTAAGCAAAAAGTATGAAGGTAAAAGCTTTTCTTGCCGCTTTTCTTATAACTTTTTATCTGCTTCCTGCCCCTCACGACGCCTATGCAAAAATGGCATACCCAAAAAACTTTCGTCATGCCGTTGAGAAAATAAAAGAAAAAAAATGGGAAGAAGCATACAAATCGCTCTGGCTTATTGACGCGGGAGACAATGATTACGTTAAAGCTAACACATCTTACCTTATGGGATACACACAGCTAAAGCTGGGAAAAGCAAAAGGAGCCAAGACCAGCTTCCTTAAAGCATCTAGAGGAAAACTTATAGGAGACTGGGCTCTTCTCCACTTAGCCGAGATAGAGGCACAAAGCGGAAGTTTTGAGCGTCTGCTTGAAATTTCCGAAAGATTTATAACCGAATTCCCTTTCTCGCCGCTTTACGACACTATCGCCGGCTACAAAGCAAAAGGGCTAAAAGGAACCGGAAACACCAGAGGCGCTATCGCGTTTCTGGAGAACCACATTGAAAAACACAAAAAGAAAAAAGGCGAATATCTTCTGGAAATTGCCGACAGCCTGCTGGAAACGGGACAGACCAAAAAGGCGTACGGCAGATATCAAGAGATATTCTATCAACAGCCCCATCTACCGGAAGCAGATAAAGCTGAAACGGAAATATTAAAGCTTCGAAAGAAATTCCCCGAAAGCTACAAACCGGCCAACTTCGGCAGACAGCTAAAGCGCATAGAAAAGCTGATGAAGGAGAGGCAATATCCAAAAGCTATCGGCTACATCAACTCTATCAACACCAAAAACCTCTTACCTGCGGAGCGTTCCAAGCTTTGGCTTAAAAAAGGAATTTCTCTAAAAAGATCGCAAAAGACAAAAGAGGCTATCAAGGTTTATAAAAAGATAATAGAGATGAAGTCAAAGGTAAGGGAGAGACCTACCGCGCTATACCTTCTTGCAAAAATCGAATGGAACCTCGGCAACGACTCGAAAACTCTAAAGCTCCTTTCTAAGCTTATAAAGGAATATCCCCATCACAAGATGGCCGCGTCAGCCTACTATGTGACGGCAAAGATAATGCAAAACAAAGAACGCTACTCAGACGCTCTTAAAAACTATCGGCTGGCCGTAAGAAAGTTTCCAAAAACCGACACGGCCGCATCATCCCTTTGGAACATCGGCTGGCTACAATACCAAAGAGGCGAATACGGCAAGGCCGAAAAAACATTCAGGCAATTTGAAAAAAAGTACCCGTTTTCCGCCCATCTGCCGAAAGTTATTTACTGGCACGCAAAAAGCCTCGATATGCAAAAGAAGAACAGCGGCTACATTTACGATAAACTAAAAAAGAACTTCCGATACTCCTACTACACGCTTTTAGCCGATAAAAAGATGGAAGGCGGCCTGTACAAAAACGTGAGCAAGCCGATAAAAGTTAAAAAAAGTTTTGGCATAATAAACAAATACAAGATTGAAAAACAGATCATACCGTATAAGAAGGAACCACCCCTCAACGCCAAACAGAAGTGGATGCTAAACAGCGCGCGAAACTGGATAGAGATTGGATTTATGGAACGCTCTACCGACCTTATTAAAATAGTAGATAAGAAGCTTCCCAACACCACAAAGAACCTGCTATTCCTGAGTTACTTCAACTACAAAGGCAATAACTTTGAGCAGACTTTAAAAAAATTCTGGCGGGTAACCGGCAAAAAAACCAACGACGAGCAGGCGAACCAGCTGATAACCCTCCTGATGTTCCCTGTACCGTATTGGAACGCCATAGCCAGAGAATCCGAAAAGTACGGTATAGATCCGCTACTGGTGCTTTCGATAATGAGGCAGGAATCGCTCTTTAACAGCGATGTAGTATCGAGAGCCGACGCGCACGGACTAATGCAAATAATCCCGCCTACCGGAAAAAGAATTTTTGAAAAAATATATCTGGAGGAGTTCAAGCTGGAAAAACTGCACGAGCCGGAAATTGCCATAAAAATGGGCGCGTTCCATCTTGCCGACCTGTTAAAAAGCTCCAAAAACGATCTGGTGCTTGCTATAGCCTCATACAATGCCGGCAGACGCGCGGTAAAAAAATGGACAAAAAGATTTCCACTTAACGACATGGAAAAGTTCATAGAAAAAATCCCCTACCCGGAAACAAGGGGGTACGTTAAGAAAGTTCTTCGTAATTATGGTATATATAAAAAAATGTATAAAGAGATGGTTGGCGTCGAAATAGCTATGTCGAAAGAGTAAATTTTTTATGTTTGACACTGTTATTAGAAACTCCACCTTGTACGGCCTTGAGTGCCGGAAGTCGGCCAAAACAGACATCGGCATAAAAGACGGCCTGATAGCCAAAATCGGCGACATAAAGGAAGACGAATCGAACAATGTCATCGACGGAGAGGGGCTTTACACCCTGCCCGGATTCGTTGATGTCCACTCCCACTCCGACTACTACCTGCCGATAGACCCTGCCGCACAAGGAAAAGTACGGCAGGGAGTTACAACCGACATCGGCGGCAACTGTGGCTATTCCTCCGCCCCTATAGCCGGAAATATATTCAAGATACGAAAGGAGCAGTACCAAGAGCAGTTTGGCCTTAAACTCGACTGGAAAGATTTCGCCGGCTACTGGGAAAGGCTAAAAAGAAAAGGACATTCTATAAACTACGCTGGCCTCATAGGCTACAACACGCTACGCGCATCAATAGTCGGCATGGAAGATACAAAGATTACAGATTTCCACAAATCGGCGATGCGGGAAGCTATTCGTGAAAACCTCGCTCAAGGCGCTGCCGGCATGAGCATAGGCCTTGTCTACCCTCCCGCATGTTTCGCCGACCGCCACGAAGTAGCGGAGATGGTAGCCGAAGTAGCCAAAGCTGGAAAGGTTTTCACTGCCCATATACGCTCCGAAGGGAAAACGCTTATAGAATCTATCGAAGAGGTTATTGATATAGCCCGCAGGTCTGGTGTCAAGCTCCATATATCGCATCTAAAAACTGCCGGCAAAGATAATTGGCACAAGCTCGATAGAGTGTTTGAATTAATCGAAACGGCACAGGCCGAAGGGATTGATATAGAGTGCGACAGGTACCCATACATAGCGTCAAACACCGGCCTTCAGGTGCTTTTGCCTGACTACGCTTTTGACGGCGGGCGCGACAAAATTATAGAGCGTCTAAGCAACCCTGCAGAGAGGAAAAAGTTTACAAAAGAGATACTAAAAAACCACCCGGAGCCGGAATACTGGGAGAGTGTGATGGTATCGCAAGTGGTGACGGAAAATAATTTCGACCTGCAAGGCCTTACCGTAGCCGAAGGTTCCGCAAAAAGAGGTAAAGATGTTTTTAACTTTATTTACGACCTGCTTTTGGAAGAGAAAACAGAAGTCGAGGCGATATACTTCTGCATGAACGAGTCGAACATGGATAGGGTTATTCTTAAAAGTTATGTTATGGTCGGTTCCGATTCCGGTTCCCGCACCATTGACGGCCCATTAGGGATAGGTAGGCCGCACCCTAGAACCTTTGGGACATTTCCCAAGTTTTTCCACGATTATGTCTTTGGCAAAAAACTTATCTCTATGGAAGAGGCGGTCAGAAAAACATCGACGGCGGCATGCGAAAGGTTTGGAATAGAAAAGCGCGGAAAGCTTGTCGAACAGTTTTTCGCTGACATAGTGATGATAGACCCCAAAGGCATCAAAGACTCTGCCACATATAAAAACCCGCTTGCTTACCCAAAGGGAATCGTAAATCTGTTTGTAAACGGAAAAGCGTCTATAAAAAATGGTGGCTATACCAGAGAGCTTTCTGGAAGAGGGCTAGCCGTAAGATGACCGGCGGCCAAAACCTTTACGAAGTTAAAAGCGCTACCATATCGCTTCTCGGCAGATTGTGGGAAGATAATTACGCCAAAAACCGCGAGTACCTGCAAAGAACACCGCCTGTCGTAAAGCTGTTCGAAAAATTCAAAGATATTCCGGTAATCGCGGTAGGGGCTGGCCCGTCTCTAGACCGCAACCTAAAGTACCTTGAGGTTGCCAAAGGTAAAGCATTGATAATAGCCTGCGATACCGCGGTACAAATTCTGGCCGGTAGTTCCATTGCTCCAGACATCGTGGTGAACCTTGACCCTCAGCCGTCGGTAATGAATTTCTTTGACGGGATAAACACAAAAAACATGACGCTAGTAGCGCCTACAATAGCGTACCCATCTCTAAGAAAAACATGGCAAGGCAACTTCTTTTTCTACAATAAAAACGCGCCGGATATACCTCTGCTCGCAAAAATAGCTGTCGAAAACGAGAGAATAGGAAAGCTTACTCCAGGCGGGTCAGTGCTTTCTGTAGCTTTCGATCTAGCCTTTAGAACAGGGGGGAACCCTATAGCATTTATAGGACAGGACTTGAGCTACCCCGATGAAAAGGCATACGCTTCCGGCGGGCATTACGGCAATTACCGCTCGGAGGAGATTTACGATATCGGCCAAAGTAATATCGTGGAGGAAAATGATATTTTTGGAAGAAAACTCAAAACGCAAAAATCAATGGCGGTTACCAACCAATGGTTCAACTGGGCCTTTAGAACATGGAACAAAGACGGCAAAAGAAAAATCTTCAACTGTTCGGAATCCGGCATTCTAGCAGGATGCGAAATCTCTACTTTCTTAGAGTTTGTCAGCAGATACTGCGTAAAAGATATCAACATCCCTTGGGCGATAAAAAAATCGGCTCGCTAGCTGTACAGCAGTTCACCTCCTCATGCCTGAGATAAGTACCGCTGTACATTTAACAGTTTAAAAAAACAAAAGCTTTACCATTTTACTCTTTCGCCTTCATGCTAGAATACAGGTGGTAGCTAAGCAGAAAGGCGGTGATAGAAATGGACAGACCTATCGTGCATCACGAGATAGACCCTGAAACAGGAATGATGGTTGAGGCAGGCAAAGAAAAGCATACACCTAATGACGGCCTGTTCCGAAGAGTTGCTCTGCTTCTGGTGCTGGCATCGGCACCTGTTATAGGGCTGGCGTATGTGCTAATTCTGCCTATAGCGGTTCTTGCGGTAATCGTAACGCTAGATATAACCAGACTACTTTACAAACGATTTGCCTGACTGCTCTGCGCCGGCAGTTTTGCCGTATGGGGGTTATAGTCTCTTTTTGCGCCAATAAACCGGTTTTGCCACAATAAACCGGTTTTGGCCCCCGTTTTATCTTGACCTCTCGAGTTCTACTCTTTAGACTACTTGCCCATTATGGCGATAAAAAATATAGCACGCGCAATCGTTTCGGTTTCAGATAAATCCGGCATAACAGAGTTGGCAAAAGCTCTTGAAAATGCCGGCGCGGAGATTCTCTCGACAGGAGGCACCGCGAAGCTTCTTTTGGATAACGGCATAAAGGTAACAAAAGTATCCGACTTTACAGGCTTCCCGGAAATACTAGACGGACGAGTTAAAACTCTTAACCCAAAAATATATGGCGGCATACTTGCCAGACGCTCCGACAAAAAACATCTACAAGAGATGAAGAATAACGGCATAAAGCCTATCGACATGGTTGTGGTAAACCTCTACCCGTTTGAAGCTACTGTTGCCCAAAAGGGCGTTACCGATGAAGAGGCTATAGAGAATATTGATATCGGAGGCCCATGCATGATAAGAGCTTCGGCAAAAAACCATGCCGACGTAGCTGTCGTAACAGACCCTGCCGACTACCCGGCGATTATAAAAGCTGTCAGTGAAAATGGCGGCCTTGCCGATGATGAGAGAAGAAATCTCGCTACAAAAGCGTTTGCAAAAACATCTGCCTACGATGCCGCCATAAACAGCTATCTCACGAACGGCAACGACGAAGGGATAACCGACTCGCTGTCAATAAAAATGCGAAAGGTTTCAGATATGCGCTACGGGGAAAACCCGCATCAGTCTGCCGCTTTTTATGTAGAGAAGACGGACGAGCTGTATACCGGCGAGAACCAGCTCCACGGCAAAGAGCTTTCTTACAATAATATAGTAGACCTCGATGCGGCACTACAGCATGTGCGCGAGTACAGCATACCGGCATGCGTAATTATAAAGCATACAAACCCATGCGGAACTGCGATAGATAACGACCAGACCAAAGCATATATAAAAGCGAGAGAGTGCGACCCTGTATCTGCTTTCGGCTCTGTCATCGGTTTTAACAGGCCTGTCTCAGAAGCAACCGCCAAAGAATTAAAACCTCTTTTCGTGGAAGCGGTAATAGCTCCAGACTTTGAGCCAGGCGCGCTTGCCATTCTCCAAAAGAAAAAGAATATACGCCTCATAAAACCTAAAAATTTCAACCTGCCTAATTCCAACGTCATAAAGCATGTCGCCGGCGGATTACTGGTGCAAGGCCCGGATAACATTACTTTTGACCAAAACAGCCTCAAGGTTGTATCAAAACGGCAACCGACAGATACGGAGATGGACGCGATGAAGTTTGCGTGGACTGTCGCTAAGCATGTAAAGTCAAACGCCATTATTTATGCCCGTGACGGCAGAACCATCGGTGTCGGCGCCGGTCAGATGTCGCGTGTCGATTCATCTAAAATAGCCGTAAGCAAAGCGCAAAACCCTATAGAGGGGTGCGTAATGGCATCCGACGCTTTTTTCCCTTTCCGCGACGGCATAGATGCCGCGGGTAAAGTCGGCATAACAGCCGTAATACAGCCGGGCGGGTCGGTGCGTGATGAAGAGATAATAGCCGCCGCCGACGAATACGGCATGGCGATGGTCTTTACCGGCATACGCCACTTCCGCCATTAAGCGGTTGAAGAGCTGGCTGTACGCAGGTAGTGCCTCAGCTTAAATTGTAAGTCTGTTTTAGTCTCATCATGGGGAGCCAACGCATTCGGCCGACGCTGTGTCTCTGCTAGATTGCCACAAAATACCGGCACATTTTTCGCAACGATAACTTTGCAGATAAAAGCGACTTTCTCAAACTAACATGCTGTCAGCCCGCACAGGCTCTTCTTATGTAGTCCCACATAGAGGTATAGATGATCCGCAAAAAGTTAAGGCCGGCCATCATGGCGATTTCTGTTATTATTATCTTCGCCCCTGCTCTTAACCACGATTTCGTACAGCCATGGGACGACAACACCCATATTACAGAAAACCGACAACTGAACCGGCCGTCGGTATCCAAAAGAGATATTAGCGGAATGCTAAGCCCAAAACTTTTCCACGCGGTAAATATCGCCCTGCATATGATAAACAGTCTCATCCTAATTTGGCATATTAAAACTTCTCTTGAGTAGAGGGTTTGGAAATAAACAGGTGGATAGAAAAATAAAACCGAACTCTCAGCCTTTGCAGGCGCGCTTATCTTCGCTCTCCATCCGGTGCAGGTTTCCCCCGTCGCGTGGGCTACCGGCATGAAAGGCCTGCTGTCGGGAATGTTCTTCCTTCTTGCGGTAAAAGAGTACCTTGTTTTCGCCATCGCCTCAAAAACGCAGTCAGGCGGAGGAAACCGAAAGTCGTTTGCCGAGGAGGAAGATGAGTTTTCCCTACAACCAAAATCAAGACACTATATCTTCGCGTCATTTTTTTACTCTCTCCATTCTCGCAAAGCCGGTAGCCATAGTAGCACCTTTAATAATGCTTACGCTAGACAGATTGGCAATCAGCCGAAAGCTTACAGAAAGCATCGCTTCACTTTCGGGAATGTTTTTCCTCTCACTTATTTTTGCCTTCATCTCCAAATCTACACAGCATGAAAATGTTTTGGGAGCTGTAGCCCCGCTTTTGACAAGGCCGGTTATCGCCGGAGACGCGGTATCGTTCTATCTTCATAAACTTTTTTTGCCGTTAAACCTCGGCATAGATTACGGACGAACACCGCAAACGGTTCTCCTCGGCTTCATTTCGTATCTTTTGTGCCTTGTACCTGTTGCTATAATGGCGGCAATATCGCTTTTGAAAAAGGAAAGGGATATCTGGGCCGCCTCTTTTGCTATTTTTATAATCGCCCTGCTTCCTGTGCTAGGGTTCGTTCCGTTCAAGTTTCAAGATTATTCTACCGTCACGGACAGATAGCTATACCTGCCGATGATAGGCTTATCGCTTATCGTTTCATTTCTCTTTCTTAAGCTTGCTAAAAAGCGCACACTTTTCCTTGCCTCTTTTCTAATGATTCTTCTTGCCGTTAAAAGCTCCACTCAGGTAAAAACATGGAAAAACTCCGAAACGCTTTTCACAAATGCGCTTAAGGTAAACGGCAAAAGCTACATCTCGGCAACCAATCTGGGGCTTTACTACATTAAAGAAGGTAGGATGGACAAGGTACTCTTTTTCTTTAAAAAAGCTGAGGCGATAAAACCAAACGACCCGCTACACCAAAACAATGTCGGAACAGCTCTTGCCCTTACGGGAAAAATGGACGAAGCTGTAATCTACTTCCGCAAAGCGGTAGCGTTTGGCCCAAAAAATCTTGAAGGACATACAAACCTCATACATGCTCTTATCGCACTGGGAAGGACTAAAGAGGCAGTGGCCAGAGTATCAAAAATCTATAAAGCTCCACCCAAACAGCCAAAGACTGCGCGACTCTATAGGAGAGCTTAAAAAGAAAGATAAAAAAATAAAACCTATATCCCCTTTGTTAAAACTGGGCAAACAGATATAATCGTCTGATTATGAACTTTCAAGACGCAATATCAAGGCTGGAACGCTTTTGGGCTAAGCGCGGCTGTGTAGTCTGCCAGCCTATAGATACCGAGGTCGGGGCCGGCACATTCCACCCATCCACTTTCCTGCGTGTGCTTGGGCCGGAGCCGTGGAATACAGCCTATATACAGCCTTCTCGCAGGCCGACCGACGGCAGGTACGGCGAAAACCCGAACCGCCTGCAACATTACTATCAATATCAGGTAATACTAAAGCCATCACCGGATAATGTGCAGGAGCTTTACCTAGAATCGCTAGCTCACCTCGGCATAGACCTCAAAGGACACGATGTAAGGTTCGTCGAAGACGACTGGGAATCGCCAACGTTAGGCGCGTGGGGGCTTGGCTGGGAAGTATGGCTGGATGGAATGGAGATAACGCAGTTCACCTACTTCCAGCAGGTAGGCGGGATAGATTTAAAACCTGTCTCGGCAGAGCTTACCTACGGCTTAGAGCGGATTGTTATGTACATCCAAAATGTAGATAGCGTTTACGATATTAAATGGAACGACGACGTAACCTACGGCGAGATTTTTCAGCACGACGAGAAACAGTTCTCCGCCTACAACTTCGAGCATACCGATGCCAAGTTCAACGCGTCGCTTTTTACCAGCTACGAAACAGAATGCGCAAAACTTTTAGAAGCAGGCCTCGTACTGCCAGCTTACAACATGGTGCTTAAATGTTCGCACACCTTCAACCTGCTCGACGCAAGAGGCGCGATATCTGTCGCCGAAAGGACAAACTACATAGCAAGAGTAAGAAAGCTTGCCGGCAAAACCGCCAGAGCGTACCTAGACTGGCGCGAAGAATTAGGTTTTCCGTTGCTGAAGGAAACCTAACAAAGAAAGTTCCTTCTTTTCTGATGGAAGATAAAAAATACTTATTCAGGTATACGCCTTTAGGCGTTGGCTTCCGTTACAAAAATCTAAAACGGCTAATTTTAAAAAATGAGCTGGTTTTTGTCTCGCCATGGAATCTTAATGATCCTTTCGACTGCAAAACCTTGTACTCCTTAAAAAGTGCAAAAGACAGAGATGCTCAAATAAAATTTGTTTACAACAGGGCAAGGCATAATAATCGGAAGAACAATCTAGAACAGAGTGACTATGAAATCATCAACGATATAAAGAAAAACTTTAACCACGCATTTGTGGGAGATGATGTAAAACTAAAAGAACAAAGAGATGAAGACAATGAAGCTCCCCGCGGCAAGCCGCGAGGTATCAGGGGTCAGCGCTTGAAGAGCCTCAATTGACCGGCTTCGCTCCGCTCCTTCTTCCCTTGCCCTGCAACATATTTCAAAATTATATCTCGACTGCCGCCCTCTCCTACAGTTGCGACATAAAACCGATCTCCCCACAATTCGCCGCCCCACA
>JAJRYD010000045.1 GCA_024275955.1 Nitrospirota bacterium
GCCGTCCTTAAGAAAGGTAAACGGCTATAGACATCTCATAGAATTAAGGAGCATTATGAAACGTATCCTGAATACCGGTAAAGTTGCAAAGGTAGCGTGACGGTCATGCCGGAAATTTCAACTAAGAAAGGGCTTGATTCACTCCTTCTTTAGCATGATAAGTGGCTCTAGAGGAAGTTTGGTACTGTTCGTCAACGCCGTAATAAAGATGGTTATACCGCTTGGAGCCGTACTTAAGGCCGAGAGAGACAACTGCGCTAAGGTTCCACGGAAGCTTGTTGTTATTTGTAAATATAAGTTTTGGCCCTAATGTCCAGCCTGCTCTCGAACCGTCAATACCGCCGACCGCCCGCCACGGAAGGTGGGCATGAATGTTAGCTCCGCCTCCATCGTCATAAAGCTTTAGCACAAGCCGCGGGCCTATCTCTCCTATCCATGTAATACTCGGCATACCTTTGCGGGCAGTGTTGTCTTTGCTGTATACCGGAAGGCCTCCATCAAGGCCGATATCTATCGCATAATTTTCTGATGAGTAGAACAGGCCGCGCAGGCCTCCGCGGGTAGTTCTTACCATGTCACCGCGATAGACAAAGGCAGGGAATACTAATGGAAAGCTATACCGCTGATCACTGCCGGGGTAATGCGGTACCGATAACGCGCCAAAGGCAAGCCCTGCCTGCCATAAAGGGAGTTTCTCTTTTTCGTCTGCCGCGGAAGGGGTAGAGAAGATAAGAAGAAGAAAAAAAGGAAGGATTATTTTCGGGCTATTTTCGGAAGATAAAGATAGCCAAGACATCCCATATCGTAAACTATTTCGGCTTTTCGTATTCGATAATTTTAAGGACAAAAGAGAAAGTATCTACTGATTGTAAGGGACAGCGCGGCATACGCGGAAATGAGAGTACTATTGTCTATTCAGCTTTTCGATAGATTCAAGCAATATTTTATTGGCGGCCTCCAGCGCTTTGTAGGCTTCATCATAGTTATCTTGGCTCGCGTGCAGATTGGCTTCGTTTAGGAGGTTTTCCGCATTAAGCGATGTTTTATTTGCTCCAGAGGCATTGCTCGCTCTGAACACTCTTTTTTGCTCCCTCAAAATATCGGTCAGCAACCCGCTTGCTCTATTGAAGTTGGCAAGGTTTCTTTTGAGCGCAAATTCCTTTTCCATCTCATTTTTCATAAACGATTTTTTCTTTGAAGTGTAGGCAAAGCAGTCGCCTGTCGTGCCGGAGCCGGATATATAGGGAATTACCGCGAAGCGAACGCCGCCCAACTGCGCGGCCAGCACCACGGTAAGCAAGCATGTTTTCAAATTAAAGTTAGTCATCGTTTGTTCTCTGGGGCATTATAGCTGATATCCCGAGGTGAGATGTTACTATAACCAAAATTTGGATAATTTTTTTAATTGTTAGGGGCGGCTTAAATGTTAAAGGGGCATGGAGGTAATCTTTCCGAAATGGCATTAAGATTTAATGTTTCACCCTGTTCGGTAATCGACTTTAGCGCTAGCGTACATAGCCCTTTACCGCGGCAAAGGGTAAGGCAGTGGGCGGCTGAGGCGATGAAAACTGTCGGCAATTATCCAGACCCGGAGTACCGCCGGCTGTCGGAAAAGCTCGCGGAAAAATATAAGGTAAAAAAAACTAATGTCATGCCCGGCAACGGCTCTTCGGAGCTTCTTTATCTGGCACTAAGGGCGTTTAAGCCCAAAAAGGTTCTTATCGTCATGCCGTCCTACGCCGATTATGCCGATGCCAGCAGGTTTGCCGGAGCGAAGGTGGAAAGCTTTAAGCTTGATGAAAAGGACAGCTTTCGGCTTGACTGCGCGAAACTTTCGGCAAAAGCGGAAAAGTTCGATGCCGTTATTTTGGGAAACCCAAACAATCCCACCGGCGGCCTTATTAAAAAAGCCGAGCTACTAAAAATGTTTTCCAAAAATCTGTCTACTCTTTTTATTCTGGATGAGGCGTTTATAGACTTTTTGCCGGAGAGCGAAAGCGTTGCAGGCTCGCTTAAGCCGAATCTTATAATACTTCGCTCTCTTACAAAGTTTTACGGCATACCAGGTTTAAGGTTTGGCTTTGCCGTGGCGAAACCGTCATTGATAGACAAGCTTGCGCGGTACAGGGAACCGTGGAGCGTTAATTGCGTTGCTGAATGTTTTGCCATAAAGATATGCGGCGACGTTGTTGATGAAGATGCGGAGCGCGCGAAAGTGGCGAGAGATGGTAAACGGTTTTGCAAAAGTCTCTCGGCAATTAGCAGTCTTAAAGTTTTTAAGCCTTATGCCAACTTTATATTGGCGCGTATTATCGGCAAAAAAACTACCGCGCCAAAGCTTCAGACAGCGTTAATTAAAAAAGGCTTTTTAATAAGAGACTGTTCAAACTTTGAAGGTCTTGGCCCTGCCTACTTCCGTATGTCGGTAAGAAGGGGTGTGGAGAACGCTAAGATTGTAAAAGCTATAGAGGAGTTGCTGGGATGATCATTTCGCCGATACTTCCAGCGTTTATGCTGGATCTTTTTATAGGCGACCCTAAAAAAGCTCCGCATCCGGTAAAGCTAATAGGCTGGACTATCGAAAAGCTGGAACCGCCGGTAAGAAAATATATCCAAGACGAGCTTTATGGCGGCGCGTTTCTCTTTTGCTTTATCGTGGCTATGTCGTTTACTATCTCTTTTTTCTTATGGTTTTATGCCGATAGCTTCCACCCTTTGGCAGGCTATGTTGTGGACGTAATGTTTATCTACTGGTCTCTTAGTGTTAAAGCTTTAGGCGATGAGGCGATGAAAGTTTTCGATCTGTTGAAAACCGGCGATATAGAACCTGCTAGGGCAGGAGTCTCCCGTCTTGTCGGCAGAGATACGGAGAATATGGATGAGAGTGAGATATCTAGGGCAGTGGTAGAGACTGTTTCGGAAAACCTTGTCGACGGAGTGATAGCGCCTCTTTTTTTCGCCGTTATCGGCGGCGGCCCGCTTGCTATCGCCTATAAGGCTGTTAATACCTCTGATTCGATGCTTGGCTACAGAAACGAAAAGTACGAAAAGTTCGGCAAACTTTCCGCAAAGGCAGATGACGCGGCTAACTTTATCCCGGCGCGTCTTTCTATCGCGCTTATAGCGATAGCCTCTTTTTTGCTTGGCAACAATTGGAAAGGTTCCCTTAAGGTCGGCTTTAGAGACAGGCTTAAACATCCAAGCCCGAACGCCGGCCACCCGGAATCTGCATTTGCCGGAGCTTTGGGAGTAGAGCTTGGCGGAGAGTCTGCTTACTTGGGTAAAAAATCGTCCAAACCTCTGCTTGGTAAAAATCTTTCTAAGACCGAGGCATGCCACCTGCCGGAAGCGGTAAAACTTATGCGTATGACGGCGTTTATAGCCTGCGTATTGTCCTTTCACTTTCTTAGTTAGCTTTTAAAGGTTATGAAGAGCCTGTTGCCAAAGCCTATAAATTTGGTTTTATTAAAAATTACCAACTGCTGAAAAATCTATTTAAAAGAAGTTAGAAGGTGAGTATTTTCTTCAAATACTCCAAAAAACTATTTCGGCGACAGCCCGATAAAAGCCTTTACCGTTATGCCGCTCTCATGTAGAATTTCCTCTAGTTTCGGGTAGCCATTGGGGTTTTAATTGGGAAACCGGTTTAATGCCGGTACGGCCCCCGCCACTGTAAGCGGTTGGTAACCACGGCAGTTTGCCACTGTTCCTTTTTTTCGGGGATGGGAAGGCGCCGCAGGTTTTGCCGCGAGTCAGGAGACCAGCCCGAGAGACTTTAACCACGGGGCGAGGGCTGTATGGGTTTTCCCATCTTTACCTTCTTTATCCAAAAAAGTTTTCGGAGGGAAAATGAAAGATATTCTGGATTACATATCACTAATTGAGCCTGTAGATAGGTCGCTTGACGGCGAGGTGCAAAAATATCTCGACCATCTCACAAAACCGCAGGGAAGCCTGGGGAGGCTTGAGGAGATATTAAAAGAGTTCGTAAGGATAACAGGGAAAACCAAACCGTCGATAGATAGGAAAATAATTTTTATAATGGCAGGCGACCACGGTATAGCAGAGGAGGGAGTAAGCGCATTTCCGGCAGAAGTTACGCCGCAGATGGTTCTTAATTTTCTTTCAGGCGGCGCGGCGATAAACGTACTTGCCAAGCATGCCGGATGCGAAACCAAAGTAGTAGATATGGGGGTCAATTTTAAATTCGATTCGTCGGCAGGTCTCATAGATAAAAAAATAGCGATGGGGACGAAAAATTTTGCGAAAGAACCAGCGATGACCGAACTGGAGCTTACGATGGCGGTGATGGCTGGTATAGATCTGGCAGAAAAAGCTGTTAAAGATGGAACCGATATCATCGGCACCGGCGACATGGGTATAGCGAACACAACCGCTTCCACAGCTATCTACTGCGCGCTTTTCGGGTTTAAGCCGGAAGATATAACAGGCCCCGGCACAGGCCTAGACGACAACGGGATAAAGCACAAAGCAGAGGTAATTAAAGCGGCGCTCGAAAAACATTCACCGTTCGATTCGCCTCTCGATATTCTTATGAAGGTAGGCGGGTTCGAGATTGCCGGCCTTGTCGGGCTGATACTTGGCGCCGCTAAGAACAGGATACCTGTAGTGGTAGATGGGTTTATCTCCACTGCCGCCGCCGCTGTTACTACCATAGCGGCACCGAACGTAAAAGAAAAACTTTTCTTTGCCCATGCTTCCAAAGAGCCGGGGCATATGCTGATACTCGAAAAGCTTGGGGTTAAAGCAATATTCGACTTTCAGATGAGACTTGGAGAGGGTACCGGCGGGGCTTTGGCTATTCCTGTTATAGAAGGAGCGCTTAAAATTTATAACGAGATGGCAACCTTCAAGAGCGCAAGCGTTTCGGGGGCGGTTTGATGGACGGCAAGGATAGGTTTTCAGCAGAAAAGATAGATGCCGTTTACGAAGCGATTTTCAAACGACGCGATATACGCAGTTTCGAAAATACCGATATACCAGACGAGCTTATTCAAAGATTGCTCAAAGCGGCTCATCATGCGCCATCTGTCGGCTATATGCAGCCGTGGAACTTTATCGTAATCAGAGACGCAAAGGTTAAAGCCGAGGCAAAAGAGTCGTTCCTGCGTGAGCATAATGCCGCATCGGAATATTTCGAGGGTGAGAAAAAAGAGAAGTACAAAAGCTTCAAGCTTGAGGGGATAGAGGAAGCGCCGGTGAACATTTGCGTTACCTGCGATCCGTCGCGGTTTGGCCCGCATGTAATAGGAAGGCACAGCATGCCGGAAACCGATGTTTATAGCGTATGTTGTGCCGTCCAGAATATCTGGCTGGCGGCAAGGGCGGAGGGTGTCGGTGTCGGCTGGGTGAGCATACTAAGAAAAGCAAGCCTTAAAGATATACTCGGCATGCCGGATCATATAATCCCTGTCGCCTATCTATGTGTCGGCATTCCAGCCAAGTTTTACGATAAACCGGAGCTGGAGCTGGCCGGATGGAGCAACCGTTTAAGTTTAGACAAGTTGACCTTCTCTAATAAATGGGGCAATGCTTGGGGGCTGGAGCCGGTCTCCACAGCAGACGATAGATAATATCTAGCTAGAAGCTTGGATTCTTTCGCCATCTGTGCCGTTACCGCCTTGAAGGCGTGGTGCTTATTGCAAGGTGCCTCGCCATCGCGTGCCTTCTTTGCGGGTTAACTACTTGTAAGCAGAGAATACGATTTTTGAATTTCCCAAAGTTATTTCCGATGCGTTGCGCGGTAGCCGTTTAACCATCAAGACTCTTGACGTTTACAAGGTTTAACGATATTCTCTGCCTAGATACTGGTTGCCCTCAAGGAGGGGGTATTAAAAAGGGAAAACGGTTAAATTCCGTTGCGGACCCGCCGCTGTAACCGGGGACGAACACCGCAGATAGCCACTGTGTTTAAGGCATGGGAAGGCGCGGCAAGTAGGGTGATCCGGGAGCCAGAAGACCTGCCGGTGTTGCGTTTATTATTTAGTGGACTCGTGGTAAAGGTTGGCTAACTTATGGTTTTTCTCTCTGTTTTAGAGCGTTCTTAGATGGCTCCGGTTTGTCCCAGAGTTGTCGTTGCCGGTACCTCAAGTGGGGTCGGTAAAACGTCGATATCGCTTGCGCTGGTACACGCGCTCAAAAAACGCCGCCTAAAGGTTCAGCCGTTTAAGGTAGGGCCGGACTTTTTAGACCCTACATACCTCTCCCTTGCCTCTGGTAGAGACTGTTTTAACCTCGACGGATGGATGTCCGGCAAAAAATATATCACGGAGCTTTTCGCACGCGAAACCGCTACCGCCGATATCGCCGTGATAGAAGGGGTGATGGGGCTGTTTGACGGGGTAGACCCTAAAACGTCTAAAGGAAGCAGTGCCGAGACTGCCGAACTGCTTTCGGCCCCTATACTTCTTGTTGTCAACGCGCGCGGTATGGCAAGAAGCATAGCCGCGGTTGTAAAAGGGTTTAGCGAACTGGAAAAAGGGGTAAGTATCGCCGGCGTAATAGCAAACCATTGCGGTTCCGCAAGGCATAGGGAGTACCTTGCTTCCGCGCTTTCATCCGCAAACCTTCCCCCGCTTTTAGGGGCTATACCCAAGGAAGCGTTTCCAGAACTGCCAAGCCGTCACCTAGGTCTTGTTACGGCAGGTAAGAGCAATTTAAATGCCGAAATTCTAGATAAGCTTGCCTTAGTACTGGAAGATAACGTAGATATTGACGCAATAATAAAACTAGCCAAAGAAGCAGAGCCACCAGAGCTTGGGGAGGCCTCTAGTGAGATTATCCCTGAAGGGCAGAAGGTGAAACTGGGGCTGGCCTACGACGACGCGTTTCACTTTTACTATGCAGACAGCCTTAAAAAGATGGAACAGCTTGGATGTCGGCTGATAAAGTTTTCGCCCCTAAGTGATGAGACGCTACCAAAAAATCTGGACGGTCTTTATATGGGAGGCGGTTATCCAGAAGAGTATGCCGAAACACTTTCGGAAAACAGGCCGATGCTTGAAGCGGTAAAGCAGTTTGCCGGCTCCGGCAAGCCGCTTTACGCGGAGTGCGGCGGGCTTGTTTATCTGTCGCAAGGGGTAGAGACGCTCGACGGCAAGCGTTATCCGCTGGCCTCTATCCTTCCAACGCATGTGAAGATGAGAAAAAGTTTTAAACATCTTGGCTATGTAGAGGCTACCTTTACGGCAGATACTATATTGGGGCTAAAAGGTGAAAGCTTAAAAGGCCACAGGTTCCATTATTCCGAACTGGAAAGTGACCCTTTGAAAAACTCTGAATGGTCGGCAAGTTATTCGTTAAAAACAAGAAGAACCGGAGAAACAGCAAGGGAAGGTTTTAGCCGTAAATCGGTTTTGACCAGCTATCTCCATGCACACCTTGCTTCGAATGTTACAGCGTTGAAAAAATTTATTGCTAGTTGCGGAGGGAATTAATGTCCGAAAATAAAAGACCTATTGTGTACAACCTTTATGAAAAGCCTATGAAGCCGGAGGAGATAGAGGAAGCGTCGTTTGCCGCTATAGATGCCGAAGCGGGGGAGCATAGCTTTTCTCCCGAAGAGTGGATAGTGGTAAGGCGGATGATTCATACCACTGCCGATTTCTCGCTTATAAATGACGCTGTTTTTTCAAGCGACGCGATGGAGTCGGCATCTAACGCACTTGCTGACAAAGCTCCTATTTATGTAGATTCAAACATGATACGCTCCGGCATTTCCGAAGCGAGGCTAAAAGCGGTGAACAGTTCCTATAACAAGGAGGCCGATATCGCCTGCCATATAGCCGACAGCGATATCGCGGACGAATGCAAAGAGGCGGGGCTTCCCCGTTCTCTTTTTGCGGTAAGGAAGGCAAAGAAAATCCTAGATGGAGGTATTGCCATTTTTGGCAACGCTCCCGTGGCTCTTTTAGAGCTTAACAAGATGATACTGGAGGAAGGCGTAAAGCCGGTGCTTATAATCGGCATGCCTGTCGGGTTTATTCATGTACTGGAAAGTAAGGAGGAGCTTGCCTTGCTCGGCGTTCCATTTATAGCGCTTAAAGGGCGCAGAGGCGGAAGCCCGATAGCTGTAAGCGTAATTCATTCCCTTTGCGCGATAGCGACGGCAAGAAAAAAGGAGGCGCAAACTGTCTCACAATAACGGTAGCTATATAATCAGTAATTTTTTTAAAAAGGAGATAAAAGTATGAAAGCTATAGAAGAGATAAAAGAGGTTAGTTTCCAAAACCATCTTCTTGTAACTGTGGTGCTTGTGGGGCTTTTGTTCGCTGTTTCTGTGGTGCTGTTTGGGGTAGACTCGGTGATGGCCGGAGCGCACGACACATTTCACGATTTCAGGCACTCAATAGGGATGCCGTGTCACTAAAAAAGGAGATATGTTGGAATGGAGAAATTAGCAAAAGGCTTGACCCTTGGCGGGCTTTCCGGTGTTCTGAGCGGCTGGCTGATACTGTTTATAAACATGCTTACCGGCGTTTTTGTCCTTGAGATGAGTTTTGGGGAAAACCTGCTTACTTTCGGCATAGGGGGCGGACTTTTTGGTCTTGTCTGCGGCGGGCTAATGGCGGTTGTACACGAAAAACTACCGATTAAAAGCTTTCCCGTAAAGGCTGTCGTTATCTTTGGTTTTGTGTGGGTGCTTTTCAGGCTTGCCGGTATTGTTCTTTCTGGGTTGGAGCCGCACAGGTTTCATGGCGATATCGGACAGTCGCTACAGGGGTTTGCTTTTGCCATTATACTTGGGGGTATGTTTGGGCTTTTCTGGGTACGGGGAAAAAAGATTGTCTAATAACGGTTACAAAGCTCTGATACTGATGGGGCATGGAAGCCGTGTGCCGGGTGCCGGCAAAAGCATGGAGGATGTAGCCGACAGACTGCGTGAAATATCTTATCGTGATATAGTGGAGACCTGCTACATGTCTAGGCTTGGGCCGCATTTTGGAGAGACGCTTGAGCTTTGCGTTAAGAAGGGGGCATCGGAGGTGGTGTTGATTCCGTATTTTCTGAATCTTGGGCTTCATATGAAAGTTGATATCCCAAAGATGCTTAAAAAAGAGGCCGAAAAATATCCGGCGTTAAAACTTGTTTTCGGCAAAAACCTCGGCTTCGATGAACTGCTTGT
Source organism: Nitrospirota bacterium (assembly GCA_024275955.1). Classification (GTDB taxonomy): domain Bacteria; phylum Nitrospinota_A; class UBA7883; order JACRGQ01; family JACRGQ01; genus JAJRYD01. Next base: position 9,146 of record JAJRYD010000045.1, read on the forward strand.
AGAGCTGGTCAAAAAGCGTCTGGAGGAATCATCCGCTTTTTGTGACGTTCGTGAGCTTGGAGTGGAACCGGACGATTACAAGCTTCCGCCCGGCGATAAAGAGTTTGTCGCCATGACGCCTAAAGAGGCGAGGGAGTACAAAGCAAAATATGGAGGCTGTGGCCATTCGCATGAACATTAGCCTCCGGTTTGTATTTGCGTTTTTATTCTTTGTCGGCGCGTTTTATACCGATGCGTTTGCGATGCATATAGCAGACGGCATTCTTCCGGCTGGCTGGTGCGCTTTTTGGTGGGTAGTGGTACTGCCGTTTATCGTCGCTGGAATCAGCAAGATAAAAAACGAAAGCAAAAAAGATAAAACTTTTAAACCGTTTATAGGTCTTATCGGAGCGGCGGCCTTTATTATTTCCTGCCTGCCGGTGCCGGTGCCTTTTGCCGGCGTTACCTCGCATCCTGTCGGTGTCGGCATAGCGGCGATAATTCTTGGGCCTTTAATAGCTGTTGTCATAGCAAGCGTCACGCTTACCCTTCAGGCTCTTTTTTTGGCGCATGGCGGTCTCGGCACGCTTGGGGCGGATATTTTTTCTATGGGAGTTGTCGGTGGTTTCCTCGGCTACGGCATCTTTGTGGCGGTGAGACGTTTGGGTTTTTCGTGGGTTACAGCCGCCTTTCTAGCAGGTCTCTTGTCGGATTGGGGTACATACGCCTCCACTTCGGCACTGCTCACTTTGGCGCTACATGAGGTAGACTCACTTCTGCCGATGTTTGCTTCGCTTGTTATCGCCTTTTCCCCAACGCAGATACCGCTTGGCATTATGGAAGGTTTTATTTCGGCTTTTGCCATACGCTTTATAAAAAACAGAATGCCGGAATTTTCTTTAGGGGCGATGAAGGGAAAGCTTTAGATGAACCGCTTAAAAACCGTTCTTTTTATTATGTTTTCATTCGCCGCTGGAGGCCTGTTTTCATTGGCTATGGGAAAGGAAAAATGGTCGGGCGTCGACGAAGCGGTGCTGGAAAAGTTTGCCGAAGAGGCTGGGAGAGTTCCTCTAGAGCCGGTTTTCAATACGGATCAGGGAGACCTTCTGCTTTTTTTCTTTTTCCTTTTCGGTTCTCTAGCCGGCTTTATTGCCGGCTATCTTTTTAGAGAGCTTTTTCCACCCAAAAAAGAGAAGAAGGGAAAATAGAATGTTCGATCTTTTTTCGGACTACTTCGCCTCAAGAGCTAGTTTCGCGTCTTCCCTTGATTGCCGTGTAAAAATCATTCTCACTGTGCTTGCGATTGTGACGATTCTCTTCTCCAAAAGTTTTCTCTACCCGCTTGGCATTTTTGTTTTTTGCGTTATCGCTATGTTTTTGCTAAAGCTTCCGTCTTTTATTGTTTTTGTCAGAATGCTCCCAGCACTGGGGATGGCGGCCATTGTTTTTTTATTGAAGATGTTTTTATCAGGCGGCATTCCTGTTTTTGATTTATCGCTTGGAGGCTTTGAACTGTCGGCCACAGCCGAGGGGATAGAGGCCGGAACGCTTATAGCGAGCAGGGTGGTTGGTTCTGTTGCGGTTGCTCTTCTTCTTGGTTTTGTTACGCCTTTGCATCAGCTTTTCCGCGGTCTTGCATGGTTTGGCGTTTCCAAAACATGGGTAGAGATAGCTATGTTTACCTACAGATACACTTTTCATATTATGGATACGGCGATGCAGGTTATGTCGGCCCAGAAGGTTAGGCTTGGGTATGTTGGAGCGATGAACAGCTTTTCGTCCGCCGGAACTCTTTCCGGCAGTCTTATTATAAACTCTTTTAAGCAGACGGAGAAAATAGCCGAAGCGATGATAGCAAGAGGCTATACGGGCGAATTTCCAGACAGCCCTATGCCCCGGGCAGGTTTTTCCGATATTCTGTTTTTTATTTTTGCCGTAGCTGTTATGGCGGTATTTTTTTTTGCAGGAGGCTTGCCTTAAATGCCGCATGGCGATAGCAGGCCGCCTCTGGCGGTAGATATTGAACAGCTATCCTTTAAGTATCAGGAAGGAACAACAGCGCTTGCCGGTATCGACTTTAAAGTAGAAAAAGGCGCTTTTGTCGCGCTTCTAGCTTCCAACGGTTCGGGTAAAACCACATTGATAAGAAATATCGCTGGGCTTTCAAAGCCTCAAAGCGGAAGAGTGCTTATATGCGGTGATGATATTAAAAGCCTCTCTGACAAAGAGCTTTACCAGAGGATAGGGGTTACTTTCCAAAACCCCGACGACCAGCTTTTCGCGGCGACGGTAGAGGAGGATGTGTCGTTTGGCCCCCGTAACCTCGGGCTTTTGGAAGAAGAGGTTAAAAGCCGTGTTTGTAAGTCGCTTAAAATGGTCTCTGTTCTGGAGCTTAGAAAAAAAGCGATACACCATTTGAGCTTTGGAGAAAAAAAGAGAGTAGCGATAGCCGGCGTGCTTGCTATGCGTCCGTCTATTTTGCTTCTCGACGAACCTACCGCCGGGCTTGACCCCGAGGGCGAGTCCTCGCTTATGCATCTGCTCAAAGAGCTTAACGATAAGCAGGGCATGACGGTAGTGCTTGCGACGCATTCGATAGATATGCTTCCTCTTTTTGCCGATTATATCTACATATTAAGGCATGGTGCCGTCTTAAAGCACGGCACGGTGCAGAAGATAATGAGCGACCACGATATGCTGACAGAGGCCGGTTTAAGGCTTCCTTATGTGTCGTCTCTGCTTCACCAGATGAAGCACCATGACGGCCTTCCGGTGGAAGGACTGCCGCTTACTATAGGAGAGGCGAGAAAACATTTTCTAGGCCTTATCCCTGAAGACCTTTTGACAAAACCTATGGGGAGTAAACGGTAATGGGTGGACTGAGGGAAGGATTTACGACAGGGGCATGCGCGGCGGCGGCGGCGAAAGCGGCTGTCACCCTTTTGGAAAAAGGCGAGGAGATGGAAAAGGTAGAAATAGCTTTTCCTGATGGAAGCAGAGCTACCTTCAAGGTTATCAATATTAAAATGCACAAATACGGCGCAAGCGCTACGGTAGTGAAAGACGCGGGAGACGACCCTGATGTTACCAACGGCATGTCGATAAAAACGGTTGTTTCTCCATTAGAAGATGGGGCTATAAAGTTTGTCGCTGGCGACGGGGTAGGCACGGTAACAAAAAAAGGTCTCTCACTGCCGATAGGCGAACCGGCTATAAACCGTGTACCAAGAAAGATGATAGAAAATGCTCTGCGCGAGGTAAGCTCGAAGCCGCTAAAAGTTACGGTCTTTATAGAAGGCGGGGTGGAGATAGCCAAGAAAACCTTTAACCCGAGGCTTGGTATTGAAGACGGTCTCTCTGTGCTTGGCACCACAGGCATAGTGCGTCCATACTCTCATCCGGCTATACAGCAATCGCTTAAATGCGTGCTGGATGTAGCTATCGCTTCTGGTATTAACAGCCCACTCTTTACTGCCGGCAATATCGGCACGCGCTCCGCTAAAGCTTTAGGCATTCCAAAAGAAAAAATAATAGAGGTAGGCAACGAGTGGGGCTTTATGCTTGGTTCGCTTTTGAGGCACGATATTAAAAGCCTCCTCGCGGTGGGGCATCCCGGAAAGCTAACAAAACTGATAGCAGGCGATTGGGACACGCATTCATCACGTTCCAAGAGCGCGCTTCCGACAGTTTGTTCTATTTATAAAGAGCTGTTTGGCAGAGAGCCGGAAGATAGCACAACAGTAGAAGGGCTGTTTGCCGAGATGAATGAAAACGAAGCAAAGACTCTTGGCCGTGAGCTTGCCGCGCGTATAGCAGATGCGATTAAAGGAAAGATTAAAAACCGTTTTAGCGTAACAGTCGCGCTTGTAACGATGAATGAAGATTTGATAGGACAACATGGAGATATGGAACAGTGGAAAAGCCGATAACGATAGTAGGGTGCGGGCCTGGTGCCGAAAAGCTTTTGACGGCAGAGGCTATAGAGGCTGTCGCGAACGCGGACTGCCTTATCGGCTCTAAAAGGCTTTTGGAGCTTTTTCCTGATGGCGCCGAAAAAATTTCTATAGGGGCAGATGTCGCTTTAGCGATAAGCGAGATAGAAAAGCGCGTCCCAAAGCGAAAGGTAGCTCTTTTGGTAAGCGGTGACCCCGGGCTTTGCAGTATCGCTACTCCTGTAGTAAAAAAGTTTGGACACGGTTCTTGCCGTCTTCTCCCCGGCATCAGTTCCGTACAGTTGGCTTTCGCTTCTATAGGCCTCGATTGGTACGGCGCGAAAGTAATATCGGCACACGCGAAAGACCCTTGCTTGAATTGCGAAGATTTTTTAGGCGAAAGCAAAATCGCCGTTCTTGGCGGGCGTGAAAATTCTATAAAGTGGATTGTCGGTCTGGCCAAGTCGCTTGGGGAGGAGAGGGAGCTGATAGTCTTTGAGAACCTTAGCCTCCAGTCAGAAAAGATTACAACGGTAGATATTGGCGAGCTTGAGAATATGGAGCTGTCGTCGCTGGTTATTGTCCTTATAATAGAGAAAGAACTTTTAAGATGAGTATTGGAAAACTTTACGGCATCGGCGTTGGGCCGGGCGACCCCGAGCTGATAACAGTGAAAGGCGCGAAGCTTTTGGGAAATTGCAGACAGCTTTTCGTGCCGAAGGCAAAAATTAAATCAGAGAGTCTGGCTCTTGATATCGCCCAAAACTATATCCGCGCGGATGTCGAGATTACCGAACTTGTTTTCCCGATGGTATCGGACAGGCAAAAGCTGGAAAAAAGCTGGAGAGAATCTGCTTTAAAGATAGCAGAGGTTTTAAGAAAAGGCGGGGACGCATGTTTTATTACCATAGGCGATCCTCTTTTGTATTCCACCTACATATATTTAGTGAGGGCGTTACTGGAGGTAGAGCCGTCCGCTGAGGTAGAGACTATCCCGGGGATAAACGCGTTTAGCGCTGTCGCGGCGCTTACCAGCTTTCCAGTTGGCGAAGGCAAGGAACTGATAACGATAGTTCCGACTGCGGATGACTTCGGCGCAGTAGGTGACGCTCTTAAAAAGAGTGGTACGGTTGTCCTTATGAAAGTAGGCAAAAGGCTTGGTTCTCTCTTGGGTATTCTTGAGAAGGAAAAGCTGATAGATGACGCTGTTTTTGTCGCGTACGCTGGGCAGGAAAAAGAGTATATAGAAACCGACCTACGAAAACTTAAAAACGAAAAGCCGGAAACAGGTTATCTCTCTACAATACTTGTGCGGGTTAAAAGGGAGGAATAGAGATGAAAGTTATCTTTGTAGGCGCCGGCCCCGGCAACCCAGCCCTTCTTACCGTAAAAGCGAAAGAGCTTTTGGAAAACTGCGTTTGCTCTGTTTACGCCGGTTCGCTGGTAAGCGGCGAAGTGGTATCGCTTATTTCATCTAGCGCGGAAAAATATGATTCGGCAGGAATGAATCTTGACGATATCGTCGCGGTTTATAAAGAGGCGAAAGAAAAAGAGATAGATGTCGTCAGGCTTCATACCGGCGACCCTTCTATATACGGCGCGATACTTGAGCAGATGAACGAACTCGACAAGCTCGGTATTGTTTACGAAATCGTTCCTGGTGTCAGCTCGTTTCAGGCCGCCGCCGCCGCGTTAAAAATAGAGCTTACCGTGCCGGAAAAATCGCAGACGATAATACTTACCCGTATCGCGGGCCGTACGCCTGTGCCTGAGAGCCAAGATATTTCGGAGCTTGCAAAGTCCGGTGCTACCTTTTGTATATTTCTTTCGGTGCAGGATATCTCCGGCGTGGTCGATAAACTTTTGCCGCATTATGGCGCTGGTTGCCCATCGGCAGTAGTTTACAGAGCATCATGGCCGGACCAACAGATAGTAAGAGGTCTACTTTGTGATATCGCGAAAAAGACGATTGATAACGGGATAAAGAAAACGGCTATTATTGTCGTTGGCGACGCGCTTTCAAGGGAGCATGCGGTATCGAAACTTTATGACAGAAACTTTTCACACCAATATCGAAAAGCTGAAGGTGAAAAGTGAAGCTTGCGTTTGTTACACTATCGTTTGAAGGGGTGAAGATTTTAGAGGAGCTTTTCAAAACCTTTCATCTCGCCGACTATTTTGTGCATGAGAATGTTGAGTCTGAATTCGAGTCTGTAAGATTTTCAAAAATTATGGAGCTGGCGGCAGAAAGTTTTTCAAGCTACGAAGGCTTTGTGTTTGTGGCTCCTTCCGGAGCTGTGGTTCGCGCCATTGCCGGAAGCCTAAAAGATAAGAGAAGCGACCCAGCTGTCGTGCAGGTAGATGTCGGCGGGAGGCACGCGGTAAGCCTTGTCGGCGGACACGAAGGTGGAGCGAACGAGCTTGCCGTTATGGTGGCGAACGCTATAGGCGCGGAGCCTGTTATATCGACATCTACCGAGGCGGTAAAAAATATTATCGTCGGCATTGGGTGCAAAAAAGGGAAAGGGGCTAGTGAGATAGCGGCGGCTGTCTGCTTGGCGCTTAGCGAGGCTGGCGTTAAAGAAAGAAAAGTCCGCTACATCGCTTCTGCCGATATTAAATCGAAAGAAAAGGGGCTGATAGAGGCGGCTGGTATGCTTGGCATACCGTTGCGGTTTATATCTTCCGATGAGATTAAAAACTCTACAAGGGGAGATTTTACCCACTCGGAGTTTGTGGCCAAAAAAGTAAACCTGCCGGCAGTTGCGGAACCGGCGGCACTTTTAGCGGGAAGGAGAACGTCATTAATACTACCAAGAAAGAAATACAACGGGATAACGATAGCTCTGGCAAAGGAAAACTGTTTGTCGTTGGGATAGGGCCAGGCGGACGGCTGGACAGAACGCATCGCGCCGAAGATGCGATTCTTGAAAGCTCTATAGTGGTCGGCTACAAACGCTACTTGGATAACATAAACGACCTTCTTGACGGCAAGGAGCTGATATCGTCCGGCATGACCAAAGAGGCCGACCGTTGCAGGGCCGCTTTGCAAAAAGCTGCGGCAGGCAAAACGGTATCGCTGGTTTCGTCTGGCGATGCCGGTGTTTACGGTATGGCTGGCCTCGCGCTGGAACTGTCGAGAGAAGACGGAGCAGATATAGATATAGAGATAGTTCCCGGTATCTCGGCGGTGAACTCTGCTTCGGCAAGGCTTGGCGCGCCTATTATGCTCGACTACGCTACGGTAAGCCTTAGCGACCTGCTTGTGCTGTGGGATGAAATAAAGAAAAAGCTGGAGGCTGTCGCCTCTGCCGATTTTGCGGTAGCTCTTTACAACCCTAAAAGTAAAAAGCGGGTGGGCCAGCTTAGCGAGGCGGCAGAGATTTTTAAGAAGTACCGTTCCGGTTCCACCCCTGTTGGGGTCTGCACTAGTGTCGGCTATAGCGATGAGGAAAAAATAGTGCTAACGGACCTAGACAGTTTTCAAAACGAAGAGATAGGGATGATGACAACTGTCATTATCGGAAGCAGTAAAACAGAGAGAATTGGCGATTGGATGGTCGCTCCCAGAGGGTATAAGGGGAAAAGGTTTTGATACTTCTCATCGGCGGCACAAGTGAGACAGCATTAATAGCAACTGCTCTTAGCAGAGAACAGTTTACTGTTTTGGTTTCTACCGCTACCGATAACGAGCTTGATGTCGGGCTGGATGAAAAGATAGAGCGCCGTAAGGGTAAGATGAACGAAGTAGAGATGACAGCGCTTATTAAGGAACGTTCTATCTCTGCCGTCATCGACGCGGCCCACCCGTTTGCCGAGGTGGTGCGGGCAACAGCTTTGTCGGCGGCAAGTAGCGCTGACGTTCCGCTTTTCAGATTTCTTCGTGGAGCGTTGGAGTACGATTACGAAAGAATCGTTAATGTGAACAACCATGACGAGGCGGCGGTCGTGGCGTTTGATTTTGGTAAGCCGGTTTTTTTGATGACAGGTTCCCGCAATCTTTTGCCGTATGCCAACGAGGCGAGGAAACGCGGCATCAAGATTGTCGCCCGTATCCTCGCGCACGCAGAGTCGCTTTTGGCATGCCGGAACGCGGGGCTATCTGAAGATGAGGTGATAACCGGCAGGGGGCCGTTTAGCGTGGAAGATAATGTGGACGTTATCAAAAAATTGGGAATAGGGGTGATAGTTTCGAAAGACAGCGGCAAGGCGGGGGGACTGCCGGAGAAGATTGAATCCGCAAAGCTGGAAGCTTGCGATATTGTGCTTATAAAGAGACCGGCGGAGAGCTTTAAAAATAGTTACTCTTCGGTGAGCCGGCTTGTATCGGCAGTTGCTAGCAGTGTGGGGGTGAAGTGCCAGAAGCAAACTGCGTAGCCGTTCTTGGGACAGGCTCCGATGTCGGCAAGAGCATTGTGTCGGCCGCGCTATGCAGAATATTCAGCGATGCTGGAATAAAAGTTGCCCCGTTCAAATCACAAAATATGTCTAACAATTCATTCGTTACCGCTGATGGAGACGAGATGGGAAGAGCGCAGGTAGTGCAGGCCGAATGTGCGAGGCTGGAACCGGCTGTTTGCATGAACCCGCTTCTTTTAAAGCCTACAGGTAATTGCAGGTCGCAGATTGTTCTTAACGGAAAGGTGATGGGCGAGACAACTTCGGACGATTTTAGGCGTGATAGAACAGCGCTTTTTGACGAGGTAATGAAAAGCCTTAAAAGCTTAAGGCAAAAATTTGAGCTTGTAGTTATTGAAGGGGCTGGCTCTTGCGCCGAGGTAAACTTAAAAAATTACGATATAGCCAACTTCCGCACCGCTTTGGCGGCTGGAGCATCGGTCATTCTTGTCGCCGATATTGATAGGGGCGGGGTGTTCGCGCAGGTGATAGGAACGCTTGGGCTTTTAAGAAGTGAAGAAAAAAAACTTGTTAAAGGAATCGTCGTCAATAAATTTAGAGGAGATGCCTCGCTTTTTGATGATGGCCGAAAAATATTAGAAGAGAAAACCGGCCTTCCCGTTTTAGGGTTGATACCGTTCTTTGATCGGATAAAGATAGACGATGAAGATTCTCTTTTACTGGAAAATTTTTTAGACCCAAAGGAAGCTGTAAGGGAAGGGAAAATAAATATCGCCGTTATCCGGCTTCCCCATGTTTCTAACTTTACAGATTTCGGCTCGCTTAGTAGCGAACCTTCCGTGAATCTTTCGTATCTCTCACAGCCCGTTGCTCTTGATAAGCTTGATGCCGTTATTATACCCGGCACGAAAAATGTGCGCGGTGATATGCGGTGGCTAAGTAAAACAGGATGGTCGGAAAAGATAAAGCGGTTTGCGGATGGCGGTGGAACTGTTTGCGGGGTATGCGGAGGGTACCAGATGCTTGGACAGAAAATGGAAGACCCACATGGCATAGAAGGAGAGCCGGGGGGAAGCGCGGGGCTTTTGCTCCTCGATGTTTTTACATCAATTAAAAAAGAAAAGAGGCTTGGGCATGTTAGGGGTAAGCTTGTGGGAAATGGCGCTAGGTTAAGCGGTTACGAAATTCATATGGGAGAAACTATTCTTTCTTCCGGTGTAAAACCTTTCTTGCGGATAGAAACGAAGAAAGGCAAGGATGCTCATTTTGACGGGGCGGTCAACGATAGGGGAAATGTTTTTGGCACTTACCTTCATGGTCTTTTTGATGAACCTGAATATCGAAAGAGCTTTTTGAAATCGCTGAACCGTAAAGTAGATGTCGGGGGTTCTGATAATGTTTCGCTAACTGAATTTAAGGAGAGGCAGTACGATATGTTGGCGGAGCATTTCAGGAAACATCTTGATGTCGGTTTGCTGTTTGAAATTGCCTCTGCCTCGAAACCTAAAGTAGCAAGGAGAGAAGATGGGTAAAGATGTGCAAGGGCTAACCGTCGTTTTTACCGGCGATGGCAAAGGCAAAACCTCCGCCGCTATCGGCGTGGTGCTTCGTTCGCTTGGACACAGTCTTAAATGCAAGATGATCCAGTTTATCAAAGGAACTATCGACAGTGGTGAAATACATATTGCCGATAAGTTTGGAGATAACTTTAAGATAAGCAGGGTAGGCAAAGGGTTTACAACAGCCAGAAAGTATACGCAAGAGGAGCATAAGGAGGCCGCGCAGAAAGGCATAGAAGAGGCTGTGGCAGATATGGAACATGGGGTTGATCTGTTGGTGTTAGACGAGATACTTTATGCTCTTGGTAAAGACCTTGTTTCTCTTGAGCAGATTTTAGAGATTATAGATATGAAGCCGGCAAAGATGCATCTGATTCTTACAGGAAGAGGGTTGCCAAAAGAGCTGGAAGAAAAAGCCGACCTCGTTACCACCATGCAGGCGACCAAACACCCATTTACAGCCGGTATACCTGCCCAAAAAGGCCTCGACTACTAACCCCCAGCGAGCCGTTGGACGCTATTTTCGTAGAGACAGAATATAGTCTCTCGATAGTTTTTATTTTTAGTAATGCCCGATAAAACAAATTGCATTAAGAGAATGTTTCCAAAAGAGTCTATCAAGCACAAAACAAAAAAACTAATTTTGTAACTTTCCCCAAAGAGGCGCTTTGGGAATTGGTGATTTACAGCAAAATCTGATTTATGACATTCACCAACAGCCCCTCTAATTAAAATGTTACGCAGGCTGGCTGAGTGTGAGTGAAGCTAAGTGGTATGGAGCTAAAGCCGGCAACGGCGCGTTTGGTGAAAAGTTTAGGTATATTTTCCATATATGAGAACGGCCCCACCTGCAAGGCGCTAGAATTTTATAACAGACCAGATGTTAGAGAATTCGTCACTCCAGTAGATTTTTTTTCTATTTTTCTTAGATGGCTCGTACCATGACCAGTCGTTAAGGGTAAGCTTGTCTATTGTTTTTTTGCTTTCACTCATAACTACCCATGTCGCTTCCTCTTTGTGGGCTTTTAAATCCGGTTTCGCGATATGAAGTTTTATATACAGCCCAAGTCTTTCCGCGATACCGTCCAGCACCGGAAGAAGGTTTATATGGTTATTGGAAATATTCCAGGCGATTAGGCCGTCATCGCTAAGGACATTAAGATATTCTTTAACCGCCTCTATTGTAATTAGGTGCGTGGGGATTGATCCGCTGGAAAAGACATCGAGAACCATCAGGTCGTAGAAATTTTTTTCAGCCTCTTTTACCTTAAGCCTTGCGTCGCCGATTATTGTTTTTGTTTTTGCTTTTGTGTTTTGTATATAGTCAAAGTGCTTATTCGCGATATCAACCACCTTTTGATCTATCTCGTAAAAAACGAAGTTGTCCCCTTCCCGAGCGTAGAAGCTTACAACCCCCACCCCAAGCCCTAAGAGAGCTACGTTTTTTATCTCCGGCAGTTTTAAAAACGTCTGCCCAACCGCCGTACCTTGGTGGTAGTACGCGAGCGGTTCCATCTTTCTGCCTATGTTTTGTACGCCGTGTATGTGCGTGCCGGCGATAAAATAACGGAACTTTCCATACCGGCTGTTTGCGTTTCCCGATTCTGTAACGCTGTAGGTACTATAAAAACTTCTTGCCCTGTAAATTGTGTCGGAGCTGTACGCTAATTCTTCTTTAAGAAAAGCTACGATAGTTGTCAGCAATAGTAAAAAGACGAATCCTGCTTTCATCGGCTTTGCCCAATGCGTGAACGTAGAGAGAACTACATATCCAAGCGAGAGGACGACGATTATGTACGACTCGAAAGTGGAATTAAAAATCATAGGCGCTATTATCCCTGCGAAGATACTGCCGAGGCACCCGCCGAGGGCTATATACGAGTAGAAAGATGTGAGGTTGGTTTTTTTTGGTTTGCTTCTTTCTAGGTTTCCATGAAAATAGATGCAGATTGCGAATAGGAAAACGAGGGTTGTTGCTATTTTCCATTCAATAGCGACGGAGTAGCCTGTTCGGTTCGCAAAAAGTATTAGGGGAATTGTGAGTATTACGAGAAGGCTTCTTTTTTGCGATGGAGCCGAGACCGCTGGAAACAGAAAGCAGATTATGAAAGATATAAGGTAAAGGGCTAAAGGGAGTACCCAAAGGAGGGGAAGGTTTGCTATATCGAGTGTTAGGTGGTGCGTAGTTACTATTAGCGCCGCAGATGGAAGCATGCTTTGCGCTACCCAGCTTAATTTTTCGTTTCCGGTTTTTTTGGCGCTCTTCGTTTTGGCGGCGGTGCCTTGATGGTTGTTTTTTGAGAATATGAAAATAGATATAAAGATGAGCAGTGCGTAAACGATGTAGCAGTTTGTCCATAATGCCGTTTGGGTTTTTATTGTAAAGTTTGGTTCTATAAAAAAGGGATAGGAAAGAAGCCCTGCCAGAGAGCCGACGTTAGATACTCCGTATTGTATATAGGGGTTGCGGTTTTGCCACGCGGGATTGCCGGCTATCCAGCACTGTAGCACAGGGCTGGTGGTCGAAAGCACAAAGTACGGTAGCCCGACCCAGATAAACAATAATATAAATATTCTAAAAGATGGGTAGATATCGCTGTTTTCGAAAAGGTTTGGATGTGATTTTAAAAGGAACACGAACGCCAGCGAGAGCGCTGTTATCCCTGCCTGATAACGGAAGTGTGTTTTTGTGCCGAGTTTTTCCATGAGAAAATGGGATGAGGAGTAGCCCGCAAGAAGCATAAGCTGAAAAAAGACCATACATGTAAGCCAGATGGAAGCGGTGCCGCCAAAATTCGGCAACATGATTTTAGATGCCATCGGCTGTACCTGAAAAAGCAGAAAAGCCGATAGCCCGATAGTCGCGGTGTATAAGGCGTAGGCTATGTTATTTTGTTTTGTCACATCTTCCAGCCGGAAAACATCAACCTTTTAATCTAGCTTTCCTTCGTTCCTCTCATAAAAGTGACAGCGGAGGCTAGAGATGTTTTTCTACCTCTTCCATAAAGTATCTAGCTCTTTCCTTGTTTCGTGCCACGCCTACTCTTATGCCGATGAGCGTCATTTGGTTGTCTATTCTCTCCAGCTTTACCTTTATCCCTTTGCCGTCTTTGAATTCGCTTTTTATTTTCATTTCATTACCTTCACGGGACATGTCTACCATAGGCAAGCCGAGTCCTTTTAAGGTAAGTTTTACGGCGGCTGTCATTTCGGCGAGGCTCTTTTCATGCACACGGGTAATTTCGCTGTCGTACCAGATATATCCACCGCCAGCCGCTCCGCCGGCAAGAACCATCGGACAGGCGGGAAGAACGACTATCGAAAGAAACAAAAGAACAGGCCTAAATTTTTTAAGCACGACAAAATCCCCATATTCGTCAAATTCCGCTAATTGTACCCCAGCATGCTATCCGACAACAGCAAAAACAGGCATTTCGATACTGAATTATTTAAAAATAGCTACTGCGATGGTAGCTGGACTCTGCGATTTTTAAGCTAATGCTATTTGAGAGTTTGAGGTTATAATAAAGCGAGGAGTTGCTTTTAGACTAAATATAAGCGTTTAAATGGAGACTTTATGGGAATTCTCATTCTTATCGTTATTGTGCTTTTGTACATGAGGGCTAGCCTTCAGGTATCGACAGCTGTCGTTGCCATTGCCCTTTTTCTTTCCACGGTTTTCTCCATTTCCGGCTCTTTGTCGCAGTTTTTTGCGTGGGTCATTTTTATCTCGGTCGCCATTCCTCTCAACATGACATCGCTACGGATGGAGTGGATTACCGGAAGAATTTTCACGGTTTTTAAAAAACTTATGCCGCCGATATCCCAGACCGAAAGAGAGGCGCTTGATGCCGGTACTATCTGGTGGGAGGGCGAGCTTTTTAGCGGTGCTCCTGATTGGGAGAAACTCAAGTCGTACAAAAAGACGGAACTAAGCGAAGAGGAGAAGGCGTTTTTAGACGGCCCTTGCGAACAGCTTTACAAAATGCTTGACGATTTCCGCATAACCTCGGATTTATACGACCTGCCGAAAGAGGTGTGGGATTTTATGAAGAGGGAAAAGTTTTTTGGAATGATTGTTCCCAAGGAGTACGGCGGTCTGGAATTTTCGGCATACGGCCATTCGCAGGTAATTATGAAAATCGCGAGCAGGTCAACCACAGCCGCCGTTACGGTGATGGTTCCGAATTCTCTTGGGCCGGCGGAGCTTATTCACGCGTATGGAACCGACGAACAAAAAAAATATTATCTGCCAAGACTGGCAGATGGAACCGATGTTCCATGTTTTGCGCTTACGTCGCCACACGCAGGTAGCGACGCCGGCTCGATGCCGGATAGCGGCTACGTGGAGAAAGGTAATTTTGACGGCAAGGAGGTTGTCGGCATACGGCTTAACTTCGACAAACGATATATTACCCTTTCTTCTTCGGCAACGGTGATGGGGCTTGCTTTCAGGCTTTTCGACCCAGATAGCCTTATAGGAGCCAACGAGGATATAGGGATAACGGTTGCGCTTATACCTTCCACTCTTCCGGGGGTGGAAACAGGGCCGAGACATGACCCGACAGGCACTCCGTTTCTTAACGGGCCTGTAAGAGGCAAAGATGTTTTTATACCGCTCGACTACATAGTGGGCGGAGTGGACGAAGCAGGGCATGGCTGGAAGATGTTAATGGAGCGGCTTGCTATCGGAAGGTCTATATCGCTTCCTGCGTTGAGCGTTGCGGCTGGAAAGGTAGCGAGCAGAGGGACTGGCGGTTATTCGCGGATAAGAAAACAGTTTAAGCTTCCTATAGGAAAGTTTGAAGGGGTAGAAGAAGCGCTTGCCCGTATAGCCGGCAACACATACCTGATGGACGCTGGAAGAAGGATGACACTTGTCGCCGTTGACTCCGGCGAAAGGCCTGCTCTTGTATCGGCGATAGCCAAGTACAACCTTACCGAGATGATGCGCGGCGTGGTAAACGACGCGATGGATGTGCAGGGCGGGTCGGCTATCGTTATGGGGCCTAGAAACTTTATCGGCACCATCTATCAGGGGGTGCCTGTAAGCATCACGGTAGAAGGGGCCAACATACTAACAAGGACGCTTATCGTTTTCGGGCAGGGGATTATAAGGGCTCATCCGTTCGTGTTAAAAGAGATGGAGGCGGTATCTAACCCCAACCCCGATAGGGCGCTGGAGGATTTTGACGACGCTCTGTTTGGGCATATAGGTTTTACCGCCAGCAACGCTGTCAGGTCTTTTATATCTGCGCTTACTTTCGGCAAGCTTATCTCCGCTCCATCCGGCACGCGGTTTGGCAAATACTATAAACGTATAGGCTGGATGAGCGCGGCGTTTGCTTTTGCTTCCGATATATCACTGCTTGTTCTTGGCGGCGATTTAAAGCGTAAGGAAAAGATATCCGGCAGGTTTGCCGATGTGCTCAGCCAGCTTTACCTCGCAAGCACGGCGCTAAAGAGGTTTGAAGACGACGGAAGGCCGGAGGAAGATATTCCGCTTGTCGAATGGTCGTGCGAGGAGACGCTTTTTAAAGCGCAAAACCAGCTGGGCGAAGTGATAAATAATTTCCCTAACCGGCTTGTCGGTGAATTTATAAGGCTGTTCGTGTTTCCGCTTGGAAAACATTTTAACGCTCCCAGCGATAGGCTGGGACATAAGGTGGCATCATTGCTTTTAGAACCATCTGCCGCTAGGGACAGGCTTACCGAAGGGATGTTTTTGCCGACCGACATGAATGAACAGCTTGCGAAAATAGAAGATGCTTTGCCCAAAGTTATCGCCGCGGAGCCTTTGGAGAAAAAAATAGGCAAAGCTCTGCGTGAAGGAACTATAAGCGCGTTTCTTTTTGAAGACCAGATAGAAGAGGCGTTGAAGGAAGGGATAATAACCAAAGATGAAAAAGAGGTTATTATCGCCGGCAATAAAGCGAGAACCGACGTGATAACGGTAGACGAATTTCCTGTAGACTATTGGTCCGGCAGAGGTAGCAGGTAATTCATGTCTGATAGCTGTAATTTGCGGACTGTTTATGTCGTGGATGGAAGCCGTTCGCCTTTTATTAAGGCTATGGGCGCGCGCGGGCCTTTTACCGCTTCCGATCTCGCGGTCAGCATTGGCCGTCAGCTTCTTTTGCGCCAGCCATTCGGGGGCGAAGATATCGACGAGGTTATTATAGGCTGTGTTATCCCAGGGCTTGACGAAACGAACATAGCCCGTGTTATATCGCTTAGGCTTGGTTGCGGCAAGAAGGTGCCGGCATGGACGGTGCATCGCAACTGCGCTTCCGGCATGCAGGCTATCGACTGTGGTTATAAAAATATAGCGATAGGCAGGGCAGAGCTGGTTCTTGCCGGCGGAGCAGACGCTATGAGTTATTCTCCGCTTCATTTTGAAGGGAAGATGGTCGATTGGCTTGCCGGTTTTTCATCAAAGAAAGGCGGTTTGGCAGGAAAGCTGAAAGCTTTATCGAAGTTTAGACCGTCGCTTCTAAAACCTGTCATCGGCCTTTTGCATGGCCTGTCCGACCCTATTGCCGGCCTTTCTATGGGGCAGACTGCCGAGAACCTTGCCTATCGGTTCGGTATAAGCAGGGAGGAGGCAGATAGTTTTGCCGAAATGAGCCATTCAAACCTTGCCGACGCGCAAGATGGCGGTAGGCTTGGAGAGATAGAACCTGTTTATGACGCTAAGGGACAAGTTTACGATTGTGATGACGGGTTAAGGCGCGATACAACGGTACAAAAGCTTGGCAAGCTAAGGCCGATTTTCGACCCGAAGGTAGGGCTTGTTACCGCAGGCAACTCTTCGCAGGTTACTGACGGCGCGGCACTACTTATCCTAGCTAGCGAAGATGCTGTAAAGAAATACAAACTAAATGTACTCGGCAGAGTTGTCGACACTGCGTGGGGCGGCGTGGAGCCATCCGAAATGGGGCTTGGGCCTGTTCATTCTATGGCGCCTCTGCTCGAAAAAAATTCTCTTAAGACCGACGATGTAGATTACTGGGAGATAAACGAGGCGTTCGCGGCGCAGGTTCTTGGCTGTCTTGCGGCATGGAACGGAGATTATCTTAAAAAAGAGGTTGGTATAGATAAATTCCCCGGCGAGATTGACAGGGAAAGGCTTAACGTGGATGGCGGGGCTATAAGCATAGGCCACCCTGTAGGGGCAAGCGGAGCAAGGCTTGTGCTTCATCTGCTCAAAACCTTAGAGCGCACCGGCACGAAACGAGGTGTCGCTTCGCTTTGCATAGGCGGCGGGCAGGGCGGTGCTATGCTGATTGAGAGGGATTAACCGATGGCACTCAAGAAAAAATACAAAAACTGGCATGGCGAGAAAGATGCCGACGGCATTTTTTGGCTTTACGTTGACAAGACAAAGAGTAGCGCCAATGTCCTTTCCAAAGAGCTACTGAGCGAACTTGGAGAGGTGATTAAAGAGGTAGCCTCTATAAAACCTTTAGCGCTTGTAATAGGTTCGGCAAAGGAAAAAGGTTTTATAGCTGGGGCCGATATAAAGGAGTTTGTAAGTATAAAAGACGAAAAGGAAGGCTTTGAACTTATAAAACGCGGGCAATTAATAATGGATTCCATCGAAGCTCTTTCGTTCCCGACGGTGGCAATGATAAACGGTTTTTGTCTTGGCGGTGGTTTGGAACTGGCGCTTGCCTGCAATTACCGAGTGGCGGACAACGACCATTCCATAAAGCTTGGGCTTCCCGAAATAAAGCTTGGCATCCACCCCGGCTTTGGCGGAACGGTGCGAGCCTGCAAGCTGGTAGGCGGGCTTGCCGCTATGGATATGATGCTTACAGGCAGAATGATAAGCGTGAAGGCGGCGAAAAAAATCGGCCTTGTAGATATGGCTGTTCCCAAAAGGCACCTTAAGAACGCGGCGAAGCTGATGGCGTTAAAACCTCCAAAGAAAAGAAAGGGGCTAGGCTGGAAGAAGCTTGCCGATGCCAAACTTTTCCGTCGGCTGGTGGCAGGCAAGATGAGGAAAAAGGTTTCCTCTAAAGCAAGGAAAGAACATTACCCAGCGCCGTTTGAGCTGATAGACTTATACGAAAAATATCTCGATAGCCCTTCAAGAATGTATGAGGAGGAGGCGAAGTCTGTCGCCAGCCTTATAACAGGCGATACGGCGCAGAACCTTGTGCAGGTTTTCTTTTTGCAGGAGCGGCTAAAATCTTTCGGCGGAAAAGCTAAAGTAAAGTTTGGGCATCTTCATGTTGTCGGCGCAGGGGTGATGGGCGGCGATATAGCGGCATGGTCTGCCCTACGGGGGATGAGTGTTACCCTGCAGGACAGGGAGCCGAAATTTATAGCGCCTGCCATTAAAAGGGCGCACAAGCTTTTTTCTAAAAAGCTTAAAGAAAAAAGGCTTGTGCAGGCGGCGATTGACAGGCTGATGCCGGATGTCGACGGTAACGGCATACGCGAGGCCGATGTTATTGTTGAAGCGATATTTGAAGACCTTGATGCTAAGCGCGCCCTCTTTAAAGATCTAGAAAAGAAAGCTAAAAAGAGCGCGATACTTGCCACCAACACCTCCAGCATACCTATAGAGGAGATTGCGGAAGCTCTTAAAAAACCTGAAAGGCTTGTCGGCATACATTTTTTCAACCCTGTGGCGCAGATGATGCTGGTGGAAGTGGTAAAAGGTAAAAACAGTTCCGATAAGATGTTCAACTCTTCGGTTTCCTATGTTCAACAGATAGGCAAACTGCCTCTGCCTGTAAAGAGTACCCCCGGTTTTCTTGTAAACAGAATACTGGTGCCGTACCTGCTTGAAGGGGTGGAGATGGTAACAGAAGGTATCGCGCCTGAGAGGATAGACGAGGCGGCTGTAAAGTTTGGCATGCCTATGGGGCCGGTGTTGTTGGCTGATACCGTCGGGCTTGATATATGTCTTCATGTGGCGGAAATTTTTTCTAAGTATATGGATATGAAGATTCCCGAAAAACTTGAAAAGATGGTAAAGGCCGGCGAGCTTGGAAAGAAAAGCGGGAAAGGTTTTTACCAGTATGAAAACGGTAAACAGATAAAAAACAAAGATGCTGTAGGCGGCAACCTTAAGGAGATAGAAGACAGGCTGTTGCTTAGGTATCTTAATGAATCGGTCGCTTCTTTAAGGGAATCTGTGGTGGAAGACTCTGACCTTCTCGACGCGGGGATGATTTTCGGCACAGGCTTCGCGCCGTTTCGTGGCGGGCCTATGCGCTATATCAAGAGTGTCGGGGTTGGCTTTTTCGAGGATAAATTTAAAGAGCTTGAGGAAAAGTATGGCTCCCGCTTTAAGATGGACGATGGCTGGAAAACCATAGGTAGCTGAGCAGACAGGTTTCCCGTCTGTTTTGTATATTTGTCTTTCACTTAAATTCTTTGGTGATATTATCCGCTCTGTTTTTTTAGTTTGCCGTAAAATCTTAATTTTCTATCGACAAAAAATATTATAGACGCTAATTACCGTGAGCGGGCGTTCCGCAATGGTTATTCCATGCTTGTAAGAGAAGGTATCAATCTTAGCGATTTCCATCTTGTTTCTACATCATACCGACATTGTGATGAGACCGTTTGCATATCCGGCACCGCTCTATTGAGTGAAGCATAAGGACTGTAGCTGTGTAGATTGTTATGCGGATAATTTATTCTTTTCATCTTTAGGCAGGCAGGCTTACAAATTCAGCTAAAGGGATGTATCCTATTTTATATTCAAGCTTTGGAGAATTGCCGAAAATGGATGTCGGGAAAATTGATTCGTTAAAAGGTTATGCCGAGTTGCCCGGCAACTGTTTAGTTAAGGTCGGCGCGCCTTCGTTTGTATGGCCTGGCGGGTACGCGTTTAACGTGGAGCGTTTGAGAGAGACTTTTGACGAGGTACAGCTTTTATTTCTTGAACCGCTGGAGAAATCTCCGATATCTTCTAAGGAGGTTGAAGAGCTGGCAACGCTTGCGGGAGACAGCCTTTCGTATTCGGTACACCTTCCGGTGCCGAGCCTCTTGGGGTTTGGCGGGATGGGCGCGTCTTCGATAATTGAAATAATCAAAATTACTAAACCGCTTGATGTAGGAAGTTTTGTCTTGCATCTTGAAGGAGAGATGAACGGTTTTAACGCAAGTCTTGCTGTTTCGCAGATTGACGCGATTATTAAAATGTCTGGGATTTTATCAGAAAAGCTGTGCCTCGAAAATGTTGACAGCTCTTTTGATTTTGCATGGGAGGCGGTGAAAGAAACAGGAATGAGCATATGTTTTGATGCCGGTCATATCGCGCGTGACGGCGGGGACCTGCTTGCGTTTGTAGAGAGGTACGGGCAGTGGATAAGGATGGCGCATATACATGGCGTGGACGACAGAGATCATAAGCCGATATCGAATTTAGAAGACGGTTTGGTAAAAAAGATTTTCGAAAAGCTTTCGGCCTTTAATATGCGGGGTGCCGTAATAATAGAAAATTATTCGGTTGACGACATGCTAATATCGTTGGAGTATTTATCTAAAATTCATAGCGGGGATTAGTAGAGGTTAATGACGAAGACTATTGTTACCGGCGGCGCAAGATCCGGCAAGAGCGATTTTGCTCTTGAGCTTGCCTCCTCTATTAAGGGTGAGAAGATTTTTCTGGCAACCGCTCAAGCTTTTGATGATGAGATGAAGGAGCGTATCGCAAAACATAAGGAAAACCGGCCTCACTATTGGACTACCGTTGAGGAGCCGTTGAGAATAGTCGGCAGGATAAAGGAGCTTGACAGGAAAGATGTTGTGGTTCTTGTTGACTGTCTCGGCCTATGGGTGAGCAATATTCTTTTAAGCGATGAGCATAAAGTGAATGTCGGTAAGCTGATGGCTGGGCTGGTCAACGTTGCGAAAGCGTTTAAAGGTTCTATTGTGTTCGTTACCAACGAGGTAGGCTCCGGCATAGTTCCAGGCGATCCTTTGTCGAGAGAGTTTAGGGATGTTTTGGGAAAACTTAATCAGGAACTGATGAAAATATGCGATAGCGGAGTGCTTCTTGTAAGCGGCGCGCCGCTTTATCTTAAAGGAAAGCGGGGGTAGATGCTTTCCGCTTTCAGGCTTTCGTTTTCGTTTCTTACTCGGTTTCCTTTACCTTCGCCGAAAAGTTTTGAAAACGCGGATTTCCCAAAAAGTTTTATCTTCTTTCCTCTGGTAGGAGCTGTCGTTGGCGCGCTGTTGTCGTCTTTCGCTTTTTTACTGCTTCATGCTGGAGCAGGGGAGATGCTTACATCTTTTCTTTTGCTTACAGCTTTGGTACTGATTACCGGCGGGATACATATAGACGGCGTTGCCGATAGTGTGGACGGATTTTTCGGCGCGGACAACCGCGGCGAGAGATTGCGGATAATGAAAGAGCCTGCCGTAGGGTCGTTCGGCATGACGGCGATAGCACTGCTTTTGATAGGTAAATTTGCAGGGTTTTACATGGTGCTGGAAAGCGGAGCTGTGCAACCGATAATAGTTGCTATGGTTCTTTCCCGCTGGGGGATGGCGGCTGTCGGTTTTCGCGCTGTTTATCCGCGCGCTGATGGTACCGGAAAATTGTTTATAGGAAAGCTTTCGCCGGAAAGCTTCGCGGCATCATCGGCTATCGCCTTCTTTTTCGTTTATCTTCTTTTGGGCAACATTGCGGCTGTCTATATTTTGCTTGCGGCAGTTTTGGTTTTGTTGGTACGCAAACTGTCGGAAAGAAAGATAGGCGGCATTACCGGCGATCTGCTGGGCGCTACCAACGAACTGTTGGAACTCTCGCTTCTTATTACTCTCGGCTTTCTTTAGCCTTTTGTCAGGCTTTCCATCCTTAGCGGAGGCGGTAAGGACGGGATTAAGGGAATCGAATGTCTTGTTCCTGTTTCCTTTCTGAACTTCAATTAGCGGGGGGCGTTCACCTGCTAACATTTCCGCCGCTCGACAAGCTCACGGCACCTCCTCTTGGGAAAACGAGGTTCAAGACTTTTCAGTTCGTTCGAAGTTTCTAAGAGCATGCCGAAGGCGACGGAGCTAAAAGGGAGAGAGGTTTGGTGCAAAATTTTGTGGCGGTTCTGGCTATCAAGGCTTGGCTTGTTATATCGGGATTTACTTAAGGGAAGAGTAACTATTTGAAAAGCCTTGAGAAACTCTAAAAGCTAAAATAATTTCAAATAAATATTAATGTTTTAGAGGAATTTACCGATGAGCTTGTTAAGGGTAAATGTTTTTTATAAAGGGTTAAACAATGGATATATCTCCTGTAGCATCGAGTCTTTCGCAGTCTCAAGGTTCGGCGGACGTTTCTACATCGGTAGCCAAAAAGAGGTTGGACGCGGCCAAAACGGAAGCGGAGCAACTGACCGCTATGATAAAGACAGCCGATCCTAAAGGTGCTAAAGAGCCGAACGGCCTTGGCGGAATGCTCGACCTTAAAGCTTAAAAGCTGTATTTTCCTTCGAGGAATAGACGGTCGTTGTTTCCTATCGTTCTCATAGTTGCCTTGCTTCCTGACTGGTAGTTTATGAACCCTGCGGTAACCGCTACCGAGTCTGTCCAATCGTATTTGCCGGAGAGCCGTTGGAAGCCGCCTCCATTGCCTGTTTGCCCAAAAGCGCTGGCGAGCAGGATTACTTGTAACGTGTCGTTGATGAAATTGCCTGTATACCTGAATGCTGTCTGAAAATCATCTTCCTCGGCGTAGTCTGGCCAGCTTTTCATACTTTTTTCAAAACCGTTTATGCGTCTATTTGCTATTTCAAACGATAGCGATTGGTCTGTTAATCCCTGATACTCGATACCTGCCAGCATATCATCGCGTGATTTTGTACTGCCGGGAGAGTTTGTGAACTCAAGCCGGTCAAACCGCGCCGCCTCTGCCTTGATTAGCCAGTTCCCAAAAGCTATGTTGGTAGCTACTCCTGCCATCATAAGCTTATCGTGAATCTGTTTTTGAGCAGGAGTAAGCTGTCGTCTCGGCGTGTCGTTGTAAAGCGATGCTATGTAGAACGATATATCCCATCCGCTGAATATCCCGCTAAGCGACGCGGCGAACTCGTCTCCGGCTGGCGCTTGTTCCGGCGGCGGCATGATGGTTGACCTATTAAAGTCGCTACCTTGCGCAGGGACTTTGTCGAACCGTTTTTCATGCATGGCGATAAGGCTTAAAGCCCACTGCCCGAAATAATAGTCCAGTTTTGTCATAGTAACCGGCAGACGGAGATTTTCGATATCGGTCATTCCCGGTTCACGGTTGTCGAGCGGGTTTAGGATGTCGGTTATTCTTAAGTTGTCCGACTTCCCCCAAACTACTATCTGCCGTCCTACCTTGATGTCGATATTGTCAAAGAGGGTTCCCTGAAGGTAAAGTTCGAAAAGCTCGGTTTCATCCTCGTAGCTTCGCGTTACGTTTTTGGTGTAGCGGCTTCTGCCGTTGGCGGCGTACGCGAAATCGTAGAAACCGTAGCCGCTTGTAAAAAATTTCCATTTTTCTGAAAATTTGTGGTCGAACTCAAGAAAAAGTTTCGCCCTTAAACGGCTCAACCCTCTGTAGTCTGTCTGCCCAACTTGAGCTTTCTTTTGCGCGTGGTTGTAGGAGGAGCTGAGCGATATAAAGCCGTCGATATTCCATTTTTCCTCTTTATGTTCTTCACTCTTTTTAGTAGA
This sequence comes from Nitrospirota bacterium, assembly GCA_024275955.1. Taxonomy (GTDB): domain Bacteria; phylum Nitrospinota_A; class UBA7883; order JACRGQ01; family JACRGQ01; genus JAJRYD01. The sequence goes on from JAJRYD010000045.1 coordinate 32,631, forward strand.
AGTTTCTGCCGCGCCTTCGTCAAAGCCTCCCAGCATCGTTTCATCGTCGGCAAAGGCCGGCTGGCTGAAAAGCAGTAATGCCGTAGCTATAGGGGCAAGGCTGTTTTTGTGGAGGCTTGGTATCTCCATTAAAGACCTTTTTCAAGCCGTCTTACGCTGAAGATATCGTCCTTGATGCCTTGGTTGAACTTAACATCTTTTATCTTAAGGATGGTTTTGTGGATAGTCTTCTTGCCTTTTTTGGTGGTCATGGTTATTTCTGTAGCTACCCATATATTGTCTATAAGCTCCAGCTTTTTTACATCGGAGTATTTGTTTTTGCCGCCGTTTTTTAGCCAATGCTTTGCTCTTATGACAAAATGGTTATCCTGTCTTATGAATAAAACCGATTTTGTATATCCTGTTTCATCTATCGCTTTTTTATTCGGCTTTGATTCTATAATCCACACCTTCTGGTTTCTTACCATTCCTTCTTTGAGGATTTTAAATTCGTAGTCGACAAGGTTTCGGGATGTTATGTCGGCGTATGTAAAGTCCGACCCCATGAAAGACCCGCTTTTATCGGATGACGCTATACGTTTCGTTTTCTTAAGCGCCGGAAGGTAGAGCCATTGGTCGTCGTCTTTTGTCTCGTCGTCGTAATCGTATGTAAGAAATCCGGTATCTTTTACGTCGGCAGGGTGTAGAAAGAACATAAGTATCTGCGTGTCATCGCCTTTATCTTTTGTAAACCGTTTAATTTTGCGAAGCCTCTCTTTTCCATGCTTGTCTATAAGGAGCATCTCAAGGCTGGCGCTTTGGCTGTCGCCGTCGTCGCGGTCTTCTACCATTTGCATTATTTCTATCGCTTTTTGTTCGGCCATTGCGCTAGGCGGGATTGACAGCAGAGCTGTCATAAAGAGCATAAGCGGTAAGGCTGATTTACCTGTTTTCATTTTTGAGCTCCTTTCGCGCCGTTGTTGTAACGCTTAAAGCCCATGCCGTTATCGGTAAGCAGTTTCATAAGAGCCGGCGCCAGCAGAAAATCGGCAAGCAGGGCTGTGATTATGGTAACGCCTGTTAAAAGCCCGAAGTTAAACAGATTTTTCATTTCCGAAAACATGAAGATAAAAAAACTGATAGAAAGCACTATGCTTGTTACAAGCATCGCCTTGCCGGCTGTATGTAAGGTATGGCGCACAGCTTCCCGCACATCTCCGCTGTCTTGGTAGTATTTTTTAAAGTTGTGCATGAAATGCACGGTATCGTCTACCGCGAGGCCTATAGCTATGCTTCCTATAAGCATCGTAAAGAGGTCTAGCGGGAAGCCGGCAATCTTCATTATCCCCATGATTACTATTATCGGCATCAGGTTTGGTATCATGCTTATAAGGCCGATACGGATGTCGCCAATAAGCAGTAGCATCATAAAAGTTATCATCAAGAATGCCGTAAGGTAGCTTGTCGCCATGCTGGTTATCGCGGCCGCTATGGTTTTGCCGAAGATAGCTATCATGCCGGTCGCGTTTATCGTCGCCATGCTTCCGAGAGCGGTTTCGAACTCGTCCTGCACCTGTTTGATAAATTTTCCGTAGACCACGGCGTCGAGCCATGGAGTTTTTATGGTGAAACGCGCTTTGCTGAACTGCGAGTCGACCATATCCTCAAGGTCGTCCGAGCCGCTGTTTTCAAAAAGTAAAAACTCCTGCGCTATAAGTTTCGAGTTTTGCGGGACGGTGTAGAAATCGTCGCGGTTTTCGTTAAGCGCCTTGTTTATCTCTTTTAGCATGTCGCTTATGGTGAGCGTTTTTCCTACGAGTAGCCCATCTTCGTTTATCGACTCCATCGACAGTTTTAGCTTTTCCAGCTGGTTGAGCAGTTTAGGGTTGTAAATTCCGTTTTCTTTTTTGGTGTCGATTACTACTTCGAGTACGTTTGCCCCTTTTAGCTTTTCATCTATAAGTGTTGTCGCTTTGCGTACCGCCATCGTTTCCGGCATCCATAAAAGCGGATTGTGGGAGAACTTCAGCTGTAGCGCGAAGAAAAACCCTACAGCGATAATCGACATCCCGACAGCTACTATGCTTTTATGATGCGTTATAGAGAAGTCGGCTGTGCTTTTTAGCAGTCGTTCCATTTTGCCTTCGCTTTCCTTTTTGTACGCCAGCTCTTTTCTTTTTATAGGGGTTACCGAGATAAGTACGGGGATAAGGAGAATGGTGTAAACAAAGGCGAACATCACGCCACCGCTTGCTATCATTCCAAGATCTGCTATCGGCGCCACATCGGCTGTAGAGAAAGATGCCAGTCCCATAGCTGTTGTTAGAGATGTCATTAGGATAGGAAGGGCGGAATGACCGAGAGCGTAGACTATCGCCTCTTCCTTGTTTCCGTAATGGTCGTACTTCCTGTAAAAAAGCGCCAGCACATGTATCGAGTCTCCCACTCCTACCGCGATGATGAATGAGGGTAAGATTTGCGTCGGCAGTTTTACAGGTATGCCGACAGCCGCCATCATGCCGAAGGTGGAGAGAAGCGAAACGATGATTATGAGTAGCGGTATAAAGAGGCCGGAAGCTCTGCGGAAGATAAGGAGCAGTATGACAGCTATCGAGAGCATCAGTAGTTTCATAAACTTCTGCATGTCGGATTTCATTTTTGTTTTTAGGTCGTTAGTTACCACCGGCGAGCCGGCTAGTACTACAGGGAAATCTTTAGAGTTGTATCTGTCGGCTATCGCTCTAACGGCGTTAACCGCCTCTGCGTTCTCTTCGTCTGTCAGGTATATTTTTTCCGCTTTTTGAGAGCTTTCAGCCGGTTCGTCTTCGAAGCCGGAAAGTGAGTCGATATTGTCGTCTGCCGAGGAGTAGCTGTTGGTTTTGATGACGATAGTTGTAAGCTTTCCATCTTCGGAAACCATCATATTCTTGTATAAAGGATTGGAGAGAACTCTTGCCTTGAGCTTTGCCATCTCCTCTTTATTTTTTGGGAAGGTTTCCAGCAGGTCTTCGACGATAAGCCTATCTGCCTCGCCTCTTGTGTTGCGGGCGTTTATCATGCTGGTTACATCGTCTATATGCGGAACGTTCGACTCTATATCTTCGTGAAAACTTTTGAGTTTTTTTAAAAAGGCGATATCAAAAACATCGGGCGGGTTTATCGCCGCTATGATGAGCTCGTCTCTGCCGAACTGATCCCTGAATGCGTTGTATACCGTTATCGTAGGGTCGTCATCGTGCAGAAAGCCTTCGGTAGATGTGTCGATAGTAAGCTTTGGGAGGTGGGACGCAAACGCCGCCAGCAGTAGAACTGCCAAAAATAGAGCTTTGAGCCGGTTTCTGTATATCTGCCGTGTCAGGTTCTCGAATAGGCTTTCGATGTTTTTGCGGTATTTATCCAATTTTAGTCAATCTCCATATCTATGTTGCTGTTTTTTTGTGTGATATGTCTGGGAGTGGTATCCGGCTTTTTAAGGGCCGATAGTGCTATTTTGGCTACCTCTTCGGTCATCTCCTCTACAGGGAGCAGTGCCATTGATGCCGTTTTTCCATCCATTTTACCGGCAACCTGCTTGCGGATATTTTTCCCTGCTATGTAGAAGTTAAGCCCTCCGATGACCATTATGTGAAGTGCAAATAGGTTTACCTCTCTGAACTCGCCTTTTTTTACCCCCTCGTCAACTATCTCCTTAAGAGCCTGTATCACCCGCCCCATCTGCGCAAGAGCCTCTCTAGGCATATTTTCTCCCCCAGAGGCGACCTCGCGCATAAGCAGAGGGGCGAAGTTTTCTATAGAGACGGCATTTTTTATCACCGACCGGATATGGCCTTTGAGCTTCTCCTCTACCGGCTTGCCGGAGCTTATATTGTCGTCAGCCGCCTGTGCCGCGCCGGCAAAGACTCTATTTAGCACCTCTTTATAAAGTGCCTCTTTATCGCCTATGTGGTAGTAGATAGAAGCTTTGTTTACTCCGGCATCTTTTGCAATCTCGTCTACCCTCGCCCCGCCAAACCCTTTTGCGGCAAAAACATTTATAGCTGTTTGTAAAATCTTCTCCGGCACTTTGCCTGCATCTTTTGTTGTTGACTTATAGGCCATACAGTACTTTTTTAACCTTTTAGTTAATTAATTTAACCATATAGTTTAACTATTTAGTTAAACTATAGTCTCCAGATTATGTTTTGTCAATGGCAGAGGCAAAACGGTGCGTGGGGGAGGGGTTATAGAATAACTAATTCTTGCGGGATGTTTCGTGTGAGCAGTCTGCATCCTGTTTTGGTTACCAGCACCATATCTTCTATTCGAACTCCCCCTAGCTCCGGTATATAGATGCCGGGTTCTATCGTGAAGAGCATTCCTTCCTTCGCGGTCATTTTAGAGCGTGGGGCCACTACCGGCGCTTCATGTATATCTAGTCCTACGCCGTGTCCCGTGCCGTGTCCGAAGAATTTTGCGTATCCTTTTTGGTTTATGTAGCCCCTTGCGGCGGCATCTATCTCTTTTAGCGGTATTCCGGGCTTTACTTTCTTTATCGCTCGCCGGTTTGCTTCCAGCACTATGTCGAAAACCTCTTTCATTCTGCCAGACGGTTTGCCTGTGCAGAGGCTTCGGGTGTTGTCGGTATGGTAGCCTTCCAGCAGGCATCCCCAGTCGAGTGTTATGAAATCGTTTTTGCCTATTTTTTTAGCGCCTGCCACTCCGTGCGGCAGTGCGGAGCGTTTTCCCGAAGCTACTATAAAGTCGAAAGCTTTTCCATCGCCGCCTGCCAGCTTTAGCGCAAATTCCAGCTCGGCCGCCACATCGCGTTCTTTTTTTCCAGCTTTTAGGATTTGCGGGATTTGTCTAAAAACTTTTGCCAGTATTTTGAGGTTTTTCTCTATCAGTCTTATTTCCGCTTCGTCCTTTATAAGCCTCATTTCATCCATTATGGCGGTCGGCTTCCAGCGCCCTTTAGCCTTTTTCTTGAGGCTTTCAAATTCGGCAACAGAGAGATTTTTTCCTTCAAAGCCTGTCGATCTTGCCTTTGCGCCTTTAAGGATAGATGCTATCTCGTTGTGCATGGAAAAGGTTATTACGGTTTTCATCGCGACCTGCCTTTTGGCCTGCGACTCGTAGCGAAAATCGGTAAGAAAATGCGCTTTTTCGCCAGAGATGACAACGCCTGCCGATGTGCCGGAAAAGCCGGTAAGGTATCGTATGTTTTTAAGGTTTAGGGTAGCGAAGGAGTCGAGCTTTTCCTTTTCCAGACCGGCTATCAGCCGTTTGACCCTTTTTTTGTATACAGCCTTGTCGGAACTTGCTCTCATTTTTTGCGGAGGAGGTCGGCCGCTCCATCGATCGCGAGCAGGTAGGAGTTTATACCAAAGCCGACGATAACCCCGTCTGCTATATCGGACAGGTACGACTGCCGGCGGAATTCTTCCCGTTTGTAGACATTCGATATATGCACCTCTATAAAGGGTATGCCGATAGCCAAGAGAGCGTCCCTTATGGCGATACTGGTATGCGTGAATGCCCCGGCGTTGATAAGTATCATCTGGAAATTGCCTGACGCCGATTGCAGTTTGTCGACTATCTCTCCTTCGTGGTTTGATTGGAAAATTTCAAGTTCTATCCCATTTTTATTGGCGGAGTTCCGTAGTTTTTGGTTTAGTTCTTCGTATGTGAAACTTCCGTAAATAGATGCCTCACGCTTTCCCAGCATATTTATGTTTGGGCCGTTTACTACCAGTAGTTTTTTCATGTTAGGGCAATTCTACCATGCGGTAGGTAGAGGCGCTACGCCGGCTATTTTTTCTTTTTTACGGCCGGTTTTAGCGCCGGTTTTTGTTCCGGCTGGTTTTCTAGGTAGATTGACCGCGTAGGGAAGGCGATAGCGAGGCCTAGCTCTTCCAGCTTTTCCATTATTTCAAGGTTTACACCCTGTTTCGTTTCCAGCCATTTGACCCATGCGGTATCGGCGAAATAGTAGACAAGTATGTTCAGAGACGAATCTCCGAAATCGGTGAAATAAACGAGTATCTGTTTTTGGTCGACCATTTTATTGCCGGTGAGGATTTTCCGTATAGCATCGACAGCTTTTTTCATATCTTTGGCAGAGGCTTTGTACTCAAGCCCTATTGTCTGCTTTACTCTGCGTAGGTTTATCTCTTTGTCGGAGCGTCTGTCCATATTTTCGACTATGCTGTTCGCAAGCAGGCTATTCGGGATGATTTCTACGGTTTTTCCAAAAGTTCTTATCTTGGTAGACCTAAAGCCTATCTCCTCTACCACACCTTCAAAGTCGCCGTTCTTGGCTTTTACCCACTGCCCAAGTTTAAACGGCTGATCCATCATTATCATCAAGCTTCCAAAAAAGTTTGCCAGAGTATCTTTCGCCGCTAAAGCAACCGCTATACCGCCTATCCCGAGCGAGGCGACGATGGTGCTTACGGAGTAGCCGAGGTTCTGGGCGGTAAGTATTACTACAAGCACCCCTATAGCTATTTTGAGCGAGATTACTATCATCGGTATAAGGCTGGTGTCCATCCAATGCTCAGGGTCGTTTGCTTTGGCTTTCAGCATTTCCGTTACGGTGTCTATCGCTCTAAAGAAAAACCATGTAAATATTAGTATTATAGAAATGCGTCCGGCCTTATTGACAGTTTCAGCTAGGTTTCCCCCTTCTTCTGCCGGAAGCGGGAGTATCGCCAGTGCTACCCATATTCCTATTATCGTTACCAGCCAGAGGGTAGGTTTGCGGGCAATTTTTGTCAGTTGGTCGTCCCACTCCGTTTTTGTTTTTCCCGAAAGCTGTTCAACCAGCTTTAGCGTTTGTCTTACCGCGAAGTGACGAAGGGTGAAGGTGATAAACAGTACCGCGAGGCTTAGGATGAAAGGCGTTACATTTGTACCGGCAATCTGGAATTCAAACAGCTCCATAGGTTTAACCTGCCTTTAATATTTTTAGTAAAAGGTTCTTCATTTGTGATTATTTAAAACCAAACCTGCCGTCGGCATAGTTGTGCCGGCGGTCTTTATAACCTTGTTTATTTGAAAATAGGTTTTACTTTTGTAGTGAATCCTTTTTTTACCGTCACGGTTTTTAGGAACGGTTTTTTGTAGCCTTTGCGTTTTATAAATATATTGTGCTTGCCTATGACAGTGCCGTTCAGCTGAATTTTACCGCCTTTATATTTCTTTCCGTTTATTGTCACCGAGTCGCCTTTTTTGGCAAGCACTATAAGGTTGCCTACGTTGCCGGCTTTTTCTGGGTTAAAGACATTGCTAAAGAGCGATGCTTTTTCTTCTTTTGCAGTTCTCTTTCTTTTTTCGCTTTCAAATTCAAACTCGAAGAAGTCATCGCCGGAAGCAGTCTTTTTACGCTTTTTTTTCTTCTTTTTCGATGCCTTTGCTATCGCCGCGTCTATCGCTCTCTCTTCGTCCGCCAGCATGGCGGATCTTCCCGGCCTTAATTTTGCGCTGATTGTTTTGCTTTTTTTAAGGTTTACAGTGCCGCTCCAGTCGTTGTATCCGGCTTTAGCTACCACTATGCTGTATGTTTTCTTTTTGTACTTACGGTTTGTGTACGGTGTTTTGCCTTTAACCATGTTGCCGTTGATAAATATTTTTGCTTTTGATGGCGTGGAGAGTATCGAAAGTTTGGCGGTGCCTAACCGTTTGTCTCTCGCTTTTTTGGCTTCGGCCTGTTTTTTTGTTTCGTCGGCTTTTTTAGCTTCGGCCTGTTTTTTTGTTTCGTCGGCTTTTTTAGCTTCGGCCTGTTTTTTTGTTTCGTCGGCTTTTTTGGCTTCGGCCTGTTTTTTTGCTTCTTCAGCCTGTTTGGCCTCATCTACTTTTTGCGTGCCTTCTACTTTTGGAGGTGCGCCTGGCCCAGCTTGAGATTTTTTGGCAATGTCTACTGCCTCGTCGCCGCTTCCGGTAAAGCTTACCACTATAATGATAAGCAGAAGAAGCACTCCGCCTACAAGTCCGGCCATCATCATCGGCCGTTTTCCTTCGTCTTTCCATGCCTGTGATACCGAGGCGGCACCTTTTCTTGCCGCTCCAGCCGCCTGATGACCGGCGGCGGCAAACTTTAACGCCGAACCGACTTTACCCTCGGCTACCTGTTTTATAGCATCGGCGAATTCTGCGCCGGTCTGGAAACGTTCCTCCGGCACTTTGGCAAGCGCCTTTTTCATAAAATCGTCTATCCCTGCGGGGAGGTCCATTACCAAATCTCTTGGGGGTATAGGCTCCTCGTTTACAACCGAGTAGATAACGCTTGTTATGCTTTCGCCCCGGAATGCTTTTTCGCCGGTAAGCATTTCGTAAAGTATTACGCCAAGCGCCCAAAGGTCGGCTCTTCCGTCTAGCGACCTACCTCTTACCTGCTCCGGCGCCATGTAGCTTGGCGTGCCAAGTACCGTGCCTGTTGTTGTGAGGTTTGAATCTTGCAGACGCGCCAGACCGAAGTCGGCGATTTTTGGTATTTTTCCGTTCATCATCATAATGTTTGCCGGCTTGATGTCGCGGTGGACTATCTGATTTTCGTGAGCATGGTCTAGCCCTTCGGCTATCTGCCTTACTATGTCGAGTATCTGTCCGTAGCCTGTAAACTTCCCCGCGTTTATCATATCTTGAAGGTCGCCGCCTTTAAGGTATTCCATAGCGATGTAGGCTATGTTGCCTTCTTCACCTGCGTCGTAGATTGTGAGAATGTTCGGGTGTGCCAACTGGCCTGTAGCCTTTGCTTCGACTAGGAACCGTTCCTTCGACTGCATAGCATCTTCGCTTGCGGCGAGCGAATCGAACAGAAGTGTTTTTAGAGCTACAGGTCTTCCGATTTTTGGGTCTAATCCTTTGTAGACGACCCCCATCGCGCCGCGGCCAAGCTCGCTTTCGACCTCAAATCGACCAAGTTTTTTGGGCTGTTCAGCCATGCTTCCCCTTTAAATAAGTTGTCTCAATATTACTTGAAACAGAGTCTAAGCTATTGATTTATACACCATGTTTAGTGACAACGCAACTTCCTCGCAGGTTAAATCTCCCATAAAAAGGTTTAAACCGCTTTCAATCTGGCTGTCATCTGAGCCTGCAATGTTGCCTTCTGTCTGGGCGATTTTGAACGCTAGGGGGAAAGTAGCGTTTGTAAGAGCTATCGTCGAGGTTCTAGGTACTGCTCCCGGCATATTTGAAACGCAATAATGTGTTACACCGTCCAGATTGTAGGTTGGGTCGTGGTGCGAGGTTGGTCTGCTTGTTTCTATGCATCCTCCCTGATCTACAGATACATCTACTATCACCGCCCCTTTTTTCATTTTAGATACCATGCTTCTTGTTACCAGCTTTGGGGCTTTCGCGCCGGGGATGAGGACAGCGCCAACGAGCAGGTCGGCTTCTTTTAGTTTTTCTATGATTGTGTGTCGGTTTGAGTGGAGCGTTTCGAGCTTGCTTCCAAAAATATCGTCGAGATACCGCATCCGTGGAAGCGATGCGTCTATTACCGTCACTCTAGCGCCGAGGCCGACAGCCATTTTCGCGGCGTTCGCGCCGACTACGCCTCCGCCCAGTATCACCACCTTGCCAGGCTCTACGCCCGGCACTCCGCCAAGCAGTATTCCTCTTCCGCCTCGCTCCTTTTCCAGATATTTAGCACCTTCCTGAATAGACATCCTTCCGGCTATTTCCGACATCGGGACAAGTAACGGAAGGGAGCCATCTTCATCCTGTACCGTTTCGTACGCGATGCCGATTATTTTTTTCTCCAAAAGCTTTTCGGTAAGTGCTTTATCTGCCGCTAGGTGCAGGAAGGTAAAGATAATCAGCCCTTCCCTCATGTAGTCGAACTCCGGTTCCACAGGTTCTTTTACCTTTACTATCATGCCGGAGCGTTTCCATATCTCTTTGGCTGTTCCGATAAGCTCTGCCCCTTCGTCGAGGTAGGCGGAGTCTGGAAACCCGCTTCCATCGCCAGCCGATTTTTCGACCAAAACAGCATGCCCTGCAAGTACCAGCTCTTTTACGCCGGCCGGTACAACGCCTACCCTGTATTCGTCCGGCTTTATCTCCTTTGGTACTCCGATAATCATTTTTTTCTTGCCGCCTTTACAAATGACCGGAATATATTTAACTGTGCTTTAGTTCTGGTAAGGAACTCCGGGTGCCACTGCACGCCGACGATAAACCGCGCCCCCTCTTTTTCTATTGATTCGATTATTCCATCCCGCGAGATGGATGAAACGGTGAGGCCTTTTCCTATATCCTTTACCGCTTGGTGATGCGTGGAGTTTACTCTCAGCGTTTTACGGCCGGTTGCCTTGGCAAGCATCGTTCCTTTTATAATATTTACGGAGTGGCATGTTTTGCTGAAGTGGGTTTTTTGTTCATGGTTTTCGGCGGAGCTGTTCTCTTGTCTGATATCCTGAAAAAGAGTGCCGCCGTAGTAGACGTTTATCAGCTGTTCGCCTCCGCAGATGCCTAGAACTGGCAGGCATCTTTTCTCTGCCGCCTTTAAAACAAAAAATTCGGAGCTGGTTCTCTTTTTTTTTAACTCACCGCTACTTTTGTTCCTTTTGACCGCGTAAAGAGACGGGTCGATATCGAAGTAGCCTCCGGAAATAATAATGCCGTCCATCTGTCCAATCATTTTGGAAGCCGAGCGATAGTTGTCGAAAAGAGGGAGCATTACCGGCAGGCCGCCGGCAAGGGAGACCGCTTTTGGAAGGTCTGTTTTTATCCAGTAAAAATCATGTTTCCTACGCGCCGGTTTTTTCTTTTTGTCTATGTCCGGGGTTATCCCGATGAGCGGAATCTTCATACCTATATTTTAGCCGCTAATCGCTGTTTTTCAAATATTTACCTTGTATGAGAAGCTAAAGATGCCATTTTTTATGCCGATAACAATAGAGCCTTGTCTGAAAAAGGTTGTTTACCAATGCTTTATCAGCATAATAGAGGGCGGTTTGAGGGAAATATAAAGGGGGATATAGGCATGATGGAAGAGCTCGCTACAAAACCGCAGTCTGTTGAAGAACAGCTTGCCCCTCATCTAGACGACGAGTTTGTCCTTTTCATACATTCCAAGCCGCTTCTCCAGCAGATAAAGGCGATTATGGAAAATCTCTTGAATTTCAAAAAGGTCTCTGTGGTCGCCGTTGGCAATACTAAAAAGGAATTTATAGAAAAGCTTTCAAAAATATTGATGACCAGTACTGCCGATGTGTTGGTTGCGCCTTCTCTTGCCACTAAAAGCAATGAACAGGAAACCAAGATAGATGTTTGGAATAACTTTCTTGTAAATATGCACGCGAGGATAAACCAGACCAAAAACGATAAGGAAAAGACACTTAACTGTATGTCGAAGATGATAACCGTTCTTGAAGAGGCGGAGAATTATATCATTCGCGAAAAGTATATACGGATGTTTGCCGGCTATCGAATCCCTTCTGTTTTTATTTTCTCTCATTCGCAAAGCGGCAAGCTTGCCGAGCAGGTGGCAGAGAGGCACCCTGTACTTGCCGATCTGCTTGCCGAGCATCTAACCAACTCTGGCAGTGCGATTGAGAAGATAAAGGAAAAGGAAGATGAGCTGGAGCTTAACAAAAAGAAGGCCGAGGCCGATAAGCTGATGAAGCAGGGGCAAGATTACAAAGAGAGCAGAAACTACGCCGAGGCTGTAGCCTGTTTTGAAAAGGCGATTCAGATTATGCCGTCAGACCCAGAGCTATACTTGGAAAGCGGAAAAGGCTTTACCAAGCTCAAAAAATACAGCAGAGCAGTGAGGCGGTTTACCGAAGCCGAGGAGGTTGCCAAAGATATTCCGGCCCCTAACATGGAAATCGGCAACGTAAAGATTATCCAAGTTAAAGAGATGGTAGCAAACGGAGCCGACCCCGACGGCGAAGATATAAGCAAACTTCTCTCCGAGGCTTCGCGGTCGTTCAAATCGGCTTTAGATAAGGCCGACGCGTTGAAGCCTCTTCACGACGAGGATAAAACAGACAGAGGAGCTGAAGCGGTTTCATCTATAGCTAGGTCGCTTTCTGAGCATGCTCTCAGCGAGACGCTTGGGTCGGAAAATGCCATAGTAAAAGAGTTTCATTCGATGGTGGGGCGTTCCCTTAAGAATAAGGGGATAAAGGATAGCGCGGAAATATCGACGCCAGCCAGAATTACGCTTGGTCTTGTGGCGGCGGATGAGGGCGACTTTGAGGGAGCGGAAAAACTTTTGTTTACGGCAATGGAAGATAAAAAATATATTTCCGACGCTTCATGGGGGCTGAATTATCTCGGCGCGCAAATCCGCAAGGCAAAAATGGTAGATGAGGCGTTTAGGATTTATAACAGGCTTTTAGAATTCGACCCTCCAAATAGAGCGGCTGTGTATTTTAACATCTCTGTAGCTTGGCTTAATAAAGGAAATAAAGTGGAATCTGCCGGTAATCTGGTAGAGGCTGTTTACACAGACCCCGGTCTTCCGCACGATGAGATGTTTACCAGAAATATTAAACTTATGGAACTCTACAATGAACTTTTGGAGGTTTTTACGCAGGTAAAGGTAAATTCGAAAACAATGAAGCCGGTTAAAGAACCGGAAGCGCAGAGCGCGCGCCAGCCGGAACCTGCTGATATGCACTCGCCAAAACCAAACCCTGAGTTTAGCCGGTACAAAGCCAACTTTGAAAAGATGATAAAAGGCGACAGGCAGAAATCTATGAAGGTGATTTTTGATTTTACGAAAAGGGAGCGGAAGTTTTTTGAAAGCTTTGAATTTTTTTGTAGTGGGTTGATAATGGGTGTAGCTAGGGAGGCGTTTGAAAGAATAGTTAATGTCGATAATCCTCAAGCGAACTCTTTTAAAGCGGTTATCAAGGAGACGTTTGAAAAAGAAAAGAATTTGGCGCTTCCATCTACTGCCAGGTTTCAGGCGTTTAGAGCAAAACTAGAAGAGATTGCGGTTTCCGACAAAAAGCTTGCCGACAGGAGGCTGTACGATATAAGCGTCGCGGAGCCGGGGTTTTTCGCGAGCGTGGAAGCGTATGAAAGCACCGCTGTTATGGAGCTGGTTTTAGATGCCTTTAAACGGTTCAAAGATGTCGATAACCCGAAGATTAAAAAGTTCGTACGGTTTTTAGAGAGAGTGATAGAAAGAAAAGAAAAGTACTCTCCAAAAGCAAAAGTGGAACTACCTGACGAAGAGAAGTTTGAACAGCTTATTATCTCTGGTAAGGTTAAAGACGCGACAGAGTTTCTTCGGCACCGCGAAAGCGAATCCAAATTCCTCGATACTCCCAAGATGTATGAAAACGAGGCGGTGCTGAAATTCGCGTCGGATATTTCGAGAAAGCATATTGATTCGGAAAAAGCAGAACTTAATGAAACCGCTAAAATTTTATCCGCTTTTCTCGATAACAGAGAAAAATATATCAAGTTTCAAGGGTTTGTCGAAGCCGCTTTTCAGGCTTATATGGAGACGATGGACCAACGCAAAATGACCAACTCTATAGCAAAAGCGATATGCAGTTTCCCAGAGAGCGTAGATAAACAGTACTTTTATGAAAACAGCGAGATGGTTAATGCCGCGCTTGAGATAGAAAAAAAGCTGAGCGGTAAAGGGGTTGGTGAGGCGTACAGGTAAACCAGTGGTGAAATATTTTTTTGCTAATCTGACTTTTCGTTTTTCTTTATAGCTTTTTTACATGCTTTAGACTTTGCTTTCTCTCTTCCTTTTCTTAAAGTCTCTTTCGCTTCATCATACTCTCCATGAAAGAGAAACGCCGCCGCCGTATCTATGCTGTTTATTACGAAGGGATGTTCGTTTTTACATTCGTTCTTTTTTAGCTTGCCTATAGCGTCGGCCCAGTTCATCCTTAGCTCCATTTCGCTTGCCGCCAGAACTGAAGCGGGAAAAGCAAAGCTTAAAATTAGAGCTGTGGCTATTTTTGCTTTCGCGAGGTTTTTCATAGGCCGAATATGCTAGAACGGTTAGTGCAGAATATGCCGGACGGTTTTTTGATAGGTATCTCTTTTATCAGCTCAAAAGTGCTTGTGTCGTAGATCAGCAGTTTGCTGTCGCCGTAGGACGATATATATATAGTTCCGCCTTTTGGCGCGAAACCGATATGGAAAATCTTATTCCCGGGAGTGAGGGTTTTAATCACTTTTTGTGACTGTACATCAATAACCTCTACTTTGTCATGGTTGTCGCCAAGTACATAGTTCGTCCATATCTGTCTCATGTCCGGGCGGGCCATAGCAAAGATAGGGTGCCCCTTTAGCTCGATAAACTTTTTGGCCTTCCATGTTTTTTTATCTATAACCGCGAGTCCAGAACCGCCTACCATCGGAGCGTACAGATAGTCGCCGGCCATAATCCATCCTTCGAGGTGCGGTATCTTGAGTACAGGTTTTTTGTGCGAGTCTTTCTCTGGTCTTGGAAGCGGTATTTTTGTAAAGCCTTCCGGTTTTAGAAGGTCTATCATGGTAATCCATGGCGAGTGGAAAAGCCCCACAAGGTAATATCTGCCATCGGGAGTGAGCAGAGCGTCGTAAGGTTTTTCTCCGATATTTTTATATTTTCTAATTACAGGGAAGTCCGGCTTCCCTGCGTCTATCACCCATGTTTGGTCGGCATCCATAAGTGACACCACAAGAAGGTTGCCCGGTGCGTCTACAAGCCCTACCGTTTTGGATTTGTCCGCGGGGATTGTTTTTACTATTTTAAATGTTTTATCCGAAACGATTACTATGTTTCCCGGTTTGTAGTTGCTTATCGCTATATGTTTGCCATCTTGCGTAACGGCAAGGCCTATGGCGCTTTCGCCTACTTTTAGTTTTGATACTATTTTTAGTTTTAAAAGATCTACCTTGCTTAAAAAGCCGTCGCGGCTGACAACATAGGCGTACCTTCCATCGCGTGAAAAAGAGATGGAGGCGTGATGCAGTACGCCAAGGCCGCTTACCTCTCCGAGAACTTTGTGGTCTTGCGCGGAATCTATAACCATAATAGCACCGTTTTCTCTTTCGACCACTACCATCAAGGCGCCTGTGCCGTAGTCGGCCGCTAGCGAGCTATTTGCCAGTAAGAATATGAGGCTTAGAATCGAGATTATATATTTCATTTACCGTCCTGTTGTTAATTTCATCATCAGTAAGGTAGCAGGCGGGATCGCTTTCCCACAAGCTACCTGTTTTTGTATAGGCGCGCACGCGGTTTGCCCCGTTGCACACCTCCAGCCATCCGCATGTTCCACATCTTCCTTGCAGGTTTCTAGGTTTTTCTCTTAAGCGCCTGAGTGTTTCGTTGCTTTTATCGTTCCATATTTTGGAGAACTCTTTTTCCAAAACATTGCCAAGCACTATGCCGGAAAGCAGAGGATCAGGGTGCGTGTCGCCTTTGGTATCTACGTTCACTATTCCTCTGCCGGCGCTGTTGCCGCCCCATCGCTTAAGCACAGGGTAAAGTTTTCGCGCCTTATCTTTGTCTTCTTCCATCAGCTTGAGAAGCAGAAACGGCGCGTCTGCTTCGTTGTTTCCGGTAACGATATCAATCTGGCGGTTGGTATCGACATACTCTTTCGCTTTTTTAAGGATAAACTCCATAGCTTCGCGGGTTTCTTTCGGCGTAAGGTCTTCAAGCTGGTTATCGCCGCCGCGCCCCGAGTAGACAAGGTGCGAAAGGTAGAGCTTTGTTATTTCGTTATCTTCGACGAACTTGAATATCTCCGGTAGGTCGGCGATGTTTATACGGGTAAGGGTGAACCTTATGCCGACGCGTAGACCAAATTTTTTGCATCGGTTAATGCCGGTAACGGCACGGTCGAACGATCCTTTTACTCCGCGAAACTTATCATGGAGAGCTCCTATGCCGTCGAGGCTTATGCCTATGTAGTCAAAACCTGCTTTGGCCATCTTCTTTGCGTCATGATCGGTTATTGTTGTTCCGTTGGTTGAGAGGCTAAGGAAGAAGCCGAGCCTCTTCGCTTTTTCGGCAATCTGAAAAATATCTTTACGGTAAAGCGGTTCGCCGCCGGAAAGAATTACGGAAAAGCAGTCGGCTTTTTTAAAGTCGTCAAGTACTTTGAGGGCATCCTCTGTGCTTAATTCGTCTGTCTGGTCGCGGTTGCCAGAAAACCCGTAGGAGCCGTAGCAATGGAGGCACTCAAGGTTGCACTTTTTCGTAAGGTTCCATATAACTACCGGCCCTTTTCCCATGCTTGGCTTGCCGCTTCCATTAGGGCTTATATCGCTTAGCATTTTTAGAGAATTTGTAAGGCGGAACATTTAGTTTGCCATCTCCTTGAAGCTTAGTATGTACGCCACTATCAGGTCCATCTCGTTTTTACTTAGCTTTATGTGAGTCATAGAGCTACGTTTGTAGCCCAAAGATTTGGAACTGAATTTTGGGGCCGCTATTTGCGTGCGTATCTGGGAGCTGGTTCTCTTGTTTGCTATTTCGGCGAACGAAGGGCCGAACGCCTCGTAGATTTGATGGTGGCACCCCATACAGCTACTGTTGAAAACATCTTCTCCGGTGATTTTTTTTGCGGACCTTTTGCCCATGCTGTAGGCGGGGTATGTTTTGTTGGTAGCGTTATACTTCCCCACCGGATGTTTGGATGGGATTGATTTTACTTTTTTGACCGTAGCTGTATCGTAGACTACCACCTCGCCGTCTTCCGACGGGATGGTGATAAGGGCGAATTTTCCGTTTCTGGTAAACTCCACATGCATCGACTTTACGCCGGGGTGTGCCTTTATTATTTTCGTCTTTTTGAAATCACTTTTGTCTATCAGTACGATATCTTCCGTCATCGTATCTACCCAGAGGTACGGCGTGGCGAAGTGAGTTCTTACGAAAAAGCCCGCGGCCGGAAGCGGTATCTCATCCACTTTTTCAAGCTTATCGAGCGAGTAGATGCTTAGTATAGGTTTTTTGATATGGTTTACCCCTGCCATCAGTTCGCCGTTCTTATACCAGAATGCCGACGACGCTAGATGCGGTAAACCGCTTGTTGGAATTTCCTTTAGCACCATATTCTTCTTATAGTCGTATATAAACAGACTACCGCTCCCCCTCTTGGTACCTAGTATATAGTTTCCAACGGGACTTATGGAGAAATCCTCGAACGGCTCCGGCAGGAGATGCTTTTTTACGGCGAAAGGTTTTTTCGCGTCTATTATCCAAAGTTCAGCCTTTTCGCGGAACGAGCAGATGAACGCGTCCATCTGCGGCAGGGAATAAAACCCGCCGATTTTCCCCGGCGTTGCTATTTTGTGCAGAGGGTTCATGTTTTTATTGAACAGAATTATATTTTGCGGCAACTGATTGGCAACCGCTACGATACTGCTATCGGGCGATACAGCGATAGACCTGCTGTAAATACCTGCCTTTATCTGAAATTCGGGGCTAAGGGTAGGGATGTCGAATTTTGTTATTATTCCGTCTCTGGAGGCGGAGTATATCTTTTTTAGGTCGTATGAGAATTTGGGACCGCCATGAACATTGCCGACATAAAATGTCGCCTGTTTCGAAAGTGTTTTTCCGTCTAGTACTGCTATGCTTTTGGTGCCTCTCTCCATTATTAGTGTTACGTTTTCCAAGTCCATGGAGTGAGTTTTTGGCGGTTGTTTCTTCGGCAAAATTCTACTGGCAGAGATATCGTCAAAACTCCATTCAGGCTTCTCTACAGCTGTTTTGATATGCGCTACTACCCGCTCTATCTCATCTTTTGAAAGCTTGGTCTTAAAAGCCGGCATGGTGGTTGATGGAAGCCCGTTGGTAATAACATCACCAAGTTTCTCCATGCTTCGCTTCGAGTAGAGCGACGGCATAAGCGGAGGCGCTGTCAGCCCAACTCTCTCATGGTGATGGCACTCCGCACAGTGCATAATGTAGAGCAATTCTCCGGTTTTTGGCGGTGCCGCCTTGCTCCAGCCGGCTGTGGCGATAAAGATAGCAACTATCGAAACTATGAAGGCATTTTTCTGCATAATACCTCTCCAAAAAAGAAAAGCGCGGGATTCTAAAGAATCCCGCGCTTTATAACAAGTTGTTAAGCTCTAGTTCTAGTAAAGGTCGTGCATAGTGTTGTAGACGTTGAACTTGCCTGTTGGAGTTCTAAGGCCCGTGATGCGTTTCTTCACCTTAAGGGTCTTATCGTCGTAGACAACTACTTCACCGTCGTTATCCCACATGCTTATCCAAACCTCGTCACCAGCTTTATTGTACTCCTGATGAACCGCTTTACCCTTTTTGCCTACTTCGAAGCAGACTGGTACCGCGGTTATGTTGGCTTTCTTGAATACACACTGTGAGCGCTGGGTCTTCTTGTCGGTGTTCAAAGGCATATCAACCCATACGTTGGCACTCTTAGGGTGCGTCTTAAGGAAGAGCTGTCCGCCACCTTCCAGACCCAGACCCTTAAACTTGGTCATGTCGATGCTATGAACAACTTTCCACGCGTGCTGAGGGTGTCCTTTAGGATCACTTCCCCATACGGAGAGTCTCATCTCGCCTATATGCACGGTTGCCGAAACAGGGCCGTATTTAGGGTCAATCCAGTTCGCGCCACGCCCAGGATGAGGTATTTTGCCGACTTTAAACTGGGCGGCTTTCTTCCTCGTCTTGGTGTCGATGATGACCATCGTGTTTCTTTTGTTCGCCGCAGGCATAAAGTAGCGGTGAGTAGAATCCCAGCCGCCATCGTGGAGGAATCTTTCAGCCGCAATCATGTTGACCTGAAGATTTTCAATATCTGCGTAGTTAAGCAACCATATGAAGCCTGTCTCCTTGATGTTCATAACCCACTCAGGTGTGTAGTGGGACGCAACGATAGCCGCAACGCGTGGCTCAGGATGGTACTCGTTTTTGTCGTAAGTGTAGCCGCGTGTCGAGATGATTTTCTTTGGCTCCAGTGTTATGCCGTCAATGATAACGGCGTGAGGAGGCCAGTAGCAACCAACAACAGCAAGCTTATCTTCGTAACCTTTGTACTTGCTTCCGTCAATGGAGCGGGCCTCGGTGCATGTCTGAACCATAGCAACTTTGGTAGGTACCTTAGTCCAGAGGTCATACAGTGCCGCCCTGCCGTCGCGTCCTATTGAATAGAAGTAACGGCCTGTAGCCGAAGTACGGAGAATATGCACGGCAAAACCTGAATCGAGAGTTGCTATTACTTCCTTACTGTCGCCGTCGATGACAGCAACTTTGCCGGCATCGCGTAAAATTACGCCGAAGAAGTTCTTCCAGTCGCGGTTGTGCTGAGGTTTTTTAGGCCTTTTGGCAACAGGAACAAGAACTCTCCATGTTTTCTTCATATCCGCAAGCGACATCTCTGGTGGTGCAACTGGTGGGTGCTGGATGAATCTTGCAAGCAGGTTGGCTTCTTTCTGGCTCATTATGCCGTCGTCAACCCATCCTGGCATTCCGCCGTCAGTTCCCTCTGCGATGAATGCTTCAAGGTCGTCGGTGGTCAGCTCTTTTTTAGATAACTTCTTTGGAGTCAGCGCAGGGCCTGTCGCGCCCTTTCTTAGTGTTACGTGACAGCAGGTACACCTGTCAAAGTAGAGTTCACTTGCTTTTTTTACCTCTTTAGCCGATATCGGCGGTGGCGCCGCAAAGCTGGCAAGCGGTGCAGAAAGCATAAACGCTATTGAAATGATGGCTGTTGCTAGGTATCTCTTCATTTTTCTCCCCCTAAATACTTTTAGAACCTGAATTGAATACTCCGTGCATTTAACTACATTTTCCCAAAAAAGGAAATCTTTTTTTTTTGATGGTTTCTTACAACTCTATTTTCATAAAAACAGCTCCAGCATCTTGCACACAAGAGGAACTCCATACTTCATAAACTCCATAACTCCATAACTCCATAAAAATTGTAATAGTCTTTATTATTCTGGTTGTTATAGGCTTTTCTTTTGTTTTTCATCATTTTATCTGCCGCGCCACCTTGCTGTTTTTATATGCCGCTTAAAATCGGCTCTTTTCTTTTTATCTAGTTTTGTGTATAAAATTAGAGTCAATCTGTTAGGGGCTCTATTTTATTAAGGTTTTCAAGGGGAGTGAGAGATATGGAATCTAACGAATCTGGTGAGAAAAGATCATATTGGATGGTCTTTTACGATGACATATATCTGCTGTTTTTTCTTAGTGCGGCGATAACGTTCATCTTATACACGGTTTGGGGTCTTATAGAGCTTGGAACGGTTCCTGTCTCGCCGTATTTAACGGCTGGTAGTGCCGTTTCTTCTACTTCCGATAGCAATTCGTCCGCGTCTGTAGACACCGCGGCGGTTGAGTACTGGAAAAAATGGGAAAAAGGCACGGTAGGGCAGTTCCCTCCTTGCGGAACAAATGTTATAGCTCTTGGTCTTGATGAGATTTTGCAAGGTACCGTCGATACTTATTGCGGTCTTGATCCAGGGCATTACGAGACATGGATTAATCCAGCGAAGATGGACACATACAGAGCAAGGGGAACAACCTATGCCGATGGTCCTACCGGAGTACTGGTTCTTCCAAAGCTCGGGGTTGCGTTTACAACGGCCCATAAGAGCGGCAACCCGATATACGACGCTATTACAGTGGCAGACGGCAAGTCTATTGCTTCCAGCGAGTCGGGACATCCGCTTAACCCTGAGACATGCAGTAATTGCCATGCCACCTATGACGGCGTATGCGTAGGCTTTGTTTGTGGCAACAGGAACGACTGAATGCTCGTAATTACGAGGCTAGTAGATAAGGTGCTGATGGTAGAGGATGTTTCTTCCATCGTTTATAAACGGTCAGGAATCTGGGGGGATAGATAATGGGCATTAGTGCTCTTGAACATAACTGGTGGGCGGAACCGCTAGACAAGCATGA
>JAJRYD010000046.1 GCA_024275955.1 Nitrospirota bacterium
ACTTCGTGCTGTACACTCTGAGCTTAATCCGTATAATTTAAAAAAAGAGATTGAGAAGAAATTGAAGAGAATCTTTACTGTTCTAGGGGCAGGTAAATCATGAGTCAACGAAGGAACTTCTTGGGGCCGATGGGTTAGGTTTTACCATGAGTCAATGCGCGTTAGACTATATTGGCCATTTGTCAAGAAGCGTCTGCATGAAAGCTGTGCCGCTTAGTATCCCTTTGTAAAGGATTTTGGTTTTAGAAAGCATCATTACAGGGTTGTCGCCGGTAAGATTTTCTTTTCCCAGTTCAAACAGCCTTACTATAGGCTTTAGCTCAGGGTGGGCGTTTCCCATAATCTCTATTTCCCTGTCGATACCGGCAATATCACCAGACCGCTTTTTTACCTTTTCTATTTTCCCCTTTTTATAATCCAGCTCCATTTCTCCGGCAAGCTTCAGCCCGCTGTTGGCAAGCACCGCGAGTTTTGAAAAAGTTTCTTTCTCGGCCCTAACCCACTCCAACACCTTTTCCGCATCCCATTGGAGATAGTTTTTTTTAAGCGTGTCCACCCAGTAACTGTCATCAAGCCCTTTTACCGCCGAAGATACGAAGAAATACCTATAGATGCGGGAGAAAATATCTTCTTCTTTCAGCTCCCTTTTTATCAACGGCTGAAAATCGAGAAAACCGGCCTCATCGAACCTCGATATCAGCGGTCTCGACATCGCGAAACTGCCGGCCGGCAGTGGCGTACTCTTTCCTTGCGAAAAGCCAAGAGCTATATCGGCGGCGGCCGCCACATCTTCCGGCGTAACATGGTTGAGACAGGCGTAATGCGGACACTTAGAATTATGCGAGCATGGAAAACATTCTATTTCCGGCTCTATCACTATGTTCCCCTCGGAACTCGGCCCTGTTTCCACTCCAAAAGCATGGACAAGAAAAAGCGCGACTAAAGGCGTGCCGACGGCGGCCGCTATATGCATCGTGCCGGTATCGTTAGTAAGTAAAATATCGCACCGTTTCACAAGCCCTATAAGCTCTTCGAGAGAGCTTTTGCCAAGAAAGCTTATCGACCGCTCTTCCATATGGGAGGCGACCGCTTCGCCAAGCTCTTTTTCCGATTCGGTTCCAAACAACAGCACCTTGGCCCCAAGCTTGCGCGATACCATATCGGCGGCGGCGGCGAATTTTTCCGGCGGCCACCTTCTCTCCTTTAGGCTCGAACCTGCCTGCAGGCCTATTACCTTTTCTCCATCTTTGATTCCAACATCGGCCAAGAGGGAAGCCGCCGCCTTTTGAGGCTCTTTGGTATTAAGAAAAAGCCCTCTCCCCTTAGGCGTAACACCGCCGCCAAGCTGATATATATCTACAAGATTAAAGGTATTGTAGCTACGGAAAGCGAGGAAGGCGCTGAAATATATCAGCCATCTGCCGTTTATTACCCTATATCCGTCTTCAGTCGAATAAAAACCACGGACATGTCTGATGCCAAGCAGTCTGCTTATTGCGGCAGTCAGCTTTGAATGACTAAGGTTAATTAGTTCGTCGAACTTTTCTTTCTGCAATTCGTCTATCAGCCGGTCGAAGTATCGGTAAATATCAAGGATAGACAGTTCCTCCCCATCTTTCTGGAACTGCTGTACGTCGAAGGTAAGCAAACGGTCTATATTCGGCAGATGCTTGCAAACGTCTATGAACTTTACATTGCCAAGAAGCGTTATCTCTGCCTCTTTATCCTGCTCTTTAAGGCCGGCAAGCAAAGGGGTCGTCTGCAAAAGATCGCCCATGCGGGTAAGGTTTAGTATCAGCACTTTCTTTTTAATACTGCCGTTACCTATTCTTCGTGGTTATCTGGTCGATCATCTGCATTATAGATTCAACACGCGAGAGAGTTCCCTCCCCTTTCGCTATCTCGTCCATCACCTCTTCTACCGAAAGCACTTTTTCTTGGTCAAACTTTTTGAGAAATTCCACAAGCTCAGGCATGTCGCCTGCTTCCTTGATAATATTTTTAACAAGGTTGCGCGAGTTCCAAACAGGGGCAACAGCTCTCTCGCCCAGTTTATCCCCTTTGGTTTCGATAATTATTCTAAGAATATCCTCAAGCCTTCTATCGAAGGTATGGTCTTCCAGCACCCTTTTCCGTCCGGCAGAGGCAATTTTCTCTCTTTCATCATCGTTTTTAAGGTAATAGTCTATTTTTTTTCTGAGATCCTTTTGAGATGAAAAGGTAACTATTTCCTCTCCCGCTTTCATCAACGGTTCCAGCTCGGCCCTGCTGTCGACCAGCTGAAAAGCTCCGCATGCCGCAAGCTCGAAAACTCTTGGGTTTACGAAATCGCCCACAGGGTCTATACCTGCAAGAAGGCTGGAGCTGTGCAGGTTTATATTTATTTTCGACGCGTTGAAAACTTTTGAATATTCTTCCGGAGCCATCCTGCGGTTTTCATTTTGTACCCGCTTGCCGACTTCCGTAGAGAGGTTCCACTCCGTACCCCATATTTTAAAGTCGTAGTCTAGCAGACCGTTAAAAAACTCCTGCCGGTTTTTGTATCCGGCACCCATAAACGAGATATCCGAACCGTATTTTTCTTTATCTTCGCTGGAGAGTTCGGCCGGCCGCATCACTTCCGGGGCCGCCGCCTGCGGTATATAGGCAACATTTTTTGCGCCGGCAGACCCAAGCTTTTCAAAAAACTCTCCCCTTTGGATAGTAAAAAAGTAATCGTAAAAAGGTGCCACCCTATCCCAGTATTTTATGGTTCGGAAATCCTCGACAAACCAAAAAGCAAGGGGAACGTTAAGTCCCTTAAGTCTCGAAAGCACGCCTGTATCAAGCGGCGACTGCGCCATCACCAGTATAATGTCGGGCCTTTCCTGATCTGCGAAAGCTGTGGCGGCCTCGCCTAGCATGCCGCTAAAAAGCGACCTTAACTGCCCCAAATGCCGTTCGTTTTTTGTAAAGTTTTCAAGCTTAAAAAACGAACCGGCAAAAGGCGTAACGTCAAACGGCAATACCTTAGCGCCTATGCGCCTTAGCGCATCTGCCGTATATCTGTATGTCGTTTCGGAGCCTCCGTAAATAGGGCTTGTAAGCATTATTTTTAACGGCTTGCGGGAGAGAAACGACTTTACCGTAAATGCTGTTTCCAGCCTATTAAACTCCGTTTCAAAAAAGCTTAGGTACGGCCGGTGCGACAAAAGAGCCGCGTTAGCAAGGTTCGATGCAGAGAGCTTTTCCCTGAAAGACGAGCCGACAATGACGTGGCACTTTTCAAATATTTCCGCAAGCTCACCGTTCTCGACAGAGCTTTTGAATATCTCCAAAGAAGGCTCCACTACGACGATATTCAGATTACGCTTTATAAGCTCTCTTAAATGCCAGCCATAGCCAAGCCCGAACACCCATACACTGTCGGCGGAAGCCGGCAGGTTGGAAACGCCTCTTGCCGCCTCCTCTTCCGGCTTATAGGAAGAGTGAAAGAACGTAGAGCCAAAACGGAAAACCTTGCCAACGCCCGACTTTGCCTCGACAGGCTCCACCATACCGCCGCTGGAAAGAGATTCGTACAGCTTCAACAGCTCTGGGTGTCTCGCCTTTAGAGCTTCGATATTTCTAGACCGCATACGCCGACTTATCTCCTTCACCTTCTTTGCCTGCTGTTTTATTCAGTTCCTTAATGTTTTTCTCGAACTCTCTCGCAACCTGATACACCTCACGGAAAAATATTAACAGCAGTTCGCCGTCGAAGTAATATCTCTTTCGTTTATCAGAAACTTTCGCGGAAGACTGCATTTTCTGAAGCCTGTCCATCACCTTTTCAAGCCTCCAGTGGTTAATCGAAAGAAAATCTGTTTTTTTCATAATCTCCATCATGTAGCCGGAACAGATAGTCAGGTGCGGCTCCAATTCCTTTTCTATTCTACCGTCTTCGCAGAAAAACTGCAGTTCATTCGCCTTTTTTATTCCTAGCGAACAGAGATGCCGTATCTCGGACGTGCTTTTCCCAAAAGTTTTCAGCTCGCCGAGAATCGCGCCAAAATGATGCCTAGCTGTTCCCCCCGCAAAACTTTCGACTGTTTCCCTAATCTCTTTTTCAGCATTGCCGTACCGCGTAACTGTTTCCTGAAGGGTGGCTATTTTCGCGCCCGTGATTTTAGCTCCTCCTTCGGTGGCGTTTACGCAGTCTATACCGCCCTTTTGAATCTGTATTTCGAACCAGTTTTTCCAAGTAATCATCTTGCCGTTAGAAACAACAGTATGGCCGAGGTTGCCTTCGATACCTCCTTCACTCTCCTTTTCCACCACTTCCATATGGTGCGACGAACGTGGGGCGACAAAACCGAGCGACGAATAAACCATCTCATCTTTAGAGCCTCCGCTGGCATGCGTTCTGCCTCCGGTAAAAGCGAGGTCCTGGCCGGCAAGAATTATAGGCGAGCAACCGAGCCTTTTGGCAAAATCGAAAGCAGAGGCGGCTACGGAACCGCCGGTAATGTTTTCACCAAGCTCTCCTCTAAACTTTTCGATCCATTTAACCATCGGCTCCGTGTAGCTGGTAAACATCATTAAGCCTTTATGATCGGATAATATTCTGGGATATGTAACAGGGTTCGCCACCAGCGTATAGCTGGCAGAATCGACACCTTCAATATGCGTCCAGTTTTCTATAAGCGCGTCGAGGGAGCAAACGATATGCGGCGCTATGCCGTTTCTCTCCAAAGTTTTTAAGGCGGTATCGACAGCAATTATAAGCATCGAAGATGAAGCTATTTTTATCCACTTGCAGTTTTTATCAAGAGACGGCCCAGCCGCCACGATAAGCGCCGGCACTCCTTTCATTTTTCCAAAAGAGTTTTTTATCCCCGCCTTCGCGAAAATGGCCGGAAGGTTGGCGAAGATATTTTTCTGCCACAACGATGAAAGGCGCGTAATGACCGTTAGATTCTTTTCCGCCATCTCCCTTTGCTTTTCCAGTATTTCGTCTACCCCTCTATAAAAATCGGGGTCGATACTATACGAAAGATTGTTTTTTATAACCTGAAAATTGGAGCGCGTAAAAACATCGAACTCCTTTTCGAGACGAACCATTACGGCGTCTACAGGGTCCTCGCCGACGGAAATGCTAAGGCGAGGGTCGGCAAGCTCTTTAGAAAAATCGAATGTTTCTAAAAGCTTTTTAAAAAACTGGGGATTCGATTCTATAAGAATAATAAACGCCGTTTTATCGGAGCTTTTTAAAACATCAAAAAGCTGTTCTCCAAGCCCAACGCCTACCAGAATGATAACTTCCGTAAAGCCGAAAAAATTTTCCCTAGAGAAAATGTTTTCCACATTGGAAGCACTGCCGTCTTTTTCGAAATAAACCGACTTACCCGAAGAAAGAGATACCTTAAGCCCGTTTTTAACCTGACGTACAGTTCCGTCATCCGGCATGGCGGCAAGCCGCTCGGCTAGACACGGCTCTTTTTCTTTTAGCGAGGCAAGGTTTTTCGCCAGACGGTTCATTTGGCGGCTTTGGCCTCTTTAACCTTCTCCATAAGGGAAACAGCGCTTTCGTGGTCCTGCTCAAAGAGTAAGATACGGCTGAGGGTATCTTCCGCCTCTTCCATCTTTTCCTGCTGAAATTGAACACCGGCAAGGCCGAACAGCATATCGAGATTAGCGGGGTGCAGTTCCAGATAGTTTTTTAGCGCGTCTTCCGCCGCGTCGAGCCTTTTTAGCTCGTAAGAGGCATGAAGTATCGACATTATCGCCGGAATATTTTCCGGGTTTAGCGCGACAGCGTTCATGTAAAGCCCAAAGCCTTCTTCTTTTTCGCCCAGATGGTACCTTGCCATACCTAGCCCGCAGACAGCGCGGTCGTTATCGGGGTTTATTTTTACAGCCGCTTCGAAGTTTTCGTGAGCCTGTTTAAAATCTAAAGAGCCAAGACAAAGCGTCCCGATGCCTATGCGGCCGGTTTCGCTATCGGCAATTTTAAGAGAGTTGCGGTAATGCGCGAGCGCTCCGGCAGGGTTACCCATCTTTTGCATGCAGTCTCCCAGTTTTGAGAGGGCATAGTAGTTCGTCTCATCCAGTTCCAGCGCGCTCTGTGCCGCCTGTAGGCTAGCCTCGGTGTTATGCGCTTCCCAATGTTCCATGCTTTGCTTTACCGCCCTCTCCGCCGATATCGCGTTAAGCGACTTTTTATAATTAAAACCGCTTCTCCCGCCGCCTTTCTGTAAAACAGCGATGAAAGAAGCACCAAGCAGTCTGCCCGAATAGACGAGCGATATGCCATTGACCAGTTCTACAAGATTTTTAAAGCCGTCTATACTGAAAAGGTGAAGGCCGCCGCTATCCGCTTCAGGCGTTGGAAGAACAAGCCCTATAAGCCCCCCATCCTTTAGCGAATCTTTCCATCGGCAAAGAGTGCCTACAGGGTCAGGATCGTTTTCAAATAGATTAATAGAAGTTATATAATCCAGCCCTTTCATTTTTCCAGCGTCGAATGTTTCCATGCCGTTAAGCCTAACCCCTTCGCCCCCCTCTACAGGCAAAAGAGCAAACCTTTCCGGTTTGTCATCGCCTTTCGAGTATGTTTCGATAAGCTCCGCAACTCCCGCGTCGTCTTTTAGCGGCCACCATATCTCGAACGCTTTATAAAGAAGCCCTCTTGCCGCGTACGACAGCCCCAGCAGTTTTTTGTTATCCGCCTTTTTGTAAAACTCCTCCGCTTGAGAGAACTTGCCCAGCACCATATTTAGATGACCGGCAAACAAGACCCTCTCGCTTTCGGTTTCATCGGAAAGATTCGGAAGCACAACCGGCGTTCCGTTTCCGCCTTTCATCGCCATAACGCCGGCTTTTACAAGCGGGTCGTCTGTTTCTTCATTAAAGAGATTAGAGTCTTCAAGCATTTTTTTGAACCTGCTTGGGTTGGCGATGTCCGGCTTATCGTTTACAGTTTCTCCCACTTTCCGCGCCGCCCGTATTATGTATTGGAACGCGAAGAACCCGAGCATTTCATCTTCGTTAAGCGGGCCTACCTGCCAGCGTCCTATCCTCAATGTACCTGAAGCGCCTTCCTTATAGTGATTGTCTACCGTTTTGGAATGGACTTCGTAATTGGAAAGCCCAAGCCGTTCGAGCATCTGTCTTATCTCGTAAAGCGTGAAAAAACGCAGGTGGGTTCTGTCGAGCAGGCCCTCATCGGTATATGTCCATCTTCCGGCCATCAGCTGGTTTATAACGGTGAAGTGTTGTACGTTTGGGATGCTCATCACCATAAGGCCGTCATCTTTTAACAGCTGTTTATGCTTTTTCAGCAACGCTTCAGGATTGTTAAGGTGCTCTAGAACGTCGGCATATATAATCGCGTCGAAGTACCGTTTAGGGTAAGGGAGTGTCAGCTTTTCTATATCGCCGGTAAAGACTTTGTCTAAAACTCCCGAAGCGCTTTTTGCCGCCTCTTTGTTAAACTCCACACCGACTACTTCTCTTCCCTTATTTTGTTCTTTTAAAAGTTTTCCGGTGCTGCCTGCCCCGCATCCTATCTCCAGTATTTTCATAGCCGATTCCGGTACGAACTCGATAACCTCTACCCTTGCGTGGCTGTAATACGCCTCTGCCTTTCCCACACGCGGAACAGCTCTCTCTTTTGCTACTTCGCGAACGGTTTTGATAATCTGTTCGACGCGGTGCCTGTATGTGTGATTGGCCAGCACCTCTTTCCTTCCTGCCTCTGCTATCGCAAGCCGTTCATCGTCGTTCGCAAGGTAGTGCTTTGCTGTTTTAGCTATATCGGAATCGTTATAGATTACGAGATGTTTTTTATCTTCAAAAAATTCCGTAAGCCCGTCCGCCTTGTCTGTCAAGAGCATCGTGCCGGAGCATAGCGCTTCGAACACCCTCATATTCAGGTCGTCCTTTATTGCGTTATTAAACCCTATTTTGCTGGCACTGAAATGTTCGGTCATCTCTTCAAGGAACAATCTTTGAACATCGACCTTGCAACCGTTGGCATCGAGATGCTCTAAAAGCTGTTTACGTCTTTGGTGGGCGGGGGTGATGCTACCTACAAACCCTATTTCGCGGATAACATCTACATTCTTCTTGCCATGTATCTCCGGGTCGCACGCAAGCGGAAGCCAGAAAACATGCTTTATGCCGGAATCTTTAAAAGCATCTATATACTTCCTTTGGGCCAGAAAAACTATATCGAAACGCTTTGCGGCTTGTATGTGTGAATCTAAATTAATATGCGTATCTATGAAGTAGGCAACCCTCGGTATCGGAAGCGACTCAATGCCGTTAGGAGGGCCGTCAAGACCTGTCTCTACCCAGAGGAAAAACTCCGGCTTTTTATCTTTCGGAATCATCTCGAAAATAGAGGAGGCAGACGATGCCGCGCTTCTCGGTATATCCTGCTCCTTTATCTCCGCTTTCATGTTCCCTAGGTTCCACATTTCTATCACTTCACGCGTTATGGAGCCGCCGCTGGTTACTACGCTATGCGGGCTTTGAATAGCTCTTTTGAGGTAATGCGCCGTCGTGGCAGGATAATAGACATAGTCTATCCATATGTTACACGCTTTGGTTTCGTTCTTTTTTACGGCTGGTTCTTCATCAGTCTGGTCAGCCAGAGTTTTAATATCCTCAGCCGGTTCCTTGATGAGAGGTTTTTTGGTTATTACCGGCTCTGTTTTTTTCTCTGAGAGCGTTACTTCCAATATGTCGGAAGAATCGAACATATCGGAAAGAAGGCCGGTATTTACCTTCGGTTTTCTTTTTGCCGCGGTTTCGATAACCTTTTTCCAGCTTTTGATAAATGTTTTAATCGGGAATTTTTTAAATACCGTATCTCTTGCAAGCTTGCCGATATCTCTTGCCTTTTCCTGATCCTTGAGTAGCATCTGTGCCTGTTCTCTTAGATAACCTATATCGTCGCTTATATATCCTTCTATGCCGTCGGTGATGGGGGATGTACTGTTTGCAAGCGAGAGGATAGGCATGCCGGTAGCCATAGCCTCGAGCAAGGCAAGGTTGTAGCCGTCCTCATAAGGCTGTTTGGTGGTATTAAGGAAAATCCTGCACCACTTGTAATGATTTTGAAGGTCGGCCCAGCCGCTGGAGAGGCGGGAATTAAGGGTTGGATTCTGCCCGAGTATCGTGGTGGGAAGTAGCTCGCATATTTTTTCCTGTTCGGTATATCCAAGCATTAAATCACGTTCTTTGAGCAGATTTCCAACGCGAAGTATCGTTTCCAGCTGTCCCTGATATCCGCCATACTCGAACGGGTCTATCCCTGGCAGAATGACACGCCCTCCTTCAAGCCCCCAGTCCTTTTTCTTGCCCTCGGAGATGAAAACAAGGTCTATACCTTCTAGGTGCGATTTTATTTTCTCTCGGTACTCATCCGCGCTCACCTTGCTACCGCCAAGCTCTATCTCCGTCGAAAGCCTATTGTGAAAAACCATAACTTTTGGAATCGGCCGGTATTTCGCCGCCTCCAAAACATCTTTGATGTTGTGGCAGACGATTACATCTATATCCTTGATACATCGATCGACCTCCTCGGGCTGGATGAGGGTAATATTTTCAGGCAGAGGCCGCATACGCTCATCCCACCTTCGGTAGTTTTCATCAGCCAGCTTTGGTTCGACAACGAAGAAATGGTGGCCGGTCTTGGCCATCATGCAGAGATACGGCTCGTGCCAGTTGAAAGATAGTACCTTAAAAGCGGTAGCGAGGCTCAAAGCTGTTCTCCATATAACATCATTGCCGGATATTATCGCACTATTCAGGGCTGATCTTATAGAGATTATACAAAGAAAATTTAATACCTATAATATAAAATCTTTAGACTGATAAAGGTGAACGCTTTGTTTTATAGTAGAAGTTATGTTTGAAAGGTCGGTATGCTCAAATTGATTTATATAGCGCTCGGCGGGGCTATCGGTTCTTTGCTCAGGTACTCGGTTTCCGGTTTTGCGCAAAGGCTCTCCTCGCCCTCTTTCCCTGCCGGCACGCTGGCGGTAAATGTTATCGGCGCTCTTGCCGTCGGGTTTTTATGGGCGATGTTTGAACGAAGCGTAGTAGCCCCGAATGTTAGGGCATTTATGCTTATCGGCGTTCTGGGAGCTTTTACCACTTTTTCGACATACAGCCTCGAAAGCTTTAACCTTCTGCGCGATGGCGAAATAAAGCTTGCCGCCATAAATATCATCGCCAGCAACGTCCTTTGCATCGCTATGGTTTTTGCCGGTTTTGCCATCTCTAAAGCTGTTTTAACGGCAGGAAGGTAGATAAAAAATGAAACTACCGGAAAATGGAAGCCTCTTACGAGTTTTCGTAGGGGAAAACGACAATTGCGGTGGAAAAGCTCTTTACGAAGCGATTGTCATAAAGGCGCGGGAGCTCAATCTTGCCGGCGCTACGGTACTGAGGGGGATCATGGGGTTTGGAGCTGGTTCACAGGTGCATACAGCCAAGATTCTTATGCTTTCGGAAGATTTGCCTATAGTGGTCGAGATAGTTGATACAAGAGAAAACCTAGAGAAGCTAATACCGTTCCTAAATGAAAACGTAGAAGAAGGCGTTGTTACGATTGAGAATGTGGAGATGATAAAATACCGCCACAAAGAGAGCTGATGTAAAACCAGCCGGCAATGACCGGCAAAAAAGTAGAGCAACTGATATGACTGAGCATTATGAAAAAATAAGTGAAGTTCTAGCAGGTATATACAAAGATCTTCCATGCGAACTTACGGACGATGAGCTGGAAAAGCTAAAAGCGATCAACCGCGAGTTTATCGCCGGCTTTAGGATGCTCGTTAATCAGGGAGATCTGGCTACCGTTTTTGGATCTAGCCGAGCAACGCCTGAGAGCGAAGTTTACCGCATAGGGCAAGAGCTTGGAGGCGCGCTTGTTAGGGCCGGTTTTGCCGTTTTGACCGGCGGCGGACCCGGGTGCATGGAAGCGGTAAACAAAGGAGCATCCCAAGCCAAAGGCAAGTCTATGGGGGTAAACATCTACATACCTATGGAGCAAGAGCCGAACAGGTACGCGATACCGTCACTAACGCTCGACCACTTTTTTGTGCGTAAGGTGCTTCTTTTAAAATACTCTAAGGCCTACATATTTCTGCCAGGCGGGTTTGGAACGCTCGATGAACTTTTCGAGACGCTTACCCTTATACAGACAGGAAAGGTTAAACCTTTTCCGGTGGTGCTTATCGGTAAAGATTTTTGGACGGGGATAACCGACTGGATAGAAAAAAAGTTAAAAAAAGAAAATATGGTTTCGGCCGATGATATCCAGCATCTCCGTATCGCCGACAGCGCTAAAGAAGCGGTACGCCTTATAAAGCAAAACGGGCTGAAAGAATGAAAAACCGGCAAACAGAACCATTACCGGACGGTTCCGCTGTTTGCGGTAATTGCGGTAAACCGATACCGCCCAACTCGCAGGTAACGGTGATGCAAAGCTCTAATGGAGATATAATCTGCCATTCCAGCTACCAATGCTCTTCCGCCGTAAACGGACGTTACGGCTTTTGGGGGAACGGTAAGCTCGACTCGGCTTTTGGTGCAATAGAACAATGCTAGAACCGCTTTGGCTCCCCCCCATTAACCTTAAAATAAACTTGTGAAACAGGCTATACGGCATTAGAATCACTCTTTTTACGGCTTCACAAGACAAACCTCAAAACAGGATAAAAAATGGCTGAAAAAAACCTGCACGCAAGCGAAGGTAGCAACCTTTTCCCGTACATGCTAACGATAGTCGGGTCGATTATATGTTTTGGCACTTTCCTTGAAAGCTACTATCAGCTTACCAACCAGCCGGTAAGCCTTCTTGATCTGGCCCACCGATTCGGCTTTTTGACAGAATACGCAAGAGCCAAAGAGCCGAACAAAGGTATCTGGCATATGCTTGGGTGGATAGGAACCGGCGGTTTTGTTATGATGATGCTCTACTCCGTACGCAAACATTTTGCTTTTATGCAGGATGTTGGCAGCTTCGCTACTGGCTCGATTTTCATATATTTCTCGGCGTAGTCGGCACATGCCTCGTGATGGTGCATACAACCTTTAAGGTAGGCGGTATCGTTTCCTTAAGCTTTTGGTCTATGGTGCTGGTCGCTGGAAGCGGGGTGATAGGCAGATACATATATATACAGATACCGCGCAACGTATCGGGAAACGAATTGCGGATAGACGAGATAAAAGAGGTGATGGAAGATGTAAATAGAAAAATAGAGGAATACGCCGGTGACAACCAGAATATTCTGCGCTACTTCGAGCTGATTTCAGGCCCTAAAAACAGTGAGGAGATGGGGGCGACTAGAACTATTTTTACGATGTTTTTTAATGACTTGTCTAACATAAAAAAGATGATTTCGATTAGGGGTGAACTGCGTCGAAACCAAGATATGCCGCCAGCGGTAAAAAAAGAGCTTTTCAAACTGATAAGGGAAAAGGGGAGCCTTGTAAGGTCTTCCAACTTTCTTAACAGCTCTCACAAGCTTCTCCATTACTGGCATGTTTTTCACAAGCCTTTCGCTATTATCATGTTCGTAATTATGTTTTTGCATATAGCGGTAGCTGTCGTTTTTAAGGCGCACTGATGACCGATTTTTTTATCAAGCTCATTATGGATAACGCCGTTCTGATAACCGGCACTCTGCTTATGCTGGTGACGGTAGTGCCATACATGGTGATACATAACAAAAACACGAAAAAGATGCAGGTGAAACAGGTCGAGGCCGAGCAGTACGGCCTTGCCGAGCCTGTTACCATCCACCCTCATGTAAATAGAGGTGTCTGCATAGGAAGCGGAGCCTGCATAACAGCCTGTCCCGAGAAAGATATTCTTGGCCGTATTAGAGGCAAGGCCGAGGCTGTTTACGCCTCGCGCTGTGTGGGGCATGGTGCCTGTGCCAGAGCCTGCCCTACGGGGGCTATCGAGCTGGTATTCGGCACCGAAAAGCGGGGGGTGGAACTGCCGCAGGTCTTCCCTAATTTCGAGACGAATGTAAAACAGCTTTTCATAGCCGGAGAGCTTGGCGGCATGGGGCTTATCAAAAACGCTATGACGCAGGGACAGGAAGCTATCCAGTACATAAAAGAAGACTACAAAAAAAACGGATACAAGCCAAAAGAGGGAATGCTCGACATCCTTGTTGTTGGGGCCGGACCGGCAGGGCTTGCCGCCACATTACAGGCGATAAAAGAGAAACTAAAATCGGCTACTCTCGACCAAGAAGATACCTACGGCGGGGCGATACTCTCCTACCCCCGCGCGAAGCTGGTGATGACCAGACCTGTAGATGTGCCTCTCTATGGAAGGATTAAGAGGAGGGAGTACTCTAAAGAAGAGCTGATAAAGCTATGGGACGATATAGCCAAAAAAACCTCATTAAAAGTAGATGCCAATGAAAAGGTTATAGAAGCTAGGAAAGAAGAAGAGAGTAACGGCAAAAGCTTCTTCATGGTTAAAACATCTAAGCGCGATATTAAGACCAGATACCTCCTTCTCTGCATAGGCAGACGGGGCACGCCGAGAAAGCTCGGCGTGCAGGGAGAAAAACTCCCAAAAGTTATGTACCGGATGCTGGAGCCGGAAAAATATGCTAACCAAAAGGTCCTAATAGTAGGCGGCGGCGACAGCGCGGTGGAGGCGGCGACTGCTATTAGCTCGCAAAAAGGGACGGAAGTTACCCTCTCGTACAGAAAAGGGGTTTTCTCGCGGATAAAGCCTGCCAACCAGCAAAGAATAGAAAAAGCTTTCGACTATGGAGAGGTAAAACCGCTTTTAAGCTCGACCGTAAAAGAGATAAGACCGAAATCTGTAATAATAAGTACCGAAGACGGGAGCGTAGAGCTGGAAAACGACTCGGTTTTTATCTTCGCCGGCGGAGAACTGCCGAACGACTTTCTTAAAAAAGTCGGCATCAATATAGAAACAAAATTCGGCACCTCGTAAAAAGTTAAGCCTGTCAGGCTCAAACGACAGACCAGATGGTATGTCTGCCCGGCATCCCTTTAAGTTCGCAATCTCTATAATCTTTCCATTCGATATCTGTCCTCAGCATTTCACCATCATCCAATGCGTCTATTTTTGAACTGTCGCTAAGCCATATACCGCCAGCCTTAGCAATATCGTGGCCGACTATCCTTGCCGTATATGCCACGTCCAGGCCGGATATATCGTTTTCTTTTATAATTACCGTGCCGGAATGGATGCCGACGCGTATCTTTACAAGTTCGTGGCCGGCATTTTCCGAAAGTCCCAGCGCAAAATCGAGCCCGTTAGAAGCAGTGGGGAAAACCGCCATCACCTCATCGCCTATAAGCTTTACCCTATAGCCGTTAAAATTCTTAGTAAGCTGGTAGCTACGCTCAAAAAAGAGATCCAGAACCCTGTCCGATTCCATATCTCCCAGTTTCAACACAAGGCCGGTGTAGTCCATCACATCGGCAAATACGATGGTAAGCGGGGCGGTATCTGTCCATTTGTTCTTTTTCACCCACTGCCTAAAGCTCATCGATCTTTTTATACCGCCGGAGACAGAAAGCATCTCGGCATTCATTCTTATTCTTTTTCTAGATGCTTTTTCTATCTCTTTCACCCTCTCTTCAAAATTTCCGCCTTCTGCCTCGGAAGTCTCCCACGACAAGGCAAGCGGTACCGGCGTTCCACAGCTCATGCAAAAAACATTCTCTTTGCCCTGCTCTATAGACTCCTCTATTATCTCGGCATCCTTTATCTCCTTTTCGCAGTTGGAACAGCTGTAGGAGAACTTTCTCTGTATCTTTACATTCTTCTCTTCAAGGTGGTTGGTTATAAGCTTTATAAAAAGAGCCTTATCCTGCTCGCTGGTATCGTTGCCAAAAAAGACTTTCATGGTGCCGAACCCTTCGCGCGAATCTATAAGCTTAAGACCGCACAAACTTCCGTCAGGAGATATAAACTGGGCCGCGTTTTTATAAAGCTCCTTTAGCTCGAAGCCTCCGCCGTAGTAGAACTTTACAACGAGGGTGGAATAAACATTCTCCACCATCCCGCCTAGTTCAAATTCTACATTCTCAAGTGTTTCATCTTCAGGAGTTTCCATTTGCCTATTAAGTTTGGTTGGAAATACAAGGTTACCGTCTTGTTCGAATGCCAGCCTATGCTCAAGTATCATCTCCACCGTTGCAAGTAGCAGGTAGGTCAAGTCGCCGTCACTTATCTTTTCCGTACTGTTAAGGTGAATAACCCCGGAGAGGACATCCTCCTTATCTACACGGCCAAGCCCCTCATGGTGGTCGCGCGCGCTGTCTATAATGTCCGAAGCCAGCCCGTTTAGGTATTTCGGAAAAAGTAAAACCAAATCTCCAAAAGAAAATATTTTTATAGAGCCGGTATTTTCCACAAGGTGCAGTACCGCGTCAAACTGTTCCTGCTCTATCTCTTTTTGTGTTTCCTTTAAGAACATACTAAAAAGCTCTTTGCGGCCGGCGATATTGAGATTCTCCTGTTTCTTTTTTTCCAGCCATTTTTTTACGTCCCTAAAAAGCTCCGGGCTGGAGGTGGCCGATATCTTTTCCCACGGAATCAGTTTGTTAAGACTGTTCATAAGTTTGTTGCATCCGGTGCCATCCTTGGCGCTCGTCTCGAAATGACCGATATAGCTGTTATCTTTGCAGTAGGTTTCTATCACCTCGTCGGTATGGCGCACCCTGCCTACATCAACCCTGCCGGCAACCAAAAATTTTAAGTAGTCTTTACCGGAAAGTACATGATCGAGCGAACTCTCCCAGTATTTAACGCCGGTAAAATGTCTATCCGATTTATCTGGGTCGTAAAGGATAAGCGCGACGGAGGTTTCATTTAAAAACATCTGGTGTATAAGCCTATAGTCGTCCTGGCCGGCAAAGTCCCAAAGGAGTATCTCCCGCTCGCTATCTTCGCTTAACGGCATTACCATATTTTCCATACCGTGCGTGGATCCGCCGGTATCTACAACCCATTCCCCAAGAGCCAGCCTATGGGCAAGGCCTGTCTTTCCGACACTGCTATCGCCTACAAGCACAACCTTCGCATTTTTATAAAGCGTTGTTTCTGACAGAGGCTTAAGGTTAAGCAGAGTGTCGGTATCAAGCTCCCATATCCGTATCGAGGTTTCCGGCTCCATCCCTTCTCCGTCGCCCAGCGTCGCCAGAACCGGCTTTTGCGGATGGAACGAAATGGCGGAAGGAAGAAGCTCTAATGACGATTCATCTATGGAAACTATACATTCCCATGTGTCACACTTCCATAGGCGGACGGTATTATCGGCCGATTTGGAAGCGAGCAGAGTCGCGTCGGAATTGAAAGTAAGGCTCTTAACAGATGCTGTGTGACCTTCTAATGTCATAAAAAGTTTTCCGCTGGCGCGTTCCCATATCTTTATCGTTTCATCTTTGGAGGCTGTGGCGAGAATATCTCCCGTTGGCGACCACTCTACGCAGGAAACAGGGCTGGCATGCCCTTCCAAAGTTTTTAAACGCTTCCCGTTAGAGCCGTCCCAGATAACCGCAGTGCCGTCGCGCGACGCGGAAGCGAGAAATTTCCCATCCCGTGAAAATGAGATATCCGAGACCATCTCGGTATGTCCTCTTTGCGCCCTAAGCCTTCTTAACCCGGAGAGGTTCCAGACCTGCACCACATTATCCCACGAGGCGGCCGCTATATGGTTTCCAAACCATGAAATAGAGATAGCCGGCCCTGTCTCGACATCAATACGCTTAAGCTCTTTTCCGCTCTTCCAGTCCCAAATTCTTATCGTCTGATCCCACGAAGCGGAAGCTACAGATTTACCATCTGGAGACCACTCAATATCCAACACAGCTCCATCATGCTGGTCAAACAGTGATATCTGCTCCATGCTTTGAGAAGACCATATACGGGCGGTACCATCTCTGGATGTAGAGGCGAACTGCCTGCCGTCAGGCGACCAGAAAACCCCAGTAACCTGCTTTTTATGAACACTTATCGAACCGGAAAGCTCGTATCCTCGGCTGTTTTTAGTTTTTTTAGACAACTTTGCAACTCACTCCAAAAAAATAATTCGCCATTCCGCCAAAAACGGTGTTCAAGCAGACGTTATGATTTTATAGACCAAGAATATTAGCACGATATTCCAGAATTTATTAGGACGCAAACACGAAAAAGCAAAGAACCACGAGAGAAGAGCAAAAGATAGAAAAACCAGAGAGATTCAATCACAGCTTTAAGGCAAACAGTTTCGGCCGTTTTTTTTTAAACCTACATCCCCCGCCTCTGGCTGAAACTAAAAGGAAGCAGGGGCGAGGCACAGCAGAACTATAACTACTCAATAAGAGTGTGAGAACAGATAAACCCAAACGGTTTTTTTAAAACCTACATCCCCCGCCTCTGGCTGAAACTAAAAGGAAGCAGGGGCGAGGCACAGCAGAACTATAACTACTCAATCAGAGTGTGAGAACAGATAAACCCAAACGGTTTTTTTAGAACTTGTATCCCCCAAGAAGGAATAATGACGAAGACTTATACTCCGTACCGGGCGAACCTGTCGGGGTATAGATGCTGTTTACATCCACATATTTTTCGTTGGAAACTTCGTACTGGCCGGTAATGTAAAATTTCTTTCCTGAAAACCAGCTTAAGGAAGCGGCGTACATATTCTGCTCCAGTTTGTAATTAGCCCCTTCGGCTTTATTTTCCATCTTCGTTATGCTCAGCTCGCCGGAAAAGTTCCGCGGCAGGTTGGCACCCAAGGCACCACGATAATGCGTGCCGGATGAGGTGAAATGTTTAAGAATCCTGTACGAAAAATCTGCGTATCCCATCTTCATGAGATTTCTTTCCCTGTAGCCAAAACGGTAGGTGGAGGCGGTTTTGTTGTCTCTTTCCCTTGTCCGCTGGTCAAAATTAGCGGAAACGGTAGAATTTTTTCTCACCCTGTAGCTTCCCGAAAGTCTTATCGTTTTCTGTAGTTCTCTGTTTATGCTGTAATCCATCGACTCCCACAGCTGTACCGCCCTGTACTGGCTGTATACAGCCCCCACACGGCCTTTACGGCCTAACTGGTAGTTTACGCTTGCCATTAGGTTTGTCATCTCGTAGCCGCCGCTTTTCTTGCGGTCGCTCCTAAGGCTTCCGTAAAGGCTGGTCTGCTGGCTTGGCCTGTAGTCTCCCCTGCCATAGAGGTACGACTGGTCTTCCTTCCCCTTGTACATTGATGTGGTGTACCCGCCGGAAAAGCCGTAGTATTTATCTCTTTTGTAAGCAAAAAAGCCGAGGGTGACAAACTCTCCAGACATAATGTCTTTTACAGGATCGGGCTGTGTGCCGCCAAAGATGCCGACACCTGTTTTCTCTCCAAGGCGGTGTTTTAGCTGAACGCCGTCAACGCGCGACCCGAAGGTATGGCGCACATACTGCCTGCCGACAACCATATCGGTCTTGTCGAATAGGAAATCACCTATCTCAAGATTCGCGTCCTGAATCCTGTAGTCTGGTGTAGAGGAGTTGTAATCTTTCCCGCCGGTCTGGCGCATCCTTCCGTCGAAGTTGAAAGTCATATCACGCTCTTTAGAAATCTCGCTCACTTTGAGCCTTAGCCTCTCATTGGTGAAGGTATATTTCTGGTTGGCACTGTCGTCGTTACGCTGATAGTAGGAGGCGGTAAACCTGCCAGAAATCTTCTCCGCGTGCGCAATGCCGGAAAGTGAAAGGATCGGAATCACAGCCAACGCTATCAGTACTCTTTTGCCATTCACCAGTTTAATACTCTCCATTTCTCTATTACCTGTCAAAGGTGCTTGTATTGTGACATTCAAGACACCTGCCCCATTGACCGGTCGGATGGTCGGAAGGTCCTTCTTTATTCCAGTCGCTCACATGACAGAAATAGCAGTCGGCGTTCGTAGTCGAGGTCATATCGGTAACATTACTGGTCGCTCCGCCGGTACCGCCCCTAATAGCCTTTATGTTATTGCTTCCCGCCTCGTGGCATGTACTACACGAGCTTTTCAATGATGCGTGCGCGCCGGTGAATGTCATTATCGTATGGCTGAATACCCCCTGACTCCAAAGCGTGTGGGAAGCAAAATGACAGCTTGTACATGGAGTGTTGCCTGCAAAAGTGCTGTGAGCCGTCGCAGAATTTCCTGCCGCCACGTCGTACTGCGTTTTGTGGCAAAGCTGGCAATCTGTATTAGCCGAGATGGCGCTACTTGCCCCTCCGCCGCTTTGGTTATACGGGCTCTTTATCTGCGTAGCATCGGAGGCAACATGACAGTTTGTGCATGCTGTTGCGGAAGCGGTATGCGCGCCGGCAAACGTCCAGCTTCCATGCGTATAGCTAGCCGCGCCGAATGTCGCGTCCGAAGCTGTATGACAGCCGGACGCCGCGCAATCGCTTGCGCTTGTTTTGCCTGTATGGGCAACACCGGCATTGGATGTAGCCGACGAGAAGCTGGCCGAATGACAGCTGGCGCAATCGTTAATTGTAGTAGCTCCGCCTATAAGCGCTACTGAGCCGGTAAGGTGGCATGAAGTACAGCTACCGCTTTTTACCGACGCCTCGTGCTGGCCGGACAGGACAGATGAATGGCCGGATAACGCCTGTTGCCACGTTGCATAGCTTTCTAGGTGGCAGTTTACGCAGGCCGAAGCACTTGTGCTGTTGCCATGCCCTATCGCGGCATTTGCGTTGGCTCCAGCGGCAGGAGCAAAGTTTGCCGCGTGGCATTGCTCGCAATCTGTGGATGTAGTTGAGGCAGTAGCCGATCCTTTGGTCAACGCCCATGTAGGTGAACCGCCGGAGTGGCACGAGGTACAGCTTAGCGAAGTCCTAAGCGAATTATGCGCGCCCGAAAAACTCCATGCCGAGTGCTGATAATCGGCAGGTGTCGAGTTGTATGTCTTGTGGCAGTCTTGGCAGTTCGTATTAGCCGAAGAGCTGTGTACAACGTTTGAGGCTGAATAAACGAACGAACCTCCCCTTGTACTGTCTGCGTTGTGGCAGTCTACGCAGTCCCTTTCCGCCAGCCTATACTCACGGTTAAGGTGACAGCTCTGGCATTCGGCAACCCTGTGCTGACCTTCCAGCCTAAAAGTTGTCATGCCGTGCTTGAATTTGGTCGGTGTCCAGTCTAGCGCCGAATGGCAATCGTCGCATGTGGTGCCTAGCTGGTTGAAATGCGGATCTATGTGGCAAGAGGTACAATCGGTGCCATTAAGCCCGCCAAAAATCCCAGGCTCTTTATGGCAATCTTTGCATCCTTGCTGAGTATGAAGCCCTTCGAGCGGGAAGCCGGTAAGGTTATGAAAATTTCCTTTGGGAGCCCACGCAAACGAATCGTGACACTCCTTACAGTTTGCGCCAAGAGAGCCTTTGTGTTTATCGTCTTTTCTATGGCAGTCGATACATTCCGACTTGAGCGGTTTATACTTACCTTTTTTGTGGCACTTGTCGCATTTTGCTTTCGCATGCTTGCCTTCCAGCTTGTATTTGCTCTGCTTGTTATGCTCGAATAAAAGCTTCTTCCAGTCGGCAGTGATATGACAGCTCGCGCACTTTTTATCCTTAAATTGGCTTCCGTGGACGGTACCGCCACGCGCCTTAGTATCGTGACAGCCTGAGCCGTTGCAGGTATCGGTTTTGATAGGCTTGTAAACTACCTTGCGGTCTTTGCCTTTGGTATGGCACTTTTCGCACTTAGCCTCTTTATGTTTTCCGGTAAGCTTGTAGCCGCCGTATGTAGGCGAATTATGGTTAAATACCGACGGTTTCCAGCCCTTTACCGTATGGCAGTCTTCGCACTTTTGGCCCTTGAACTGCTTACCATGAGCCTTTCCGCTTTTGGATGCCGAATCGTGGCACCCTTTCACGTTACAGCTGGAGGAGTTTATCGGCTTATAAACTACCGTTTTTGTTCCCCGCTGAGGCTTGTGACAATTTAGACACTTTACTTCGGTATGCTTACCTTCCAGCTTGTATCCAGCGTACTTCTTCGAGCTGTGATTAAAGGTTGTCGGCTTCCAGCCCTTTACCGTATGACAATCGTCGCACTTTTTGCTTTTGAACTGCGTGCCGTGTATGTTCCCCCTGCTTTTTGTATCGTGACAGCCTTTACCACTGCATGTCTCATAGTTTATCGGCTTGAAGTGCGGAACTTTGGTTACCGGATCGCGCTTATGACACTTGTCGCACTTCACTCTGGCATGCTTGCCGGTAAGCTTGTAGCCTTTATAGGAGGGGGCGTTATGGTTGAACTTAGTCGATTTCCATCCGTCCACTGTATGACAATCTGCGCATTTCTGATCCTTAAATTTGTTTCCATGCACTAAGCCGCCCCGTGCCTTCGTATCGTGACAGCCCGATGCGTTACATGTCGAATAATCTTCGACTTTGTAAATCCCCTTTTTATTGCCTTTTTGCGAATGGCACTTTTCGCATGTCACTTTCATATGCTTGCCGAGAAGCTGATACTTGGTGCTGTCGTGTTTGAACTTTAGGTCTTTCCAGTTTTTCTCCGTATGACAGCTTTCGCACTTCTTGCCGAGGGTGCCTTTATGGATGTCATGTTTTTCATGACAGGAAAGACATTTCGTATCAAGCCCTAAATATGATGTCTGGTTTTTCTTTGTCTTTATCGTGTGGCACTTTTTGCAGTCGGTCGTCTTATGCTTTCCAAGCAGAATGTAGCCGGATTTTTTATGATCAAAATCCTTTTCTTTCCACTCAATAAGAGTAAATTTTCGTCCCTTGTGATCCGAGTGGCAAGAGATACATTTATCCTTGCTTACAGTTGCGTGGTAGCCTTTATTGGCCGAT
The DNA here is from genome assembly GCA_024275955.1 of Nitrospirota bacterium. Taxonomy (GTDB): domain Bacteria; phylum Nitrospinota_A; class UBA7883; order JACRGQ01; family JACRGQ01; genus JAJRYD01. The sequence continues at coordinate 21,828 of JAJRYD010000046.1, forward strand.
ATTCTCTTGCCTATATCCTTATGACAGTCGAGACAGCTGTCGTTTTGAATACCGCCGCGAATAGAGTGACACTTGGTGCAGTTGGTGATTCCGTCGACAGATTCGTGAAGCCAAGAGAGTTCTCCCGGCGATATAAGGCTACCAAAACTCTTCTCCGCGAAGGAAGGGGCAGAAAAGGAAAACAGCAGTGCCGTGAAAACCAGAAGAAAACCGGATACCACCCTACCGCTAGAAAAGATCACGCTTTTATTCAAGTTGTATATTCCCCAAAAAGCAATAAATACCGCTACCTTGCTCACACCCCAGAACACGGAAATGTGATTCTACTATTAATTTGAGCTATGTCAACAGATTAAAAATAATAAAAAGCAACCACTTTGGCAGTTAAAAAAACCAGCCCAGCCCCTTTAAAGTGTTTCGACGATAAACTTAACTTCTGTACAAGAAAATACTACCGCAATCCTACCATTTTCAGATAGGTTCAACCACTTTTATCAGCAAGACAGAGATATTATCTTTTCCACCGTTTTCGTTTGCTTTATCGACAAGAGAACTACAGGCGTAGCTTAAGTCGCCGTCATTACTGGAGATTATATCTGCAATTTCCCCGTCCTTCACCATGTCGGTAAGCCCATCCGAACATAGCAAAAAGATATCTCCCTTTCGCGGGCTGTTAGACTGCGTGTCAACCTTAGCTTCCTTCATATGCCCCATAGCCCTTACAAGCCGGTTCCTAAATGGAGATTTTTCCAAAATATCCAACGCCACTTTGCCTCTTTTTTTCTCTTCGTTGTAGACCGAATGGTCTTCCGTCATCTGCTTTAAAGCGCCGTCTCTTAAAAGATATATCCTGCTGTCGCCGACATGGCCTATGTACAGCTCTTTCTCGCCTTTTAAAACGGCGACAATGGTAGCGCCCATCCCCTTTAAATTAGGCTCTTTTTTAGCGACCGCTATCACTTCGGCGTTGGCGGCCATTATTGCGTAAGCCAGCTTTTTAGCAGGGGGAGGCATATTTTCAGAAAATGTATAGAGCTTGCCGATATCGTCATCGGTTAGGCTTTTGTTTTTTACAAAAAAATCCCGCGTGAATTCTACCGATATCTTGCTGGCGACCTCGCCGCTGGCATGACCGCCCATGCCGTCGGATAAAATGTATAGCCCTATATCCGCATCGACCAAAATAGAATCTTCGTTTTCCTTACGCCGACGGCCGACATCGGTAGCAGAGGCGTGCGTAAGCTTCATCTACTTTTCCTTCTTCTGCTTCTTGGGCAGGGTTTTGGATTTCGGCAAATTACCGCCAACCTCCTTTAGTTCTTTTGCTAATGAGTGCTTCCCCTTAGCTTCAAGTGAGACGGCAATATCCTCCAAACCCTTTGCTCGTGTTTTCTTCTTATGCAAACGGTAATCGAGCGAATCTATAAGCGCCTGCCAGCTTGCTTCGATAATATTTTCCGAAACCCCAACGGTACCCCACTTGCCGGTTTCGTCGCCGGATTCTATCAATACTCTTGTCTTTGCCTTAGAGCCGGAGGTTTCGTCGAGTATCCTCACCTTAAAGTCAAGAAGGTCAACCCCTTTTAGCTCAGGATAGTTCTTTACCAATGCTTTTCGTATAGCCTTGTCCATAGCGTTTACAGGGCCGTTTCCTTCCGCGACGGCATGGTGTACCGCGCCATCAGGCGTTTTTACCATTATTACCGCCTCGCTAAAAGGCCTCATCTGGTCGGAGGATATAGAGACTATAGTGCGCGCGCGAAGAACGTCGAACTTTTTTCGCCACTTTCCGCTAGCCTTTTTCATAAGTATCTCAAGCGAACCTTCGGCCCCCTCAAACTGAAAACCTTGATGCTCAAGCTCCTTTATCTCGGCTACTATCTTCCTTGTCGCCGGATTTTTGGAATCGAGATCTATGCCGAACTCCTCCGCCTTGGCAAGGATGCTCCCTTTTCCGGCAAGGTCGGAGATAAGTATTCTCCTCTTATTACCGACGACCGATGGTTCTATATGCTCGTATGTTTTTTCATCTTTCAAGATAGCGTCTACATGTAGCCCGCCTTTATGCGCGAAAGCAGAATCGCCTACATACGGCTGATGGTTTTTCTGTTTCATGTTCGCCATTTCATAAACGTAATGCGAAACATCCTTAAGCTTTTTCAGCTGGGAAGAGGAAAGGCAAGCGTACCCCATCTTCAGCTGTAGGTTGGGAATTACGGAGCAAAGGTCGGCGTTTCCGCACCTCTCCCCTATCCCGTTTATGGTGCCTTGCACCTGCCTCGCTCCAGCCATTACCGCCGAAATAGTGTTAGCCACAGCCATATCAGAGTCGTTGTGGCAATGTATCCCTATATCTCCGCCAACCTTTAGCTTCACCACGGAAACAATTTCGCTTATCTCCTGCGGCAAAGAACCGCCGTTGGTATCGCACAGCACGAGACATTTCGCGCCAGAATCTCTAGCGGCGAGAAGTGTTTCCAGAGCGTAGGCAGGGTTATCTTTGTAGCCGTCGAAAAAATGCTCCGCGTCGTAAAAGACCTCCTCCACTTTTGGAGAAAGGTATCTTATTGAACCGGCTATCAGGTCTAGGTTGCGCTCTTTGCTTACCTTAAGCACTTTCGAGACATGCAGGCTCCAGCTTTTACCGACAACCGTTATCACCCCTGCTTTACTGCCAAGAAGCAGTTTAAGGCCCGGGTCTTTGGCCGGCGTAAAGCTGGGGTGATGCGTACTGCCGAACGCCGCTATACGAAGATTCTTTAATTTTAGCTTTCTAACTTTTTCAAAGAACTTCTCGTCCTTAGGGTTAGAGCCGGGAAAGCCACCTTCGAGATAATGAAGCCCAAGCTCATCAAGCTTTCTGGCTATACCAAGTTTGTCTTCAAGCGAAAACGATATCCCTTCCGCCTGGCTCCCGTCTCTTACCGACGAGTCGTACAAAAAAATCTTCTTACTCATTGCTTACTTTTTTCCCGACCCAAGCCCTTTATCCAGTCCAAACCCTTTATGGAGTATCTTTACCGCATTATCTACGTCGTCCTTCTTTACGACGCATGATACTTTTATTTCGGATGTGGAAATCATCTCTATGTTTATTCCGGCATCGGCCAGCATCTTAAACATCTTTGCCGCCACACCTGTATGAGAGCGCATCCCCACGCCTATCACCGACACTTTTCCGATATCTTCGGCTACAAGTATCTCTCGCGCGTTTATGCTGGACGAAACATCTTTGAGCCTTTCGACAGCCTTTTTCGCTTCGTCCATCGGCACCGTAAGCGATATGTCGCTAACACCTTCGACACTTATGTTTTGGATGATCATATCTACGTTAATATCCTTATCGGCAATCGCTGTAAAAATTTTTGCCGCTACGCCGGGCTGATCCGGCACGCCGGATACTGTCAGCTTGGCCTGATCTTTCACGCCTACCACACTAGAAACCAGAACCTCTTCCATTGATGAATCCTCCTTAACGACCCATGTTCCTGGCCCATCCTTAAAAGTAGATTTTACCAGAATAGGCGTGTCATATTTGGCGGCAAATTACACCGAGCGTATCTGCAAAACTTTCGCGCCGACACTTGCCATCTCCAGCATCTCCTCGTAGGAGATTTTGTCCATTCTAACAGCCCCCGGCACCACACGCGGGTCGGCACTGTAAACGCCGTCGACATCGGTACATATCTCGCAATATTCAGCTTTAAGCGCGACAGCCAGAGCGACAGCAGTGGTGTCTGTTCCTCCACGTCCAAGAGTGGTTACGCTATCTACCTCTTCGCTATAGCCTTGAAAACCGGCGACTATAGCAATGTAGTCTTTGCCAAGCCATTTTTCTATATTCTCGGTTTTTATCTCTTTTATACGCGCCTTGGTATGCATGCCGTCGGTAAAAATGCCGGACTGCCTGCCGGTAAGGCTTATCGCCTTTACCCCCCTAGACTTGAGAATCATAGCCAGAAGGGGGATAGTTATCCGCTCGCCGGAAGAGAGGAGCATATCCATCTCGCGTTCGTCAGGTTCTGCGCAGGCCGCATGCGCCAGCTGCACCAGCTCGTTGGTCTGCCCAGCCATCGCAGAAAGTACCACCACCAGCCTGTCGCCTCCTGCCTTTCGTTTTTCCACTATGTCGGCGACATTTTTGAGCCTATCTACATCAGCCACCGAAGTACCGCCGAATTTCATTACTACAAAAGCCATAACCAAGCCATTCTAGCCCGATATCAAAGAGATAGGCGATATCTTTTTAAATTTAGAGCTTAGGAAGATGCTTTTTCGGTCGTCTCGAAGATATCTGCCCGAATAATCGCAACTTTATCTAGCTGGTTCTAATTTATCATTAACCTCATACTCTTTTCGCCTCGTCGGCGCAGTATAGCAAGTTAGCCTCTATCCGGCAGAGGGCGCGCGAAACATGAATAACCGATTTTAAAGACGGTTTTAGAGCTATAAATTTGTAGCGGTGCAGGGGTCCTTACCTTTGATATGCAAACTATATTTTTTGTCGGTTTCGATGATATGAACCAACAACCAGTCGGCAATAAATCCCAACAGCTCCGTTTTCATTACCCCTCCATTCGTAAGCGACCTTTGGTACAAATCCTCTACCTGCTCGACCATATCTGCATGCGCTTTCTTATGGCTTTCCAAATCGGGATAAGAGTGATTCCTCATAAGTTTTTCTTCTTTAACAAAATGGGTTTTAGTATAACTAAACAGCTTGTCTACTACCGGCCCGATAACGATAGCCTCTTTACCACTTCTTATCGCGTCTTCGAATTCAGACAAAAGCCTAAAAAGCTGTCTGTGCTGTTTGTCCATTTCGTCTATGCCTACACTGTATTCATCACTCCACTCCATACATCACTCCTTTACATTCGTTCAAATCAAACAGGTCAGTTAAGCCTTGTGTCCAGCGCGTCGCGCAATGCTTCGCCAAGCAGATTGTAGCCAAGCACAGTTATAAGTATAGCAAGGCCCGGAAATAGCGAGAGCCACCACGCGAACTCTATATAGTTTTTTCCCTCGGTAAGTATGCTCCCCCAGCTTGGCGTTGGCGGCTGTACCCCTATGCCGAGAAACGATAACGCCGACTCTGTGAGAATGGCGCCAGCTATGCCAAGAGTTGCCGATACCAGCACCGGCGCCATAGCGTTTGGCAAAATGTGACGGAAGATTATCATAAAATCCGACTGACCTATAGACCTTGCGGCGGCGACAAAATCGCGTTCCTTTAGCGAAAGAAATTCCGCCCGTACAAGCCTAGCCACCCCCATCCAGCCGGTTATGCCGATAACTATCATCACGTTTACGATGCTTGGTTCCAGCATGGTTATAACCGCCAGAATAAGAAAGAAAGACGGGATAGTAAGCATAACGTCTACGAACCGCATAGCCGCTTCGTCCACCCATCTGCCGTAGTAGCCGCTTACCGCGCCGACCAATATCCCTATAAAGGTTGCCAACCCCACAGCTATAAAGCCGACCATAAGCGAAATTCTGCTTCCATATATCATCCGGCTCAAAACGTCGCGCCCCAGCTCGTCGGTGCCGAGCCAATGTTCCATGCTTGGGGCCTCCAATAGCCTCGACGTTTCGACATCGCCAGGGTCGTAAGGAGATATAACCGGAGCAGACAAAGCGACAAAGAAAAGAAGAGCCACTATGCCGCCGCCGTAAACGGCGAAGCGGTCCTTTTTGAGACGATTAAAAACTATTTCCCAAAAAGAGCCTTTACGGTTATCACTCATATCTTATCCTCGGGTCTACAAGACCATAGCAAACATCGGCGGTAAGGTTGCCGATAAGCGTAAGACCGGAGCCGATTACAAGAACTCCCATCACCATAGGATAATCGCGCGACATGACAGATTCGAAAAAGAGCTGTCCCATGCCGGGAATCGAAAAAATGGTTTCGAATATTACCGAACCGCCTATAAGGCCGGGGATTGAAAGCCCCAGCACCGTTACAAGCGGGAGGAGCGCGTTTCTAAGCGCGTGATGATAGTAAACGCTGTTTTCCGAACAGCCTTTGGAACGCGCGGTAGTTATATAGTCCTGCTTCGTAACCTCCAGCATGCTCTGCCTAGTAAGGCGCGACATAAACGCGAGTGACGTGAGCGACGAAAGCAGTATCGGCATTAGCAGATGTCTTGTTATGTCAATAATTTTGCCAAACGCCGTAAAGTCATCATGGTTTATGGAGCGTATGCCGGATACCGGAAGCCAGCCGAGATGTACTCCAAAAAGTATCATAAGAAGAAGCGCCAGCCAAAACCCCGGCGTGGAAAAACCTAAAAATACAAACAGCGTACTCCCCCTATCGAACCACGAGTTCGGCTTTATCGCCGAAAGGACACCTATAGGCAAGGAAAGAAAAAGAATAATAGCGAGCGAAGCGACATTTATAAAAATGGTAACAGGCATTCTTTCTAGTATCTTGTCAAGCACCGGCCTTGCGTCTGGGGAAAACGACCTGCCGAAGTCCAACACCGCAAACCTTTTGAGCCATAGCCCATACTGTATATGCAAAGGCTTATCGAGGTTGTACATGGCGCGCATCTTTTCTTTGGCGGCGGCGGAAATTTTTGGGTTCATATCTGTCATTTTGTCTGTCGGCTCGCCGGGAGCTAGGTGAATGATAAGAAAAGATATTATGGTAATGCCGAACATCGTCGGCACCATAAGCAAAAGCCTTCTGATAAAAAAGCTAACCACGCAAATATTCCTTTAACGCTTCCTGCCAGTGAGGCAGGTTCTTACCTGTAACTTCCTCGTACCTAGAGCAGTCGAGCGTCGAGTTTTTCGGCCTTCTTGCCGCACTGGCAAACTGTTCAGACGACACAGGCACAACTTTTGCCCCTAAACCTTTCTCCTTAAAAATAGCTTTGGCGAATTCGTACCAGCTACAAGAACCGGAATTTGTAATATTTAATATCCCTTCGGCGCTGTTTTCTATTGCCGATATTATTCCATCCGCAAGGTGCGGGTAATATGTCGGCGTGCCTGTCTGGTCGTTTACGACATTTATCTGCCCGCCTTTTCTGCTAAGCGAAAGCATCGTTTTTACAAAATTGTTCCCCGCTTTGCCGTAAAGCCACGAGGTTCTTATTATCAACGAACCTTTGCACCCTGCCGTAATTTTCTCCCCTTCCAGCTTTGTTCTGCCGTAAACATTCAGCGGGCTTGGCGCGTCATCTTCAACGTAAGAGATCTCTTTTTTCCCGTCGAAAACATAGTCAGTAGACATAAAAACTATTTTCGCGCCAACAGCCTGCGTAGCCGACGCAACCGCTTTGGTACCTTCCACGTTAACTGCAAAGGCGGTTTCCCTCTCGGTCTCGCATAAATCTACAGCGGTCATAGCGGCGCAATGGAAAACAATTTCAGGTTTCAAATCTTCCAGTGTTTTTTTTATATCTGCCGGGGTTTGAAGGCTAGCCTCTTTTCGGGTAAGCGAAACGCACTCCCACCCTTTTGCTTTAAGCTTACTTGCAAGCTCTAACCCAAGCCCGCCGTTCGCGCCTGTTACCGCCGCCTTCACTTGCCGTCTACTCACGTTTGCTTGCGTCGGCGATACGGCCGGCGTAAAGTTTCTCGTAAAATTCCATATACCTGCCGGACTTTATATCGCTCCACCATTCTTCGTTTTCCATGTACCAATCTATAGTGCTTTCTATCGACTGCTCAAAACTGTACGCAGGTTTCCAGCCAAGCTCTGTTTCTATTTTCTCGCAGTTGATGGAGTATCTCCTATCATGGCCCTGCCTGTCTTCTATATATGTTTTAAGCGATTCCGGCTTACCAAGTTTTTTGAGGATAATGTCGGTAATCTCGATATTGGTCTTCTCGCTCCCTCCGCCTATGTTATACACCTCGCCCGATTTACCGTTTTTCAAAACCGTGCCAACAGCAGAGCAATGGTCGTCCACATATATCCAGTCCCTCACGTTAAGGCCGTCGCCGTATATGGGGAGAGGCTTGTCGCTCTTCGCGTTGGTAATAAATAGCGGGATAAGCTTTTCTGGAAACTGGTACGGCCCAAAATTGTTCGAGCATCTCGTAACGGTAACCGGAAGCTTATAAGTAGCGTAATACGAAAGTGCCAAAAGGTCGGAAGCGGCTTTGCTAGCAGAGTACGGCGAATTGGGGCGTATAGGCGAGCTTTCGGTAAAACTGCCGTCTTCTATAGAGCCGTAGACCTCGTCGGTAGAAACATGAACAAACTTTTTTACCCGATGTTTTTTTGCCGCCTCCAGCAAAACGCCTGTACCAAGCATGTTTGTCTCTAAAAACTGAGAAGCATTATCTATGCTTCTGTCTACATGCGATTCCGCGGCGAAGTGAACTATAGAATCGACCCCTTCAACAACCGAATCGACAAGAGAAACGTCCCTTATATCGCCTTTAATGAAAGAGTGAGAACTGTTGCCTATTACCGCGTCGAGGTTTTTTATGTTTCCCGCGTAGGTAAGCGCGTCGAGGTTGACTATTTCATCGTTCGGGCAGGCTAAGAGGTGATATCGAACAAAGTTTGAACCTATAAAACCGGCACCGCCAGTTACAAGAATTTTCAAGGCTCTGCCTTAAAAGATGTTTGGCTCACCCGTCCTTCCTAGTCCAGTCATACGGTATCGAAGGGTCGTTAGCCTCTTTTCTATATTCATCGGGAACAGCAGGGTTGTACGCCTCGGTCGGTACATTTATCACTATCGCCTCTTCGTCGGATATGCCTTTAAAGCCATGCAGTACACCTGGCGGAATAGATACAAGGGTGTGGTTGTGGTCGCCGATGAAAAATTCCAGTAGCTCGCCATTGGTCGAAGAGCTTTCCCTCTGGTCGTAAAGAACCAGCTTTATCATCCCTCTCACGCAGGCGAAGTGGTCTGTCTGTATTTTATGGTGGTGCCATGCTTTCACCACGCCGGAGTAGACGGTGGTCATATAAACCTGCCCAAACTTTTGGAACATATCGTCGTCGAATCGGAAAAGCTCCATAAGCCTCCCTCTCTCATCAGGGTGCATCACCAGTTTTTTAGTCTTTACGCCATCTATCATTAAACCTCCAGCCTACTCGCTTCTATCACCATCAGTCGCACACGAAACCTCCGTAGCTATAAGCTTAGGCATCCCTGCAGTTAAAACGCATCAGCCGCCTTTTATTAAATTATTGTAAGCGAAATAGGCGATTGCCCCGCCGACAAGCATCGTAGCAAGCAAAAACGGGCCAATTTCATTGATGGCGGAATTACGCAAAGCAACACCGCAAACAAAATAAACAACAGCTACCGCGCCCCACTGAACCACAAGAGTAGCCTGAACCCTTGTTTTTCGGCTAATAAGAGCAATCACCAAAACTACAGCCACAACAATGACCGGCGTGCTGACAACTATAACCATAAGGTCAATACCTTGCCATTTGCCGGTATCAAGGAGGCCCATAAGCCCGTCAAAATTAAACCCGTTTAGGAATTTTTCAAACTGTTCTTTCATAATGGTTCCTCTAAAAATAAGTGATTTTCTTCAGAATCAAGCCCTTTCTTAGTTGAAATTTCCGGCATGACCGTCACGCTACCTTTGCAACTTTACCGGTATTCAGGATACGTTTCATAATGCTCCTTAATTCTATGAGATGTCTATAGCCGTTTACCTTTCTTAAGGACGG
>JAJRYD010000047.1 GCA_024275955.1 Nitrospirota bacterium
AGTGAGAATGTTGGCATGAGTAACCAAAATCGCGGTGAAAAACCGCGACACCGTAAACCCAAGGTTTCCTGGGCAACGATAATCGTCCCAGGGTTAGTCGGGCCTAAGCCGAGGCCGAAAGGCGTAGGCGATGGACAACAGGTTAATATTCCTGTACTGCTTATAGCGTTCCTGCCAGTGACGCAGGATGGTAGCCGGAGCATCTTTTGGCTATAGGTGTCTAAGCGGTTAGCGTACTTCGCTTTGGCGAATCACTAATTCAAAATGCAATGCAAGATTATGGAGTTGCTTTGCAGCGAGTTATAGGATTAAAGTTGAGTTAGCGACGCTTAAGCGGAGTACGTGAGACGCAAATGAAATTCCCCTTAAAAAGGGAAGATTTCGGTGAGCCAAACTGACTAGAAAAGCTGGCAGTTAAGAGCTATAAGTAACCGTACCGCAAACCAACACAGGTGGGTGGGTAGAGAATACCAAGGTGTTCGGGAGAACCTTCGTTAAGGAACTCGGCAAAACAGCGGGCGTAACTTCGGGATAAGCCCTGCCTGAATATGCCGCTAAGTTCCTAAGCAAATAGATTAAAAAAAACAGCTGAAACATATCTATTTCTAGAAAAAATTTGGGAACTGAGCGGCATATTCAGGCCGCAGCGAATGAGTCTAGGCGACTGTTTACCAAAAACACAGGTCTCTGCTAAATCGTAAGATGATGTATAGGGACTGACGCCTGCCCAGTGCTGGAAGGTTAAGCGGAGGGGTGCAAGCCCCGATGTGAAGCCCCAGTAAACGGCGGCCGTAACTATAACGGTCCTAAGGTAGCGAAATTCCTTGTCGGGTAAGTTCCGACCCGCACGAATGGCGTAACGGTCTAGACACTGTCTCAACGAAGGACCCGGTGAAATTGCAATAGCGGTAAAGATGCCGTTTACCCACGACAAGACGGAAAGACCCCGTGGAGCTTTACTACAGCTTGGCATTGGATTAGGGTAATACATGTGTAGGATAGGTGGGAGACTGTGAAGTCTCGGCGCCAGTCGGGATGGAGTCGTCGGTGAAATACCACCCTTGTATTATCTTGATTCTAACCCGCACCACAAATTGCATGCAATTTTGTGGTAATCTCAAAAATCAAATTTCAAATCTCAGAATTAAGGAGTCGCTTTACGATATTAGAAAATGTCTAAAGGATACCAAGGTTTTGACTTTTGGTTTTTAAGCTTTGAATTACCACACTAGAAATTGCATTCAATTTCTGGTGCGGGAACAGTGTCTGGCGGGTAGTTTGACTGGGGCGGTCGCCTCCTAAATGGTAACGGAGGCGTTCAAAGGTAGGCTAGACCTGGATGGAAATCAGGTTGGTAGTGCAAACGCATAAGCCTGCTTGACTGCAAGACCTACGAGTCGCGCAGAGACGAAAGTCGGAGTTAGTGATCCGGTACGTACAAGTGGGTGTCGTATCGCTCAACGGATAAAAGCTACCCCGGGGATAACAGGCTAATAGTGTCCAAGAGTCCACATCGACGACACTGTTTGGCACCTCGATGTCGGCTCGTCCTATCCTGGGGCTGAAGCAGGTCCCAAGGGTTTGGCTGTTCGCCAATTAAAAGGGTACGCGAGCTGGGTTCAGAACGTCGTGAGACAGTTCGGTCCCTATCTGTCGTGGGCGTTGAAACTTGAGGAGAGCTGTCCCCAGTACGAGAGGACCGGGATGGACCGACCTCTGGTGTATCAGTTGTTCTGCCAAGGGCATTGCTGAGTAGCTAAGTCGGGAATGGATAAGCGCTGAAAGCATATAAGCGCGAAGCTAACTCCAAGATTAGGTTTCGTTTGAGATCCCTTATAGATTATGAGGTTGATAGGCTCTAGGTGTAAGTGCGGTAACGCATTCAGCCGAGGAGTACTAATAGATCGATGACTTAATGATTCACCTTTAGTGGATACAAAATGGCTAAAGACCAAACAACTAAATAACAAAAATCAAAAGAATTTCTTTTGCTAATAAGTTATTTAGTGTCACTATAGGTGCTTTGACCAGCAGTCAGTGGCTGGATTTTCGACACAGTTTCATATTGTTTGAGAGCTGTATGTTGGTGGTTTTTGCGGAAGGGGTACACCTGTTCCCATACCGAACACAGAAGTTAAGCCTTCCAGCGGCGATGATACTTGGGTCATCAAGCCCTGGGAAAGTAGCACACCGCCAACATACAGCCTTCAAGCTTACTCTCTAAACTGTTGCTTTTGATATTTATAAAAGGTGCATTAAAAAATTAATGCACCTTTTATGCTTTTTAAAGCATTTTTCATATTAAGATAGTTAGTATTCATAAAAAATATCCAAAAAAGTTAATGGATATTTTTTATTTTGACCAATGTTTTAAAGCTTTTTTCGCACTAATATTGAAACCAGGTGAGTAATTTAAGAGGGGATAAAGTTGTCTTAGCTAAGTGCATTAGGTAAGGCAACCTTCCAATAAAAGAGGTGAAAAAATGGCAGGAACAAAAGAAGGTGGCCTTCAAGCCGCTAAAACAAACAAAGAAAGATACGGTACTGATTTCTATGAAAGAATTGGCCGCATAGGAGGTAAACGTGGCACTACAGGCGGCTTTGCTGCAAATCCAGAGCTTGCAAAAGAAGCTGGACGCAAAGGCGGTAAAATAAGCGCTGCCAGAAGAAAGAAAAAATAACAAGCCAATTTTTGAGCTGCGGAGTTTAGAGAGTTTACCGTTTCTTCCAGCTTAGGAATGGCAGAGAGGGAAAAATGGGCAAAACTTTTCGTTATGGAGATGAGAATGTAAAAAGAAATAGAAAGAAGTTCGAAACCCGCCAAGAATTTATATCTCCAAGAGTTTTCTATAATAGAATAAGCTTTAAAAAGTTGCGTAACAGGCAACTATTCAAGAAAAGGCGAACGACTTACAAATAACCTTTGGCTATTTGTCAATTTCTAAATCCGAATTTCTAATTTCTAAACGAATTCAAATGTTTTAAATTAGAAACAAGATGGTTAGTTTAGGGTTTTAAAAATTTGAATTTAGATATTGTTTAGTATTTAGTGCTTAGGATTTCGAATTTAATATATGTTTTCTAACCTCTCTGTCTTTTATTTCGTTTACTTTCCAGTAACAGTCACAGACGAAACATCCGAAAGTATTTCGATTTCTTTGAAGCGAATATTCGCCGCATTTAGGGCAAGTAGCTCTTTTTTTTATCCATTTATCGTAACTATCTAGGCATTCTTTGATATGCTCTGCATTTATCTTTAGGCCGTATTTTTTGGCTAGTTTTCGCGTTTCTTCCCATGCTTCATGCTCTAGCTCTAAAAGCTCCACGTCATAGTTATAAGAAAAATGGTCTAACTTCATATGAGCTATTTCATGAAGGAGGGCCAGCGATCCATTTTCGTTTTCTATTTCTTCGGGAATATAAGTTATAGTTTTATCGTTTGAGTTAAAAGAAAAAACATCGCCGGGAAGGCATTTGTTTTTCTTGATTATGTTTTTAATTATGGTATTCATTGGTTTTTATTTTATTCCCAAAGTTATCCCCATGTAAAGCATAAGCAAAAAATCAAATTTCAAAAATCAAATCTCAAAGTATAAAGTAAAATTAACAAATATATATTGGCGCAACAAAACAAGTATACAAATTTTTGTCATTGACGTGGCATAAAATTTTCTATTTAGCGACTCTTTTTCTCATCAAAGTCATTTCGGGGTAAGTGTTTTTTAATCTTAAGTATGCTTTTTGGTCTTTTCTGCCCGGGTTTACAACGGTTATTTTTCTGCCTGATTCGTCTGTTATGCCAAGAACTTTTTCTTTTGAAACTCTCTCGGGAGTAATTATTTCTAGTGTATCACCGACCTTAATCTGATTTCTGACTTCTATATAGTTCCAGTTGTCATCCTCAAGTTTCCTGCTCGACCGAATAGTTGTTTGGGCGGGGATCCGGGGGTCTGGATTTTTTTCGGATTTTGCCTGTTGGATGTTATAGATTCCTGCTTTCGCAGGAATGACAGAAGGAGATGCAGGAATGACAGAAGGGGCGTCAGGAATGACAGAAGGAGATGCAGGAATGACAGGGGAGGTGTTATCTCGACTGGCCTTGCAAGGCGATGAGTTTCTTCTTCGTTTTTCAAGGGGTTCTTCCGCTTCGGTCGGAATGACAGAGAAGGTGTCATCTCGATCGGCTTCGCAAGGCGATGGGTGAAGAGATCCCTTTCCCACTTGTTTTTTAAGAGGTTCCTCTGCTTCCGCAGGAATGACAGAAGAAGGGCGGGAATGACAGGGGGATGGAGTAGAATGACGTTTTGGAGTTGGCCTGACAACGGCAACGAAGTTATATTTTCTTATAGGTTGCCTTTTGGGATATGTTTCACCTTCTTTTGCTTTACCGAATGCAAATCCAGTCGTATAGCCGCGATAGTTTAGAGTTCTTAGTTCTTTTTCAAGTTCCTTTATTATTTTTCCATTAAAAATATTATTATTTATAGTATCCAGTGCTTTTCTGTATGCTTTTGCGACTATACCAAGGTAGTATATAGATTTGTTTCGCCCTTCAACTTTTAGCCCTGTGATTCCTGCATCTAAAACTTTATCCAAATATCCTATCAGGCATAGATCTTTTGAATTCATGATATATGTGCCGTTCTCATCTTCTTCAATAGGGAAATATTCTCCGGGACGCAGTTTTTCTTCGAGATAGATTCCTGCTTTCGTAGGAATGACAGAAGGAGATGCAGGAATGACAGGGGAGGTGTTATCTCGACTGGCCTTGCAAGGCGATGAGTTTCTTCTTCGTTTTTCAAGGGGTTCTTCCGCTTCGGTCGGAATGACAGAGAAGGTGTCATCTCGACCGACTTCGCAAGGCGATGAGTGAAGAGATCCCTTTTTCTCATTAATGTCATTCCCGTGTAAACGGGAATCTATATTTTTAATTTCCTTTTTCTGAATTCCTGCTTTCGCAGGAATGACAGAAGAGGGATCAGGAATGGCATTAGTGCTTTTTACTTTTTCATTTTTACATTTTATCTTATATTCCCATCTGCATGGTTGGGCACAGTCTCCTAGATTTGCTTCTCTACCGGTCATATAAGCGGAGAGGAGACACCTTCCTGAATAAGAGATGCACATAGCACCATGGACAAACATTTCAAGCTCCATATCGGGTACGCTTTCGTGAATCTTTTTAATCTCTTTCAGGGTTAGCTCGCGAGCTAGTATAACCCTCTTTACCCCGAAGTCCTTCCATAGCTTCACTGCCTCTGCATTAACTGTATTTTGCTGAGTAGAGATATGAATAGGGACTTTTGGGGCGTTTTCTTTAATTATTCTCAGTACTCCCATATCGGCAACTACGAAAGCGTCGGGGTTAAGCTTTGCAATTTTTTTAATGTCGGAGGCAAGGGTTTTCAGATGTTTCTCGTGGGCAAAGATATTGAATGTGACATACACTCTTTTGCCTTTTTTATGCGCATCTCTGATTACTTTTTCGATTTGAGGAATAGTAAAGCGCACCTCTCCTTTCCTCATAGAATATTTAGGAAGTCCCAGATATACTGCATCGGCGCCATACTCAAGCGTAAATCGTGCTTTTTCAGCATCTCCAGCAGGTAATATTAGTTCGGGCTGCTTGTTCATAGCGGACTTTTAATGTTTTTAAGCTTTGGATTTGTTACCTGTGTATATATTTGTGTTGTTCGGATATTGGAATGTCCTAAAAGTTCCTGCACATATCTCACATCAGTCCCATTTTCCAGCAGGTGTGTAGCAAATGAGTGGCGTAGAGAGTGAAAAGTGGCTGGTTTATCTATTTTCGCTTTGGCTAGGCTCTTGCGAAACATTTTTTGGAGCGATGTTGTTGTGAGTTTGCCGCCACGATTAGAGTTAAAAATAAGGTTATCTGCATTTTTGCCGGCAATAATATTTCGCAGATCGTTTTGCAGTCTTTTCGGCAATATACTGATCCTATCTTTCTTGCCTTTCGCACTTTTGATATGGATAACAAGTTCATCAATATCTAGGTCTGCGACTTTCAGATTAATTACCTCACTTACACGCAAACCGCAGGCGTATCCAAGCGAAATCATTAATCTATATTTTGCATTGTCTGTTGCTTGAATGATTTTTTCGATTTCAGTACGCGAAAAAACAACTGGCAGCTTTTTGCTCTTCTTGGCAAATTTCAAATTTATTTTTTGCGGATCGTTTAAAACTTCTTTATAGAAAAATTTAATTGCATTTAAGGCGAGATTGATTGTTTGGGGAGATTGTTTCTTTTTATGTTTTTCAAGCAGAAATTCTTCAATTGCCTTTTGTTTGTTTTTTATATTTTTCTTTTTAGAAAATGTGATATAATCTTTAATGTAAAGCAAGTATGCTTTACGTGTCTTAGGGGAATAGTTACGTAAACGTAACAATCGATCGGTTTTATCTAAAGCTTTGTTCATATGAGCATTCTATCAAAAGTTTGTATAA
>JAJRYD010000048.1 GCA_024275955.1 Nitrospirota bacterium
AAGAGGAAAAGGAAAAACTTCGTGCTGTACACTCTGAGCTTAATCCGTATAATTTAAAAAAAGAGATTGAGAAGAAATTGAAGAGAATCTTTACTGTTCTAGGGGCAGGTAAATCATGAGTCAACGAAGGAACTTCTTGGGACCGATGGGTTAGGTTTTACCATGAGTCAATGCGACACTAGGTATAACCCTCACACTCCCTCCCTCTCCCCTTCCAGCAAAAAAGAGGAATCCCGGTGCAACCTTTCTAGCCCTTATCGCTTAAATCAACTCGCCGTAGTGCAAACTCAGCTTAGGTTCCTAAGCGCTCTTTTTACTATATACGCAGTCTCTTTAGTAGGCGATTCCCTTTCCCACTTTTTGCAAAGTTTTAAAACCCAGTCCGGTTTCGTCTTGCCGGCATCGTTTAGCCAGTTGCCGACAGAATCCCGCACATACTTGGAGGAATCGCTCCTCAACCGCTCTATTACCGCAAGCCCGATGGACGGATTTTCCTTTAGCTCCAAAATATGTTTGCACCATACGCCGCGCGGCCTAGTAGCTTCGGACGCGAAACGACGAATATTTGCATCTCTGCTTGTCGCCCAGCTTTTAAGCGCGTCGATACCCTTTTCTATATCATCTGCGATAACGGGGCGGGCTGATGC
Organism: Nitrospirota bacterium; assembly: GCA_024275955.1. GTDB lineage: Bacteria > Nitrospinota_A > UBA7883 > JACRGQ01 > JACRGQ01 > JAJRYD01. Next base: position 648 of record JAJRYD010000048.1, read on the forward strand.
CCACGCAATTTCCCTAACGCCGAAATGGCTATCGGTGGCGAAAGGTTTTACAAGTAAAAGACGTTTCTTAAGCGTAAGCGTCTCATCCGCTTTAACCATGTAGCATGCCCAACTCCTCGCCGTGTCGGATGGATGGGAGGCGAGTTTGTCAAAAATATCTCTATCATCCCTTTTGGACATCCGAAACAGACCTTTTGCTATAAACTCTATCCGCTTCATAACGCCAAGCGACCGGAACTCTTTACCGCTTGCAATAATATCTGCAACCGTTGTTCCTACCTTGAGTTCCGCAAGAACATTGCGAAGGAGCTTAACATCGTCTACCGCAAGCCATTCCACAAGGTTCACCGTTTCCAGCCTGCCTTCGTTTAAGGCTTTTAAAACTTTTGGCGGAATTTCGGCCCTGCTTCTTGCTCCTTTACGGCTCAGTAACACAGCGTAAGGATTGGCGGTTTTAATCGCTCCCGCCTTTACCGCCCTTAAGCGTTTTGCCCATCCGCAGGTTGGATAGCGTAACATCAAGCCGTCCTGCCTGTTTTTGCGACTCGTTGTACTGCTTCACCGCCCTGTCAATATGAGTGCCGACCAGCTTGAAGCTCTCGTTAAACTTATCGAAATCTATTTTAAGCGTTGAGATAACTTTTAAAATATCTTCCGCCTCTTCTTCTATCGCCAAGCCTCTAAAGCCGATAGCAAGAGCCTGAAAATAGACATACAAAAAGTTTGGCGACGCAGGGACGACATTCATATCGAGAATGTTTTGGTGCAATTCGTTATTTGCTATTATCTCGTGGAACACAGACTCCGACGGGATGAACATTATGGCAAACTCCAGCGTCTTTTCCGGAACTATATATTTTTTCTTTATCTCTTTTGCTCTTGCTTTCACGTCGGAGTAAAATTCTTTTAAAAACTTTTTACTCTCCTCTCCTTGCGCCTCGCCGCTTTTAAGAAGATTGGCCAGCGGAAATTTGCTGTCTATACAGAGTATTCTATCTTTCAAGATTATCGCGGCATCGACAATGCCATCGCCGACCTTATGCTGTTCCTTGTATCTACCAGCCGGAATAATATTTTTAAGAAGCAAGCTAAGCTGAAACTCGCCGACAGCTCCCCGTGTCTGTCCGCCGTCCAGGATATCGCTTAGCTGTCTTATATCTTTGCCGATTTCCAGCATATCCCTTGAGGCGTTGCTTATCCCTTCCGATTCTTTTATCAGCTTTTCCAGCTTTTCGGAAACGATGCTTTGCGAAGCGGTCATAGATTTGGTAAGCTCTGCCCTTCCTTGCGACAATGATTCGCTTAGCTCTTTTTGCGTTTTTGTAAAACTATCGGCTATAGATGACGCGCTAGCCTCACGCACTTTGGCGATAGACTCGGCCAGCCTGCCGGTCTGTTCCTGAAGCTGGCTGTTCATATTCTGCGTTATGCTGTCTAGCTTTTCTCTTAGCTCTTTTAGTTCCGCGTCTGGGGCTGAGCTTTTTCTGCCGATAACTATAAGAACGATTCCGGCTAAAAGCGTAAGAAGGCCGGCCAAAAGAACAGTAGTGCCAGCGTCCATCATTTACCTTTCGTATAGAACAATAAGTCGGTATCCCCGTAGTTTTTTATTCTATCAGGCTGGGGAAGTTCTTTGGATATTTTAGAAGATGTCTCGAAAACAAGCATGCCGCCCTCATGGAGGGCTTTTTCTAAACTGCCGGCAATAATTTCTTGCCGGTTTTTGATAGCATACGGCGGATCGCAAAAAACGAAATCGAACTTCTCTCTTTTAAACTCTTTTAGGAACTTTGGAACATCAGAATCTATTACGTTCGCTTTGGGCGAGCCATCCGCCCTCTCCCTTACTTTGCCAAGATTTTTTCTAGCTACGTTAAGCACGGCGCGGTCGTTTTCTACCAGCACCACTCTGCGCGCGCCCCTGCTCAGCGCCTCGGCACCGACAGCCCCGCTTCCGGCGTAAAGGTCGAGAAACGACGAGCCATAGACATCTATAATATTAAAAAGCGCTTCCCTCACCTTATCGGAGGTTGGTCTTGTTTCTGCCTTTCGGCCCGGCCCTGCAAGAGTAAGCCCTTTTGCGAAACCTGCTACTATTCTCATCTACTTACTCGCTATTCTGTATCCATCGATAATGCCAAACAGCCATACAAAAAGAGAAACCAGAAAAGAATACAGGAACGCACGGTCGAGCCAAAGCTCGCTGAGAAAAAGGTCGGCATGCTGAAAATCCGAGATACTTTTAAAATAAGAAAACATCATATAAAAAAATGTGCCGATAAGCGTGGAGGCCGAAACGGTAAACACTACCGCCATAGAATAGCCGATAAGTTTTCGCCTAAGATATATATGCCCGGAGCCGGGAAGAACAAGACCGTTTAGCACCATCACCCTTAACAGCTTTTCCTTGTTGCCTGTTTTAGAAATCTTAATATCACCCAACCCCATAACTGAAAAAGACCGCACCAAAGCTATCTACAGCAATACTACTTCAGGTCTTCAAATATCGTCGTCCGTTTTATCTCGTTGTAGCGGTTTACTACGTCGTTAAATTCTAGGCTGGTCAGTTTATCAAGGCTGAACGATTCCACGTTGTACGATGCCATAGCGCTACCTACTATCATCGCTTGTCTAAGGCTGTTTTTATTTACCTCTCCCCTTTTAGCGAGATAACCCATAACACCGCCCGCGAACGAATCTCCGGCTCCTGTTGGGTCGTAGACATCTTCCAAAAGGAACGCCGGAGCGGAAAACACCTCACCCTTGAACCACGATATAGAGCCGTACTCTCCCTGCTTTATGATGACCGCTTTTGGCCCCATCTTCCCTATCTCTTTAGCCGCTTTTACAAGGCTTGGGGTGCCGGTAAACTCGCGCGCCTCGGTTTCGTTTATGACGACCATATCTACCATCGCGATAGCTTTTTTAAGCTCTTCCGGTTTGTTGGCTATCCAGAAGTTCATGCTGTCGAGCGCTACGAACTTGCGGTTCTTAAGCTGGTCTATAACCTCTATCTGGATATCTGGGTCTATGTTTCCCAAAAATACAAACGGGCAGTTTGCCATCTCTTTGGTAAGCTTTGGTTTGAACTCCATAAGAACATTAAGGTGCGTCTCCAGCGTGTTGGCGGTATTAAGGTCGTACCCGTAGGAACCTTTCCAGCGGAAAGTTTCGCCCGGAAGCGTTACCAGCCCATCGGTGTTTATCTTATGTTTGTTAAAAACATCCATATGCTCTTTTGGAAAATCTTCGCCTATAACGGCCGAAAGACGCACGGAGGTAAAGTAACTGGCCGATACGCTAAAATATGTGGCAGAACCGCCGAGGACAGATTCGGCCTCGCCGAAAGGTGTTTTAACGGAATCGAGTGCCACGGTGCCTATAACCAGCAAACTCATTTAATGCCTCCTAAAATTTTAATTTTCAGTTAGGTTTCCAAAGCATTCTACTACAGACAGGCCGCAAGATGTATGTAGGAAGTGAATGCGACGATCTTCCCCCGAAAAAGTGGACAGACAGTTAAGCAACTTTTGCCGCCAATAGAACCCTTAGTACTAAGACCAGAACCATTGGCAATTGTCTTGGCCTGTTTATTGTGCGTATAGTTATGCCCTGTACCGGACAGTTCCGTGATGTTGTACGCTTTTAAGTTATCAACTTGTATTTAGCCATTTTATAATTCCACATCAATACCTAAAGGCTGTGTAATGAAGCTCCCCGCGGCAAGCCGCGAGGTATCTCAGGGGTCAGGGCTTGAAGAGCCTCAATTGACCGGCTTCGCTCCTTCTTCCCTTGCCCTGCAACATATTTCAAAATTATATCTCGACTGCCGCCCTCTCCTACAGTTGCGACATAAAACCGATCTCCCCACAATTCGCCGCCCCACAGCTCCTCTCGCAGATCTGGGCAGAATCAAGCCCTTTCTTAGTTGAAATTTCCGGCATGACCGTCACGCTACCTTTGCAACTTTACCGGTATTCAGGATACGTTTCATAATGCTCCTTAATTCTATGAGATGTCTATAGCCGTTTACCTTTCTTAAGGACGG
>JAJRYD010000049.1 GCA_024275955.1 Nitrospirota bacterium
CGTTGAGTATTGCTGATTTGCCATCAATACCGGCTTGCCTGTATCTCTCTCGTATCTTGTTTAGATACTCCTTCTTCGATTTCGTACCCATATTCATCCTCCATTAACGGGTTAGATGAAATATGAGGCAACGAACGCTTTTTACAACCCATATGGGTTAGATTTAATATGAGGCAATTTGTACGGTCACCAAGAATGTAACTCGTTGGATAACCAAAGCGATTCCCGTAAAAATGGCGGAGAGGGGGGGATTCGAACCCCCGGTACGTTGCCGCACACACGCTTTCCAGGCGAGCACCTTCAACCACTCGGTCACCTCTCCGGTACAAATGGAGGATGGATTATAACAAGAAGATAGGAAAACTGGTAAGAAATTGGGGGAAACTGGAATCTAGGCACTTTCTAAGGAACGTGAGAACCTTGGCTAATCCCTCGCCCCCTCACTCCATCTGCCCGTGCCTTTTCGAGGTTAGCTCTTATCTCTTCGCTCTCAGGCCTAATACCTTGAGCCTTTTGCAAATGCTCAATCGCTTCGTTTATGCGTCCCATTTCAAGCAAAGCTTTTCCTATGTCGTTATGGGCCGTGGCAGAAAGCGGAAGAAGCGCTACCGCCCTGCGCAGATGCTCGACCCCATCATCCAAATTTCCACGCTTGATAAGAATCAGCCCCAGCTGTGAGTGCGGCCTTGCAAAATTCGGCTTTATCTCTATCGCTTTGCGGAAACTCGCGGTAGCGTCATCAAGCTTTCCTGCCTTCACAAGCACCATGCCGAGGTTATTGTGAGCAAGAGCGAAACGGGGAGCGAGTATAATAGCTTTTTGAAAATGCGCGATCGCTTCGTCCGGCTTTCCTTCTTTCATAAAAACTATTCCAAGATTATTATAAGTTTTGGGGGCATCTGGCTTTAGTTCAAGCGATATCCGTAGATGTTTTTCGGCCTTCTCTAGTTCGCCAAGCCTTATAAAGCTTAAAGCAAGATTGGTCTGGCCTATAACACTCTTATGGTTTACAGATACCGCTTTTTCGAACAGTGCCGTATTGCTTTGCCATGTAAGCACCTGAAAGGCCGCGAGGATTCCAAGCGGTATCGGAATTAATAGGCAAATTTGTCTAATCCTCTTACTCTTTAGCTTTAGAAAAAAAAACGAAACCGCCAACGACGCTCCAAGCATCGGGATATAAAGATAACGGTCGGCTACGGTAGAGGTGGCATGCAGATAGTACGGGACGATACCTATCACGGGAAGAATGCCGATGACAAATATACTGAAAGGGAGAACTATCAATATACGGTTTTTCATTCTGCCGGCGAAAAAAAGCAACGCGAACGGCACAACCCAGCTGACATAAACAGACCAGCCGTTTAAAAGAAAATCTGTCGAGCGGCCGTAATCTATAGCGAGAGACAGTGGCACGAATATTTTATAAAGATAAAACGCCAAAATATCTCCCGCTATGAACGGACGGCTCCAGAGAGGCGTGGCAACTACCATCCACTCCTTTGGCTGTACAAAAAGCGTAAAGAGGACAAAGAGAAACGAAACCGCTATCCACAAAGCTAAAGATTTGGCCGATTTATTTGCCGGCCGTCCCACCGCCCAGCGGTCGAGAACGAAGAGAAGCAGAGGCACCACAACCACAATCGGCTTTACAAGTATCGCGAAGATGAAGGTGGAAAACGCCTTTAAATAATGAAAGGTTATTGCTCTATCGGAAAGCTCAATCACCCCCGACGCTCCAAAGGCGTAGATAAGATATTCCCGTATAGTCAAAAAAACAAAAAATCCGGCGAGGACGGTATGAAACCCCGTCACCCACGCAACCGCCTCTACCTGAACAGGGTGCAAGGCAAAAAGCACAGCCCCCATTACGGCTGGCAATGTAATTTGCGAACTATCGCGGTCGTTATAAGACCCTCTAAAGCCGTACCGTAATAGCAATGCAAGTATATTAAAAACCAGCAGAGTGTTGAGCAGATGAACGACAAGGTTTGCGGTATGAAAGACCGATGGTTCAAGCCCTGCGACGGCACTGGCGGAAATTATATATCTGGAAAACGACGCAATCGCCGCCCATACCGTAAAAAAAAGAGGGCTGTAGTTCGGCGAGTAAAGGTCTGTCCATAAACGTGAAACGCTTTCGAGTGTGGCAGGGTTGAGGTTCTGGTTTTCTAAAAGGAACCTGTCGTCATCCCAGTTAAGAAAAGGGAAACCAGCAACAGGCCAGTAAACAAGAATAACCGAAAAAAACAGCAGTGAAACGGCAACCGCAGGGGAACGCATGAGCGAATTATATCACAGCGAAAAAACGGTAGATAATGATGCTTGCGGCAACGGCGTTATAGATGTTCTTGCCTACCCTCTCCGTATCATCAGCAAATCGAATTTACAAAGATAAACAAGAATGAAAAAAGGTGCGAAGTAACGAGCGAGGGAACGTAGGTTCACGCCTACATAGCGGAGTGAGGGCTGGCGTAACGAAGTAATGCGACGCTTACCCGACATAAATGGAGGAGAGAGGGGGATTAGCTAAAGCCGTTTACTGGAACTCTGTAGGTAGGCTCGCTGAAACTCCGCTGACGCTTCGTTTTCGAACCCAGAGAGTTAGAATCATAGCCACCCTTGCGCCATAAAAACCTACTCCCTTTGGGAGTACATTTTCGTGGAGGAGAGAGGGGGATTCGAACCCCCGGTACGGTTTCCCGCACAATGGTTTTCGAGACCATCGCCTTCAACCAGCTCGGCCACCTCTCCAAACATCGGGAACCGAAATTATAGCAGAACAACCGGCAACATACTCTACACGGAAATGATTTTAGCTAAAGCCATCCATTTAAAATACTGCCGGAAGGCTCGCACCTGTTCCGCCTTTTTTCGAGTTTTAATCAATGGCTGTGGAAATTATGCTTTAAAAACACCGAAACCGATTCAAAAAAGCTTCTGCCTTATTCGAAGTAGAACTAATTCTGCCGAAAACCATATAAGTGGGACTGTTTCCAGAGGTGTTCCGCGGAGTGCGGGACGGGAGGGTACCAAATTCTTTTTGCAATTGAAAATAAAGCAGTTGAAAACCACCCCAGCCCTACTGGTGGCCCCTCCTTATGCTATGGCAAGGAGGGAAAATCTTTGGCAATTCAAACTGATACACTACCTGTTTTAAGCAATAGCTTGGCTTCCACCCCACTGCTTTGATAGAATGGAGCATCTTAAGGAGTTTTAAATATGTATAGTCAGAAATACCGGAAGCGTATCTGTTCACCGCTTTTTCTCCATAAAAAAGCTATCCCTTATCTCCTCGTTCTGCTCCTCTTGAGCTTATCTCCATACAAAGCATTCGCGGAAGATATTCGGTATTCGGCAGACGAAATACGTTCCGGCAGTTTTATCCTAAAACTCCCGCTCGGCCTTGAGGCAGACAAGTTTTACATACCCTCAGATAACCCTATGAGCAGAGAAAAGATAGAGCTGGGGCGGGCGCTTTATTTCGATGAACGGCTCTCGCGCGACGACACCGTCTCCTGCGCCTCCTGCCACTCTGTCGACAACGGATTCACCGACAACCTTGCGGTATCATTAGGCATTGACGGACAAGAAGGCGGCAGAAGCGCGCCTACCATAATAAACCGCGCGTTCTCCAAAGAGCAGTTTTGGGACGGCAGGGCAAAATCGCTGGAAGAGCAGGCGAAGGGGCCTTTGACCAACCCTATAGAGATGGGAATGCCGAGCGAAGATGCCGTGATAAAAAAGATAGCCTCCATCAAAGGGTACCGGAAATGGTTCAGACAGGTTTTTGGGCGAGATGTAAATATAGACGACCTAGCAAAAGCTATAGCCACCTTTGAAAGAACTGTCCTCTCCGGCGATTCCAGGGTAGACAGGTTTACAGCCGGCGACAAGACTGCCTTAACAAAATCTGAAAAGCGCGGGCTGAAACTTTTCCGTGGAAAAGCTAGGTGCAGTCAATGCCATAGCGGGGCCAACTTTACCAACGAGAAATATCACAACCTCGGCGTTAGCTGGGGCAAAATTCCCACAGATATGGGGCGCAACGCTGTTACCGGCAAAGAGCATCATACAGCCGCTTTTAAAACCCCTACCCTGCGTGATATAGACGATACAGCCCCGTACATGCACGACGGTTCGATAGAAACGCTGGAAGGTGTGATAGATTTTTACGATAAAGGCGGGGTTGGAAACCAGTTCCTTGATAACGAAATGAGAAGATCCGAGCTTTCGCTAAACAGAATGCTCGATTCGTTCGAAAAAGAAAAAAATGTAAAACCAAGAAGCAATGAAGGAACGAAGCTGGGGCTTACTGTGGGAGAAAGGGCCGACCTTGTGGCATTTATGAAAGCATTAAGCGGTAAAGGCTGGCAAAACGCGGGGGCACCCGACTCTTTTCCAAAGTAAAAGTCTAAACGTTAATTAAACTCGACTTTTCCGCTATCACCAACCAACGAACGCCACCGTTTCAAAACAAGAGCCTTAATCTTCGTTCTTTCACCAGCATGAAGCGCGGAGAAGCTTTCCTTCCCTTTAAGGTTTACCGTTATCGGCAAACCTTTACCGCAAACAGCACCGGCAAAATGCTGTTTCTCATCTTCCATGGCATTTATAAGTTCCAAAACTTTTCTATCGCATTCAGCCCGTCCTATAGAATCTCCAAACTTTTGAGAGCCAGAACGGCCGATAATCATCCACGCGGCATTTAGAGATACCATCAAGACAACAGCTAGAAGCATATTTTTTACGGTGAAGTTCTTATTAACATACCCCTCGGTGGAAGCGGTAACGACATGCCGTACATCTTCTGTTGGTTTGCCGCATTCGGTGCAGACCGGAAAGTCCAGCACCTCCTTTTTACAATGCGGGCAGATCATTTTTTAAAAAGTTTGCGAAGCTATTATTACTATAACCGTAATGGAAATGAGGACGCTGATTATAGACGCGATATTGTAGAGTGAGCAGTTATAGCGGAACTCGATAATATCATCCTCCAGTTTGCTCTCCCGCCCTTTGGCTATCTTCCCGCCGAGCAGGGCAAATTTATATGCCACTATAAGCGTAATTCCTAAAAAGAGGAGAGCCTTCACAAGATAGATAAAAAGATAACTATTGTCCCGCACCCACGCCCCTTGTGCTTCGATAACCGTCGAGAGAAGAATGGAGCCTGTAATAGCGATTATAAAGACCGAGGCGTACATATACTTTTTTTCATTGCCTGTTGGGTTTGCCTCTTCTATCCGCCTGCCGGCATAACCGGCAAACAGTATGCCGCCAAGAAGCGCAACCCCCGCTACGGCATGTATAGGCAAAAGAAAGCGACGGGCTTTCTTTTTCATATCGTCGCTAAAGATGCCAAGCGATGGAAGCTTATAAAAATTCTCTACAAACGCGTCGCCCTCCTGGGTGAAGTTCAGCTCTATATATTCGCCGACATGACAATACTCGCATTGCTTCCCTGTCTCTTCCATGAACCCGATTGTCGCCTCGGCAAAACCGGAGAGGGAGATAATCATCAGTATCGTTATTAACATATTTTTCATTTTCTCTTTTCCATCATAGCCGCAAAAAAACCGTCCATCCCAAAATATCCCGGAAATACCTTTAAAAAACTTCCGCAGGTAAGACCTGCTTTGGCAAGCTCCGGTTCCCTCTTGCCTATATCAAGCAGTTTAAAGGAACTATCCCGCTCAAGGAACTCTTTTATTACCGCGTCGCTCTCCTCCGGCTCGAAAGAACAAACGGCATAAACAAGCAGTCCGCCAGCATCAACAAAGCCGGCGGCATTAGTAAGCAATTTCGACTGTAGCCTGCTTTTTCCCTCAATCGCCTTTTTCGATTCACGGTATTTCATCTCCGGGTGACGGCGCACTGTTCCCATATTGGAGCATGGCGCGTCGATAAAAACAGCGTCAAACAAAGCTTTAAACGGCAAGCTTTGAGAGGCATCTGCACATACAGGGCTATCGTTTTTTATGCCAAGCAGACGCAGTTCGCGTAGTTTCCCAAAAGAGCTGTCCAACGAAGTTACACGCGACGAACTTCCAAGCACCATCGACAACGCCGCGCTTTTATTCCCCCTGCCGGCACAAAGCTCCAGCAGGCTACCATTGAACCCTGAAAAAAGCGAAACAGCGACAAGCGACGACTGATCCTGCGGAGATATCACGCCCTTTTTCACAAGTTTCGTTGTAACTACAGCGTTGCCGCTTTCTATTTCCAGCCCTATACAGCTAAACCTGTTCCTTTCGAACCGGAGATTATGTTTTTCAAACTCTAGTTTATCGTTCACCCTAAAATTCTGCGGAGGGATTTTATTATTCGCTTTCATTATCTCCACCGCCGTTTCAAAACCGTAGGTGTCGAGATACCTCTTTGCCATCCATACAGGATGCGATAGCGCGGTGGCTACATCTTCCGCCTTGCTGTTTTCATCTACGTTAATTTTAAAATTTTCCAAACTTTCGGAACAAAACCGCCTCATAAGGGCGTTGACAAATTTCGCGCTACCCTCATGCCCATGCTTGCGGGCAAGGTTTACCGATTCGTTTACTACCGCGTGCGGAGGCACCCTCTCCATAAAAACAACTTGATAAAGCCCAAGCCTTAAAATGTTTAAAATTTTCTCCGAGAGTTTTTGTAACTTTCTTTTGCTTCTTTTGGCGATAAAGTAATCGAGAAAAATCGACTGCCTCAAAACGCCGAAGTATAACGCTTTTAGAAACGCTTTATCTCTCTTGGCCAAACCAGCGTTGGATGATATAAAGTTCTCAAACAGATAGTTAGACCATCCGCCGCGGCTGAACGTTTTTAAGAGAAGCTTGAGCGCCGATTCGCGCATAGAGGGAATCATCAAAAAAAGACGCCGGGGCTTACCCGGGGGGCCAGCCCATCGGCCTTCCGCCAAGCAGGTGAAGGTGAAGATGGTCGACCTCTTGTCCGCCGTACTTCCCCTGATTTATAACTGTCCTAAAGCCGGTTTTGTCTATACCTTTTTTAGAGGCAACCTCTTTTATAGCCCTGAATATCTCCTCGAGCATCTCCCCGCTTCCATCCGCTATGCTGGTGGTATTTGGTATATGCTCTTTTGGTATTACAAGATAATGATGGGGTGCTTGCGGATTGAGATCCCTTATAACTATAACCAGCTCACCATCATAAATAATATTGGAAGGGATATCGCCCCTTATTATCTTGCAGAAAACACAGTCATCCATAACGCAGATTCTATTACATTTTACGAAAAATTAACAATCACGCCCCACGCACGGCGCGGAGGCGGTAGCACGGCCAGCAGTAGCCACACGCGGAAAATATAATTTTTAGAAACTTTACACAATTTTTGGCAAACGCCCCGCTACCGGCTCCCGCCCTTGCCGGTTTACTTTTCGTAAGCGCCTCGCCACCAAGAGACAGTGACATATGAGTAAAATTTTAGAATCTATCTGGTGGAGCTACCGCTTGCGAGAAGCACCTCCACGCGTTGCGTGGCGGGTGGCGTGGCCGGCTATCTTTTCTATTATGCCGGATGTAGATTTCCCTTCCTTGTAGGAAATAGTTTTTACTTTGCCCCCCCATTTGCCTATTTCGCCGTAGCCTGCGATATCTTTTACTTTATAGTCGCCGCCTTTTACAAGAAAATCGGGCTTTATAGCCTTTATAAGTTTTATCGGGGTTGGCTCTTTAAATATTATCACTTGGTCCACGCAGTCCATCGCCGCCATTATGTGCGCGCGGTCGTTTTCATTCAGTACCGGCCTTCCTTTGCCTTTAAGCTTTCTTACCGACAAATCGGAGTTAAGCGCGAGTACTAACCAGTCGCCCAGCTTCTTCGCCTGCTGAAGATATTGTATATGCCCGTAGTGGATAAGATCGAAACAGCCATTGGTAAAAACGATTTTCTTTTTGTTTTTTCTCAGCGCGGCAGATATGCCTGCGGCCTCTTTAATATCTACCACTTTTGAACCTTCTCCGGCAAAGAGGCTACTGCGGATTTCTTCTAAGCCTATGCTTACCGCGCCAAGACGCGCAACCTGCAGGCCGCCGGCATGGTTTGAGAGGCGTGCCGAATAGTCGGGCGACAGCCCGCCAAGCAGGGCGAACGCGAATGTAGCTATCACTGTATCGCCGGCCCCTGTAACATCGTAAACCTCTCTTGCGAAGGTAGGAACAAAGCTTCCTTTACCTTTTGGCGAAAAGAGAGCCATACCGTCGGCCCCTAGCGTCGCGAGGACAGACTTTATTTTGTGCTTCTTTATAATGGTTCTTGCCGCTTTTTCTACTGTTTTCGCGGAATCGCATTTAATACCCGACGCTCTTTCAAGCTCCAGCCTGTTGGGTGTAATGATGTCGGCACCTTTGTACTTTGAATAGGAATCGCCCTTTGGGTCTATTATTATCAGCTTGCCGTTTTTTCTCGCGGTCGATATCAGCTTTGCAAGCAGGCTGTTGGTCAGCAGGCCTTTGTTATAATCAGAAACAACTATCCCATCGAAGCTTTTTATCTTTAGCTCAAACGCTACCGCTATTTTTTTTTCTATCTCCGCTGGTATCGGTAAACGCTTTTCTCTGTCGACACGCATCAACTGCTGTCCCTGCGCCATCAGCCTTGTTTTTTTCGTCGTTGGTCTATCGGCAGAAACGACGATGCCGGAAGTTTCTATCTTTTTGGCTTTTAGAAGTTTTTTGAGTTCTTTGGCCGTTTCATCTTTACCTACCACTCCTATAAGGGAAACCTTGCACCCAAGCTCGGCAAGGTTGCCGGCTACGTTTGCCGCGCCGCCGAGGTGAAGGTTGTCCGACAGGCAATCGAGTACTCCTACCGGAGCTTCTGGCGATATTCTAGATATCTCGCCTTTGAGATATTGGTCTAATATAATATCTCCCACAACCGCTATCCGGCTTGGCTTAATATCGTTCAGCTGTTTGTAAAGGTAGCTGTCTGGCAATTCCTTTTCCCCTCTATATAAGCTGTGAGTCGCAAAAGCTGAAATATCCTTTTCTGCCGATTATTATATGGTCAATCACGCTGATTCCGATAATTTCTCCAGTCGAGACCAACTGCTTGGTTATTGATTTATCGGCACTGCTTGGAGCGGGGTCGCCGCTTGGATGATTGTGCAAAAGAATTATCGACGCGGCGGAATCTTTTATCGCAGGTTTAAAAACCTCTCTTGGGTGCACTATGCTGGCGTTAAGAGAACCTTCGGAGATAGTATAATCTCTCATCATACAGTTCTGGCTGTCGAGCAGAACGATTTTAAACGTCTCCTTTTTCATCTCTTTTAGCTGGGGCATAAAATAGTTAGAAACATCTTCGCTTGTAGAGAAGTTTTTCCCATAAAGAGCATGCTTTTCGGAAACAATTCTTTTGCCAAGCTCCAGCGCGCTTTTTATCTGCGTTGCTTTTGTCTCGCCAACGCCTGCCACCGCGCGTATCTCGGCGATAGACGCAGACTCTAGGCCTTGAAGATTGCCGAAAGTTTTAAGGAGGCTCATAGCTAGGTCTAGCGCAGATTTGCGTATAGAAGAGGAGCCGGAACTGATAATAATGGAAAGAAGCTGTGCCTCGCTCAAAGAGGCCGCGCCGTAGCGTATAAGCCTTTCTCTCGGCCTTTCGTTTTCCGGCCAGTCTTTAATCGCTTGTCTGGGATATTTTTTCACTTTCCAAATCTTACCATCCATTGCAGGGGATGCGCCACTCGCAGTTGCAAGCACAACGGCATCGCCGTGGCACGGCAGGCGGCAGTCGGATACTTTGTGTTGCGGTTTTTTAAAAGGGCAATCTGTCATGGTTTGCGCCTCCTTTAAAAATAAGAGAGGAAAAGGTTATGAAATCATTGAGCGCTAAGGAGGTAAAAGTTTTACTGGAAAAAGGGATCGAAGGGGCGTTGTTCCCCTCGCAAATATGGAAACGGCATATCGATTTTTCAAGAAAGGTTTTCAGCCGCCCGTTGCCTGCAATAAACGCGCTGAGGAAAAAGCATAGGAAAAGGGTAAACCTCTTCATAGAAAAACTTCTCAACTCCATGAGCGATTCAGAAACCTTTCGATCGCTTGAGACAGTTGATCCGATGATAGCGGTTCTCTACAAGGATCGTCTTGATGCGGCTTTGGCTTTTCTTGAAGAAGGGATTGCAAAAGACGCTCAAATTGCGATTCCACCCACGTTTTCGGAGCTTTTGAGAGTCCTTTTGATTCGGAACGAGTCATGATTTTCTCCCGCAGAAAAGAGTTAGATAAATCGACCGCTTTGGCGGCGTTTGGAAAAGCAGGTCGGAATTTTTTAAAGAGAGGTTCGTAATATCGTGAATTTCTGTAGCTATAGTTTCGGCTTCCGTGCCGTCTATCGTGTGCTGGAGAATGAATGCGGTAAGCGCAATATGCCAAGCTTCAATAAGATGGTCGGAATAAACCCTCTGTTCTTTACAGACGGTACAAAGCTGTATAATCAATCTGGTTCGGGCCGCAGAGATGGACGGATCGAGGAGAGGATTAAATGGATACCCGCCCGCCGTGGGGTAAACGGCGGAGCGGGCTTTTTTGGGAGCGGAACTTTGATGAATTTCTATCGGAAATGCGCCTTCAAGCTGAAGAGCTTTCATACGGTGCGCTCACCTTTTCTTGGGCCAAAGAGCCGACCGGGCGGTACGCCGAGAATTCTTCCTATTGCCGCTTCTATTTTGCGGTTTCGGTTGCGACCTGATATTGCCTGTGAGACAGACGATGGCTTACACCCACAAATACGGACGATATCGGCTTGTGCAACTCCAGCCTCCATCAACCCAGTTAAAATTCTGATTTATCTACGGGATTTTTGTTGTCTTCCGAAACCTAAATTTTCAGTCATGTGGGGGAGAATAAACCAAGTGGTAAATTAGGATATGGGCGGTGAGGATATTGGAACTAGAATAAAAGAGGCTCTAAAAAAAGGGGGTGTTTCTTAAAAGGATTTTGCTAAAGATATTGGGGTGGTTCCTCAAAATCTCAACCGTTGGATAAGGGGCGAAAATGAACTTCTTCTTAAAATGCTCAAAAACTCTTTTGGAAACAGTCCCTCAAACGCACCGCTACCGCCTACGGCGACAGTCGTGCCGCTCTAAGGGTATGTAAGAAGTTTCGACAAAAGCTTTGCCGAAAAGCAAACCTGCAATGCGTCTGCTAGCTGGAGAGCAGAGAGAGGCAGAGGTCTGTTACTTCGCTTACAGGTATCGACTTTATACATTTATTATCGTTGCAAACGGAGTTGCGGTGGTTGGCGGCTGTAAGGCATGGCGAGCAGGAGAAGCTGGTATAAAGCGGATGAACATTTTCTCCCAACGGTCTGTAGAGGAGTGGCGTTTCCGGCCCGAAAAAAACAACCACGTTTGTTTTTGTGAGCGACGCATATTGCGCCGGCCCCGCGTCGTTTGTCAGAAGTATTTTGGAAAGATGGCAAAGATCTACCACATCCCCAAGGCTTTTGGTAATGCCTATAAGGTTTACAAGCCTGTCGCTTTTTATCTTTTCTTCCATAAACCTTGCGTCGTCCATCGCCGACGGCAGACCTATTATCAGCACGACATTTTTTTCATCGCTGTCGATAATACTTTTCGCGACATCGGTAAAGTTTGTAAGCGGCCATGCCCTTATCGGCAGTTCGCCCGCGTTGGGGTTGATCACTGTTAGCCTATGGTCTGTGGTGAGCCGGGGGAACTTGTCTTTTATCATCCGGTAAGCGTTTTCTTCCACCTCTTTTGTTCTTGGAAGACGCAAAGGGGTAATCATTTCGTCGGTCAGGCTCTTTTTGAGAAGCGGGATATTCTCTTCGGCATTAGTGAGCGACTCGACCATAGCGATAAAGTTAAGCGCCATATGTTTGTACGCGTTGTATACCACCTTGTAGTTATGGACCAAAGCCCCCCTGTACAGCCCCTCGCCGGTATAGCCGTAAAACCCTACCCTGTTGGACGCGAAAGAAAGGAAGGTAAGTATCGATGTAGCTCTCGAAAAAAGCTCCATGTCGATAACCGAATCTATCCGCGCTGACCATATTTTTCTCACTCCGGCAATGATGTCGATAATAAAGTTGAGCATGTTATCATCCCGCACAGCCAGTACCTTGTCTTCGTCGATAATATCGAGCAGTTGAAGCCCGTCGGTATGGCGTTTGAAAACCATAAAGTAAAGGTTAGCGTCTGGACATGTTTTTTTGAGACGCTTTATTGCCGAGTAGGCGATTATCAGACTGCCGGCTTCGGAAAGCTCTATAAAAAGTATGTTTTTAAGCTTTCTGGTTTTTTTACGGAAAGGCGCAAGAAAAATAGAAAAAATATCGAGCAGGAAGCATAGAGGCACCCCTGCGTAATAGTCGATCTTTCTAAGAGTCGAGAGTTTCAAATATCTGCTTCCTTAAACTTTTAAGTTAATCCCAAAGAGTTTACACCATACCGGCATCGAGCTGTTTTCCTGTTTTTCTCCCAAGAATAATAACCAGCCAGAGCTGAGGTATTTACGGTGCAAATTGGGGCAAAAACACCCCAATTAAATTAAAGCTCTATGCCTCATATTATAGTTAGTTGATTAAATAGTAGTTACATTTCAGCGCAGAGGCATGGTTCTGGCAGTCTAAATTGTCTAGTGACAACAGGCATAATGCCGTAAAGCTTGGAGGGTTTTGTGACTAGAAACGAACTTGTAAAAATGACAAAAGATCAGTTGGTAAAACTGGCCAAAAAAAGGTTTAGTCTTGCGCTCGGTAAGGGTGAGCTTAAAAACAGTCTTGTAGCTTCAACCCTTAAGGCATTTAGAAAGCTTGCCGCAAAGAAAAAAGCTTCTAAAACCGTTTTGACCAAAAAGAAAACGGCTCAAACCGCCAAGCCTAAAACCGCTAAGACGGCCGCAAAGAAAAAAGTTTCCAAAACCGTTTTGACCAAAAAGAAAACGGCTCAAACCGCCAAGCCTAAAACCGCTAAGACGGCCGCAAAGAAAAAAGCTTCTAAAACCGTTTTGACCAAAAAGAAAACGGCTCAAACCGCCAAGCCTAAAACCGCTAAGATTGTTACGAGAGCTATGGCGAAAAAGACGGTAGCCAACAAAGCGGTTACAAAAACAGAAGTAAAGGCGGTTTTACCTGTCGCGACTCCCGGGGGAAAGCTTTTGCGCCATGAACAGCTTGATGCCGAGGAGATAATTTCCGATTCTAAGTACCATCTTGCCGACAGCCAGGGCGAGCTTGATGCCGACAACGGTATTCCGCACAGCTATATGGACGACAAGGTTTTCCTTTTTGTGCGCGATCCGCACTGGATATTCGCGTCGTGGGATCTTCACCCAGATACTCCTGCCGGTAGTGCCGCTACTAACGGCATAGATTTGAGTAAAAGCAAAATAGTGCTAAGGGTTTACGACGTTACCGATATAGAGTTCGACGGCGACAATGCCCACAAATGGTTTGATATGGAGCCAAACAGCATACATGGAAGCTGGCATATAGAGGTTCCCGAGTCCGGCAGATCGTACCTTGTCGAAATCGGTTTAAAAGATAGCAACGGTAATTTCTGGATGATAGCAAGGTCAAACATAGCGGCGACACCCCGTGCCTCTGTTTCTGCCAGAACGGACGAAAAGTGGCTGGTGGCAGATGAAGATTTTTGGCAGATGTATGCTCTCTCCGGCGGTTTCCAGCCGACCCTTTCCTCTAGTGAGATGACTAGAGAGATGCGCGAACTTCTTATGAAAGCTATCAGCTCCGGCGGTGGTTCCGGCTCTGCAGGTTTGCAGGCTAAGCGAAACGAAGAAGATGATTTTCCGTTTAGGCTCGATTGCGAGCTTGTAGTTTATGGGCAGACAAGGCCGACCGCAGAGGTAACGCTTAGAGGAGAAAAGATAAGCTTGCGGGAGGATGGAAGTTTTACCGTCCGCTTTGCCCTTCCTGACGGTTTGCAGGTTATAGAAGTAAAGGCTGTTTCTGAGAACAAAAAATATACGGTCAATATTACCCCCACGGTAACGAGAAGCACTGTTTCATTTACTAATTCCGGCAAAGCGAAGATAGGCGGTAAAGATGTCTTATAACGAGCCAAAAGGTTATCTTGCTCTTGTCCTTCACGCTCACCTTCCTTATGTAAGGCACCCGGAGTACGACGATTTTTTAGAAGAGGACTGGCTTTACGAAGCAATAACCGAAACCTACATACCTCTTATACAGGTTTTTGACGGTCTTATAAGAGACGGCGTCGATTTTCGTATGACGATGTCGCTTACGCCGTCACTCATTTCAATGCTTGCCGACCCTCTTTTACAGTCGCGCTATCTTAGAAATATAAACAGGCTTATAGAGCTTTCGGAAAAGGAGATACAAAGAACCTCTACGCAAAAAGATATTAACGACCTCGCCAAAATGTATCGCTGGAAGTTCAGCACGGCGCGCGATATTTTTGAGAACCGTTACGGATGCAACCTGATAAACGCCTTCAAAAAATTTCAGGATAGAGGCAACCTAGAGATAATTACATGCGGTGCCACTCACGGTTTCCTTCCATTAATGGCATCGAACCGCAACGCCGTCAGAGGGCAGGTTAAGACAGCGGCAGATCATTACGAAAAGCATCTTGGCCGCAGGCCGCGCGGTATATGGCTACCGGAGTGCGGGTTTTACCCGGGCGTAGAGGAGATACTCAAAGAAGAAGGGATACGCTACTTCCTCGTCGAAACCCACGCGCTTCTCCATGCCGACCCAAGACCAAAGCATGGTGTCTTCGCTCCGGTTTTCACGCCGTCCGGCGTTGCCGCTTTCGCGCGCGACATGGAGTCGTCTAAACAGGTGTGGTCGGCGGAAGAGGGCTACCCCGGCGATTACGATTACCGCGATTTTTACCGCGACGTAGGCTACGACCTCGACTTTGAATATATAAAAGATTACATACAGCCAAACGGCCTTCGCAAGATGGTCGGCATGAAGTATCATAGGATTACCGGAAAATCGGATAACAAAGAGCTTTACAACCAGCATAACGCGATGGAAAAGGCGGCAAGCCATGCCGGTAACTTTATGTTCAACCGTGAAAAGCAGGTTGAGCATCTAAGCGGTCTAATGGAAGGCAAACCTCCGATTATCGTCGCGCCGTACGACGCGGAGCTTTTCGGACATTGGTGGTACGAAGGGCCGGACTGGATAAATTTTCTCATGCGCAAAATTCATCACGACCAAGACTTGGTGAAGACCATTACCCCTTCTGAGTATCTGGAAAAGTTTCCGAGGAATCAGGTATGTCTGCCGACGATGTCCTCGTGGGGGCATAAAGGGTATGCCGAAGTTTGGCTCGAAGGAAGCAACGAGTGGATTTATCCCCACCTCGTTCGGGCGGCCGAGAGGATGGTACGCCTAGCCAAGAGGTATACCGATTGCGCGAACAGCCAAGAGAGGGTTCTAAACCAAGCGGCAAGAGAACTGCTTTTGGCCCAAAGCTCCGACTGGGCCTTCATAATGAAAACAGGAACGATGGTCGAGTACGCGGTCAAACGGACAAAAGACCACCTTTCACGCTTTGCGAGGCTTGCCGACCAGCTTGAAAGCGGTGAGGTCGATTACGAATGGCTATCGCAGATAGAATATAAGGATAATATTTTCCCTGACATTAATTTTAGGGTATACAGCTGACCCCAATAACCGGTTCACACTCCCCCTTGTGAGCCGGTTTAGCAATGCCTCCGGCTCTCTCCCCTCCCCATTCAAAGAGCCGGGGGTCCTTTTTTGGTACTGTATCAGCTTGAGAATTACAGTCATTTTTGTCCTCCCCTTACGAAACGGAAGTGAAGCTGTCATGCGAGTGCGGAGCGGTTATCCTTAAAAGGGATACCACCCCTCAGTCTCCTCCCTTCTCAAAGGAGGGGAAACCACCAGAATTCAAACCGATACACTGCCCCTTTTTTCACCTGCTTCACTAATTTGGCTAAATAGTATATACTTTTCAAGTAGTTGGATAGATGTTTCTTACTTTTGACGGAGGCACGATGGTCGAAAGCAGTAGTCGCAATGTTAATAGCGAGCTAAAGCTTAAGGAAAAAGCTATGCAGGGCCTCCCCTTAAAGCAAAGGCTCTGCCTTGAATATACCCCGCTACTTTACGATATCGTTGATAAGTACCCGACCCTCTATTTTTGCATGAACGATAAGGAGGTAATCGACAACCTCGGTGATGTTTTCGACAAAGTAGGCTTTGCAAGCCGGTTCCATACCAGCCAAGAGGCGCGGCAGATGGTTCACAACCTCACCATCTGGCTGAAAAAGAAAAATTATCTTGTTCTTCTAAACTATAATCCCAAATATAGCGGAGCGACTCTCCTAAACCTTTTAAGACAGGTGCAGAAAAGTTCGCCCGGTATCTCTTTTGCCAACCTTGTGCCGGTTTTCTTGAAGTCGGTTTCGTCTAAAAGCCAGATGAGCATTTTTCAGCTTCTTGGTAACTTTGGGATAAGGCACGCCATGTTTCTTACCCCAAACGCCGCGCCGGAAAAAAACATAGAAGAGATATTGGAAGGGCTCGTAGATTTCGGCGACATGCTAAAGGAAAAAGTGTCGGAGGAGGAAGAGGAGGTAAGGGAAGCCGGCGGGCATAACCTCGGCAAAATAGAGAAGTATAAAGAGCTAAGCTCTAAAGGCGAAGAGCTGATGCTGGAAGGCAGGTACGAAGATGCCATCAAGGTATTTACAGAGGCGGTAAACCTTAAGCCGAATTTCGATACGCTTATGCAAAGGGGCGACGCTTTCTTTAAAGTAAAAAAATATTCTCCAGCCCTTAGAGATTATAAGGAAGCGAACAGGCTGGAGCAGAATGTGCCTCAGCCGTTTGCAAAAATCGGGGCGTGTTGTTTCGCGCTTGTAAAAACTTCGATGGAAAAAGACGGGCCGGAACAGGCCCAAAAGACTTTCGAGATGGGTATGCGGCATTTAAAGCTGTCGGAAAACCTTATAGAGGAATCGCTTCGCAAAAATAAAGATTACCCTGAAAAACTTTACGTTCCTTCGTATGCTCCTCTGCTGGGGGCGTTGGCAGAAACCGACATAAGAGGGCTTGGCCTTAAAGAGGCCGAGCAAGAGATAGAAAAGCTCACGGCAAAGTATATAGAAAAAGCGAAATCGGTAGATTACAGTGCCGATAACATAAGCATAGACGAGAGGATAGACCACGCGATACTCCTTACGAGAGGAGGCTTTTACGGTGAGGCGGAAAAGATTTTTAGAACCGTTATAGATAAAGACCCGTCACACGCCGGCCCTGCGTTTAATAACTTTGCCGTGGAACTTAGAAAAAAAGGGCAATACGGAAAATCATTTGAAACATATAAGGAACTTTTGCAGTTTAAAATACCTGATAAAAATATCGTTGTAGAAAATATGAAAAAGGCCGGCCTCGCGTACGCGGGAAAGCTGAAAGAAGATATTAAGCTTAACGAAGCTACTGTAGTTTTTAAGGGGATACTTGCCGCGAATCCCAAAAAACCTGAATGGATTCTCTGCGAGCTTGCCGAAACCTACCTCGAAATGAATGACCATAGGCAGGCATCGAACAGAATAATGGAAGCGCTTTTTGCTAATCCGGCTATCGCGAGCAAACGAGAGTTTAAAAAATTTAAGAACCTTAAATCGCTGATTTCAGAAATGTCCGAAAAGCTTTCAACCGCGAAAAAAGCGACCGAAAGCGAAGGGTAACTAGTCGTCCCTGATAAAGCTGTTTATTGTTTAAACGATTATAAAAACCTTTCCCTTCTTAAGAAGGGAAGGCACCGCAAAACGCCGAAAGGCTTACCAATAAAAACCACCCCCGCCCTTCGGGCGGCTCCTCGTTCCGCTTTACAAGGAGGGGATTTTTGTAAACAACCTTGAGTTAAATAGCCATGCTTTTGATTACTTCTTCATTTTTCCTACAGTTTCGAAAGAGTTAAAAACCGATATTAAGCTTTATCTACAGCATGAAACGACTTTTTCGGGGATGACTAAATAAGAAACCGCTTTTGCAGGGTAAAAGAGATGAAAAAGTTTGCTAATTGATTTTTCCACCCGCTTTTTCGCCGTCTTCTCCCTTATCGGCTTTGCTTAACGGTTTTAGCGGTGAGCCGTCTTTTAGGCTTGTGCTGTATGCTTTTACTATTATATCGTTTTCCTCTAGGCCGTTTTTAATTTCTACCGATTTACCAAGTCTCATGCCTATTTCTACCTCGCGGAGCTTGGCGTAACCATTTTTATAAATAAAAAGATAATAAACACCTATTCTTTTCAGCAGTGCCTCAGTCGGGATAAGGATGAGGCTTTTAAAAACTTGGCCCTTAAGCGTAACTCTAGCGACCATCCCCGGCTTTAGCCGCCGGTCTTTTTGCGGCTCTATCTCGACAGGGAAAGAAGCTGTTTTGGAATCGGGGCTGACCCTTACCGATACTATTTTTCCGGGAAAGGTTTCACCCGGCCACGCGTCTACTTTAATTTCTACATTGTCGTCTCTATTAAGGTGGACTATCTCTTTATCTGAAAGCGCCACAAGCATTTTTAACAGCTCGGTATCGACCACGCGGAAAAGAAGCTCGCCAGGCATTACCCGCTTGCCTATCATGCCTATACGTTTTGTAATTTCTCCTGTCATAGGGCTTTTGACTACTGTTCTTTCTAAGTTTAGCAAAGCTTGAGAGAGAGTAGATTCGGCAAGAGAGAGATTCGTTTTTGCATTGTCGAAATCGGAGTTGGAGATAGCATTTTTCTCTTTAAGTTTTTTAAGTCTTTTGAACGTGAGCCGTCTTTCCTTCGCTATAGTTTCGGCCTTTTCCAGTTCCAGCCTGTAGTCGGCTGTTTCTATAAGGGCCATTGTGTCGCCTTGCGCTACAAAATCGCCCTCGTTCACCAGAAACTTTTCTATTTTTCCAGCAATGTCCGAAGTGACGATAGCCTCTTCTTTGCCTGCAAGTATCGCCGAAGCGGTGTAATGCTTGGTTAGCTCCTGCCGTTTTACCGTAAAAAGCTCCACATTTACAGGCTCTGCCGGTTTTTCTTTTTCCGTTTCACCGTTATTGGAGCAGGATGGCATCAGCACGGTTAACGCGATGACGATTGCCATCTTTTTGAACTTTTGTTTTAAAAATTTCATATCTAATAAAAAAATAAAAACCAACGCTTTGTTCTTTTCGGTTTTTAAATAATACTGTTACGCATGGTATCGGTTATCACTAAGGTTATATTGTACTAGAATGTTTGCGAATAAGACATACGAAGCCCAACTAAGAGAACTTTACAGCTATAAGAGGCTGGGGATACGCCCGGCACTACCGGCTATAAAAAAGCTGTTAAAGGTTCTCGGAAACCCCCATAAAAAAGCCGGCTTTTTTCATGTAGCCGGCACCAACGGCAAAGGCTCTACCACAGGGGCGATAGCCTCCATCCTCAAAGAAGCCGGCTATAAAACGGGAGCGTTCTTTTCCCCACATGTTATCGACTACAGAGAGAGAATACAGATAAACGGGAAGATGATATCGAAAAGGCAGGTTTTGGAAACATTGCGGAAAATGGGGAGGCTGTACGAAAAAGCTAAAAGGAAAAAGGAGGCACCGGCAAAGATAACCTTCTTTGAGTGGACTACCGCGCTTGCCTTTTATTATTTCGCGGTCAATAAGGTAGACGTAGCGGTGATGGAAACAGGGATGGGCGGACGGTTTGACGCGACAAACGTAATACGGCCCCTCGTTTCGGTTATAACGAATATTTCGATGGAGCATAAAGTTTTTCTCGGCAACAGTAAGGCCAAGATAGCAATGGAAAAAGCAGGGATAATAAAAAGAGGAGTGCCGATGGTTTGCGGGGAAACCTCTTTAGCGGCAAAAGATGTGATAGCCAAAAGAGCGAACGAGCTAAACGCGCCGGCCAGCTTTTATGGCGAAGATTTTTGGGTAAGGGGAAAGCGGTTTATCTCTTTAGAACTTGGGCTGGATATCAACCCATTAATGCCGGGCGGTTTTCAGCTTCTTAATTCGTCGCTCGCGGTCGAAGCTGTTATGAGGGCGAAAGGGATATCAGTTTCACCCAAAGCTATTCAAAAAGGGCTGGCAAAGAACAGCCTGCCGGGAAGGTTCGAGATTGCGGAAAGAAAAGGGGTGGTGGTTGTATACGATGTCGCGCATAATCCGCCGTCGGTTAGGGAGTTAATCAAAAATCTTAAAAACAGTTTTGGTGGCAAAAAATATTGCGTCGTGTTCGGCGTTCTTAAAGGCAAAGAGCTGAGAGCTGTATTAAAGATGCTGGCACCGCTTACAAAGGAGATGGCGATAATAGCACCGGATGAGGTGCGTTGCGTTTGCGCTGAAGAAGTTTTGAAAACGGCGAAAAGCTTTGGCATAAAGGCGAAAAAATGCGCTGTCAGCGGTGAGCTTTTAAGGTTTATAAAAAAAGCTTCGGCCAGCACTTCGGTGCCTGTCATCGCCACCGGCTCGTTTACCGTGGTAGAGGCGGTTAAAAAAACGTTAAAAAAGTTATAATACGGCGATGAGAGAGATAATATCGGTTGCCACTTCGAGAAGGGAAGAGCTTGTAGATATCACCGCCGATGTTGGGAATGTTGTTTCTCACAGTTCTGTGAGGAACGGCATAGTTTCGCTTTACGCGCATGGTACCACGGCGGCGATAATGATACAGGAAAACTGGGATCCATCGGTGCCGACCGATGTGGTAAACTTTTTGGGAAAGCTGATACCAAAAGGGGTCTGGCTCCATGACAGGCAGGACGGCAACGGCGATTCGCATCTGAAAGCCGGGCTTATCGGCCCTTCGGAAACAATACCTATTATTGACGGCAGGCTTGGCCTTTCGCAGTGGCAAAACATTTTTTTTTGCGAGTTCGACGGCCCGCGCGGTGAGAGAAAAATTATCTGCACAGTGATGACGGATGAATAGATAGCGTATACTGTTTTACGATGTTTGAAACTGTAGATTTTGTGGCGTACGAACCGCACATAGATTTCGCTTACACCACCCTTCTGATGATATGGGGAGGCAGTCTGGTAGGTATCGGGATGCTGGCGGTACCGTTTATCTTCAAGCATATTAAATCCAGAGACGAGGCATCTACGCTTACCTCGCTCATATTCCGCAGGCAGGATATGCTTATAAGAGGCGTGGCGATAACGATGCTGTTCGTTTTCTATTTCAAAAGCAAGCTTGCCTACTCCTACCAGTATTACGAGTGGGTGGTTTATGTAGGGGTTCTCCATTTTTTTATATTCGGCAAAATTGCATCTAAAAGGCTATGGAAGATACGCGCCGATGTAGGCTCGTTCGATAACCGGGCCGAAGCGGCAGGGGAGGCGATGCGGAAATTCCAGAATCTTCACAAAGTGGCGCGGTACCTTTACATGGCGCAGTTTATAGGGGTGGTCATTCTTCTTTATCTGCACGCGTTCGGCCTGTAAGGTTTTTGGCCTCTGTTTGGGCAGAATGTTTGTGAGCCAGTGCTATTCTTAAGGGCAATTAAGCTTTATGAATTCTCGTTTTCGTCCAACTATTAGAGTCTTGCAGGGAGGACTAAATGGTTTTGACTTTAAAAAAGTTTCATATTAGAGTTATCGTAACTATTGCAGGCGATATCACGGCGGGTGAAGCCGCAAGAGTTTACATATTTAACTTGTAATTCCTCGCAGCTTGCTGCGGGGTGAGATTCCTAATATAAGGAGTGCATGGGAACGCTCCGGCGAAGTAGACATAATGTATATCAAATTCACTATCATTTTGTGACCCCTATAAAGTATCGCAAAGGGATATTTAAAAAGCCGGTGAGAGAGCAGGCACTCCGCACCATAATAAAAGGGCTTGAAGAGCGATATGAGATGTGGTTTGAGCAAGTAGGTATAGATCAAAACCATGTTCACTGGTTACTGAGTGCCGCTC
>JAJRYD010000050.1 GCA_024275955.1 Nitrospirota bacterium
CTGTCACCATAATGAAGGTTATCTCCTCATCGGCAGGGATTTCGCCGCGTCGTTTGCGTTCTTCAAACATTTCGGCAACGCCGGAGAGGGTGGCGGCTCCGTTTTGGAAGAGGTTGTGTATATAGGTAATGTTAAACGCAGTATTTGGGTAGCCGGTTGTAACAACCATTCCGCATCCTGTATGCCACAACATAACGACATGACCCTCGATACCTTTAAGGAATGTGCCGATATTCGGAAAAATCCCACATCCCGGGCAGGCGCCATGTCCGGGGGATATCCTTTGGGGCATTTTTGTAAGATCTTTTTGCTTTACACCTTTTACCTTAAGCTTGCCGGTCTCTTCATTTTTGCTAACGCTAATTATGCCGGGGGAGCTTGCTTCTTTAGATATTGCCTCGTTTTTCGTCCGTATGGAGTAGTTAGGGTCTCCTGGTTCTGCGCCTATATAATCGTATGGCACATCCACTTTGCCTTTTTCACCGGCTTCTAGAGCAAGGTTGAACATCTCTCTTGCGTCATGGTCGAAATAATCTTTACCGCCAAGCCCGTAAATTCGGCTAATTACCAATGTTCTGTTATCTGGGTCGTCTTTAAGGGATGCTTTTGCGTCAAGCGAAAGCGCTCCGCCATTCGCGCCGAAAACATCTGCACGATCTGCTACTAGAAGAGCTTTCACATTTTTGCATGCTTCTCTTAGCTCATCGGCAGGGAAGGGACGAAGGACAGTAGGGTAGATAACGCCGACTTTTTTGCCTTCTTTGCGCATCGCGTCGCATATCTCCATCGCCGTGTCGGCGGCGGAGTTTAGGATAAGGATTGCCGCTTCCGCGTCGTCCATTTGGTAAGTTTCCAGCATATTGTACTGTCTGCCGGAGAGTTCCGCCCATTCGGCAAAAACCTCTTTAATGACGCTTTTAGATGCTTCCATAGCGAGAGACATCTGTTTTTTATTGTTTATCAGGTCGGGGTCGTTCATGTAAGGGCCAAAGGTGACAGGGTTTGCAGGATCTACCGAGCTGTGTTCCGCTACGAAAGGGCCTACAAAGTTTTCTAAAACTTTGCCGTCTTTCATTATCTTCACTTTTCTTTTTTGGTGGCTCGTAAAGAAACCGTCGTTTGCCGTAATCGCCGGAAGACGGACATCTTTATGTTCTCCAACTTTTGCCGCAATAGGTATCATGTCGTAGGACGATTGCGGATCTTTGGCGCAGAAGATAATCCATCCGAGATTTAAGGTGGAATAAAGATCGCTATGGTCGCCGCGGATGTCGAGCGGGCCAGAAACGGTGCGGCAAACGAGGTTCAGCACCATCGGCATTCTTGTGCCGGACTGCACCGGCAACTGCTCTAAAGCGTAAAGAAGGCCGTTTGCGGATGTAGCGTTGAAAACCCTGCCGCCAGCCGTAGCGGCACCGTAGCATATCCCGGCCGCGCCATGCTCTCCATCGCCGGGAATCATATTTACATCATGTTTGCCGTTTGCCTTCATCTCATCAAGCTGTTCCGCCACATCTGTGGAAGGGGTGATGGGATAATAGCCCATGATATGAAAATTGACATGAGATACCGATATCGCGGTCATTTCGTTGCCGCTGAGGAAATCTACAACCTGCTCGGCTGTTCCTTTTTCTGTAGTTTTGCTTTCCTGGCTCATTCTATCTCCTTTAAATCTTCAACGTAACCTTTGTCGATTACAGAATGTTTTACTTCGGATTCAACATGCTCGGTGAGTGCGTCGAACTTGCAGATGCGAACGCACCTAAGACAGCCTTTGCAGTACTGGTACTCTATTTTTACTAGTTTTTGACCAACTTTTCCCTTTTTGTTTTCGCCTTCTTCCCATACAAAGCAGTAGTCTGGGCAGGTTATGTCGCACTCTCCGCAGTCGGTGCATTTTGTCGTGTTTAAAACAGGTATAAACCCTGAACGGCTCGATGTCAGATCTTTGTACATCATGGTGCCTGCCGCCGGAATTACGCCGCCAATAGGCTGGTTAAGGTAGCCAAGCTTTTGTCCGTGAGGGGTAAACGGCTGGAGAGGGTACTTGCCGTCGTTCTCGAACTTCTTTGAGGTGAACTCTTTTACACCTCTGTCAAAAGTTTTTAGGTTTGGCTCTATGAGGAACGAGTACTTTTTGCCCAGAGCATGCTTGATAGCTTCCTTAATGGCATCTTCTTTAATGAAACCAGAAGTTGTCGCCACTGTACCGAGGAGCGCCGTGTTGACACGGGTCTTTTCCTCAAGGGCGATTTTCATCGCGTCAATCACTACCAGCGTGCCGCACGGAAGGCCTATGTGGTCTCTCGCCGTCTCTATATCCATGCTCGTGTTCAAAATAACAGTGGTGTTTTCGTTGACTCCGGTAAGCATTCCCTCTGTTTTGGATATTGCGTCGATAAATATGACCAGCATATGAGGTTCTACTACAGGTGCGTTGACCCTTACATTTATATCCGGGGCGCAAAACCTAACAAAAGCGGCAACAGGCGAGCCTTTTTTTTCTGAACCGTAGCTCGAAAAGTTGGAGCCGTTAAGCCCCATATGCAGTATCCCTGCTTCGGCAAGTATTTTGCCGGCCAAGTTTGCGCCGAACCCGCCAACGCTGGCCATTTTTATCTCGTAAAAACCTAAGTTGTTAGTTATCGGGAGCTCTTGCATTCCATCTCCTTTTTGTATTTTTGAACTATTTGCTAAACGTGCAGAGCTATAGCAACCACCCCCGCACAGCTAAAACCAAATTGAACGGATAGTCTACTTCTTACTGGCCCGAGTCTCAAACCTTTTTCGCAGGCATAATCTGCTTTTTAAATTAGGCAGGTTAATTGGCTGATATAATTAGATATCCTGCCTGCCTTCTAAAGACTTCATTAAGGTGATTTCATCTACAAATTCGAGGTCGCTACCTACAGGCACTCCTCTCGCTATTCTGGTTGTTCTTACGCCGAACTCTTTAATCTGTTTTGATATGTAAAGAGAGGTTGCTTCTCCGTCCATCGTCGGGTTGGTGGCAAGTATAACTTCCTTTACTTTGCCATCTTTTACCCGTTCTACCAGCTCATCAATTCTCAACGATTCCGGCCCGACCCCTTCCAGCGGAGAGAGGGTACCCATCAGCACATGATATAGCCCTTGAAACCTGTTTGTCCTTTCAAAAATAGCTATATCTAGTGGTTGTTCTACTACGCATATCATTGATTTGTCTCGCGCGCTGGAGCTACATATTGCGCATGGGTTAGCTTCTGTTATGCCGCCGCAGATTTTGCACAGGATAACTTTTTCGGCAAGCTCGTTAAGGCGCAGTGCAAGGCTTTGAGCCTCCTTTTTGCCAGCTTTTAGGAGAAAATAGACAAGCCGTTCGGCTGTTTTTTTACCGATGCCGGGAAGTTTTTGCAACTCCTCGGTCAGCTTTAGTAATGTTTGAGATGATTCCATGCACTAGAAAATTCCGGGAATATTCAGCCCCATTTCCCCAAGAACCTTTTTGGCGGCATCTTTTTGGATTACGCCAGCTTTAGAGAGTGCGTCGTTAGATGCTGTAAATATTAAATCTTTTAAACTTTCGATATCTTCAGGGTTTTCGAGTAGCTCTTTGTTTAGTTTTATCGAGATTATCTGTTTATCGCCGTTAGCGACCACCTTAACAGCTCCGTTGCCTGCGGATGATTCTACCGTCATAGCTTTTAGCTCGGCCTTTACCTTTTTAGCTTTTTCTTTTAGTCCCTGCGCTTTTTGAAGGAGGCCCCCAAGCAGTCTCGACATATTTATTAAGCCCTCACCATGTTTAAAATTTTAGCTCTCAAATTCCGGATAGCCTTCAAACATTTCTATAGCTTTCTCTATCAGCGGGTCTTTGAGCAGTTTTTCTTTCATAGCTAGGTTATTGGCAGTTTTTTTTTCAGAGGTTATTTGGTGTGGCTCTGCGCTTTCTCTCAAATCTAGTTTTAGTTTTCTGCCGGTCTCTTCCTTCACCACTTTTTCAAGAAGGGCGAAATGCTGTTCGCAAAGCTCTTTTAGGCTGTTAGTGGGGAAGTAGAGTATGGCATCGCTGTCGTTGGTTGTCATTTCAATGACATCGTCTAGCAAAGCTCCCACTCGCGGGTTTTCGTTTAGGATTTTTTCTCTTATAGACGCGAGACAGCTTACCGGTGCGTGGCCGGTGGTTCCGGAGGCAGTAGCGGCTTGTTGCAGGGGAGGAGCTTGCGGCGGCTGAGCGGTATTCAAAGAGGCTGTGTGAGGAGGCCTGTACGAGGGCTGTTGCGGCGGTCTGCCGGCAACTGCTCCAAGCGATTTCATTTTTCTTATTATCTCATCGACAGGCACTACGTCGTCGAGGTGCATCATCTTTATAAGGCCCATTTCCAATATCGAAATAGCGTTGCCGGCAGATTTGCTTTGCATTATAGTTTTTACCAGTATGTCGTAGAACTGGTGAAGCCTGCCGGCAGAGACATCTTTTACCATCTTTTTTACACGCTTTATAGCTGTGTCGGAGCCTTCGAGCAGTTTTTCCGGCGCTTTCATTACTTTGGCTACCGACAGCTCGCGCACCGCTTCAAAAAGCTCGCGTATAAGGGCGGTAACATCGTAGCCAGAATAATAAAGCTCATTAAGTTCCGTCAGGGCGGTATCGACATCTCTTTTGATTACGGCATCAAGCAGGCTCCATATCTTATCGCGGGAGACAAGCCCCAGCACAAGCCCTACCGTATCTTCGTCAATCTCCTCGCTAGAGTACGCGCTTATCTGGTCGAGAAGCGACTGTGCGTCACGCATGCTTCCATCGGCGCGTCTTGTTATCATCCTTAACGCTGTTTCGGTGATTTTAATGTTTTCGCTTTTAGCGATAGTTACCAGCTTTTCGGTTATCTGGTCTTCGGAAATCGCGCGAAACTCGAAACATTGGCATCTGCTTAAAACGGTTTCCGGTATTTTGCCAAGCTCTGTGGTGGCGAATATGAAAAGGGTGTGCGGCGGAGGCTCTTCCAGAGTTTTGAGGAACGCGTTAAACGCCGCTTTCGAGAGCATATGCACCTCGTCCACTATATAAATCTTCTTTCTGCTCTTTACCGGCGCGTACTGTAGGTGTCCACGCATCTCCCGCACCTCGTCCACACCGTTGTTAGATGCGCCGTCTATCTCTATTACGTCGAGCGAGGAGCCTTTGATAATTTCCAAGCAGTTGCTACACTCGCCGCATGGTTCGCATGTCGGCCCTTTTTCGCAGTTTACCGAGCGGGCCATTATTCTGGCGAGCGAGGTTTTGCCCACGCCCCGTATGCCGGAGAATATGTAGGCACTTGGCAAACGGTTTAGCTTTATCGCGTTTTGGAGCGCCTGCACTATATGCTTTTGGCCGGTAACATCGGCAAAAGTGGTCGGGCGCCACTTACGGGCTATTACAAGGTATTCGCCGGAAGATTCGCTGTTTTCCATATTGGTAGTGCGTTTAAGTTCAAGCCGTTAGGAGGTTTTTATCCCTTTTTACATTACCTCCAAGGTTAAAAAAAATGCCGGGCACCCTTACAGCGCCCCCGACACATTGCGTACCGCTGCTTCCTTCCGGACCTGACGGGTTAACAGGGTCGGGTCGCGTAAGACCCGGCGAGAAGATTGTAGCATAAGCGGTGAAAGATGCAATTTCTGATTTTGCCCGTTGCGCAGGAGGCGGTAGTAGCGCAGAGGTTCTTGTCTGCGGCTCAGGACAGGAATGCCTGAGTATACTGGGAAGAGATTTACCGCAGAGGGGGCAGAGAACGCAGAGGGGAGGGCAATGTCTAATATATAGGTCTGCCCCGATTTTGCTCAAAGATTTATATTTACCTTATTTCAATTTCAGATTGCTTTGCCACGCCATCTAAAGAATTATAAGTATAAAAGGTTCCTATAATTTGACCAATTTTATATTCCAATGAATCTTTTTCCCAGAAAAAGACGATCTCCTTTTTTTCGTTAACCTCTCTATCAGGCAAAGGGACGAATATTCTTCCGCCATCTAGAGATATAACAATTCCTTAATACGGTTTCCGTTAATAGATAAATATACATCACTCCTATAAGAGCCATTCGAATCTGGATATCTTTTAGTCCAAGGTTCAGAAAAATCGCTATCACTTCTAGCAATTTCAACCTGAAATTGATTATCCTCTTGGCAAATCCAAATTTCTTTATCTCCAATAAACTCCTTTACCCATTTTTTAGTTTCAAGAAATTCTTTAAAGGTGTTTATATTTGCTGGAGAGTTTGTGTGGTTATGATTCGTAATAGGGTTTCCTACAATAATATCTCCTTCTGCTGAAATGCCATGACCTGCACTGATAAAAGGAGAAGAGTGTTTTTCTTCTTTACCATTAAAGAAATGGTGTTGTACTAGATAACCTAGACCAGTATTAATGGCACAGGCATTGGTCTCAGGTTTCAACATTAGGCAAAATCTCCCCGAATTAGTAAGCGCATCTACAGCAATGAGAATCTCTGCGTCCTCTGCGTCTCTGCGGTGAAATGTTTAGGTAAGACTGCCCCCTAGGCAACTCACAGGCAAGAGTGCCTGTGCCACCAACGAATTTGTTTACCGCGTGCGACTACTGCCCCCACAGGCAAGGTGGAAATTCTCTTTTAATACCTTGTAAAATCTTTTGGCGAATGCTGTTTCGTCCTTCTTTGTCGGGAGTGCGTGTTTAAGGTTTTCCCTTATCAGCACGTCGATTATCTTTCCCAACAGAGGGCCTTCATTTATTCCAGCCTTCATCAGTTCTTTGCCTGTCACTTTTGGTTTTACGAACCGCATCCGTGTCATATAGTCGGCTATTACTCGTTTCCCATAACTGTTTTTTAGCGCCGCCATTATGGTTAGCAGAGTTTCCGGCTCTAAGCCTTTTAGAGCTTCATATACTTCTACAGTGCTTTTCGGCAGGTGGTTGTCGAAGCGGACGGCAATATGTTTTACCGTTCCCCTTGCTTTTATAAACTTTTCTGTAGGCGCGTCGTTGAAATCGAGGCGCAAGAACATCTCTCTCGCCTCTTCCATCGAAAGCTCGCGCGAAAGGCAAAAAAGGTACACAAGCCACCGTCTTATCTTTTCATCGTCAAACGTGAGGCGATGCCACTGTATAGCTCCTTTCGCGTTTTCTATAAGTGAATGAGTTTTCTCGGTATATTTCAGGTTTTCATGTATGCTTTGCCACAAACCAAAATGGGCGATTCTCTTCGTTGCTCTATCAAGATGTTCTTCCATAAAAATCTGTTGCAGTTCGTTAAAGAGCCGTGCACCGGAGACCTTTCCTATTAGCTCTTTTTTTACTGCCAGCTTTAGTAGATTTTCGGTTTGTGAGCCTAGACAAAAGTGAAACCGTTCTTCAAAGCGTATTGCCCTAAAAATTCTAGTAGGGTCTTCCACGAAGCTTAAGTTATGAAGAACTCTTACGGTTCCTTCCTTTAAATCCTGCTGACCGCCGAAGAAGTCTATCAGCATATTTTTCGCCTTGCCGTTAAGCTTTATTGCTAGGGCGTTGATAGTAAAGTCGCGTCTGTAAAGGTCGTTCTTTATGGAACTCATCTCCACTACCGGCAGTGCCGCCGGTTCTGCGTAGTATTCGGTTCTTGCCGTGGCGACATCAATTTTCCATCCGCCATGCAAAAGCATGATAGCGGTTTTGAACTTTTTATGGGCTTTCACTCTGCCGCCATGTTTTTTTACGAACCGCTTGGCAAATTCTATCCCATCGCCTTCTATCACAATATCAATGTCCAGATTCTTTTGCCTCATAAGCAGGTCGCGCACGAAACCGCCGACGGCGTAGGCGGTCTGTCCCATATCTTTAGCGCATTCTTCTATCTTTTTCAGCAGTTCATGCACCTTTGAAGGAAGCCGTTCTCTTATCACGCCGGTAAGATTTTTAGACGCGGCTCTCGATATTTTTCTGTGCGGGTGCAACATACTTGAAGGTGTTTTAAGAAAATCTGAATAGATGGTGTTTATAATATCCATTCTTCCTATTATTCCGGCTACCTTTCCATCGCTTTCAATGACCGGCAGGAGCTTCTGTTTTTTATTGATGATTATCTGTTTCACTATGTCGTAACCGCTGTCTCTAGCTACCTGTATGATTTCCCTTTGCATGTAGTCAAACAGCTTTGCCTTTCCTAAACCGTGGTGGATAGCTTTTTCTATCACCTGTCTTGTTATAAGGCCGACGACCTTTTCTTTTTCTATAACAGGCAGAGCATTAAAGCTGAACTGCGTGAGAACTCTCTCAGCTTCTTCTATCGTTTTATCTGTTTTTACCGAGACTATAGGAGATACCATAAGTTGCTCTGCGGTAGGTGCCGGGGGTATCGCTTTTTGGAGCATCGCGAGTAAGGTTGTTTTTGCACGGTTTATCAGCCTGTTTTGGATAGTGGCAGATGCCGCTGTCGAATGCCCGCCGCCGCCGAACTCTGCCGCAACCAGCGAGGCATCTACCGCGCTTACACGGCTTCTTGCGATAAAGTGAACCTTTCCTTCCATCTCCATAAATACAAAAAGAACGGATAGGTTTTCCATATCTTTAAGCGTATGAACCACCTCGGCGATGTCGCCTATATATCTCTCTGCTTTTGCGTAGGCTATCGCTATCTCTACGCCGTTTATCGTGCGGAACTCAAGGTTGCCCAGAAGTTCGTGCAAGACGGCTACCTGCTCGGCATTAAGGTTTCGCAGTAGAAAGTCGGAAACTATGTTTAGGCTCGCGCCGCTTTTAAGGAGATATTCGGCGGCGCGGAAATCCTCCGCGCAGGTAGACGAAAAAGTTAGAGAACCTGTGTCTTCGTAAATGCCGAGCATAAGCAGGGTAGCTTCTTCGGGCGAGAGCGCTATTTCTCTCTCTCTTAGTATTTCTACCATTAATGTAGAGGTTGCCCCGCGCGGCTCTACTCTGCTGTAGGTTGGCGTTATATCGCTTTTTTCCGCTGGGTGGTGGTCATAAAGCTCGATTTCGACACCGCTTTTACCGCAGAGGGAAGATAGGACTCCTATCCGTTTTTTAGACGGGGTATCGACAACTACAAGCTTTTTTATTTTCGATAGGTCGAAATTTTTCAGCCGTCTCACGGGGAGCGGGAACCCTGTTTTTTCTAAAAAGTTCCTTACATTTTTTTCCTGCGAACCGGGGAACAGTATCACTGCGTCTGGGTAGATTTTGTGAGCCGCCATCATCGACGCTAGGCAGTCGAAATCGGCGTTCATATGGGTCGTTATCACTATCATCTTGGCTAAATTTTACAGTTTCGGCACAAGGGAGGCAATGGCAATGGCTATTTAAGCGGTATTGATAGGAGCCGAGCCATGCGTGGAACGGCCAGACTGAAGTTTATAAGGAAATACCATCTTTTTCGGCCTATCCGATTCTGCTATCATTCAGGCTGATTTATTTTTTTAATAATTTAATAAGGTGCTATATACGCCTACTTGAAGGGTTTATTGTTAATTATGAAGTTTAGAAATTATCCGATACTCCATCCGTGGCACTCGCTTAACCCCGGCGTCAATATTCCTGAGGTTATTAACTCTGTCATCGAAATACCAAAAGGCTCTAAGGTGAAGTACGAGCTGGATAAGAGAAGCGGGCTTATTAAGGTAGACCGCATCCTTTACGGCGCTGTTTATTATCCGGCCAATTACGGCTTTATTCCGCAGACCTACTGCGAGGATAACGACCCTCTCGATATACTGGTGCTTTGCCAAGAGGCTGTTGTTCCACGCTCTATAATGGAAGCGAGGGTTATAGGCTCTATGGCTATGACCGATGACGGCGATGCCGACGATAAGATAATAGCTGTACATACCACAGACCCTGCTTTTATGGACTATTCTGACATTGACCAACTGCCGTCGTTTATGCTTAATGAGCTGAAAGATTTCTTTGAAGATTATAAAAAGCTGGAAAAAAATAAGGAGACAGTAGTCGATGAGTTTGTCGGCCGTTTAGACGCGTTTAAGATAGTAGAGAAGGCTCTCCAATCGTATAAAGATAACGCTGAGAGATTGCAGGAGAAGGATTCCAGCTAGATGAAGCTCGAAGATATAGAGCGCAAGGTGAGGGAAGGGGAGCGTCTTTCGTTTGACGAAGGGCTTTTTTTGATGAACTCTCCCGACCTTTTGGCAGTAGGCAGGATGGCAGACATCGTCCGTGATAGGAAGAACGGCAAAAAAACCTTTTACATAATCAACCGGCATATAAACCATACCAATATCTGCGTGAACGAGTGCAGGTTTTGCGCGTTTCAGCGTCAATCCGGCGAAGATGGCGCTTACTCTATGCCTTTGGAAGAAATTTTAAAAAGTGCCGAAGATAATTATTCCGATGAAATTTCCGAGTTCCATGTCGTCGGAGGTCTTAACGATGAACTGCCATACTCCTACTATAGAGATGTAATAGCAAAACTGCATGAAAAATATCCAAGCGTTCACCTGCAGGCATATACGGCGGTGGAGATAGAATATTTTTCCCGCATTTCCGGCATGAGTATAGAGAAGGTTTTGCGTAATCTTAAAAGTGCCGGTCTTGGCTCTTTGCCGGGCGGTGGTGCCGAAATTTTTGATAATACGGTTCGTAGTAAAATATGCCCCAACAAAATTTCCGGCGACGAATGGTTAAGCGTGATGGAGACTGCGCACGCTGTAGGGCTTCGTTCTAACGCGACGATGCTTTATGGGCATATAGAAAGACCTGAAGATAGAATAGACCACCTTGTAAGACTGCGTGAACTGCAGGATAAGACAAGCGGGTTTATGGCGTTTATTCCTCTTGCTTTTCATCCTAAAAATACGGAGATAGACCACCAGCATTTCACTACCGGCCAGCTTGATATAAGAATGCTAGCGGTATCAAGGCTTATGCTCGATAACTTTGACCATATAAAAGCGTTCTGGATAATGATATCGCCACAGCTTTCCCAGCTTTCCCTTTTCTTTGGTGTTGACGATATAGACGGCACTGTTATAGAAGAAAGAATTACACATTCGGCAGGAGCCGAGACAAGCCAGTCGCTTACCGTAAGCGAGCTTGAAGAGATGATAAGAGAAGCTGGGAGGGAGCCTGTAAGACGGGATACTCTTTACAACCAGCTTTCTTCGGCGGTGACAGGCTAAGAGCTTTGATAAACTATGCGGTGGGTTTGTAGATTGAATATAGGGTCTGCTTTTTTAGGCATCCTTCCCTTTTTAAGAAGGAAAGGTAGCGAGAATCGCCGGAACGGTTACCCGAATGGGAAACTCTCCAAGCCCCTCCTTCCGCTTCGCAAAGAGGGGATATTAGCATGAACAATCCGGCTTGGCGAACCAATGCCTGACAATCGTCTAAAGTTCGGGTGCCACGATTTCCTGAACTCAAAGCCGATTACCTACTCTCTTATGCGTGAAGAGTTTGAATCGTGCGTCGATCTTACCCTCGCGCCTCCCGCCATCCTTGCCGAGTCGCTTTCTAAAGGCGAGCTAGATATGGCATTCATACCGGCTATTGAATACGCGAGAACGCAGGGGGTTAAAATCGTGCGTGGTTTTTCTATCGCCGCTATGGGCGAGGTGAAAACTGTTCTTATGTTTTCGGATGAGAGCGTATGGAATATAAAGAAAGTGGCGGCAGACCATCGTAGCCGTACCTCTATAGCGTTATTGAAAATTCTTTTTAAAGAATATTACAAAACAGATGTAAGCGTAATCCCAAGAAAAAGCCACGACCCGCAGAAACTTTTAACAATGGCCGATGCCGGAATGGTTATAGGCGACGAAGCGTTCAAGGTTAATAGAGACGAGCATAAAGTGACCGACCTCTCGCAGGCATGGCATGCTTTTACCGGCAAGTCGTTTACGTTTGCGGTTATCTGCGTTAGGGACGGGGTAGACCCAATGCTCGTGCGGGAGGCTATTGCCGTTCTTGCCGAATCGAAAAAGGCGGGGCTTGAAAATATTGCGGAGATTGCCGCAAGGGAATCGCAAAAACTTGGGATAGACGAGGAAACCTGCCGAGAGTATCTTTTGAAAAATATAAGATACAACCTTGACAGGGACGACCAAGAAGGGCTTACTGACTTTCTCTCGCTTGCCGCCGAGCATGGAATCATAGAAGAAAATAAGGAACTGGAATTTTTCTCTACCTGAGATGGGGAAATGTCTGAAGTCTGACTGAAGTTTTTAAATAATCAAATTAATTTACAGTCTTATTTAACCTCGACTCTATTTTAACGACCTTCCAATTCACATATTTAGACCCATTATCCAGTAAGCAGTTTGCTTTTTTATCTTCATCTAAGCTTGTACCTAGTGCCATTCGCTCGACCAGTTTGCTTTGTGTGTTTTTGTTTAGCCCTTCCCACCACTCCGGTTTCATGTATGTGTTTTCACAAAACTCGAAGAAAAATCTAACTAGTGAATCGGGAATTTCTTCTTCTTGAAGTCTAAGTAGGCTACTGATAAATCTTTGACAAACGATATCCGAACGCTCAAGCCAAGAAAATACTATGGCCCACCATTGGAAGTTGCAAATGATGCCAATGTAAGGTGGCTTAGAGTGTTTTGAATATCCATCAGATCTTGCAATTTGTTTCCATGGAAATCGTACTCTGGGTAAATAGCGCCGGTACTCATCACATCGGGAGGTTCACTCAAATGAATAACGACATGTCGAGTTTTCCTAAAATCCTTGGTCAACAAAATATCGTCATACTCTCCTTTAAGTATCTTTAAATCTCTAAGCCCTGCCTTAACTCCAGCAGAGAATTCAAGCATCCTTTCTTGAATCATATACTGATCATCTTGATTTCTCCCACGGTCGAGGCTCTTATTGAAATCTGATAGATTCGAGGAGGCTTTCTTTTTGGAGAATTCCATTGCAGTTGCCCTGTAACCGAGTAGGAAGCATTGCTCGGAAGAGGCTTCGAACTCCTTACCCTCAAGAGGTAAAAAAATTGAGGTTATCATGGCGTTCACAAAAACCTGTAAAAGTTGATGCCTTATTAACCCCTATCAAAGTTGGCCACACTGCACCATGATGCTTTTGAATGTTTTCCAGTGATAAATGAAATCCATAAACATGCCCACTTAGAGCGATTTTGTATAAACTCCCTTTTTTAGGAATTGTATGCGCTTTGACAATTTTATTTTTGCACTCACCTTTCAGTAAACTAGGGGACAAGACAGTCTTTGGCTTGAAAAGCTTTCTTGAATACTTGTTCAGCCTCCCAAGGCTTTATTTCCTCTTGATTTTCTCTGTCTTTATGGCACGCTTTGTATTTTTTGCCAGAACCACACCAGCAGGGAGCATTTCTAGAATATTTTCTCTTAACCATGTTAGATGGTTGCTATAAGAAACGAGTGATAGGGGAGGCCGGTAAACTTTTCTATATCCGTAAAGCCGGCACTGCTTAGGTCGTTTTCTATATCACTTTCCGTTACGCGCGATTCATAAGGCGGCCCTTCTGCCATCTTTCCCTTTTTCCAGTCGATTATCGCAAGCTTGCCGTTCGGCTTTAACAGCCGTTTGCATTCCTTTAACGAATTTTGCGGGTGCTTTAGCTCGTGATGAAGGTTTTGCATTAGTATCCCGTCAGCAAGCGAATCTGGCAGGGGGACATCGACCTCCGCCATCAGTAACGGTTTTACGTTGGTAACTCCGGCTTTTTTTATTTCGTTTTTAAGCTCTGCCAGCATGTCGACGCTTATATCGCATACCCACACCGTACCCCTCGGCATCTTTTTTGCGAATGGGATTGCGCAAAAGCCTATGCCTCCGCCTATGTCGATTAGACAGGTAGGGTTATCAAGCGAAAAGTTTTTCCATATTGTTTCGGGGTTTTCCCTTATCAGCCTTTTTGGGTCTTTTAGCTTATAAAGTTTTTTTGGATCGAACTTATGGTGATGTCCCAACGCTTATCCCTTTTTCTTAGCTGTTTTTGGCGGTTGATAGTTCATCAGTTTTGCTAGCTGGCTTTTCTCCCACGCAAGTGCCAGCTGATGGTGTTTGAACTTTGCTTCCAGCTTTTTAAAACGAGGCGGGTGCAGGCCTTCATTGCTAGGTTCGTTTTCTATCGTATGCAGGTACCGATGCACCATCTCGTGATGAACTACACTTTCGAGGTAAAAAAGCGGTACAAGCTCTGTATCAAGCACAGGGTGTATCCGTATGATATTTTCGTTTGGATAATACGAACCAAAGACGATAGAACTTTTATTCTTTCCAAAAGCTTTTCGTCCCCAGCCTATCGAGCCTTTAAGTTTGCCGTTAAAGTAGAGGCGATTCAGTTTTCTCTGTATCTTTGCGAGGTTAAAGTTTTCTCCTCTATGATTTTGTTTTGGTGTTTCTAATTTTTGGTTTTTTCTTTCTTCTGTAATTTGCTCTACAAATTTTGTAATTCCTTTTGGCACTTTCGAGTGCGGGTGGGTAAGGTAATGAAACAGGTCTTTTTTTAGCGGTTCGTCCGCCGTTCCAAAAGATTCGTGCAGGCGGAGTACCGGCACTCCTTTTCGCTCGTAAAAAGATATCATCGTTCTGCGGTTCTGTGTCCATACAAGCTTTAGCTTTTCCCCGAGCAGTTCCCGCAGATGTTTCTCTAAAGCCTTTTTCCACAAAAGCATTATCTTTTTTTCCTTCTTAGCTGGTACTTTCTTACAGCTTTTTGGTGTTCTTTGTAAGTTTTGGAGAAGTAATGCTTGCCTCCGGCCTCGGTAGCGACAAAATAAAGGTAATCGACCTTAGCAGGAATATATGCCGCCTCTATAGCTTCAAGGCCGGGGTTTGCTATCGGTCCGGGAGGAAGGCCGGCATACATGTAAGTATTGTACGGCGAGTCGTACCTCAAATCTTTTCGCCTTATGTTGCCGTCGAAATTGGGAAGAGCGTAGATTACCGTCGGGTCGGCCTGAAGCCTCATTCCCTTTTTTATTCTGTTGTTGTAGACAGCTGATACTAGGCGGTACTCGCTTTTGTCTCCTGTTTCCTTTTCTATTATAGAGGCGAGGGTAACAATCTCGCTAAAGGTGAGTGGCGATGCCGGCTGATATTTTGCTTTTATTTTTGCTACCTTTTCATTAAAAGTTAAAATCATTTTCGCGACTATTTCTCCTGCGGTAACATCTTTTTCAAAATGATATGTTTCTGGAAATAGGTATCCTTCGGCACTTTTTGCAGTTATGCCGAACCTATCTAGTATGGCAGGGTCTTTAGCGGCGGAAATTATAGACTCACTATCGCCAAAACCTGCTTTCATAATATTTGCGGCGGTTTCTTTTATGGTTAGACCTTCAGCGACAGTTACCTGCCTTAGCTTTACTTTTCCTTTGAGAATATCTTTTAGTATCTCTGCCGGTGTTCTTGACAGGTCCAGCTCGTATTCGCCGGCTTTTAGTTCCTTCGATATTCCTCTTGCTCTGGCGATAACGGCAAAACCTTTTGCAGATTTTATGATGCCTGAATTTTCGAGCATTGATGCTATCTGGTTTGTTCCCATTCCGGGTTTTATCTCTATTATCTTTTTTTGCGGTTTGTCGGCTACAGGCGTGAAGATAGCTTCGTAAAGGTAGGCTGGCAGGGCGAGCATGAGAAGCAGTGCCACCAAAAGCAGTATGAGAGATTTTCTCGACTTAATTAGCATCTGTCCTCACTTAAAAAATATATTGTGTAAAAATTTACCTACGCAGACGATTTTAAACTAAATATAAATTGTGGTGAAGTTGTAATTGGAATAAAATCTAGCCGATATGTTATTTGAGGAGTTTTTATAAAATGGGCTGGATGTTTGGGGCAGGGCTTGGCTTTCTTTTTGGCGGGCCGCTTGGCGCTATCGTTGGCGGAGCTATGCAACATGCCGTGACAAAAGATGAGCGCAGGCATTTTGAAAAGAGCGGTCCGGCAAACAGTGAGGCGGCGTTTGTCTCGTTTCTTGTGGCCATTATGACAAAAGTAGCTATGGCTGACGGCAGAGTTTCAAAAGACGAGGTTGCCGCTATACATCGGTTTTTCGCGCATGAACTTGGGTATGGCGGGATGGAGCTTCGCTATATAGATGGAATTGTTGGACAGACAGTACAGCAAAACCCTGATATCGGTGAAATTGCAAGAAGTTTTAGAGCATCGAACGACCATGAACGCTCGCTTTTGCTTATTGATCTTTGCTATCAGGTTGCCGTGGCCGATGGAACAATTTGCCTTCAAGAGCAAAATGCGCTTGGCGTTCTTGCAGACTGCCTTAGGTTAAGCGCGGATGAACACCAGAGAATTAGATACAAGTACAGTGGTTATCAGAGCGGTGCGCACCGTTCCACAGGTGAGAAGGTGCATCCGCATAAAGATGACTATGCCGTTCTTGGTATAGGGCCGGAGGCGACAGACGGGGAGGTGAAGAAAGCATATAGGCAGATGGCGGCGCAGTATCACCCCGATAAGGTCTCCCATTTAGGCCCTGAGCTTGTAGAATTCGCAAATAAAAAGTTTGCAGAAATAACCAAAGCGAATAACAGTATTCGCAAATCCCGTAACATTTAGTTTCGTTCTTTAATTTCAATTAGTTATCACAATAGTAAGATTTCTTTCTCTTAAATCAACATATTTCAGAATAAGTTAAATAAAAGAGAATTATTGTAAGCTTTTTACTTGACATATATGTTAGTTTTTATTAAATTACAGTCACGGAGAAGCATCAGGTTGGCACCTTGGCATCATTCAAGTCTCCTTTAGGTCTTTGGAGGAATACTTGACAATAGGTGCCGGCTATTGTCGCAAACAGCACTTTTGATATTTATGAGGATTATTTTGAGCAAAAATTATTCAGCGCCTGTTTTGGCTGTAGTTATTCTTTTGGGCATAGGCTACTTTCAGCCAGCAGAGGCTGTTACAGCTTTTGCCAAGAAATACTCGGCTCCATGCACACTGTGCCATTCGTCGTGGCCCAGGCTCAATAAGGTCGGTTTTCAGTTTAAGGTGAACGGCTTTCAACTGCCGGGAGGGATGGACGGAAGTAAGGCTGGAAAGGTCTCCCCCGAATGGAACCTCCATCTCGATAGTGGCAGTGCCAACCCTCCACTCGGTTTGAGAGTGAGGGGCGGGTTGGTAGTTACTCAACCGGCCGATGATAGCTACAGCGATCAGGAGAAAAACTATCTTTGCTGTACCGAAACAAACCGTCTGTCTCTCAATTCTGCCGGTACAGTCAAGAAGAATATCGGATATATGCTCAATTACGAGCTGAACCCAAACGGCAACGGCATAGATCAGGGCTACTTGCGTTTTGTGAACATGTTCGGGCAGGGCTACTTAGGGATTGATCTTGGCGCGTTCTATACCGACGACTTTTCGCTGGTTCCTAAAAATAGAAACTGGTTTGGTGAAACAGATGCCGCCTACTATGGAAACTTGGGCTTAAGGGGGAGGAGCCAGGGAATGGCTTCCGGCTACGCTGATACCGGCTTTAGGGTTTACGGAAACCCTAATTACGGTATTTTTTCCTACGACCTTGTATATGTAACCGGCGGACAGGCTGTCAATGGCCGTTATCGA
This sequence comes from Nitrospirota bacterium, assembly GCA_024275955.1. Classification (GTDB taxonomy): domain Bacteria; phylum Nitrospinota_A; class UBA7883; order JACRGQ01; family JACRGQ01; genus JAJRYD01. The sequence continues at coordinate 17,526 of JAJRYD010000050.1, forward strand.
GGGAGAGGCAAGGGAACATCTGTTATGGGTCGGGTCGAAGGTGAAAAATTCGGTGTTTCAGCCAGATTTTGGAGCAATAAAAGTTCTTCGCTTGTCTTTCGCAAGCTCACCGGCAGTAACAGAGTTGTCTACTACACCTCAGCCTTAGATGATGGTACAACCGTCGAATTTCTGCCGCTAAACAACAACCCTGACGAAGATACATCAGAAATTATTTTGAACATGAAATACGAGGTTCCAAAGTGGCAAGTTGAAGGTGTTTATGTACAAAACAACTTCAAAGTAGGGAGCCGGACATCTGGCGCGAACAGTTTTTCCAGAAGCAACATTACCAGATCTGGCATAAGCATCGGCGGTATATACCGTTTTAGCAACCTTCTTACTGGTGGGATGAGGTATAGCAGGTCGTCGATGAGTAGTTTTAGTGAGGTTTATAACGGCACTGCTACCAACATTTCGGCTTCAACGGTTAGTAGGCTGGATTTTCAGCTAGAGCTTGCGCCTGTACAGAACGCAAGGCTGATGTTTGGCGTAAATTTCGATGGTTCCGATATCGGATCGAGGGAGAAGGTCGATTCGAATGGAAATATCGTTGAATATCAACAACAAACTAAGTTTGTCCTCTTATGGGATTGGGCTATCTAACTCCTCCTCCTCTCTAATACCCAATTCCATTATGGGTCCTGGAGTTGACGCACTCCAGGGCCTTCCTTTTTTGGGTTTAAAATCAAATAGTTGGAAGAGCCTTTTAATCATTTTGCCCACTCTCTGCCCTCTTCTAGAACCGGCAAAGGGAGAGCTTTTTTAGTTTTGCACCCCCAGCTTTCCTAAAACATAGCTTTTCAGTTATATCTCTTTTTAGGGTACTTTGTTTTTCAGTAAACAAAGAGTACAACCGTCAGATGCTTTAACTTTGATATGCCCAGCATTATGAGAGGGTTTACGAGCTTTCTACCTTCCACTCTTTTGGTTCCCAAGTTTAACATTTTTCGATAGGCAAAAAATAGTCTAGCTTTAATGTATAATTTACCGGCGAAGTAGCCTTAGGAGCAGTTAAGAAACGGCATATATTAAGGGGTATTATGGCTGAGAGTTTCAAAGAGAGAGTCCTTGTTGTCGAATCGAACACGATAGTCCGAAAAATCATAAAAAGTGAGCTTGCCGAGCTTGATGTTGAAATCCTCACAGCGGCCAGTGGTCTGGAGGCGATTTCCATCGCAGAAAAAGTAAAGCCGAATGTCATCATCATGGAGGTAGATCTGCCCGAACTAACAGGGCTGGAGGCCTGCAATAGCCTGAAAAACAATGCTAAGACGAGAGATATTCCAGTTGTATTTGTAACGCAGGTAGCTTCGGAAGAGGAACGGCAGAAGGCGTACGAAGTCGGCGGTATATATTATTTTCCTACGCCTTTTGAAAAGAGAGAACTTGCCGATAAGGTGAAAGGCCTTTTGGAGAAAGGCGAAAGTACAAAGCCTCAGACAGTTTTAGTGGTTGAGGACAGCTACACCATAAGAGCGATAATTGTCAGTATCCTAAAAAAGCAGAACCACAATGTTATCGAGGCAGAGGACGGCCTAGCGGCATGGGAGATGCTCCAAAAAGGCGATATCAAGTTCGACCTGATATTAAGTGATATAAATATGCCGCGTATGAACGGTTTTCAGCTTGTTCGGCTTATAAGGGGAAGTAGTGAATGGGCATTTGTACCTATAGTTATCGCTTCCACTCTGGCAGACAAGGAAGATATAGCGATGCTTTTAAATTCTGGCGCTGACGACTATATCATTAAGCCTTTTTCGACAGAAGAGTTTTTGGCGCGTATAAAGGCCCACATAAGGGTGCATCAGCTCTATTCAGAACTGCAGAGTAGCAATGATCAGCTGACAAATTTTAAAGCGTCTCTAGAAAAAATGGTTACGTTTAGAACGGCAGAGCTTCTTGAAGCTAATATGGCTTCGATAATGATGCTGGCGGTCGCATCTGAGTACCGTGATACAGATACAGGCAACCATGTCCGCAGGATTAGCGATTATTCTAAAGCGGTAGCTTTGCAAATGGGCTATTCGCAGACCAAAGCCGAGGAGATAAGCTATTCATCCATTCTTCACGATGTCGGTAAAATAGGTGTTCCAGACAGCATCTTAAAAAAGCCTGGAAAGCTGACAGTAGAGGAGTTCGAGGTGATGAAAAGCCACACTCTTCATGGCGAATCAATTTTGGCCTCAAGCCCGTTTTTTGAAATGGCAAGACTGGTTGCAAGGCACCACCACGAAAAGTTCAATGGGAAAGGCTACCCAGACGGGCTTTCAGAGTACAAAATACCTCTGGTGGCCAGAATAACATCGGTGGTAGATGTTTTTGACGCATTGACCACAGAGCGTGTTTACAAAAAGGCATGGCCTATGGAAAAAGCTTTGAACCTTATAAAAGAAGGCTCTGGTGAGGATTTTGATCCTATGGTGGTAGATGCGTTCGCTAACATGTACGATGACGGCACTGTTCAGGCGATAAAGAAGCTATACGCCTGATAGATGATAATCATCTTGCATCTTGGACGAATAGATTAAAAAACTTTGCTGATAGGGGTCAAGTTTTAGACTTTTCATCCGATAAGCAGACGTGAGTGCTGTAGAAAGCTATTGGGGGCTTTTTCGGGCTTTTCATCACTCTGTTTTAGCGAACCGAGCTGGTAACGGTATCGGCATGGAAAAGTAAAACTTTAGACGTGGTGCGTTATGTTAACTAGGTGGAGCGCGAAATTTTCTCTTTGGGCTTTTTATACCCAAAATCTACCCATTTATGGTATCGGCACGATAAAATTTAACTTTAGGAATTAAATGAAATTATATTTTGGAGATCCGCGCTTTTACAGTACCGGCTACAGGGGGCGGTTTGGGTCTCGGGCATATCCTTCTCTGGAGCAGGTGAGAAAGTCAGGTACCGGCATCTCCATTTCCGGCAGACAAAAAGCTTTTGCCTCAAATTTTAGGATTCAAAGCAGTAACCGTCCAAATGTTGCTCCTAGACAGTTGGGCATATTGAATATCAACCAGATACAGGAAACAGCTTCTGATTTAAAGAAAGCGAGACATATAACTACGATGGAAAGGAAAGTTACCTACGGGGAGAGGTTTCTTCAGGAGCGGTACGACAGGTTTTCAGAAGTCGAGCGGCTCCTTGAGCGGCTAAGGCAAGCTTCCGGCGAAATGATACAGCCAGGTTCATTAAACACCAAAACTGTTTCGAGCAGTGACAAGTCTGTAATTAAGGCGGTATCAGCCAAGAGCGATGCGCTGGAAGAAAAGTTTAAGATTACCGTTCATAGCCTCGCCGAAAACCAGCAGGTAGCATCTGGTGACGACTTTGACCCGAGTGAGGCACTAAATCTTAGTGGAACCGTAAAAATAAACGGATATGAAACTATCATCGAAGTGTCAGACTCTCTTGCTTCAATCGCGGCCAAAATAAACTATGGAGAAGATACGAATATAAATGGCAGTCTCGACAAGTATGAGGATATCAACGGAAACGGCTCACTCGATACCATTGATATTCCTGCTGTTTATACCGGAGAGGGGTATACAAAGCCTGTCTACTACAAAGAGGATAGAGATGGCGACAGTATCATTGATACGGCGGAAGACAGCAATGGAAACGAAGCGATAGATGGAGGCAGTTCGCAAACCAAAGTCCGCGCGTTAATAATAGGCGCTCAGCTGGTGTTGGTTAGCGAAAACCGGAGTGATATAGAAATAAGTATTCAAGACCCGAATAATATCCTTGAGAGAATAGGGGTATTATTCAGAAATCCGGCTTCTGGAGTTAGTGCCGTTGACGAATTCAATAAGTATAGCCGGCAGGCGGCTGAAGCGCTTGTTAGTATCAACGGTAAAGAGTTTAGCTTTCCAGAAAACCTTACTGCAGATATGATTGCCGGAGTTACTCTTGAACTCAAGAAAATCGGAACCGAAACAGTTACAATAACTAGCGACCCGGATAGAGCTTTGCCGTCATTGCTTTATTTCGCGGCGACCTACAACGATTCAATAAGTTTTTTGAACCTTGTCATTTCCGGCAATGGGGCGGTTAGTAAAAACATTCGGCTCCAGTCGCTTTATGGCGATACGGTTCGCTCTCTCCTACAGGCGCCGCCAGAGAAGATCGGACCTTTTACCTCGATCGCCGATATAGGCATAAGTCTTAGTAAGAAAGGGCCGACCGCCATTAGGCAAACAACATTTGAAAACCTTCTTGCCATGCAAAAAGGGGATAGCCTAGCTCTTCCCGGCGCTGGCCCTGCTTCGCTTACGAATGTTTTGAACCGGATGGGGCTAAACGATTCGGATAACTTTAATATAAAAGTCGATAAGAAAAAGTTTGGCAAAAACCTTCTGAAAAACAGCGATGCTACGACTCGGTTTATAAATTATTCCGTAGGAAATCTTAACGAAAAGCTTAATCTCCACCTAAATAAAGAATATGGGACGATCCGTTTTCAGCAGTATGCGATTGATGCGTACAAAAGCAGTAGCGGCAAAGGCGTTGCTGGGTTTGAATCGGAACTCTCTAGCGGTGATAAAAATTTTGAGCTGGAACAGCGCAAAGAGTTTTTTAGTCTTTTTGGGTGATTCAAAATGGAAAATATCAAAAAAATTGTAGAAAAGCAGGTAGAAAACTACCGCGCACTGCGTAGCCTGTCTATAGAACTGCTCGAAGCTATCAAGAAGGGGGATTCATCTACCGGCACTTCCGCGGTGATGGAAAAACGCCAGAAAAATATCGAACTGATTGCCGAAATAGACCCGGAAATAAATAAAAACATCGAAAAACTTGGTAAAGACGATGATGGAATAAAAGAACTGCGCCGCCTTCTGGAAGAGATTATTGAGATAGACAGGCAGAGCGGTGAAATTATTCAAAGCGGCAAGCTGGATGTCGGCAGAGAGATGAGGAAGCTTGGGCAGATGAATATCGCCGCGAAAGGCTACTTGGGCTATACCGAAACTGGAAGCGGAAAGAGCAAGTTTATCAATATAAAGAATTAAGATGATATACGGCATTCAAAGAGAGCAGGCAGTATCTTTGTACGGCCTGCAGGATAGATACGGCGAGAGAGTGAAAGCGTTTACTCAAAGCAACAGGCCTGTAGTCCAGCGTCAGCGCGATGAGGTCTCTATCAGCAGTAACGGTAGAAAAATGCTTGAAGCATATAGAAAAACAAAAGAGGAACAGCCATTCGCCGCTTACGGCAACCCACGGGTGGACAACCCCGGTATAGGGCCGACATTCATTGTCGCTCTTGCCGCAAGTTAGTGAGAGCCTGTAAACGAGCAGTTACACAGAATCATTTACAGGCTCTGGCATACCTACAGGTAACTTGCTTTTTTAGCTTTCTAAAAGCTTAACGGAAATTTTTTGCACCTCGTCCGTAAGCTCTTCTATCTTAATGTTGCGCCTTTCGCCTGTGGCTCTTACTTTTATTTCCACTTCGCCGTTTGAAATTCCTCTAGGCCCTATTATCACCTGTATCGGTATCCCTATAAGGTCGGCATCGGCAAACTTTACGCCGGCCCTCTCGTTCCTGTCGTCATGCAGAACTTCAAATCCGGCCTCCCTCAGTTTTTCTTCAATACCGTTGGCGCTATTTACAAGCTCGCTATTTTTGATATTGAGAGGAATTATCACAACCTGAAACGGAGCTATCGAATATGGCCAGATAATACCGTTTTCATCGTTGCACTGCTCAATAGCGGCGGCCGCGATTCGGGCTATGCCGATTCCGTATGTTCCCATTACGATAGTTTTTTTCTTGCCGTTGGTATCTAGGTAGGTAGCTTTCATAGCTTCTGAATATTTTGTGCCGAGCCGGAATATATGGCCGACCTCGATTCCACGATGGAATTCGATTGTATCTCTGCATTTAGGGCATGGGTCGCCAAGTGAAATTAGTCTTACATCTCCGACAATATCCGGCGTAAAGTCGCGGCCTATATTGATGTTTATAAGATGATAGTCATCCCTGTTTGCCCCGGAAACAGCATTAACCATGTTTTCTATCGAGTTGTCAGCTACTATCCGGCATTCAAGCTTGTGCGGGCCGGCAAAGCCTGTGGATGCGTTTGTAATATCTTTTACTGTTTCAGGGGAGGCGAGTTCAATCTCATCGGCGCCAAGCAGGTTTTTTAGCTTCGGTTCGTTTATTTCGAAATCTCCACGCACCAATACAGCTATATGTTCCTTCCCCGAGTCGATAGTGTAAATAAGAGTTTTGATAAATTCCCATTCTTCCTTTCCAAGAAAGCCGGAAACCTCTCCTATCGTTTTTTTATCTGGGGTTTCTATCTCTTCAATCGGCAACTGCGGAACCTGTTCGTTCGGATTAATGACAGCGGGCGAGACCTCTGCTTTTTCTACGTTGGACGCAAAGCCGCACTTGGAGCAGGATACGACAACATCCTCTCCGGTTTCCGCAAAAACCATAAATTCGTGAGAAGCAGATCCGCCTATCTGGCCGGTATCGGCTTCAACCGCCCCGAACCGAAGACCAGACCTTCTAAACACGGCGGAATAGGCATCGTGCATTTTCTGATAGCTTATAGCGGCGGCCTCTTCGTCGCAGTCGAAGCTGTAGCCGTCCTTCATTGTAAATTCGCGGGAACGCATAACACCGAAGCGTGGGCGTATTTCGTCGCGGAATTTGGTTTGTATCTGATAAAGGTTGAGCGGAAGCTGTTTGTAAGATTTTACCTCGTTCCTCACAAGGTTTGTCATCACCTCTTCATGGGTAGGACCGTAGCAGAACTGATTCTGGTGGCGGTCTGTTATTCTCAAAAGCTCCTTGCCGTAAAAATCCCAACGGCCTGTCTCTTTCCATAGCTCAGATGGAACGATAGATGGAAGCAATGTTTCTATCGCGCCTGCCTTGTTCATCTCTTCTCTAACTATATTTTCCACCTTTCGTATTACCCGAAGGCCAAGAGGAAGCAGGCTGTATATCCCAGCGGCTACCTTTCGTATCATGCCGGCCCGTATCATAAGCCGATGGCTCGGTATCTCGGCATCGGATGGAATTTCTCTAACCGTAGGCAGAAAATAGTTGCTTAGCTTCACAGTTTTTCAATCTCCTCCATTAAAGCTCTGTACAGGTTTTCTTCAGTTTCCTTTCGTATGATTTTCCCGCTTCTAAAAATCACGCCGTATCCATCACCGCCCGCTATCCCTATGTCGGCTTCTCTCGCTTCTCCGGGACCGTTTACAACACAGCCCATAATAGCAATCTTTATCGGCTTTTTTAGTTTTGCCATCTCTTTCTCAGCTTTTTCCGCGATTGTAATAAGGTCTATCTCGCACCTGCCGCAGGTGGGACAGGAGATAATTTCCGGAGAAATTCTTCGTAAGTCTAAAGCTTTAAGAATTTCATAGGCAGTTTTAACTTCAAGAAGAGGGTCTGCCGTAAGAGATACCCGAATAGTATCGCCAATCCCCTGGGAGAGTAGCATACCTATGCCTATTGCCGATTTAATAGTTCCAGAAAAAGCGGTTCCAGCTTCGGATATTCCTACATGCAGTGGGTAATCTACTTTTTGAGACAGCTTTTTGTATGCCGCCACTGTTTTTGCGATATCCGAGGCTTTTATCGAAATTTTTATAAGGTCGAAATTCAGCCGCTCAAGTATGGAAACATGTTCAAGCGCGCTCTCTATCATCGCGTCAACAGTAGGCCCGCCGAACTTATTTAGCTTCTCTTTTGATATAGACCCTGCGTTTACGCCTATCCTTATCGGAATTTCCTTTTCCATCGCCGCTTTTACGACCTCTTCCACCTTCTTTCGTGATCCGATATTACCGGGATTAAGGCGCAGGCCATCTGCCCCCGCTTTGATAGCCGCCAGTGCCAGCTCGTACTTAAAATGAATGTCGGCAATTAGGGGAACGGAACTTTTTTTCTTTACCTTTTCAAAAACATCAGCCGCTTTCTCATCTGGAACCGCCAGCCGCACTATTTCACAGTTCGCTTCCTTCAACGCTGTTATCTGGGCGAGGATAGCTTTTTCGTCGTGCGGGGAGCAGTTAAGCATCGACTGCACAGAAATAGGCGAACCGCCCCCTATAGGAATATTACCGACAAAAATGCGTTTTGTTTTTTTCATTTAAAAGATATTCTACTTTAAAATCTGTCTACTGTCGCCGCGTTTACTCAATATAGGAAGCGCTGGACGATGAAGTTTCGTAGACCGTGACGCGGGTAGGGGATACAGGCAGGCTTTTTTTTAGCTTTTCGAAAAACCATTTAGCCAGATGCTCGGCGGTTGGGTTTAGTTTGGTAAACGGTTCAACATCGTTTATCAGTTTATGGTCCAGCATTAATTTTGCTTCTTCAAGCTCGGCGTTGACATCGGCAAAGTCGATAACCATTCCGATATTATCCAATTTTTTGCTGGCGAAAGTAGCCTCTACTACCCAGTTGTGTCCATGAATTTCGGCGCAAGGGCCTTTATGCCCCACCAGTTTATGGGCGGCGGAGAATTCTGTTTTTACGGCAACTTCAAACATCAGACGGTAGCCCCGTTTTCATCACTTTTTGCAATTTCCCTGTCGATACGGATAGAACGGCCCGCGCCGGTAGCCTTATCGACAGCAGAGACAGAGAGAATGCCGTTAACGTCTATATCAAATGAAACTTCTATTTTAGGCTCGCCTTTGCCGGCGATTTCGATACCGCCGAGAATGAAACGGCCTATCTCTAAATTCTCGGTAGCCCTGTTGGAGTTTCCCTGCAGTACCCGTAGCTCGACTTCCTCTTGGTTGTCTACCACAGTGGAGAATATTCTTTTGCAGGTTGCCGGTATAGGCCTGTTCTTTTCGATTAGCGGTTCCGAATCGCCGCCGTCTATTTCTACGCCTAAGGTAAGCGGTATCACATCTACCAGAACCATGTTTTCAATCTCGCCGCTTATTATCGCTCCTTGAATAGACGCGCCCAGCGCGACGCATTCCACAGGGTTTATTCCGGCAAGAAGTTTTTTGCCGAACTCTTTTTCGATGGCGTTTCTAACAGAAGGGATTCTTGTCGAACCTCCAACCAGCATTATTTTGTCTATGTCGGCTTTTTTCATATCGGCGTTCTGGAGTGTTTCACCTGCAAGCGTTATTATTTTTTTAAGCATTCGGTAGATCATCTTGTCGAGATCTTCCACTGTGTACTCTTTTTCAAGGTGCATCGGGCCATTCTCGTCGGCAGTAATAAACGGGATGCTAAGTTTGGAGCTTGGAGAATCGGAAAGTCTTATTTTAAGTTTTTCCGTTTCGTCCTTTAGTTTTTGCATTGCCATTTTGTCATTAGAGAGGTCTACCCCTCGTGCGGCTTTAAAGTCTTTCAAAATATCGTTAAGCAACAGGCTGTCTATGTCGTCGCCTCCCAGATGATTATCGCCGCCGGTAGCTATTACCTCAAAAACTCCGCTCGAAATAGTAAGGACGGATACATCAAAGGTTCCTCCGCCGAAATCGAATACAAGCAGGTTTTGTTCTTTCTCCTGATCTATTCCGTATGCCATCGCGGCCGCCGTCGGTTCGTTGATGATACGAAGCACGTTCAGGCCGGCTTCCCTGCCTATTTTTTGGACAGCTTTTCTTTGGAGGTCGTTAAAGTACGCAGGTACCGTTATCACCGCGTTGGTCACAAGGCAACCAAGAGCCTTTCCAGCTTCGCTGACCATTTTTTTTATAATGACAGATGCCATCCGCTCGAACGACCATGCTTTGCCGTCGATAGTTACAGAGCTACCGTTGCCGATCGTTCTTTTTATAGAGCTAAAGGTTCTCTCAGGGTTTAGTACCGCCTGTTTTTTCGCGTAGATTCCGGTAATCGTTTCACCTTTTCGTGAAAAGGCAAGGATGGTCGGCGTAATGACATTTCCGTTATCTATCTGGAGAAGCACCGGAAGACCGTCTCTGACAAACCCAATGGCCGAAGTGGTAGTCCCAAAGTCTATACCGACTACAGTCTCTTTTCTCTCTGAATTTCCCATGGTGGGTGTCAGTCTACAGAACCAGCTTTAATTAGCCAAGAAGGAAGGGCGAAAAAAGAATGGTATTGAATCTCTCTATGAAAGATTCTTTACCGCTTCGTCTTCATCCGTAAAAACCTTGAAAAGACGGGTAAGGCCTACAGTTTGGAGAACATTTTCAACCGCCGCGTTGGGGCTGATAAGCGCAAAGCTACCCTTTTTAGAGAGTATCGTTTTGTAGATAGATACAACAAAGCCGACACCGGCGGAATCTATTATTCCGACTGTCGATAGGTCTATAAGAAATTTGCTTGTTTCAGCTTTTTCAAGGTCGGCCTTAATGGTTTCTCTTATTTCGGCAAGATTGTTAAAAACAATATCACCGTCAATTAAGAAAATAGTAACATCTTCAACAACTTTTGCTCCACACTTCATAACCAGTAACTACCTCTCAAAATAAGCCGAAAATGTTCCGCAGGCTTAGTATAACCCTGTCGTTACAGCCGACCCTCATTCTACATAAAAATAGGGTATTAGCCAAGCCAAATTTATATTTTTTGCATATCACCTAAGCCGGAGGTCTGCCGCCAAGTTTTACAACGAAACGTTCTAACCTTTTAAGCCCTTTTTCTATCTTTTCTGGCGAAGTGGTGTAGCTAAAACGTAAAAAACCTTCACCAGCTTTCCCAAAGTCGATACCTGGCGTAACCGCTACCTTCGCATCGTTCAGTATTTTAAATGCCAGGCGGTAAGAGTCGCTATCTAAAAATCGGCATGAAGCAAAAACATAAAAAGCACCGGCAGGCTCGGATGGTATTTTGAACCCTATCTGCCTTAGTCCATCAAGCATCAGTTTTCTTCTTTCGGCATAGATGGCCCTCACTTTACCTAGCTCTTTTTCCGGTATCTTCAGCGCCGCTATAGCCGCCTGCTGGGCTATCGAATTGGGTGAAATCTGAAAGCTCTGCTGAATCTTTTGCATAGGCCTTATAAATTCTTTTGGCGCGATAACATATCCGATTCTCCATCCGGTCATTGCGTACAGCTTCGAGAAACCGCCAAGCACGAATCCTTTATTGGTGAATTCAAGGAGGGAGTACGACCTCTCTTTGCCGTAAGAAAGGCCGTGATATATTTCGTCAGAAATTATGACGGGGCCAAGCTTTGATATCTTTTTTATGCTGTCGGGCTTTAGTACCGTGCCGGTAGGGTTTGAAGGAGAGTTAATCAATATCGCTTTTGTTTTGGCGTTAATCTTCTTTTTTACATTTTCAGGTATAAGCTGGAAGCTCTCTTTCTCGTAAAGCTTTACCAATACCGGCTTGCCGTCTAAAAATGTTATGTAGTTCGGGTAGCAGGAGTAATGCGGCGTACCTAGTATCACTTGGTCGCCTCGGTTAAGGAGGGCGGCAAATGTTAAAAAAAGGGCGGCCGAAGAACCGTTCGATACGATAATCTGTTCCGGCTCTACTTTAACTCCATACCTCTTTTTATATTTTCGGCAAATTTCCTTTCTTAACTCAAGAACCCCCATCGAATGGGTGTATTTGGTAAAGCCGTTTTTAATCGCGTTTATACCGGCAGTGCTTGCCGCTAAAGGTGTTTTAAATTCCGGCTCTCCAACTTCAAAGTGGATAATCTCTTTCCCTTTTTCCTCCAGTGTTTTGGCATGTTCGAGAATGTCCATCACCTTAAAGGATGTTATTTGCGTAGATTTTTTTGAAGCGGTTAGAGGTTTTTTATTCATCGCTCCAGTCTGCCGAAATGATAGCTAACGATAGAGAGTACCGCGACGCAGGCTGTTTCGGCACGCAGTATAAGAGGGCCGATTCCGGCGGTCTTGAAGAGAGACATTCTAAGCTCCTCAACTTCCCTAGCTTCCAGCCCTCCTTGCGGCCCAATCAGGACGATTACAGAAGAAGGGGAGTCTGCCGAAGAAAGGGCGCTGTTAAGCGAGAGATTTATTTCATCTTCCCATAGCACCACTTTCAGGTCGGCAGATGGTAGCTCTGATATCGGCATAGGGTCGCTAAGCTTCATCGGTACGCCTCTTCCAGACTGTTTGTAAGCTTCATGGATGATTTTGTTAAGTCTTTCCATCTTGTTGGGGGATATCGACCGCTCAAAAGACTTTTTTGTAATGACAGGGATAAGATTGTTGCACCCTAGCTCAACAGCTTTTTGGGCAACCAGTTCCATTATTTGCGGTTTGCTGATTGAAAATGCCAGAGTGATATCCGGCTTTTTAAGCTTTGACGAAAAAGGGCCGCCGGTTATCCTCGCGGAGATAAAATCTTTTTCTACAGCTTCGATAGTAGCTTCGTAGATTAGAGCGTCCGGTGTCGACAACCGCAGTTTGTCGCCTTTTTTTTGGCGAAGCACCGTAGATATATGTCTCGCGTCGCTACCACTTATTGTAACTTTCCCGCCGACATTGGCGTCGGCCATTGCATCTTCTTCTAAAGGCCAGACTCTCATTTGGCGGTTTCGCTTAAATCCCCATGTTTAATCGCACAAAGCGCGCTACACATAGTGCAGACAGATTCATCTTCGGGCGAGGAACTTTCTCTATAGGCGGTAGCTTTTGTAGGGTCGATAGAGCGTTTAATCTGTCCGGCCCAATCTAGCTTTTTTCTTACTCGTGCCATCTGGTTGTCGGCATCCATTGTTCCGTTGCCCAGCTTTCCTATATCGGCGGCATGAGCCGCTATCCTCGCGGCAATAACACCTTCCCGAATATCGTCGGCGTCTGGAAGCCTTAGATGCTCGGCAGGTGTAACAACGCAGAGGAAATCTGCCCCAGCGCGCGCGGCTATGGCTCCGCCTATTGCCGCCGTTATATGGTCGTACCCGGGGGCTATGTCTGTTACCAACGGCCCTAAAACGTAGAAAGGGGCATTGTTGCAAAGCCTTTTCATAAGTATGATATTAGCTTCAATCTGGTCCATCGGCATATGGCCCGGCCCTTCTATCATCACCTGCACGCCAGCATCTTGCGCCCTTTGCGCAAGCTCTCCAAGGATAATCGTTTCTTGAACCTGCCCACGGTCTGTAGCATCGGCAAGACAGCCGGGCCTTAGCCCGTCACCGAGGGATAGGGTCATATCGTACGCTTTCGCAATTTCAGTAAGCTTGTCGTACTGCTCGTACAAAGGGTTTTCCTCGCCACTGTATTTTATCCACTTGGAGGTTATCGCCCCGCAGCGGCTTACTATATCCAGGATGCGGCCCTCTTTTTCAATCCGGCCTATAGATTCTTTCGTAACTCCGCAGTGGACGGTAATGTAGTCGACACCATCTTTTCCATGTTGCTCTATCACTTTAAAAAGAGTGTCGGCGGTAAGGTCTTCAAGCCGGTCGCCGCCTTCAACTACATCGCATACCGCTTGATAGATTGGAACCGTCCCAAGAGGTACGGTAGATTTTTCGATAATGCTCTTCCGTATCGCTCTAATATCACCGCCGGTAGAAAGATCCATTACCGTGGTAGCTCCGGCGTCTATCGCCGCCTTTAGCTTTAGCAACTCGTTGTCTATATCTCTGTCGTCTTGCGAGGTGCCGAGGTTGGCATTCGTCTTTGTTTTCATCATCCGGCCTATGCCGATAGCATCGAAGTTCCTGCCTTTGTTGTAAGGGATTACTGCCGAGCACTCCTCAACAAGCTGGCGGACTTTTTCAGGCACTAGATTCTCGTCTTTAGCAACCTGTTCCATTTGCTCGGTTATATTGCCGTTTTTTGCAGATTCTAGTTGAGTGGTCATTTAGTCTCCTTTTTCTTCTCAATCCGGCCGTCAATATGCCGGATAAGTAAATCAATATACGAACTTTATAAAACTTGATTCGATGAAATCGAATACCAACCGTATTATCACGTCAAAGGTATCTTTTCGTCAAAGGAATAAAAGCTTTGCCGGCATGTTAAGCGGTAGACAGCTCTGACTAAAGGAGGCAAGGGAGCTGATAAAAGGCATTTTTACTATCGCCTTTAACCTGTGGCTAACAGCATGCCGGAGCCGCTACCATTAAAAAATTCTTAATGTTAAAAAAATATAGCTCTAGATTTCTTCGATGCCAATAGCAATCCTAAAAATAAAAGCTAAAATTTAAAATAAAATAAAATCAAGGAAAACAATGTGATTTAAGCCAAATATGACAATGTATTTCATGGCTAGATCATCTGGGCTTGCAATTTCCTTACAGTAAATGTATCATCCCCTCAAGATTCAATAATTTCACTACCTAAATATTTGAAATTAGTTAAAAAAAATTAGAACTATTAATTAAGCCTTGAAAATAAACAAGTTATAGTAGATTAGATTTTGGAAGTAGATAATAAGCGAGTATTAAAATTAATATTAAAGTACTGGTAGTCTGTTTTGGTAATTGGTAGTATATTGATTTTATGCGTTTTATTTAATGCGCTTGCTTGGTTTAAATGCAGGGGTGTTAAGGGGGCATTGCTGGAGTAAAAAGATAAATAAAGGAGAAGACTTGAACAAAAAAAAGAACATTTGCGCTTGCGGTTTCCACATCTTGTTTGCTGTTTATCGGCAGGAGATAACGAAGTCGTTCAAAAAATATGAGCTAAACACACTTTTTAGGAGGAAATAACTATGAAAACAAAAATTGCCCTACTTGGAATAACCTTAATAGCCTTTTTTGCCATGATTGACACAGCCCACGCTACTCCATCGACGCAGATATGGATTCCTTCAACAGATATCCAAGGTTTTAAGTCTTTGCACTTAGGCGTAGATAATTATAACACTGTGGGCAAGAAGTCGGCAGACGGTGGGCATGCATTCCCGACAAATTACGGGTTAACGGTCGGAGTAATTCCATCAGAGACTATCGGCGTTGAGGTTGGCATAGATATAAGAGAAGCATCGGATGACCCGAATTATTTTAATGCGAAAATAGGCATTGATGAAGGTAAATTATTTGATTCTTCTCCAGCATTAGCTTTTGGTGGCTATGAGTTTGGCACTAATAGTAATGCCAATGACTACAATATACTTTACGGCCTTGCCGCGAAGACATTTGAAGATTTCGGCAGGATCTCGTTTGGGTACTATTCCGGTAATGACAAACTGCTTTTGGATAAAAACGGCAAAAAAGACGCGTCGGGTCTATTAGCTTCTTGGGATCGCTCTCTTGGCGATAAGTTCTGGGTAGCTATCGACTACATGGGCGGTAAAAACGCTTATGGGGCTACTAGTTTCGGCGTATCTTACGCGCTTTCGGATAAATCGAGCTTTATAGTCGGCTACGATATATTCACTGAAAAGGATTTGGATAACGACGGCGTTAATGACAACGCCGACACGATGACGTTCCAACTGGATGTCGATCTTTTTTAAACAATCATGAATAGTTTAGGTTAATGACTAATCTTAAGAGGGTGCTTTCTGATTATTTTCAGACGAAGTTCGCGCATGATTATCATCGAAAGCTACAGGAAGTTTTCGAGGATAAAGATGGTAAAGCCAATAAAGAGGCTAATACAGATGGGCAGTAGAACTCACTTACAGTTTCTAGAAAGGAGACTATCGAACCATGAAAAAGATTGAAGCGATTATTAAGCCGTTCAAGCTTGCCGAGGTAAAGGATGCACTCACCGACCTCGGCGTTACAGGTATGACGGTGACGGAAGTGAAAGGTTTTGGCCGTCAAAAGGGGCATACCGAGCTTTACAGAGGTACCGAGTACAACATCGACTTTCTGCCGAAGGTGAAGCTTGAAATTGTAGTGGCGGAAGATATAGCAGGAAAAGTTGTCGACCTGATAATAGAAACAGCGAACTCCGGCCAGATAGGCGATGGGAAGATTTTTGTCTCCAGTATCGAGGAGACAATAAGAATCCGCACTAACGAACGCGGTGAGGAGGCTATCTAATGACTAATATTTATAAGAAACTGCCTGTCGTTTTATCGGCAGTTATGTTTGGTCTGTTTTTTACTTCTGACATCTCGTTCGCCGAAGAGGCTGTTTCCAAAATAGATACCGGCGACACCGCGTGGATGCTTATATCTACCGCCCTTGTGATGATAATGATACCGGGGCTTGCTTTCTTTTACGGCGGTATGTCCCGCAGTAAGAATGTGCTTAACTCGATAATGATGAGCTTTATAGCTCTTGGAGTTATGAGTATCCAATGGGTCGTCATCGGCTACAGCCTTGCGTTTGGCACTGGTAACAGCTTTATCGGCGACTTTTCTTTTGCCTTTCTCAACGGGGTAGGGCTGGAGGCTGGTGGGTTCGACGGCTCCACCATACCGCATCAGGCGTTCATGGTCTTTCAGATGATGTTTGCCATTATAACCCCGGCACTTATTACAGGAGCTTTTGCCGAAAGGTTTAAATTCAGCACATACATCGTATTTATTCTTTTATGGGGAACATTCGTCTACGACCCTCTTTGCCACTGGGTATGGGGCGGAGGCTGGATAGGACAGATGGGAGCGCTCGATTTTGCCGGCGGTCTTGTTGTTCATATGAGTTCCGGTATTGCCGGCCTTGCCTGTGCGCTGGTTCTTGGCAAACGAAAAGGATACCCAAAGGAGCCGATGCTCCCGCATAATCTTCCGCTTGTCGTTCTTGGCGCGTCACTGCTATGGCTCGGCTGGTTTGGCTTTAACGCCGGAAGCGCGCTAGCTTCAGGTGCCGGCGCGACCGGTGCTTTTGTCACCACACAGATAGCGGCAGGTAGCGCGATAATCGGATGGATACTCGCTGAATGGATTCATGGCGGCAAACCGACAATGCTCGGCGCCGCTTCTGGCGCGGTGGCGGGGCTGGTTGCCATTACACCTGCCGCAGGTTTTGTTGGGCCTATCGCATCAATCACCATTGGTGGTCTCGCTGGTGTTATCTGTTATATCGCTGTAGTAGCCAAAGGCAGGTTCGGTTATGACGATTCGCTAGATGCTTTTGGTATTCATGGCATCGGCGGTATGTGGGGCGCTATCGCCACAGGTATCTTCGCCGTATCGGCGGTTGGCGGGGCAAATGGCCTCTTGGCTGGAAACGCCGGCCAGCTTGTTACGCAGTTGATAAGCATTGCCGGTACCGCGGCTTATGTTTTCATCGTAACTTTTATAATCCTCAAAGTACTTGACGCTGTTATGGGGCTAAGGGTTACGGAAGAAGAAGAGATGCAAGGACTCGATATAGCTCTGCATGGTGAAAGTGGATATACCACTTAACCGTGTAAGAGGTAACGCTGGACTTTAAGTTTGTTTTAACGACAAGCCCTAACCTTTTGGTCGTGGGGGGCGAAAGCCCTCTCGGCCATATAAAAACTGAAAAAATAACAGGCTAAAAAAAGATTTCAACCTGTTTTAACGGGAGTAATGTATGAAGAAAGAGTTTCTTTTTTCTCTGTTGGCACTTTTTGCTATAGCTGGACCAGCTTTCTCGGAAGAGATTCCAAGCGCCCCTGACGTACAGATGAATCTTAATTTTGTCTGGACATTGCTGGCGGCGTTTCTTGTATTTTTTATGCATGCCGGTTTCGCGATGGTGGAGGTAGGTTTTACGCAGGCCAAAAACGCTTCCAATATACTAATGAAGAATTTTATGAACTTTTGCATCGGTTCGCTTTCCTACTGGGCAATCGGCTTTGGAATAATGTTTGGAACGAGCAGTACCGGCTTTTTCGGCACGGACGGTTTTTTTCTGAGCGATTTTATTAAAGATGGCGATCCGTGGCTCTATGCTTTCTGGATGTTTCAGGTTGTTTTCGCGGCAACCAGCGCCACGATTGTTTCAGGCGCGATGGCGGAGCGGACAAAATTTTTAGGTTATCTTATCTACGCCGCTGTTCTTTGCGCCGTTGTCTATCCGATTTTCGGAAGCTGGGCATGGGGAAGCCTTTACCACGGTAATGGCTGGCTAGAAAGCTTCGGGTTTATCGACTTTGCCGGTTCAACGGTTGTCCATAGTGTTGGCGGTTGGGCCGCGCTTGCAGGCGCGATAGTAGTCGGTGCCCGCCGCGGCAGATATTTGAAAAATGGAAATATAAGGCCTATCCCCGGCCACAACCTTCCTATGGCGGCCTTGGGGGTTCTCATCCTTTGGTTTGGCTGGTACGGGTTTAACGCCGGCAGTACAACTACCGGCAATTCCGATATAGCTTTGATAGCTGTCAACACGACGCTTGCCGCCGCCGCTGGCGGTGTTTTTGCACTAATGACTATGTGGGTTCGTACCGGCGTTCCCGATGTCGGCATAAGCCTCAACGGAGCGCTTGCGGGGCTGGTTGGCATTACCGCAGGTTGCGCTAACCTCACTCCGGTGTTTGCGGTAATTTCCGGTGCTATCGCCGGCGTGCTGGTTGTTTTGTCGGTTTCCTTTTTTGACAAACTCAAAATAGACGACCCTGTAGGAGCGATTTCTGTCCACGGTGTTTGCGGAGCGTGGGGAACATTGGCGGCAGGCATCTTTAACAGCGCGGAAATGTTTTCGCTAAAGATTATCGGCGTTCAGCTTCTTGGGATATTTTCATGTTTTATTTTTGTGTTTCCGGTTATGTACCTCGTTTTTAAGGTGATTGATAAGCTCGTAGGCTTAAGAGTAAGCGAGGAAGATGAATACAACGGGCTTGATTTTAGTGAGCATGGCGCAAACGCATATCCTGATTTCCCGATTTCAACTATTCGTTAAGGTTTTAAAATGAAAAAAGGATTTGGCGAAAAGGTATTAAAAAGAGCCGACCGTAAGGTCGTCTTCGTTACTACCTTTGTTACGACAGTGGCGATGAGCATCATGTATATTTTCGTTACATGGTCGGTAGGTTTTACGTCGTCGGTCGACTTTTGTACGGTGAACTGCCACGAAATGACACCGCAGTATAGGGAGTGGCAGACTTCATCCCATTACAATAACGACACCGGAGTTGTGGCCGAATGCGCGGACTGCCACCTTCCGCCGTCGTTCATTCCTAAAATGATGGCAAAGACCTACTACGGAGTTAGGGACACTCTTGTTCATTATTTTGGCGATCCTGAGAACCTTGACAGAAAAAAAATGGGCGAGTCTGCCGCGGCGAGCATCGTAAACGCCTCGTGCCAAACCTGCCATAAGAATCTTTTCCCTTCCGGGTTACCCAGAGGAGGCTTTTTGGCGCACCGCAGAATGGAAGGGGAAAAGCAAAAGTGCGTATCGTGTCATCGTCACATGGCTCACCAAAACAGAATTTATTTTGATTCTTAAATATTGAGAGGAAAAGAGAGTTTGATATGTTTTTAAAGAAACTGACTATTATCTTAACCGTTTTTATGGTTTTTCTGGGGTCGGCGGCGGAAGCGAAAGCCGGCTCCGTTCGCTCTAAAGAGCTTAAAATTGCCGAAAAGTGCGTCTCGTGCCATGAAAAAGAATCTCCCGGTATTGTGAACGACTGGAAGTCGAGCCAGCATGCCCGCGGAAGAGTTACCTGTTACGATTGCCACAAGGCGGAAAAGACCGACATAGACGTGCAACAGCACGAAGGGGCGTTGATTTCGGTTATTGTCAGTCCTAGAGACTGCTCCAGATGCCACTCCAAAGAGGTGAGGGAGTTTAATGAGAGCCATCATTCAAAGGCAACAACCTTTTTAAGCGGCAAAACACCTGAAGGCAGGATTATGGACAACGTCCTCGGTTATGAAGTGCAAGGCAAAGAGTCCGCTATAGTTGGGTGTGAAAAGTGTCATGGGTCCAAGATTGAGCTTGGGAAAAACGGAACCTTGACAGCGGAAACATGGCCCAACCAGGGAATTGGCCGAATAAACCCCGATGGAAGCGCTGGTTCCTGCACCGCTTGTCATTCTCGGCACAAATTTTCTATTGCCGAGGCGCGTAAACCGGAAACCTGCGGTACATGCCATATAGGGCCGGACCATCCGCACATCGAAATTTATATGGAATCGAAACATGGGGTTATCTATGCTAACGAGAAAGAGACATGGAACTGGGATATAGCTGGTAGCAACTGGGATACTCAATACTACCGCGCCCCCACATGCGCCACCTGCCATATGTCCGGTATAGGCAATGTGGAGTCTACCCACAATGTAAGCTCGAGGCTTTCATGGAAACTGGCATCGCCAAGAAGCGAACCGAGGAAGAACTGGAGAGAGAAAAGGGAGACTATGCAAAAGGTCTGTAGAAACTGTCACTCTACAAACTGGGTAAAAGGTTTTTATCAGCAGGGAGACAATGCTATAAAACTTTATAACGAGAAATTCTATGACCCGATTAAAGCTTTGATGGACGGTTTGTACCTTGACGGCCTGCTTACGGAAAAGAAGTTTGACGAGGAGCTTGAGTTTAAGTTTTTTGAATATTGGCATCACGAAGGCCGCAGAGCGAGAGCCGGAGTTTTTATGATGGGAGCAGACTACGCCCAGTGGCACGGGTTCTATGAGCTTGCCCGCAATAAGCTTGAAATAGAGAGGCTTATCAAGGAGAAGAGGGAAGGAAAGCATTAAAGCCTGTTATTGAATAAGGAGGCTGACTGCTGGGAAAAAAGTTAGGGATTATAACCGAGCTATTGTGGTAAACTTTGCACGGAATTTAAGGGGGGTAATCTCAGGTTTAACCGGCGGCGATTTTATCATTCGCGGTTGATTTGGGGATTAGCGTATCGCTTTTCGATTTTTTTTGGAGGACTTTGGTAAATGAGTATGACCGCGAAAGATGTAGTTAAGTTTATAAAAGACAACGACGTGAAATCTGTTGATTTCAAGTTCATGGACTTTCCCGGGCTGTGGCAACATACCACTTTTCCGTCGCGCGAAATTGACGAAGCTGTATTCGAGGAAGGGCAGGGCTTTGACGGTTCTTCCATAAGAGGATGGCAACCTATACATGCCTCCGATATGCTTCTTATCCCCGATTCTTCGACGATGGTTATCGACCCGTTTTACGACAGGAAAACAATTAGCCTTGTGTGCAACATAGTTGACCCGATTACCCGCGAAGGCTATAGCCGCGACCCACGCTACATCGCCCAGAAAGCGGAAGCATACCTTAAATCGACAGGTATCGGCGACACTATATACTTCGGTCCTGAGGCGGAGTTTTTTATTTTTGACGATGTGCGCTACAGCACGAAGCCAGGACATTCGTTCTTCCATGTTGATTCGGTAGAAGCGCAGTGGAACACAGGCCGTGAAGAAAACCCTAACCTCGGCTACAAACCTAGATACAAGGAAGGCTACTTTCCCGTTCCGCCGACCGATTCCTACGCCAACCTTAGAAACGAAATGGTAGGTGTGATGGAAGATTGCGGGCTTCATGTCGAATGCCAGCACCACGAGGTAGCTACTGCAGGACAGGCCGAAATTGATATGCGGTTCGGCTCCCTTGTGAAGATGGCGGACGACCTGAACCTCTTTAAATATATAATCAAGAACGTAGCCCGCAGAAACGGCAAAACAGCTACCTTTATGCCAAAACCTGTTTTGGACGATAACGGTTCCGGCATGCACTGCCACCAATCTATATGGAAAGACGGCAAACCGCTTTTTGCCGGAAGCGGATACGGCGGCATGAGCGAGACAGCTCTCCACTATATAGGAGGTCTGCTTAAGCACGCGCGCGCTATTGCGGCACTTGTCGCTCCAACGACGAACTCTTACAAGAGGCTGGTGCCAGGCTTTGAGGCTCCTGTTAACTTGGCATACTCCAGCAGAAACAGGTCTGCCGCTATCCGTCTGCCGATGTACTCCGCAAGCCCAAAAGCAAAGAGGATAGAGCTAAGGTTCCCAGATCCTTCATGCAATCCTTACATAGCATTTGCCGCAATGGCGATGGCCGGTATGGATGGAATCCAGAACAAGATTGACCCCGGTGAGCCGCTCGATAAGGATATTTACGGCCTTTCGCCGGAGGAGCTTAGCGAGATACCGTCTCTTCCAAGCTCACTTGACGAAGCTCTTGCCGCTCTTGAAGAAGATCACGAGTTTCTCCTCAAAGGTGATGTATTTACCGAAGATGTTATCGAGACATGGATCGAGTACAAGCGGGAAAACGAAATTGACAAGGTAAACAAAGCTCCACACCCTGTCGAGTTTGAACTTTACTACGATATCTAGTTTTTTTTGTTCCCCGGGTTTAAATATCCGGGGAGCAGATATCTATTCTGGGCGGTCTGTCGGTTTGAATTGCCGGTCTGCTCTAGTGTCGTCACGAGAAGCAAGCGCGGTTGACGGCGTATTCTTTGGTTTTGCCGATTGCCAGAGTGCGCTTACGCCACTTCGCGAAGCGGAAGGGGCTGTTTACCGCTAAGTGCGGGACGGAGCGGTTATCCCTAGGGACACCACTCCTTCAGTCCCCTCCTTTGAGAAAGTAGGGAAAGCCGCTGGAATACAAACTGACACACTACGCTATTCTTACAGCCGTTCATTGCTTGTCTGATATTTGATATAGTGAGAGGATAATGACGCAAAAAATAAAACTGCTAAAACTGATTTTCCTCCTGCCGATGTTCATAATTGCATGCTCCGGTAATGTTTCTCAAAATCAGAATATCGACAAGATTCTTGAGGATAACCCCGAAATTGTTATCGAAGCGTTGAGGAAGAATAAAGGAGAGTTGCTCAAAATAATCGAGGAGGCGATAAAAGCAAAAGAGATGGCGGCATTCCTTGATAATCCTATGGTTCCTGTCTTGGAGAAAGGACGACCGGTTCGCGGTAATATAGATGCCGAGGTAACGATTGTCGATTACTCCGACTTTGAATGCCCGTTTTGCTCTAAAGTAGCCAAAACACTTGATGCCGTTATGGATAAGTATGGCGATAAGGTGCGAATTTTTTACAAGCATAACCCTCTTAGTTTTCACAAGAATGCTATGCCGGCGGCAATCTACTTTGAAGCTATAGCAAAACAGAGTACTGAAAAGGGGTGGAAATTTCACGATATTATATTCGAAAACCAGGGAATGCTGAATGGCGGAAAGACGGCGTTGAAAGAAGCGGCTTCAAACCTTGGTATTGATATGGCGAGGCTTGAAGTAGATATTGAAAGTGCCGAAATAAGAGAAAGAATATCGAGAGATATGGAAGAGGCAAAGAGGTTTGGGTTTACCGGCACTCCTTCCTTTTTGATAAATGGCATTCCGCTTAAAGGTGCATATCCTAAAGAAAAGTTTTTTGAAATTATAGATACAATTTTATCTATGTAGTTGCTTTGCATGGTATAAGAATTTTCTTTGACTCGTTCTTTTATAATGCTAGAATGTAGTTGGTAAGAAAGATACGACCGCACTATGGATAGTGCCTAGCTATTATTGCTTAATCTTTGCTCATCAAGTGGTTTTACAGATTGCTTGAGGTGATGCCTGCTTCTTCCGCGGTCTATCAGTTTTTTACCGCTAGAGGTATTGCAAGAGCAAAATATTTATTCTAAATAATATACGCATACCTCCTATTGAATTTTGGTGCGTACTACAGTAGATTACTCCAGCAGTGGGGTTACTTTGTAGGTACTAGTACTTACAGTATTTTTATATTGGTATTTATAATATCTTTATCTAGGAGAGAAAGATGGCGCAGACGTTCAAAGACAGGCTCAAGATCCTTATGCACACCGATCGGCCTTATACATGGTCCAAAAAAGTTGGAATAGAAAAAGGGCTGTTTCAGTATTATTGGCAGAAAGGCAAAATTCCTACATACGAAAACCTGATGAAGATACAGAGGTATAGCGGGTGTTCCCTAGATTGGCTTCTTACAGGAAAAAGTGTCGCTTTTGATAAAATCGAGAAGCTTCCGATGGTAAGCGAAAGAAACCCAAAGTATGGGGCCAGAAACCTCCGCCTTGCTACCGCCATTGCTAAGCTAAAGGATGCTTACTCCAAAAAAGGCGACAAGGATATAGAGGTGTTTGAATATATGCTTGACGCGATTCTTGCCAAAAAGGGCTGACTGTATTTGATTATTCAGTCAAAAGTTTCAGACAGCCGTAGTATCTTCGCTCTATGAGTGTGGCGATAGCATACTGTTTTATATGCTTTTAGAGCATTTTATACCTCGTTTCGCAACGTGTTGTTTTTGTTTCTCTTATCAGATTGGTGTAGTAAATCAATCCGATATGTTGTAGTATAGGTCGGATAAATGGTTGCCAAGAAGATTGTAAAAATTGAACTTTCGAACCCGAGATTTGTGCGTTCAGAAATGCGTGATCATGCTTCGGAGTTTATTCATTACGCGAAGTATGCCGGATACACCCTTGATGGGTTTAATAAGCATATAGTGAGTGCTAAGCTGTTTCCTCTCAAGCCTGAAATAGCGGAAAGAAACCACCGGCTTGTTGTTGAAACGACCCTAGCAAATGCAAGAGTTATTTTTCAGATAACCCAAATCTACCCCTCTTTTAAAAATTGGACTATCAAGTCTCTGACACCGGGTGTTGAGGTAACACTGCCGCAGAGAAAAACTCCGGCCGTCGCGAAACCGTCGAGTACCAAGACAGGCAAGGCAAAGAAATCTGCGGCTAAGGCGGTTACAAAGAAAAAGACCAAAGCAAAAAGAACTGCAACTAAGGCAGTTGCAAATAAAAAAATCAAAGCGAAAAAAACTGCAACAAAGACAGTTGCTAAAAAGAAGACTAAAGCAGTGGCAAAGAAAAAGGCTAAAGCGAAGAAAAAATCTTAAGAGCTAGTATTTCCGCTTATAGCCTCTATAGCTTCTGCCAAGAGCTTCTCTTTTACCTCTGAAAAGCTCCCCTCTAGCGTAGCGCCGCTCGCCTTTGCGTGTCCACCACCTCCGAATTTTGACGCGATACGGTTTACATCAATTTTTCCAAGCGATCTTAGGCTTACCCGCCATTTTCCTTTTTCTAGTTCCTTAAAAAGAAACGCGACTTCTATCCCGACTATCGAAAGAATATAGTTAACAAAGCCGTCGGTATCTATTTTTTGTCCGATATCTGATGAAAACAGACCGTAGCCGAGGTGGGAAATCCCTACAGTTCCGCTGTTATAAACCTCTATATTTACGAGCATTGTGCCTAGCCCGAATAATGTCTCTTTGTCGGTGGAGTAGTAGAGTTTTCTGGCTATAAGCTCTGGGTTGGCCCCTGCCGCCACAAGGCTAGCGGCCGCCCTTAGTGTCTCCGGCTTGGTATTATCGAACCTAAAGTGGCCGGTATCGGCAGAAATTCCGGTATAAAGGGCAGAGGCAGATTCTCGGTCAGGAATGATATTCATTATGGCTAGCATATCAGTCACCAGATGCGCCGCCGCCGCGTAGTCTGGAAGCACTAGATTGCATGTTCCGTACATCTCGTTGCTTATATGGTGATCTATATTCAGGATTCCACTATTTTTGGAGAGCAGTTTGGATACAGGGCCTATGCGTTCCAAGTGTGGAACGTCTACTATTATGGCACTGTCAAAAGAGCTGTCGCTCATATTTTCATCGTAAGTTTTGAATTTGCGAATAGCATTTATAAAAGAAAGTTTTTCCTCGATAGGATCCGGAACAACTATTTCGAAACTTTTGCCCAGTTTTTTTAAAAGCCCAGCTATGCCTACAATAGCTCCAACACCGTCGCCATCGGAGCCGATATGAGTTGTTAAGAGGAAACGGTCATTCGTCTGTATAAACTTGATAGCGGCATCAAACTCTGTACGAAATCGATTTTCCTGCATAATTATTTTGTTCCTTGCTCTGAAATTTAGAGGAGAAGAACCTCGCCTATATTATTCCGCAACCTTTGAG
This sequence comes from Nitrospirota bacterium, assembly GCA_024275955.1. Taxonomy (GTDB): domain Bacteria; phylum Nitrospinota_A; class UBA7883; order JACRGQ01; family JACRGQ01; genus JAJRYD01. The sequence goes on from JAJRYD010000050.1 coordinate 43,246, forward strand.
AAATCGCTTTTGGTAACTCCACATGCAGGGCAGGCCCAGTCGTCGGGGATATCCTTAAAAGCTGTGCCTGGCTTAATACCGCTGTCAGGGTCGCCTTTTGCTTCATCGTAAACCCACCCACAAACATTGCAAATCCACCGCTCCATCATAACCTCCTGATTTTTTAGGGATATCTAGAATATTTTGTACCAAAAGCAGACACCCAATTATACGCTTTGAATTTAAATTAGCAAATTAAATGGCAGCCCATACTTGGAGCTATCGCTAATCTTTTTTCTGGAAAGCGGATACATCTATCGCGTAGTTTTTTATCTTCTCCTGAAGGTTTTTCCGCGCTAGGTTTATCGTATCGGCTGTCCGCGTAATGTTCCCTTTGTTTATTTCCAAAGCTCTTTCAAGATACTCTTTCTCGAATGCCTGTTTAGCCTCTTTCAATGGCGGGAGAGTTTCTCCGCTAAATGGAAAACTTTTCCCGCTTAAGGTTTCCCTAAAGTTGTCGGAGAGGTCATTTATATCTATTATCTTTTCTTTGGCTAAAACTACGGCGCGCTCTATAACATTTTGCAGTTCCCGTATATTGCCCGGCCAATGGAATTTCTTAAGCGCGTCGAGTGCTCTTTCCGTAAACCCATCCATATCCCGATTAACTTCCATTTTGTATTTTTCCAGAAAATGGTGAGCAAGGAGAGGGATGTCGTCCAGCCGTTCCCGTAGCGGCGGCACGCTGATTGTTATCACATTAAGCCTGTAGTAGAGATCTTCCCTAAAGCGGCCTTCTTGTACCTCTTTTGCAAGATCTCGGTTAGTCGCGGTGATTATCCGTACATCTGTTTTTATAGTTTTGGTACCGCCGACACGCTCAAACTGACGTTCCTGCAAAAAGCGGAGTAGCTTTACCTGAACAGTTTGCGATATCTCTCCTATTTCATCGAGAAACAAAGTTCCGCCGTTTGCCGCTTCAAATCTTCCTTTTTTCTGGGAAACAGCGCCGGTAAAAGAGCCTTTTTCGTGACCGAACAGCTCGCTCTCCAGAAGGTTTTCCGAGAGCGCGGCACAAGCAAGCTTGATAAAGGGGCCGTTGCTCCTTTTGCTTTGATCGTGTATCGCGTTTGCCACCAGTTCTTTTCCGGTACCGCTCTCTCCAAGAATTGAAACGGTAGTATTGGCATTTGCCACGGTGCCTATAAGCTCTAGAATAGACTTTAGCTCAGCCGTATTGCCGATTATCGGGCCGGTTTTTCTGGTTTGCGCCAGAGCAATCTTGAGGCTTCTGTTTTCCTCCCTCATTTTTTGGAGATCTTGGACTTTTTGAACCTCGTTTAAGAGATCATCAGGTTCGAAAGGTTTAAGGATGTAGCTATACGCCCCTTTTTTAATAGCTTCTACCGCCGATTTGATGCTTCCGTGGGCGGTAACGATTATCATTTCGGTATTGGGCCACGACTTTTTAATTTTTTCAAGAAGCTCCATTCCGTCCATATGGGGCATCATAAGATCGCTGAGGACTATTGGGTAAAAATCTCTTTCCATCATTTTAATAGCCTCTAAGCCTGAAAACGCAGAAGCAGATTCAATAGACCCAGACTCCAGCATATGCGAGATGAGGTCTACATTATCGGGATTGTCATCAACTATCAATATTTTATCCATAACCTACTAATGCTAATATAAACAGCCTGTGCTGTAAACATATCTAATTTTTAATTTGCCACATGGTGTAAATCTGCTGATAATTGACAGGCAGGCAAAAGAGGGGAGTTTCTCACCTATCAAGCGACCGATAGCTTAAGAGCCTGCGCACGATTAAGGAGAACTGATGCTTCCAGACCGACTGCCGCTAAAAGCTAAAATCGTACTGATGGTTAACAGCTCTGGGGCGGTGAAGAAAAATGACCGCCTCTCAGTTGCTGTTTCAGGCGGGCCGGACTCTACGGCGCTTTTGTTCCTTTTGGAAAGTGTTAAGGACGAGCTAGGTATAAAGCTTGTCGCCTGCCACCTTAATCATCAGTTAAGAGGGGAGGAATCCGATAAGGATGAGCAGTTTGTCAAAGAACTCGCGGAGAGCCTTTCAATCCCTTTTAGGGCGGCCAGTGCAAATCTGCCAGAGTACCGTGCTCAAAATGGAGGCTCGACGCAGTCTGCCGCCAGAGAGCTAAGGTACCAGTTTTTCGATAGCCTTATTAAAAGCAGGTTTGCCGATAAAATTGCGATAGGCCATACAAAGGATGACAGTGCCGAAACACTTTTGATAAATTTTTTGCGGGGGACAGGTCTCTCAGGACTTACAGGTATTCCATCTATCCGAGAAGAAAAAATAATCCGGCCGCTTATCGAGGTGTCGAAAAAGGAAATTCTGGCATATCTAAATGAAAATAAGATTGTGTTTAGGACAGACTCCTCAAATTCTTCCGATAAATATCTTAGAAATCAGATAAGGAATAATCTTCTTCCGCTTTTGGAGAGAGAGTACAATCCGGCCCTTAAAGACTCACTGTGCCGCACGTCGGTAGTCCTTAGCGATATAGATGACTTTATTTCCGGGCTTGGCGATGAGGCTCTCGCAGAGGTTCTAGTCTCTGCAAAAAAGGAGGAAGTGGTTGTAGATTCGGCAAAACTTAAAAGTTATCCAAAAGCTCTGCAAAGAGAGGTTTTGCGCAAAATTGTCGCAAAGGTAAGAGGCTCTTTTGCGGCTCGGATATCTTTTGACAGGACAGAAGATTTGGGACAGCTTTTGCGAGGAGAGAGAAGCGGAGAGCTGGATCTGCCCGGCATAAAGGCGGTGCTCTCTGGCGAGAGGCTTGCCGTTAGAACTTCAGAATTTCCAAAGGCACAACCGTTTTCATATAAATTTGATGAAGACAGCCTTATTTTTCTTGAAGAGATATCTGCCTCCATAGAGGTGCGTCCGGCAGGCGGGGATGATGTAGATTTTGATAAATCGTGCAGGAAGGTGTTTCTCAATGGAGAGGCGATACCTTCTGACGCGGTGATAAGGAGCCGGCGGGAGGGCGATAGATTTTATCCGCTTGGTGCCGATGGGTCGCAAAAGCTTAAAAAGTTTTTTATAGACCAAAAACTGTCCAAATGGGAACGGGATTCGATACCGCTTCTGGCATCTGGCTCCGATATTTTATGGATTCCTGGGTACAGAATATCCCAAACCGTTCGTCTGCCTGAACAGCGGGGGAAAATACTAAAATTGGAGTACAGGGAACGGTAGCTAGTCGCCCTTGATAAAGCAGGTTTTTAGTGTGGCAAGGTTTTGTAACTGACCTTCCTGTTTAGTTTTCTGCCGATAAATCTTCGTAAAACCGCCAGCCAAAAAGAAAGAATAAGAAAGCCCATAGTAGCTTTCTCATATTATGCCCAGCACCGCAGAGAA